>JBIOVX010000231.1:0-2090 GCA_044868005.1 Thermoanaerobaculia bacterium | reverse complement strand
AACCAGGCCGTTCTGTCCCTTGGGCGGGGACAAGCCCCGCCCCTACGCCTTAAGTTAACGCCTATGGGGCCAGGGGGTGAGGTCTCGGAGGGCACCCCCGTCCGTAGTCCATAAGGCGACTGAACTGTGATTTCTCCGGGGCGTGGCACACCGCCCCATCTTCGAGTATGATCCCAGAACATACTGACGGCCGTCTATGGAGTCCTTCGCATGGATTCAAGCCGCGGCGCCGCCTGCCGCCCGCCAGTCCTCGATCGCGTCCGCCGGCTGACGGCGGCTGTGGGGCTGCTCGGAGCTCTCGTCGCCATCCCGGCGATGGCGCAGCCGTCCCCCAATCTCACCGCCTGGATGCGGGCGTCCCGGCCGACGGTGCTCGCCACCGGACCCCAGGTTGAAGGGGCTCCCGCAATCCCCCCGGGGAGCGTCATCGGCGAGGTCCGCGTCGTCGCTCAGGATCTCTTCGATCCGGAGAAGCCGGGGGAGAACAGCCGGCTCTTCCGCCTCGCCAACACCGTGCACCGCTCCACCCGGCCGGGAGTGATCGAGCGCCAGCTCCTCTTCCGGCCGGGCGACGTGTTCTCTCCCGAGCTCATCGCCGAGTCGGCGCGCCTGCTGCGGCAGAACGACTACCTCTACGACGTGGACATCAAGCCCGTGCTGCGCGAGGACGGCAAGGTGGACGTGGAGGTGAAGACGCGCGACGTGTGGACCCTGGAGGGCGGCGCCAGCTTCAGCCGCTCCGGCGGCGCCAACAACACCAGCCTCTGGGTGGAGGACACCAACGTCCTGGGCACCGGCAAGGAGATCTCCGTCGCGCGCATCGGGACGGTGGACCGCACCTCGAACCTGATCCGCTTGCGCGATCCCAACCTGCTGGGCAGCCGCGTGCTCCTCACCCTCTCCTACGCCGACAACAGCGACGGCGGCCGCGAGCGCTTCGAGCTGGAGCGTCCCTTCTACTCCCTCACCTCCCGCTGGGCGGCCGGCGTGCGCGCCTTCCGCGACGACCGGTTGGAGCAGCTCTTCACGGCCGGCAAGGCCATCGTGGGATTCGAGCACCGGCACGAGTTCGCGGAGGCCTACGGCGGGCTCTCGCGCGGCCTCGTCGACGGCGCGGCGCGCCGGCTGCGCTTCGGCTTCACCTACTCGGCCGATACGTTCACGGTGTCTTCGCGGTATCCCAAGGACCGGCTCGCGGTGCCGCAGGACCGCGCGCTCGCCTATCCGTGGATCAGCCTCGAGTCGGTGCAGGACCGCTTCGTCGTGGAGCGCGATCTCGACCGCATCGAGCGCTCCGAGGACGTCAACCTCGGCCGGCACTTCCAATTGCTCCTCGGCCTTTCGTCGCCGGCGTTCGGCGGCGACGGCGAGCGCTGGATCTTGCAGACCGCGGCCTCTGCGGGCTGGCGTCCGACGCCGCGCCAGATCGTGCTGGCGCAGCTCGGCGGCTCCACCCGCTGGGCCGAGGGCGAGGCCGAGAACCTGGTGGCCGGCGGGCGCGTGCGGTGGTACGCGCGCGACTTCGGCAAGCACCTGTTCTACGCCGCGCTCGGCGCCGATCTCGCGCACCGCCTGGACGGCGAGGATCAGCTCCTCCTCGGCGGCGACAGCGGCCTGCGCGGCTATCCGCTCCGCTATCAGGCCGGAGACCGCCGCGTGCTGCTCACGCTCGAGCAGCGGTTCTTCAGCGACCGCGAGCTGTTCCACCTGGCGCACGCCGGCGCCGCGGTGTTCTTCGACGCCGGCCAGGCCTGGTTCGTGAATCAGCCCGTGCATGGCGATCAGGATCCGCTCTTCGCGAGCCAGGAGCGGCGCATCCTCAAGGACATTGGCCTCGGCCTGCGCCTCGGCTCCAGCCGCTCCTCGCGCGGCGGCGTGCTGCACCTCGACGTGGCCTTCCCCCTGGACGGCAGGAACAACGTCGAGCGCGTGCAGTGGCTGGTGACGACTAGCGATACGTTCTGAGATCGCTCGCTTCAGTCGCGCCTTGGACTTCGGGCGGGTATGCCCTCCGAAGCCTCACCCCCTGTCCCCCTCTCCCTGACGGGCGAGGGGGGACGTGACGCGGAATGTTTTCGTAGGGGCGGGGC
>JBIOVX010000230.1:0-71290 GCA_044868005.1 Thermoanaerobaculia bacterium | reverse complement strand
TAACCCCTCTCTCCCGGATGGGAGAGAGGGGAACAAAAAACGCGTTCTCTGTCTTTCTCCCTCCTCTCCCTCTGGGAGAGGAGGGCCGGGGAGGTGAGGGCTTCGGAGGGCATACCCCTTCTCCCCGGCTGGCTCCTTTGGGCCGCCGCGCCCGCCACCGCCGCGAGGGGGCGCTGATCGAGGCGGCCGATCGCGCTCTATCGCGCCAAGACCGAGGGGCGGAACCGGGTCTGCGCCGAGGGCGGCGAGGGCGAAGACGCCGGCCGGGTCGCCGTGGCGCACTGATCAGGCATCTTGATCAGGCATCGCGGGCGCGAAGGACCTCGTCTCGTGCACTACACTTAGTGAAGAAGTCGTGTGCTCAGCCAACCCAAGGAGGTGACAGATGGACTGTAGAAGCTTCCAGCGTGCAGCAAAGATTTGCCTGCTCGCCGGTCTCCTCGGCCTCGCCGTCTGTAGTCTCGCCGCGGCCTTGGAGCCCAAGCAGCCGGGAGGTTCCTACCTGGAGCAGAAGGAGTTCTTCAAGCCGGAGCTGTACATCAGCAGCTCCCAGGTGCCCGTCGAGGAGATCGCCGCAAGCCTCCCGAACCGGGGGGCGTGGGAGCAGCTCCTCGCGTCGCGCGCCAAGGCGGGCCAGGCGGGGCCGCTCGCCTTCATCGATCCGCGCTCCGGAGCGGCCACCAACCTGCTGGGGGCTTACCCGCTGATCCCGGGCTCCGGCGTCGGCAACCGGATCAAGCTCGCGGACCTCAGCAAGACCCTGGGCCGGCCGGTCACCAAGGTCAATTCCCAGGCCGTCCTCGGGGCGGTGCTCGCCTTCGTCAACGCCAACCAGGCCGTCCTGGGTATCGACCTGGCACAGATGGGCAACGGCCGCGCCGCCGACGCCTCCGCGGACCTGTGGCACGTGAGCATTCCGCAGGTCTATCAGGGAGTGCCGGTGCGCTATGGGCGCCTGGCGGCGACGATCAACCGCGGCAACCTGGTGCTGATCGGCACCGAGACCTGGGGCAACGTGCGCGGCCTCGATACGAGGCCCCAGCTCACCGGCGCGCAGGCCATGGCCGCCGGCTTCGCTCACATCGGCGGGCAGATGGCCACGGACACCATCCTGCGCCAGCCGGCGCTCGAGATCGTCCCCGTGACGCCGGCGGGCGTGCAGAACGGCGACAGCTTCGTCGGCCCGGTCGGCTCCGGCTACGACCATCGCCTGGTATGGACGTTCCTCTTCGAGCGGTTCCCCGATCTCGCGCGGTGGGAGCTGATCGTCGATGCCCACAGCGGCGAGATCCTCGCCTTTCAGGACACCAACCACTACCTTGCCCAGTCGATCACCGGCGGCGTCTATCCGCTGACGGACACCGAGATCTGCCCGAACAACAGCACCTGCGGCATCATGCAGACCGGCTCGCCGATGCCGTTCGCGGACACCGGCCTCGCTTCGCCGAACAACTTCACCAACAGCGCCGGCATCTTCGATTGGACGAGCGGCGCCACCACCACGACGCTCACCGGCCGCTACGTGGACATCGTCGACAACTGCGGCGCCATCAGCAACAGCGGGACCGGCTCGATCGCCCTCGGCGGCACCAACGGCGACCACGACTGCACCACGGCCGGCGGCTCGGCCGGTAACACGTCGGCCTCGCGCTCCGCCTTCTACGAGGTCAACAAGCTCGCCGAGATGGCCCGCGGCTGGCTGCCGAGCAACGCCTGGCTGCAGAACACGTTGACCACCAACGTCAACATCAACCTCACCTGCAACGCCTTCTGGAACGGCGCGACGATCAACTTCTACCGCTCGGGCGGCGGCTGCCGCAACACCGGCGAGATCGCCGCCGTCTTCGATCACGAGTGGGGCCACGGCCTGGACGACAACGACACCGGCGGCGTGCTCTCCAACTCCAGCGAGGGCTACGCCGACATCGCCGGCATCTATCGCCTGCAGGCCTCCTGCGTCGGCCACGGCTTCTTCTGGACGAGCAACAAGGGCTGCGGTACGACCTCCGACGGCACCGGCTTCAACCAGAACGAGGCGCAGCAGGGGGCCTCCCACTGCGACCTCGACTGCTCCGGCGTGCGCGACGCGGATTGGGACAAGCACGCGGACCATACTCCCGACACGCCGCTGGGCTTCGTCTGCACCTCCTGTCTCACCGGCTCCGGACCCTGCGGCCGGCAGGTGCACTGCGCCGCCGCGCCGGCGCGCCAGGCGGCCTGGGACTTCGTGGCGCGCGACCTGCAGAGCGCGCCTTTCAACCTCGACAGCCAGACGGCCTTCATCGTCGCCAACCGCACCTTCTATCAAGGCAGCGGCAACATCGGAGCGTGGCACTCCTGCACCTGCGGCGGCACCGCCAACGGCTGCGGCGCCACCAACGGCTACATGCAGTGGCTGGCGGCCGACGACGACAACGGCAACATCAACGACGGCACGCCGCACATGACAGCGCTGTTCAACGCTTTCAACCGCCACGGCATCGCCTGCTCGACGCCGACGCCGGTCGACAGCGGCTGCGCCGGCGGACCGACAGCGGCGACGAGCCTCTCGGGCACGGCCGGCAACTTCCAGGCCTCGTTGAACTGGAGCTCGGTGGCGGGGGCGACCCGCTACTGGGTATTCCGCAGCGAGGGCCACGCCGGCTGCGACTTCGGCAAGACCAAGATCGCCGAGACGACCAGCCTTTCCTTCACCGACACGCAGGTGGCCAACGGCCGCAACTACTACTACAACGTGGTCCCGGCCGGCGCGTCGAACTCCTGCTTCGGTCCGGCGGGCACCTGCGTCACCGTCACGCCGGCGGCAGGGCCGCCGCCGCCGGACTTCACCGTCTCCTGCAGCCCGTCGAGCCTGTCGGTGCCGCAAGGCGGCAGCGGCGGCAGCACCTG
Organism: Thermoanaerobaculia bacterium; assembly: GCA_044868005.1. GTDB lineage: Bacteria > Acidobacteriota > Thermoanaerobaculia > Multivoradales > UBA5704 > DATARR01. The sequence continues at coordinate 68,401 of JBIOVX010000230.1, read as the reverse complement.
CACGGTGACCTCCACCAACAGCTTCAACAGCGCCGTCACCCTCTCCTGCATCGGCCAGCCGGCCGGCGTCTCGTGCGGCTTCGTGCCCAACCCGGTAACGCCGCCGGCGAACGGCAGCACCAACAGCGGCCTGACGGTGAACGTTGGCGGCGCGGTCGCCACCGGCACCTACAACTTCCAGGTCCAGGGCACCGACGGCTCGCTGATCCGCAGCTCCAACATGACGCTCAACGTCACCGGGGTCTGCGCGCCGCCCGGCGGGAGTTGCACGTTGAACAGCGATTGCTGCTCCAACAAGTGCAAGGGCAAGCCAGGCGCCAAGACGTGCAATTGAAGCTCTGATTCTCTCCTTGTAGGGGCGGCCCTATGTGGCCGCCCCCACCTTCCTCCGAAAGCTCGCCGGCAGCACGACCGCCGCCACGGCATTGACGCCGGTCCGAGAGCGGTATAACTATGGGAGGACCGCGATGAAAAGACGAATCCTCATTCTTCCGGCAGGAGCATGACCATGATCGAGACTGACATTTCACGGGAGGCCGTCGAGCAAGCCGTCCGCACAGCGCTTGCCCGCATCCTGAACCGTCCAGCGACGAGCATCTCCCTCGACAGCGAGCTCGAGGCCGATCTCGAGCTGAGCTCGATGGCCCTGATCCAGGTCAACATCGCGATCGAGGAGCAGTTGCGCGTCGCGGTCCCCGCGGGCGAGTCGCCGGAGTCGGCGGTGCGGACCGTAGGCGACCTGGTCGACTTCGTTTGTGGCCGGCTCCGCGGCCAGGAGGTCCCCCGATGAGCTCGACGCCCCTGCCGACGGCGGCGGCCGAAGCCGCCGGCGTTTCGACGCCCCAGGAAGCCGAGCGCCAGGCCGCCCGGCGGAGCGCTCTCGCCCAGCGGGAATTCGAGCGGCAGCAGGTCGCCGCGCACTACCAGGAGAGCCCGGAAGTCTTTTCTCTCGTTCTCGACAGCGCGCTGACCTACTCCACCGGAATCTACCTGCGCCCCGGCGAGGACCTGGAGACCGTGCAGCGACGGAAGTTCGAGCATGTCGCCAGCCTCCTGTCGATCGAGCCGGGAGAGAGAGTCCTGGACGTCGGCTGCGGATGGGGAAGCAACCTGCTCTACCTCGCAGCCCACTCCGAAGGGCTGTTCCACGGCATAACGCTGTCTGCGAAACAGGCGGAAGAGCTGCTCCGGCGGGCGCGGGAGCGCGGCCTGGAGGACCGCGTGTGCGTCGACGTGTGCCATGTCGAGGACCTGGATTTCGCGGCCGACTCCTTCGACGCCGTGCTCTTCTCCGGCAGCATCGTCCACATGCGCAACCGGGAGGAGATCCACCGGGACGTCGCGCGAATGCTGCGGCCGGGCGGGCGCCTGCTGATCTCCGACTGCTATTTCCCGGGCGAGCTGCGCGGCGACCGCGCGAGCCAGGCGACCGATTACATCTTCTACCAGACGCTCGGTTATTGCCTGCTCCTCAATCTGCACCAGGAGCTGGGCCTGATCGAGCAAGCCGGCCTCGACGTCTTCTACGTGCGCGATCTGACGCGCTCGTATGTCCGCACGCTGGAGGCCTGGATCGACAACATCCGGCGCAACCGCGACGACATCGAACGCCTGGCCCCCGGGTTCGCCGCCGTGCTGCAAGGCTACATGACGGTGGCGAAGCTTTCCTTCCAGCGCCGGACCGCGCTCGAATACCTGATCCTCGCGGTGAAGGGGGAGCCGCGCGGCGGATTCGGCGCGGGGCCGGAGCTCGCATGAGAGCACACACCATGGCGCAACTTCTGCGCCAGCGCGCCGACGCGCGCCCCGACGAAGTCGCCGTGCGCCTGCGGGAAGGCGGCGGTTGGATCGAATGGACTTGGTCGCAGTACTGGCAGGCGGCCGCGGCGGCCGCGGCTGTCCTCCGCGCATCCGGAGTCGCGCCGGGAGACCACGTGCTGGTGCTCGTCCCCGAGGTGCGCCAGGCCGTGACCTGTCTCTTCGGGCTCTGGGTCGCCGGCGCCGTGCCCATTCACCTCGGCGCGCCGCCGGCGCAGGACCGCGCGGCCTTCCTCGACGGACTGCTCGAAGCCGGGAGGCTGCTCGACGCCCGCACGGCGATCCTCCCGGCGGGCCTCGCCGCGGTGGCTCCCTTGGGGCCCCTGCGGTGGCTCGACGCCGATGCGGTGGCGCGCGGCGAGCCCGCCGCGCCGCTCGAGGAAGCCGCCGCCGCGGGAGGGACCGCGTTCATCCAGCTCACCAGCGGCACGACCGCCCGGCCGCGCGGCGTCGTCGTGACGCACGAACGGCTGATGCTGCACATGGAGGCGATGAGCAGCCGGCTGCCGAGCCATGCCGCATCGGTGGCGGTCTCCTGGCTGCCCCTGCACCATGACATGGGGCTCGTCGGCGGCCTGCTCTTCCCGTTCTACAACGGATTCCCCGGCCACATGATCTCGACCGGAGATTTTCAGCGCCAGCCCGGGGTCTGGCTGGACACGATGTCGCGCTTCCGGGCGACCATCACCGCCGCACCGCCTTCCGCCTACTGGGTCTGCATCCAGTTGGCTCCGCGGCTCGCGGCGGCTGGGCTCGATCTCTCCGCGTGGGAGTGCGCGATGGTGGGAGCGGAGCCCATCCCCGCGCAGATGCTCCGCCGGTTCGCCGCGGCCTTCGGGCCGGCGGGATTCCGTTCCGAAGCCTTCTTTCCGGTCTACGGGCTGGCGGAGGCAACCGTCGCCGTGACCTTCCCCACCCTCCTCACGCCGGCCCGGATCGACCGCATCGATCGCCGCGCGCTCGAACGCGACGGGCGGGCCGTACCGGCCGCCGCCGGGGACGATGCCATCGAGCTCGTCGCCGTCGGGCGCCCCATCGCGCGGACGGCAATCCGCATCGTCCGGGCGGACGGCGGGATCGCCGCCGAGAGGTGCGTCGGGGAAATCCAGGTCCGCTCCGACACACTGATGGCAGGCTACTACGGCGACCCCGCAGCGACCGCCGACGCGGTTGCCGACGGTTGGCTGCGGACCGGGGACCTCGGATACGAGGCCGGGGGCCTGCTCTTCGTCACCGGACGAAAGAAGGAGATCATCATTCGCGGCGGACAGAATCTGGTCCCTTCCGTGCTCGAAGAGATCGCGGCGTCCGTGGAGGGGGTGCGGCCGGGAGCGGTCGCCGCCGTCGGCGTGCGTTCGGAGTCGGCGGAGACCGAGCTGGTCTGCGTCGTCGCGGAAACGAAGCTGGAGGCGCCTCGCCACCGCGAAGTCGCGGCGCAGATCCGGTCGGCTCTGCGGGCGCGGGGGATGGCCCCCGATCGAGTCGTGCTCGTGCCGCCGCGCTCGCTGCCGCGCACCACGAGCGGCAAGATCCGGCGGCTCGAGCTGGCGCGCCGGCTCGCGGCCGGCGCCATTCCGTCGTGAAGAGCGAAGCGATCCTGGACCTGATCTTCTTCGACGCCGGCAGCGGCCACCGCGCCGCGGCGGAAGCCTTGCGCGACGCCATCGCCCGGGACCGGCGTCCGTGGCAAGTGCGCATGGTCAACCTGCAGGAGGTGCTCGACCCGCTCGACGTCTTCGCGCGGCTCACCGGGATGCGCCTGCAGGACATCTACAACATGCTGCTGCGCCGCGGCTGGACGCTCGGGTCAGGGTACATGCTGCGCGCGCTGCAGGCCGTCGTGCGTGCCTACCACGCGCCGACGGTGCGCCTGCTGCGGGAATTCTGGCGGCGCCGGGAGCCCGCGCCGGACGCCGTGGTCTCCTTGATCCCGAACTTCAACCGCGCCCTCAAGGAGAGCCTCGGCGCCGTGCCGTTCGTGACCGTCCTGACCGATCTCGCCGACTACCCGCCCCATTTCTGGATCGAGCGGCAGGAGCAGGATCTGGTCTGCGGCTCGCCCAGGGCCTGCGAGCAGGCGCGCGCGATGGGGCATGCGCCCGGCCGCATCTTTCTCGTCTCCGGCATGCTCGTCCGGCCGGAGTTCTATGCAGCGGGCGGCGTGGACCGCGGCGCCGAGCGCGCGCGGCTCGGACTGGACGCTTTCACCACGACGGCGCTCGTGCTGTTCGGCGGGTGCGGATCGCGGGCCATCGAGGAGATCGCCGAGCGGCTCGAGGAGGTGACGGTGCCGCTGCAGCTCGTCCTCCTCTGCGGCCGGGACGAAAAGCTGGCGGCGCGCCTCGCCGGTAGAGCCAGCCGCCTGCGCCGCCACGTCGCCGGGTTCACACGCGACGTGCCGCGCTACATGCGCGCGTCGGACTTCGTGATCGGCAAACCCGGTCCGGGCCTGATCAGCGAGGCGCTGGTGATGGGCCTGCCCCTGATCGTCGAGCGCAACGCGCGCACGCTGCCTCAGGAACGCTACAACGCCGACTGGATCGCGGCGAACGGCCTGGGATTGGTGTTGCGGCGCCTGCGCGACGTCGCCGATGCCGTGGCAGAGCTGACCGTCGCGGACAATCTCGCCCGGTTCCGGACGCGGACCGCGAGACACCGGCCGCGGGCGATCGAGGAGGTGCCGGAGGTGCTGGCCACGATCCTGGAGCGTTCGCGTACGCCGGCCGCGTTGGACGGGGCCCTCTAGAGGTGGCCATGCCGCAAAGCGACTCGCCCGCGCACCGCCTGCTGCAGACCATCGAGAGCCGGACGACCTACCTGGCCGTGCGGGCGCGTCTGGCGGTAGCCGCGCTGACGCGCGCCGGCGGAGATGAAGCGCCGGCGGTGCACGTCGGCGACTTGCCGGGAATCGCCAACCTGGACCGCTATGCCGCCCAGTGGGCCGTCTTGCTCCCTCCCGATCCGGCGCTTCACGCGCAACTGGCCTCCCTCATCGAGGAGAAGTACGGCGTCGCCTGCGGCTCCCTGCCGCGCCTCGGCCCGGCGCTCGGCGTGCCGGCTCCAGCGGCCGGAGATGCCGCATCCGAACGACCTGGCGCCGCGCTTGAGGACGACGTCGAATCGGAGCTCGATTGGGTCGCCCTGCCGGGCGGAGACACGCTGTTTCCCGCCGGCAGCGCCGCGGATTCCCTGTACATCGTCCTCACCGGCCGGCTCGCTGTCCTCGACGCCCAGGGAGCCGTGGTCGCCGAAATCGGACCCGGGGAAACGGTAGGAGAAATGGCCTTGCTGACCGGCGCGCCGCGCTCGGCGACGGTGCGGGCGATCCGGGATTCCGAGCTGGTGCGGCTCTCGCGGACCGGCTTCGACCGGTTGATAGAAAGGCAGCCGCGGACGGCGCTCGCCATCGCGCGCATGGTCGGCGAACGGCTGCAGAGGATGAATGAACGATCCACGGCCGCCCCGACGAGCGTCACGCTATGCCTGGTGCCGTGCGGACGCGGCTCTCTCGGGACGGATTTTGGACGCAGGCTAGCGGGCGCGCTGGCGCGCCACGGCTCGATCCTTCACCTCACCAGCGAGGCGGTGGACCGGGAGCTCGAGCCGGGCGCCGCCCAGACGGCGCCGGACGATCCGGAGAACGGATTCCTCGGCGCCTGGCTCTGCGAGATGGAGGCGCGCCACGCGATCGTCCTCTACGAGACCGACCCGGAAGTTACGCCATGGACGCGGCGCTGCCTCCGGCACGCCGACCGCGTCCTGCTGGTGGCGCCGGCGGATGGGGATCCCGCCGCGAACGCGATCGAGGAGCTCCTGCTCGGGGAGCTCGGCGTACGCCGCGACCTGGTCCTGCTGCGGCGGTCGGAGCGTCCCACGGGCGGCCGCGCGGCACGCTGGCTCGAGCCGCGGCGCGTGACGGTTCACCATCACGTCGGCGAACGCAGCGAGGAGGACCTCGCGCGCCTCGCGCGATGCCTCACCGGCCGCGCCGTCGGACTCGCGCTGAGCGGCGGCGGTGCCCGCGCCTACGTCCACATCGGCGTGATCCGCGCGCTGCGGGAGGCCGGGATCCCGATCGACGCCGTCGCCGGAACCAGCATGGGTGCGTGCGTCGGCGCGATGTGCGCCTTGCAGTGGCCGGTCGAAACCATGATGCACGCCGGCCGCAAAGGCTTCGGGCGCGCGAGGCCGCTCGTCGATTACACCGTGCCGCTCGTCTCCCTGCTCTCCGGCCGGCGCCTCGCCCGCGTTCTGCGCGACATGTTCGGCGAGGTCTGCATCGAAGACCTGCCGCTGAAGTACTTCTGCGTCACGGCCGACCTGACCACCGGCGCGGCGATGGTCCATGAACAGGGTCTCCTGCGGAAGTACCTGCGAGCCAGCATGGGGGCGCCGGGGTTGTTCCCGCCGGTCGCCGACAACGGAGCACTCCTCGTCGACGGCGGGCTCCTGAACAATCTGCCGGCGGACCTCCTGGAGCGCTTCTGCGACCGCCGCCGCATCGTCGCCGTCAATTGCAATCCACGGCTCGATCTCCAGGCGAACACTCCCTACGGCGACAGCCTCTCGGCCGGCAGGCTGCTCTGGAGCTGGATCAATCCTTTCGGCGGGCGGATGCGCGTCCCGAGCATCCACCAGATCCTGGAGCGCACGACGATGCTCGGCAGCATCGAGGCCGCGGAGCGCTACGCGAACGGCGGCGCGGGCCTGTATCTGCATCCGCCGACGGATACGTGGAGCCTTTTCGACCTCGGCCAGATCGAGGCCATCTCCGAGCACGGTTACCGTCTGGCCGTGGACCGCATCCGCGCCTGGAAGGAGACGCTCGACCTGTGAAAGGCTCGAGCGCCGCGGTCTACGAGCTCACGCGCCTGTTCTTCCGCATCCTCTTTCGATGCGTCCTCGACTTTCGTGTCAGCGGGGAAGAGCACGTGCCGGCGCGGGGCCCCGCGATCATCGTCGCCAATCACCCTTGCGCCATCGACGGCTTCCTGGTGATCGCGGCGGTCCGGCGACGGGTTTACGGCTGGATGCGGGCGACGAATTTCGCCCCCGCATGGCGGGCCTGGTACCTGCGCGCGCTGGGCAATCGTCCGGTTTTCGCGGGCGAGGACAACAGCGACACGATGGCGTGGACCGAGAACCTCCTGCGGCGCGGCGACGTGCTGCTGCTCGCGCCCGAGGGCGACGTGACCATCCCGCCGCCGGTCGGTCCGTTCAAGGGGGGATTCCTGAAGATCGCTCTCAAGCTCGGAGTGCCCGTCGTGCCGGTCGCCATCGTCGGCTCGGAGAGGATCCTCTCCGAGCCCCGCCGCCCGACCCTCCTGCGCCACCACATCCTCCATCGCGCGCGGGTCGACTTGAAGGTCCTGCCCCCGATGTCGTTCGAGAACCCCGCTTTGGACAGGACCCTCTTCGAGGCGCAGCTCGGCGAGGTCCGGCGAGTCATCGGCGCCGAGGTCGACGCCTTGCTCCGAGGAAGGGTTCCACCAAGTGCAAGGGCAAGTCGAGAGCGAAGCGGTGCAACTCGCTTGATTTAGCCGAGGTTTTGGCGCTGTTCCAGGAGCTCTCGCCGAGGATCCTCAACGGCTCATTCAAAACCTTCAATGGCCCGTTGCAAGTTTGGACGGCCATTCAAGACCCTCAACGCCCCTTGCAAGCTTCGAACGGCCCACGTTCGCCGCTTGGGCGAATTTTTTCGCTTGGCACTTTTCCGGCACTGGCAACCCGCGCCGCGGCGCTCGATCCGATCGAGGCGCTACGGTACGAATAAAATCCCGCGTTGACCTCGATCCCGAACCAGCATAGGCTAGGTTGAGAGACGCTGGTGAGGTGGTCGATGCGCTTGATCCGCTTTGATGTGATCCGTGTTGCTGTTCTCCTGAGCCCCTTTTTCTGTGCAGGCAACTTGGCTGCGCCGCTGCCTGCCCAAAATCGTGACTGTGATCCGCAGCTGAAGCAGACGAGGGAGGACCCCAACGGGTACCGTTCTCGTGGTGATCGCTGCGAAGGGATTTACATCCGGGAGGTCGGCAGCACGACGCTCCTCGTCGCATCGCTGACCGGGTCGGTCGAAGACTTCGATGTGGCGACCGGCAAGCCGCTCCTGATCGAGTGGACAGCTCCCGAAGGCGCAGAGGTCCACGTCCGGGCGCGCGCTCTCAGGCACCGGCTCTATTATCAAATGGACACCGTCCGTCCGCCGGGCAGTAGATCTTACACCTGGCCGACAGCCCTGCTTTCGAAATTCAATCTGCGGAAAAACGAGCTGGGCTGGATGGCGTGGGCCGCGCATCCAGTGGGGAAGGCGATACAGGATGTGTACGTGCCGCTCAGGGTCCGGCAGACCGGGGGTTCGCGTTCGTCGAGCTATCAGGTCACATTGGTGCCCGGAGTCGAGCTGTCGGAGGTTTTCGTCAGTCTCGCACCGGTCGACAAGGACGGGCGCATTGGTACGTATATCAAGAAGGACGAGCCGCTGAAGTACAGCTACTATCCGGCGGACCGCCCGATCAACATTCCGCTTCCTCCGCTGGGGGAGCCCGGAATCTACAATCTCGAAATCAAGGCGACTCGCAGAGCTGGCGGCGGCGCCTCAGCGCCATCGCTCTGGTTCTACCACTCGAGGTGAGATGACGAGGCAAGGGGGACCTGGGACAACGGCAGACCAGCTTCGCGAGCTGCTCCGCCGTCAGGTCCAGGCCGCGAGCGACGAGACGATCCATTCTGGAGGCCAGGTTTCCGCCGATCAGGTGGAAGCGCTCAGCCGCCTCACTCGCCTCGTCGAGATCCATCAGGTGGCGCAACCCGCGCGGAAACGCAAGCGGGGGCCGGCAGCTTTGTTGTTCGGCAGCACGCTGCTGATTGTCAGCATCCTCCTCTTCGCGCGGGTCCGGGAGACGGAGATCGAGCTGGACTTGGCCGTCTCGGAATTCAGCTTCGTCTCGCCGGCGCAGCAGACGCTCGCGGAGACGATGGATCTCACGGCCCTGGGCGTGTCCGGGCTCCGCGAGATCCAACTCCCTGGAAGTGAAACGCCGGCTGATGCGGAGGACGGGGATACAGGGCTGCGACTGTCCGTCATCCCTGCGGAATCCGGCAGCATCAATCTTTCGACCGTGACGCTCGCGCCAGGGGACCACGTGTGGCTGCGGCGCACCGCGCCGCCCTATCAATGCAGGTTGTCCTTGCAAGGGACGCCTGCTGAGCTCCGCGCCGACGTCCTCGGCGCAGTGCAGATGGAGAGTGCAGGCGTCGGCTCGCAGCGCTTGGACTTCGCGGCGCCGCAGTCCGTTCTCCTGCGGTCCGGAACGGAAGACACCGACCTGGACCTGTCCTTCGTCACGCCGACGGGAAGCACGTTCCTGCCCCAGCTCTCCGCCAGGGCTCTCGCGCTCTACAAGGTCGATGAGTTTCTCGACCCCGGACGGACGGTGGTTCGCCGTCTCTCGACCATCGAGTTCGGCTCGCTCTATTTCGTCTCGCTGGGCGACAAGGAACGCAAGCTGCGTCCGGGAGAAATGATCACATTCGAAGAATCGCGGGGGGAGATCCGCACGATCCGCTTGACCGAAAACCACATCGGGCTCAAGTATCACGGCCGTGTGCGCGGCTTGAGCACCGGTGTGGACGAAAGCCGCCGCAGCCTCATGCCGACCTGGTTTGAATGGCTGAGCGCGCGGCACAGCCTGTCCTTGCTCTGGGGGACCGCAATCTTTCTGTATGGGTTGGCGACCGCCGCGATGCGCTGGTTTGGAAAGGAGCTTGCATGAAACGACTATTTCCGGTATGTCTTTCAGGGTTCATGATGTTGTCAACCTTGGCGGCCGTTGCCGATGAGCCGGAGGAAGCAACCAAGAATGCCATCGTCATGATCAAGTCCACCATGCCGAGCGGCGACGAGGAGTCTGGCGCCGGGATCATTTTTGGTCAGAAGGTCGGCCAGAGGAGCACGACGCTCTATATCGTGACAGCCAATCACGTGGTGCGCCAGGGTACGCAGGAAGCCACCAAGGTGCATGTTCGGTTCAAGTGGGGTGATGAAGAAGAGGCGAGCCTCGGGGACTCGGATGCCGAGGCGGACTGGGCCGTGCTGAAAATCGAGAACGTCGATCCTCCGTCCGACCTATCCTTCGCTCAGCTGGGCGATGCGGGCGCCCTGAAGAAAAAGGACAAGGTCTTTTTGATCGGGAATCCGGCCGGGCGCCGATGGTACGTGACTGACACGCCGAGCATCGTGAAGGATATCTCGACCGGCTCGATCTACTTTGAAACCCAGAATCTCGAGCCCGGGTATTCCGGGGGGGCCTTGCTGGACGAGAGGATGAGGGTGGTCGGACTGCTCAAAAATTCGCAGGCTTCGCTCGGTGAGGCGGCCAATATTCACAGCTTGCTGAAGACTCTGGGAGACTCATATCCCGTGAAGCTGGCGCCCAGAGAAGGCAAACCCCAGGACGTGCCATCGGAGCGAGTTTCGGCGGATCGTGGAGACGGTGGTGGGAAACAAGCCGAGGTGCCTCCGGCGCCACGGACGGCCGCTGAGCCCGACGAGGACAGCCTGATTGCCGGCCTTGCTGCCCAGGGAGAGATCATTGCCCAGGAAGTCCCCTTGGTGGCCGCGATCCGCGCTCGGCTGCCGGAGGGTCCGATTCGGCGAGGCTTCGATATCGGGATGGGCACGTGCGAAGGCCATACCGCCTGGGGGCCCGGTAAACAGCAGAAGCTCGACTCCTTGAACCCGGCCAAGCAGAGGGGTTTCATCATCGCCAGGGATTTCTCCCTGGAGCGGAACAACAACCTCGAATTCGCCACCAAGGGAGCGAACATCGCGGCGAAATCGAATGATCCGGAGCTCGCGGCCGCCCGCGCCATCGAGCCGCCTGGCCTTTATACGCTGGGGTTCGACATCGCCACGGGAATCTTCGGCGACCCGGCCCTGGGCGCCCAGGGAAATACCGCGACGGGCCCGGGCTCTCTGGGAATTCGAGACAAGCTGAGCGCCGCCGGACAGAGGGGATTCAATGCCGCGGTGAAGCTGCATCTGAGCCGGAATTACAGGAAGTGAGGGGGCGCTCGTCGTCGAACTGCTGGCAGATCACCGCCTTACCGTCCCCCGAAGGGTCCGGCGTGAAAGCGGGCTCGCCCCCCAAGTAGCAGCCGGGCGGCGCCTGCCAGGTCTCGACGCGGACCAGGCAGCCTGGGGTTTTTCGCCTGCACCTTTCGAGCCCGGGTCATCGGCGCCGAGGTCGAAGCCTTGCTCCGAGGAAGCAACTAGGGTTGTGATCGCGGAGTTTGTCCATGCCTCGCCGCGATCCTGCGGCGCCGTGCCTCCGGCGCGGCGTCTCCACTCTGATATGCCTCGCCGCGACCCTGCGGCGCCGTGCCTCCGAGCTGATATGCCATGCCGCAGCCCTGCGGCGTCGTGCCGGGAGGCTGCGGCGCGGTGCCTCCAGGCTGCAATGCCGTACCGCAACCCTGCGGCGTGGCACCGCGAGGCTGCGGCGCGGTATCTCCATGCTGATATGCCGTGCCGCAACCCTGCGGCGCGGTGTTTCCACTCTGATATGCCCACTGCAGCCCTGCGGCGTCGCACCGCGAGGCTGCGGCGCGGTATTTCTATGCTGATATGCCGTGCCGCGACCCCGCGGCGCCGTGTTGCAGCCCCAAGGCGTCGCATCGCAACCCTACGGCGTCGCGCCTCGGGTCGGAGGCGCGCGGTTCGCCGGCGCTATGCAGCCTGAAGCAAAAATTCCACCTTCACGGCTTCGAAGGGGAAGAGAATCCGCCCGTCTTCGCTACGGTCGAGCACGCCGGCATTCAAGAGGGCAGTGACGTCACTGTGCACACCTTTTACGTCGCGACCCACGCGCCGTGCCGCCTCGCGGATGGAGACCGGACCTGCGCCGCACAGGACTTTGAGCAGCTCCCAGCGTTTAGCGTTGAGCACCTTCCAGAGAAGCTCCGGCGTGGCAAAGCTGATGCGCGCCGATTTCTCCAGCTCGCCGGTTTTCCACACACGCACGAAATCACTCATCGAATCGTTCGGAGCACGGACGTCAAGAGTCACGATTTTCACGGTTCCACCTTTCAATGTCGCGTTGGAAGTCGTCCATGAGCTCGTCTGGAGTCTTGAAAGCGTAGATGCTTTCCTTCCCGTTAAAATGCCTGTGATCGCCCTTGCCTGCCTCGTTGTCGTAGCGCACCCTGCAGACCCCGTCAACCACGTACGCAAGCCGGTATTTGAGCTCATGGGTCGAGCCTGCCAACGGCTTAGGAACTTGCCAGAGCACCAACTCGGCGAATGCGCTCTCGGAGAAGATGATTCGCCTCCTCACGAGTGCAAGCGCCTTCACGTTGGCTATGATGCCAGCGGACGCATGTGTTGTCAAGAATTACAACACTTGGGTCGATGCTCCGGGGGGAGTCCGCCGCGAGGATGGCCTCCCATCTTCATCGCCCGAGCCGCAGATTAGGCCTGGATCGAGCGCGCGCTGGTCGCGGCCTTGAGGTTTTATGGGATTGCCAGGGCAAGCTCGTAAAGGCTAAGCTGCTGAGAACGGGCCACTCCGACGAAGAGGGGTACGCATGGTTGATAGCAACCTGTTTTGGCAGACACGCGGCCTGACTCAGCTTCGTGAGGACCACCTCACGTATTTCCTCGCTAGCGCTCTTGAGCATGATGCGGCTTTCTGGGAAGCCTATCAGAGCCGGGTATTACCCTCTTTCGCAGCCGCAGGAGTGGCGCGTCGGATTACTCGCATAGAGACTCAGGCTCCTTTTGCCGAGCAAGGCTGCCGACCAGACCTCCTTTTGACCCTCGACGATGGCCGTCGAGTCGCCTGCGAGCACAAGCTGGAAGCACCCGAAACGCTGCGTGAATCAGACAGCGGCGAAGAGACGGGACAGCTCGAGCGCTACCTGAAGCTGGACATCGACGGGGTCGCATACTTTCGGTCGCATCTCGTAACGCTTTCGCAGGACATCCTTCAGCATCCACGCTACATCCGGCCAGCCTCACAACCGCACTTCCTTTGGCGCGATCTGTACGACTCCCTCAGTCGTGGCGAGCACATCCTCACCCAGTGGCTCTTCGATGGTTTTCGCCGTCTCGGCTTCATGCCGGCCGTACCGCACGTCGGTCCGCTTTCTCCTGACGATACGGAAGAAGTCAAGGAGAATCAGCGAAACTTCGGCAAACTGTGGCATAGCACGCAGGTGCTGGCGAGCCGGAATTGGGAGATGAACCCAGGCCGCCGCTGTGAGCTCTATCTACGGCCGAAGGAGCCCACAAATCTCTATTGGCAGGTTTACATCTCACCCCTTTCCCAGATGGGAAGTCTTCTTAGATTTCGTTGTCACACGACAGAGACGCAGACCGAAAGGGTGTTCGGTATACTTGGACGGGCTGCAGCGGAGCTGCCATGCCGCCCGGACATTACAAGGGGGAGACTTCAGGAGGATCGTTCGTTTGTGGACGTTATCGTGTCGCTTTACACGGTGCTGTCGGGAGCGGAGGAACCAGAGGAACAGGAGCGCCGGCTGTTCGCGCAGGTTGCTCCCCTTCTCGAAGCGCTCTCAACCGCTGCCGGCTGTTAGGCTATGATTCGAGCAACGGAGGAGCTGCAGACCTGGCATTCAGTGACATTCTCGGCGGAACCTCGAGAAATACTACGACGATGTACAAATCGATGGACACGGCCCGGGGTCTGAGAGAATGGTGGCATGCGTGAAACCACTTTCACCGACCTGAGGAACCACGCCAAGACCTTTTTCGATGCTGTCGAGGAGGGCGAGATCGTCCGCGTATACTGCAACGGCCGGCCGGTCGCGGACATCGTTCCGGTCAAGGCGGCGATGCCGGCCTGGAAGAAGCCGCCCTTGACCCGGCTCTCTCTCGGCGGCCTGAGCCTCAGCGATGAGGTTCTGGCTGACCGCGACCCGGCGCCGCGCTCACCTGGTAGCGGTCTTTTTTTGCTTCGCTATCTCGTCGTCGGTCTCCGCTTCGAACTCTTCCAGCGAAATACGACGTAGCGAACGCGATCGCTCATCTAGAAACCGCTGAAAGTCCACACTGTTGCGAAGGAGCTCCACCTCCCTCTCGAAATCGTCCGCCTCGGCAAGAAGGAACTCTTGACCAGTAGGAGTCACGAGCAGGATTGGCTCCTCTCGCGCCAATTCGACGGCTTCCGCCAGATCGATCTTCGCCTCTTTGAGGTTTAGGGTCTTCATACTGATCTAGCGTCAGGCCGGCTGGAAAAAGGCGTGGAATCCAAGATGAAGAGGCGAAGAGAGAGCGAGCTTCGCCACGGGCCCGCGCGCTACGTCGAAGGCGTCGAAGACGAGGAACGTCATCTCCCCCGTCTCCACGTCGAGCTGCTGGCAGATCACCGCGCCTCCCTCGCCTGAGGGATCCGGCGCGAAGGCGGGCTCGCCGCCCAGGTAGCAGCCGGGGGGCGCCGTCCAGGTCTCGGCGCGGTCCGGGCGCGACCAGGAGCAGTGGACGACCTCGTCGAAGAACTTGCGGCCCAGAAGGCCGGTCTTCGAGATCCCCAGCATCCAGAAATGCTCGTAGGGCCGGCCGGCGAGGTCGGGATCGATCGCCGGGAAGTCCGGCGCCTTGTCGTAGGCGATCTCGACGCGGTCCACGAGAGCGCCGGCCACGAGGTCCACCACGAGGCGGGCAGGCCGGCCCGGCGCGACGTCGGGGAAGAGGTTAGGCACGTCGTACTGATCGTAGACGGGGCGGTCGAGCTCCAGGACGTCCACGATCAGCCGGTCGCCTTCCTCGTAGGCGTTGATGCCATGCAGCACGTAGCGGTTCCCCACCGGCACGGAGGCCACAGGCTCGCCGTCCTCCCGCCGCACGACGAGCAGCCGGCTTCCCTTCTCCGGCTCCCAGCGCAGGGACTCCATCAGGGTCTTCCCCTCCTGGGCCAGGGCCGCCATGTCGAGCCGGTAGGGGGCGAGATAGAAGGCCACGTGCTTGCCGGCGAAGCAGAAGTCGTGGAGGGAGCGCGGCTCTTCCAGCGCGATCCTCTTGCGATAGACGAGGCCGTCGTCCGCGGCGAAGCGGTAGAGGTTGAGGTTCGGCTGGGTGGCCGAGAAGGAGATGCCGAAGTTGCACAGCTCTCCGCTGACCGGATCAATCTTCGGGTGCGCGGAGAAGGGGCTGAGCGGGTTGAGGGCGCCGCCGAAGTTGTAGAGGCCCCGGGTCTCGAGGGTGTCCGGGTCGAGCTCCCAGGGGATGCCCTGCTCGCCGAAGGCCAGCAGGGTGCCGCCATGCGGGTAGACGCTGACGTTGACCGGCGATTCGAGCGCGATGCCGCGCACCAATCGATCGCCCGGGAAGGCGGTGCCGAAGGCGCGGTAGAGCGCCTGGCCGGCCGCCTCCTCGGCGGCGAGCTTGGCGCTGCGCACGAAGCGGGCCGTGAGGTGAGCGCCGCCGTCGCCGAAGCGCAGGGCGCAGACCATGCCGTCGCCGTCCAGCCAGTGGCGGTAGCGCAGGTCGCCGCGGACGAAGCGGGCCGGACCGTTCAGGTAATACGTGCCGCGCAGGAACGAGGGGATCTCCCCCGCGACCGGCAGCGGCTCGGCCAGACGCTCCTCGGGGACGAAGGAGAACGCCCGCTCCAGCCCCGGAGCATGGTCCGCCACCGGGGCTTCGACGGCTGGAGCGGCGGCGTCCTTCATCCTCAGCCCCCCGCCGCGCCGACGGCGAGCGGCATCTCCTTCTCCTGCGCGAGACGGCGGGTGCGGAACCGCTTCATGCACGGCACCTTGAACCGCCAGGTGTAGGTCTCGGAGGTCTCGCGGCAGGCGGCGGCGAGGCGCGCCGCCATGGCGTCGGGATCGAATTGGAGGTTGTTGATGTCGATGCCGCGGATGAACGCGGCGTTGCCGAGGGCCCGCTCGTCGTCGAGGACGACGGAGGTGATGTGGGCCGCCGTCCAGCGGGCCAGATCGCGGAGGTTCTCGAGCTGATCGTCGAGCACCGCGCGGGCCTCGTCGAGGCCGACCCCGACCTTGTAGAACGTCAGCTCGGCGAGCGCCAGGGCTTCGATCTCCATGAACTCGAAGAAGACCGGCTCGGGAGCGGGGATGACCACGTTCTCCTTCTTCCACAAGTAGAAGGCCTGCAGCAGGCGGTGCATGCCCTGGTTGATCGGTCCCAGTTGGCCGAAGCGGCGGAGGAAGGCGGGCAGGAACGCCTGATTGATGTGCAGGTCGTTGATGAAGGGGAAGACGTAGTAGGCGAAGTAGACGGTCAATTCCCAGACGTAGCGCAGCGAGAAGGCCTCCTGGTCGCCGAGGGTCTGGTAGCTCACCGCGAAGCTGGGCACGTAGGCCTCGTAGATGGCCCGCGCCAGCGGCTCGTAGCGGCGGATCTTGGCCTCCAGCTCCCCCTGGTTTTCCGTCAGGATGCAGTCGGTGATCAGGGTGTTGTAGGTGGAGATGAGGTCGCCGCCCGGGCTGTAGAGGGGGTCGGTGAAGCGACAGGCCTCGCCGCACATGGCCCAGTGGGCGGGCGAGATCGTCTGGCCGTTGTCGAGGGCGAAGCTCTTGAGGCCCGAGTGGTGGAGAATCTTGCGCTTGGGCAAATCGCGGGCGAAGAGGGGATACTCGCGGCAGATCCAGTCGACGACCTTCTCAACCGAATGGACGTCCTCGAACGGGACGTCGGCGGTGTCGAAGACCAGCCCCAGGCTCGTCTTGCCGTGGAGGGGGATCTCCCAGAACCAGTAGCCCTGGCCGCAGTAGTGATTGGTGGCGAGGAAGGTGGGGAAATGACCCAGGGTCCCCCGTTCGGGCCGCACGCGGATGGACCGGCGGTCGAGAGCGGTGCACTTCTCGGGATCGAGGAGCCCCTCGACCCAGAAGAACGAGGAGCCGTGCTTGATGGGGCTCGGCCGGTTGAGCTCCTGCTTCTTGACCAGGAAGCGGCCGCGGCCGGAGGCGTCCACCACCCAGCGGGCGCGGCCGGCGGTCTCGCGGCCGTCGGCCTTGAAGCGGAAGCCGTGCGGGCCGCCGTCCTCGGCGAGGTCCACCTGCAGGTCCGCCATCGGGTGGATCAGCTCGTAGTTGGGATTCTCGCGGTTCTTCTCCAGCACCGCGGCCTCGAACTTGTTGCGGTCGAGCTGGTAGGTGGCGATGTTCGAGATCTTGCGGATGTAGGACTGGCTGAGGTCCTCCCACACGGCGCCGCCGCGCTCCGTCTTCCAATAGAAGCGGAGGTTGTACTTGAGGTAGTGCTCCTGCAGCAGGTGCTCCTCCATCTCGATCACCCGCGAGTAGTAGTAGCCGCTCACCTGCACCGTGGCCTCCCCCACCTTCTGCTTGGGCGAGGGGATCTCGGGCAGGCGGTCGAGCTGCAGGACGCGGAACTCCGGCCGCTCGAGCAGGAGCTGGCGGGCGAGACAGAGGCCCGCGAGACCGGCGCCGACGACGAGCACGTCCACTTCGCGAAAATCCTTGCCTTCCATCTCCGAATCTCCCCTTTCCCCGCCTTCAGGAGGCGTGCGCTCCTCTTAGGCGCGGATCGCGCTTCCAGCGTTTCATCGGTCGGCGCCAGTCCATTCTAGCGGGATCTCAGACGTCCCGGGGAGGGCGGCCACGCAGGGCCGTCCCACATGATTCATACTCGTCGCGGCGTCCGATCCGGGGTCAAGCTTGGCGGAGCCGCTCGAAGAGGGAGAGGAATCCCTCCTCGGGCTTGGCGCCCAGATCGAGGAGCTGCGTGAGGAGGCTCAAGACATCCCAGTCGATCCAACCCTCCACGATCCTGCCGTCGGCGATGCGCAGCATGTCGATGCCGGTGGTGACGGTCTCGCGGCCGGTGGGCGGCAGGCCGAGGAGGTGTCCGGTATGGCGTCCGCGGGCGGTCCAGCGCACGCCGACGGTGTCGCCCTCGGCGACGATCTGCTCGGCGGTGATGCGGATCTCGCTGAAGGCCATCTGGTAGAAGAACACCAGGTGGCGGACGGCGTCGGGACCGCGGGCGAAGTCGATGGGGAAAGGAATGACGGCGTGCAGCAGGCACTCGGGAGCGATGAGGCGGTCGGCCAGCGCCAGGTCGCCCGAGTTCCAGAGGTCCTCGCGGAAAGCCCGGGCGGTCTCCTTGTTGGCCGGCAGAGATGCCGCAGGGCCGGGCTCCGTCTCCTCGCGTTGCGCCATGTGTCTCTCCGCCGGGGGTTCCAGCAACAGCGCTCGCACAAGTCTACACTTATATGCCGCAACGGAAGGCCTTTGAAAGGAGATCGGGATTGAGCGAGGAAAAGCTCCGCTACGCCGCGGCCGCCTGCCAGGTGGATTTCCCCAACCCGGCGGACCGGGCCGGCATCAAACCCCACACGGACCGCATGCTGGCGATGATCGCGAACGCCGTGGAGGGCTACGCGCCGTTCCTGCCGGTGAAGCTGGTGGTCTTCCCCGAGTTCGCGCACGCGGCGCCGGTCTATCCCACGGCGCGCGAGCTGCTGGAGAAGCTGGCCATCCCCATCCCCAACGAGCACACCGAGCGCTACGCGGCGAAGGCGAAGGAGTACGGCATCTACGTCCAGACCGGCACCTTCCTCGAGCGCGACGACAAGTATCCCGGGGTGGTCTTCAACGCCACCTGCCTGATCGGACCCGAGGGGATCCTCACCAAGTATCGCAAGGTGAACCCCTGGATTCCCTGGGAAGTCCACGCCAGCCCGCACGACCTGCCGGATTACGCGGAGGAGATGTTCCCGGTGGCGAGCACGCCCATCGGCAACCTCGGCGTGGCGATCTGCTACGACTGGCTCTTTCCCGAAGCCCTGCGGCAGTTGACCGCCAACGGCGCCGAGGTGCTGATCCGCGTCTCGGCCTACATGGATCCCTGGGGGGCCACGGCGCCGATGGATTGGTGGACCGTCGTCAACCGCTGCCGGGCGATCGAGAACGTGGCCTACGTCGTGGCCGCGAACCAGGCGGCCAGCCTGGCGCACTACCCGCCTTTCTCGTGGCCCGGCGGCAGCATGATCGTGGATTTCGACGGGCGCATCCTCGCTCAGGCGGATCCTGGACCCGGAGAGAAGATCGTGGTGGCGCCGGTCGACGTCGGCGCCCTCCGCCACGAGCGGGCCGTCCGCCGCGGCCATCAGAACCTCGGCCACCTGCGCAGCGAGTGCTATCCGATGTACCGGGACAGCTTCTATCCGCCGGGACGCGGGGCGGACCGCGGGAAGCTCAGCGTCGAGGGCAACGACGAGGCCACGGCGGAGGTCAAGCAGCGCCTCGGCTACCGCTGAGCCGCGGCCTTCATCGCGCCGGCACCAGAGGCGCCAGGGCGGTGTCGCCTTCGCTCAACCGGTACATGCCGTTGGCGGCGACGTTGCGGAATCTCTGGGTGCGTCCCGAGCGGGGCCAGCGGACGGCGATCTCGTCCGCCTGCCGGGCGCCGCCCAGTCCGAAGTAGAGACGCAGGCTGTTCTGCGAGCCGTAGCCGTCCCCCAGCGCGACCTCGCGCGTCAGCGTCTTGCCGCCGGCTTTCACGATCACCCGCGTACCGACGCCATCCCTGCTGGCACCGTCGGGCAGGCGCCCGGCGGCGCCGGCGACCTCGATGGCGAGCCAGTTGCGCTTGCGGCCGACCTCGTTGCGCAGCAGGGCATGGCGGTCGGTCGAGGCGGCGACGGCGATGTCGAGCACGCCGCGGTTCCAGAAGTCCGCGAAGGCGATGCCGCGGCTGTTGAGGATGAGGTCCGTGCCGGCGGCGCGGCCGATCTCGGAGAAGGTGCCGTCGCCGTTGTTGCGCAGGTGGCGGTTGTGCTCCCAGCCGTGCCACGAGACGCCGTGATAGTTCTTCGGGTCGAAGAAGTAGCCGGACTTGTACTTGCGGTGGTCGCCGGAGACGCCGTTGAAGAAATCGAGCTCGAAGTCGGTGTTCTTCCTGCCGTACACCCAGCCGTTGGCGGAGTAGATGTCCTGCCAGCCGTCGTTGTCGAAGTCGGCGAAGCCGGAGCCCCAGAACCAGCCGGGAGGATTGCCGCCCGCCTTCCAGGTCACGTCGTCGAAGGTGCCGTCGCCCCTGTTGCGCAGCAGCGTGTTGCCCGAGCCCATCTGCTGGAAGACCTCGCGGAAGCGGAAACCGGACTGGCGGACGATCTCCCAATAGAGGTGCATGTCGGTCTTCCAGATCCCCTGGCGCCAGGAGTTGACGAGGAACCGCTGCACCGTGGGGGACTCGCCGAACCAGCGCTCCTCGGAGCGGATGTTGGCGACGTAGATGTCGAGCTTGCCGTCGTTGTCGTAGTCGCCGAAGGAGGCGCTCATGCCGGCCCCGTAGGCCAGCGCGTTGGCCGCTTGCGAGACGTCCGCGAAGGTGCCGTCGCCGTTGTTCCGGTAGAGGGTGTTGCGGCCGAAGTCGTTGACCACATAGAGGTCCGGATCGCCGTCGTCGTCGTAGTCGCCGAACACCGTGCCGAGGCACAGGCCGATCTCTCCCACCCCTGCCTGCTCGGTGACGTTGGTGAACGTGCCGTCGCCATCGTTGCGGTAGAGCTGGTTGGGCACGCCGTTCCTGGCGTAGAAGCTCTCCGGGATCTCCAGCCGCGGGTCGAGATAGCGGCCGACGTAGAGGTCGAGATCGCCGTCCTTGTCATAGTCGGCCCAGGAGGCGACCGTCGTGCAGCAGTCGGCGCCGATGCCGGCGCGGGCGGTGACGTCCTCGAACGTGCCGTCGCCGCGGTTGTGGAAGAGCTGGTTGGGCTTGAACGTGCGGCTGACGAAGAAATCCTTGAAGCCGTCGTTGTCGTAGTCGGCGAAGACGCCCACCGAGACGCCGTCGAGCCCGGCCAGGCCGGCGCGGGCCGTGACGTCCTCGAACGTGCCGTCGCGACGGTTCAGGAACAGGCGCGACTCCACGCCGTCGGGGATGAACAGGTCGTACCAGCCGTCGTTGTCGACGTCGGCCGCGGTGATCCCGGCCGGACCGTAGCGCAGCATCTTGAACCTCAGCGGCGTGGTGAAAAACCCCGGGTAGAAGCGGTTGACGAAATCGACGCCCGCCTCGCCGGCCACGTCGGTGAACTGGGGATCGCCGCCGACCGACCGGTCTCCCTCGATGAGAGCGGCGTCGCGGATGACCATGCCGTGCGGCGACGGGTCGAAGCGCAGGCGCCAGTAGGCGCGGTCGATGCCGGCGTGGGCCTCGCCCCGGCGCGTGCCGATCGCCTCGAAGCGGACGCTGGCTCCGAAGCCGCCGTCCGCATCCCAGTCTTCGAGGAGATGAATGTGCGCCTGCGCCTCGTCGATCGCCTGGAAACCCGCCAGGTATTCCTGCCATTCGGCGAGCGCCGCCCGGCGGTCGGCGGCGCCCCCGGAGGAGCGGAAGCGGTAGATGCGGACGCCGTCCTTCTCATCTTTGAGCTCGGCGGTGTTGAGCCCCAGGCGCCGCCCTTGGAAGCTCGGGCTGTAGAGGCGCTTGATGCCGGCGAGGTCGCGGTTTCTCACCGCCTCGGCCAGCTTGGAGAGGCTGCCGACGATCGCCTGGCCCGTGTCGGCGAACTCCCGCCCGCCCCGCTCCATCCGGTCCATGCTCAGCCAGGCGACGGGGAGGAGCAGAACGGGGGGGAGGACGCCGGCGAAGAAACGGCGGCGCCGCGAGCGGGAGGGGAGGGGGTTCAACGCCGGGTCTCGACGGGAGCTCATCGCACCTGAATCCTTTTTCATCCTTCGACTCCATCACTTTCTCTGCTTAGCATCTTACTGTACCATCAGGACTAAGGACGCATCCCGCTCGCCGCGTTCCGCGGCCGGGGAGGAAACGCGTGGCGGATTTCTGGATGGGGCTGAGGCGCCTGGGAAGGATCGTTCGCGTCCTTCTCGCCCACGGCCTCGGCGTCCTGGCCGGCCGCTATCCCCCGCTCGCGCGCCGGCTGCCGAACGCCCGGCTGACCGGGCCGGAGCGGCTGCGGACCCTCTTCGAGGATCTCGGCGGCACCTTCGTCAAGTTCGGGCAGATGCTGGCCTTGCAGCCCGACGTCCTGCCGCTCGCATACTGCAACGCCCTCTTCAAGCTGCTCGACCGCATCGCGCCCGTGCCCTGGGAGGCGGCCGAGGCGATCTTCCGCCAGGAGCTGGGCCGGTCTCCGGGCGAGGTCTTCGACGCGGTCGAGCGCGCGCCCATCGCCACGGCGTCGGTGGGCCAGGTCTACGCCGGCTTCCTCGGCGGCAGGAAGGTGGCGATCAAGATCCAGCGGCCGAACGTCGAGCGGGAGTTCGCGGCGGACATCCGCCTGATGATCGTCACCTTGCGGCTGATCCGCGCCTTGCGCATCCGGGCCGGCTACTGGCTGGTCGATCCGGTGTCCGAGTTCATCGCCTGGAGCCGCGAGGAGCTCGACTACCGGTACGAGGCGCGGTACGGCGAGGAGCTGTACCTGCTGGCGGCGCACAACCCGGCGCAGCGCGTGCCGGAGGTCTATGCCGAGTTCACCACCCGGCGCACCCTGGTGGCGGAATATCTGAACGGCACCACCCTCCTCGGCTACCTGCGGGCGCTCGAAGAGGGCGACGAAGTGCTGCCGCGGCGCCTCGCGGCGCGCGGCTTCGACCGCCATCGCTTCGCCGCCGCGATCGTCGACAACTTCATCGGCGACGCCTTCCGCCACGGCATCTACCACGCCGACCTGCACCCGGCGAACCTCATCATCCTAGACGGCTCGCAGGTCGGCTACATCGACTTCGGCATCACCGGCCAGATGAGCCGCTACTCGCGCCGCCATCTGCTGGCGATGACGCTGGCCCTGGCGCGCGGCGACCTCGAGACCATCAAGAGCGAGTATCTGAAGATCACCGTCCACGACGCCGCCTCCGACATCGCCGGCTTCCGCGCCGGCATCGACCGGCTGGCCGCCGGCTGGTACGAGGAGCAGGGGGGCGAGCGCCGCCTCAAGGCCAAGATCACTCCGATCTTCACCGAGATGCTGCAGCTCTCGCGGGCCACCCGCGTGATGCCCGAGCGCGACATCGTCAAGTACATCCGCTCGGCGATCGCCATCGACGGCCTGCTCGGCCGCTTCGCGCCGGGATTCGACATCGGCCGTCAGCTCGCCGTCCGCTGCGCCGAGATCCTCTCCTCCGAAGCGCGGCGGGGCCTGCTCTCGTCCGGCACGGTCCTCGCCTGGTCGGACGCCGGCAACCGCCTGCTCTACGAGGGTCCGGCGCGCATGACGCGACTCCTCGAGCACCTGGCGGAGGATCGGGACGGGGACGAGCGGCATCCCGCAGAGAGCGACACGGAACGGCTGCGGGTCCGCGCCCTCACCCTCGGCGCTGCTGCCCTGGGCGCCGCCCTGCTGGCGACCCTCGTCCCGCAGGCCGCCGGCCTCGGCTTCAACCTGTGGACGGCCGAGCTCGGCTTCGCCGGCGCCGCGGCCCTCTCCACGCTCGCGGCGCTCCGCCGCCTGGCCTGAAGATCCGGCAAACGAGGAAACCGTCATGCGCCGCGCCAACTCCGGAAGCGACTTTCTCGACTGGGCCGTGTCCATGAGCCGGCTGGCCGGCGCGGCGGCGCTGGTGGCCGCTTCGCAGATGGGCGCCTCGGCGCGGCGGCAAGGTCTCGACGCCATCCGCCATGCCGCCGCCGAGCGCCTCAGGGGCTCGGCGCGCGACTTCTTCCGCCTCGGCGAGCAGATGGAGCGCGGCATGGTCGATACCCTGGCCGGCTTCGCCGAGCGGCCGCCGGTCGAGCCGGCCGAGGCGGCCGGCTGGTGGCACGAGATCCTGGCCCGCGCCAACACCCGCCGCCGGGGAGCGCCGCCGGCCGGGGACGAGGAGCCGGGCGATGCGTGAGCTGGCGCGGTCGCTGCTTTCGATGTCCTGGTCTCTGCCCGTCCTCGGCGCGCAGCAACTGGCCGAGGTCTTCGCCGCCCGGCCTCCGGCGCGCGGCGCCGCGGCGCCGCTCGACGACGTGACCGTGGAGGCGCGGCGCCGGATGGGGCCGCAATCGTCGCGGATCTTCTCGCTCTTCGACCGCGCCCAGGACGGCGCCGCGGACCTCCTGCGCCAGGCGCTCGGCCCGGAGCCGCTCGATGCCGGCACGCTGCCGCGGCTGGCGGCGGAGCTGGCGCGGCGCACGGCCGGCGGCTTCGAGGTGCTGTTCTCGGGCGGTGCGCCGGCGGCGGGAGTCGAGTTGCTGAACAAGGCCGAGGTCTACGTGCTGGTGCGCGAGAACGCGCTCATCCTCGGCATCCCGGACCGCTTCCCGCTGCCCATCCAAGACCTCGCCGAGCGCGCCTACGGCATCGGCGAGTTTCCGGCCCTGTGGGCGGTCGAGGGGCTGGGCCACGATTGGGGCGTGAGCTTCTCGGACCGCGGCCGGACGCCGCACGGCCTGCTCACCGGCAGGGTGGCGGACGGGCTGCCCGAGAAGAGCATGCTGATGCTTCACGCCGGCGTCGGCCTGTGGGCCGCACAACTGGAGATCGACGCCGTCGCCAAAGCGCCCACGCGCGGCGCGATCGACGAGAGCGTGGACACGGTGGTCCGCCTGTGCCGCGACAACTCGCGGCCCGGCGACCTCGGCGCCGCCTACGAGTCGCTGGGGCTGGTCACCCGCCTGTTCCATCCGCCGCTGCTCTCGCGGGTCAACCGCGCGGTACGCCGCGTGGCCCCGCAAGTCCACGATTACTTCTGGCACGGCGCCGGCCGGGCCATCTACTTCTCGCCGCTCAACTTCCTGCCCTGCTCGAGCGAGCAGGTCTTCTCCCAGGCGCGCCACGAGGCAACCGGCGAGCGCGCCTGGCTCAACGCCGTGACCGGCCTCGCCTGGGCGATCACGCTGGTCAACCAGCGCCAGCCGTGGATCCTGGAGGAGCTGTGGATCCGGCCGCACGGCGACGAGCTGGCCGCCACCGACGCCTTCGCCGAGGGCGTGGCCTCCTCGATCGCCATGCGGGCGGCGACCACACCGGGCGCGGCGCTGATCGAAGACTTCGTGAGCTACCGGCCGGCCCGCGGCAGCGCGCGGCGCTGGGACCAACTGGTGGGCGATCCGGCGCGGCGGGCGCTGGCGCTGCTGCCCGCCCTGGAGCGCGAGGGCCGCATGGGCGAGATCTTCCGCTACGGCTTCTGGCGCGGGCTTTTCCGGGAACGCAGAGGATGGCGCGGCTGAGCCTGGCCAGGGCCGCCGACGCCGCGCGCCGCGGGGAGGTGGAGCGCCATCTCGCCGCGCGCGGTTGGAGCGGCGTGCGCCGCTCACCGCCGCCGGCGGGCGCTCCCCTCGACGCCGAGAGCGCCCGCGACCTGGCGCGAACGCTCTCCAGACTCGGGCCCGTGTTCACGGCTTTCGCCCGCTACCTCTCCTGGCGGGCCGATCTCTTCGCGCCGGCTGCGTGCCTGGAGCTGGCGGAGACGCCGGATGACACCGCGGCGCCGGCCGCCGCGGTGACGAGCCGCCTCGTCGAGGAGGTGGGTGCGGGACCCGCGGAGCTCTTCGCCACTTTCGAGGCAACGCCGGTCTCCTCCGGTCCCCTCTGGCAGGTCCACCACGCCACTCTCCCCGGCCGCCGGCCAATCCTCGTTCGCCTGCGCCGGCCCGGCCTGGAGCAGGAGATGGAGCGCGACCTGCCGCTCCTGCCGCTGCTGCAGGCGGGCTGGAACGGCAGCCGGGAGGACCTCGCCGCGGCCATCGCCGACTTCGGCACCGCCCTGGAGGCGGAGATCGATGCGGGGAGCCAGGCCGAGGCGCTCGCCGCCCTCGCGACACCCGCGACCGTGCCTTTGGGTGAGCCCCCGCCGGCGGCGCGCGGCCTGCTGACCGCACCGGCCATCGAACGTCCCTTCTCCACCGCCGCCGTGCTCACCACCTCGGTGCTCGCCGGGCGGCGGCTGGCGGCGGGGCATCGCTTCCCAGGCACGACCTCTGCACGGGAAGCCCATGGGCGAGCGGCGTGGGGAACGGACCGCTACGGCCCGACCTACGACCTCGCGCCGCGGCTGGCGCTGGCGTGGCTCGAGCTGGCGTTCGCCGGCGAGCGCTTTCCGCTGGAGGCGGATCTGCTGCTCCTCGACGATGGCCGCATCGCGGTCGAGGCGGGTACCTTCGGCCGCCTGACCAGCGCCTCGCAGGGACCCTTATGGGATTATGTATGCGCCACCGCCGATCACGACCCGGAGCGGGCCGCCGACTGTCTGCTCTCCGAGCTCGAGCCCGGACCGCAGGCCGACGCGGACGCCTTCAAGAAGCGCCTGCGGCAGCTCGCGCCGCTGGCCGACCGGCAGCTGAGCGCGGGCCGCGACGCCCTCGCCAGGCACCTCCTCGCGCACTGGCAGCTCGCCCATCGCTACGGCTTCACGGCGCGGCCGGCCCTCGCCGACTTCTATCGGGGCGTCTTCTGGCTGGCGCGCGTCATGGCGCCCCTCGCGCCGGCCGCCGAAGCAGGGCTCGAGGTCGACGATCCCCTGGTCACCGCCCTGGAGGACCTGCGCTGGCAGGCCACCTGGAGCGAGTGGCGGCGCTTGGGCAGGGAGCCCAGAGCCATGGTGCGCGTGATGGAAAGTTACGCGCGAGCGCTCGCCGCCTTGCCGCGGCAACTGGAAGCCGCCCTCGACGGCGTCGAGCGGCGGCGACACGCGCCCTCCACGGCACCCGCCCGGCGCGAACGCCGGCAGAACGCGACCGCCGGGGCCGGCGCCCTGGGAATGCTGATGGCCGCCGTGGCCCTGGTGGCCGGCCGGCTCGCCGCGGCGATGCCTGCCGGGCGGCGGTGGATCGAGGTCATCGCGACGCTTCTCTTCGCCGGGCTGGGCGCCCTGTTGCTCGGCCTGGCCGGAGGCGCCGCCCGCAAACGCAAGGACAACTGAGCAGGAGCTCACGACTCCGAAAGGAGGAGGCACGATGCAACAGATGATGCAGGCCTTCGGTCAGCTGATGAGCATGCCGATGAACATGTTCGCCGACATGATGTCGCGCTCGATGCAGACCTTCGGCGGCGACATGACGTCCTGGACCCGCAGATTCACCGGCTGTTTGGACCGGCGCGACGACTGCGACCGGTCGAGCGACGGCTGGCGCGATCCCGGCCGCCGCGAGCGCGACTGGGATTGCGACAGTTGGGGAGACCGGGA
Organism: Thermoanaerobaculia bacterium; assembly: GCA_044868005.1. GTDB lineage: Bacteria > Acidobacteriota > Thermoanaerobaculia > Multivoradales > UBA5704 > DATARR01. The sequence goes on along the minus strand of JBIOVX010000230.1, from coordinate 41,491 downwards.
CGACGACGACTGTACCCAATGGCGGGATGGCTCGCGCTGCCACGACGGCGGGCGAGACGGCTGGCGCGACGGCGACGGCGGGGACCGCTGGGGCAAGAGCGACCGGTGCTCCTGCGGCGGCTGGGGCTGCGAGCGCGACGACTGCTGCTACCGGCGGCGGTACCGGTGCGGCGACCGGCGCAGCGACCGGGTGCGGCTGGTGGAGTACACGCTGGTCTCCATCGGCCGCGGCCAGAGCCGCGGCGTGCTGGAGCACGGCCAGAGGGTGGTGCGGGACGACGTCTCGCGGGAGGAGTTCAACAACCAGGTGATCGCCGACTACGGCCCGTCTCCGGGCGGCGCCAGGAACCTGCGCGTCTTCTCCCGCATCCTCGACTCCTGGTGCAGGGAGTACAGGGACTACGAGGAGGAGCAGATCGACGCGCTCGAAGGTATCCGCGACGCACTGCGCAGCGACGAGCTGCGCAGGAAGAACGCCTAGAGCTGCACATGCTGCCTCCGGCTGCGCTCCGGGATGGGCGGGCCGGCAGGGCCGATGCCTTGCCGGCGCCCCCGCGAGACGAGGGCTTTTCCTCAGCGCTCTCGGGGTGGCTGCGCCTCGCGCCGTCCGCGGCCGTCGAGCTGGCCAACAAAGCTGAGATCTTCGGCCGCTTCCGTGCCGCTTCCGCTGCGGCCGGAAGCGGCGGACCGCTTGGGGAGAGGGTCCGCCAGGCCCGGAATCTCGGCGCCTTCCCGGCGCTGTGGACCGTCGAAGGCCTGGGCCACGGCTTCGCGGCCGCCGCCTGCCGCAGCGGGCGCCGGCCGGGGGGGCTGCTGGCGGATCTCGCGGCGCGGGCGGTGCCGGCGGGCGCCTGGCTGCCGCTGCACACCGGCATGGGGCTGGCGCTGGCCGAGCGCGCTCTGGACGGCGAAGGGAACCTCGGGCGCCGCCTGCACCGCTTCGAGGAGCTATGCCTGGCCGGCTCGCGGCCCGGCTACGCCAAGACCGCCTTCGAAGGCCTCGGTTTCGTGGCCCGTACCCTGCACTCCCGCTCGATACCAGCCGTCGACCGCGCCCTCGCGACGCGCTCCGCCGAGCTGGCCTCCTACTTCTGGCACGGCATCGGACGGGGGCTTTACTTCTCGCCGCTCCACGCCTTTCCCGGTGGGACCGTGGCGGCGCTGGCGCGCGCCGGTGCTGAAGCGCCTGCCGCCGCGGCGCGGGCGAACGCCGTCGCCGGAGTGGCCTGGGCCTTCACCCTGGTCAACCTGCGCCACCGGGAGGTCCTGGCGTCGCTCGCCGAGCTGGCCTCCGCCGGCCTCGGCCGGCCGGCACGCGAGGCCTTTGCGCAGGGAGTGGGCGCGGCGCTCGCCATATGGGCGGAGTGGGCAGGGTTGCCCGGCCCTGCATTCGACGCGCCCTGGGCCCTCGGCAACCCGCGGGTTCGCCGCGTCTTCGACGACGCCTTGGCACGCTGCCGAGCGGGCCGGGTGCAGGAAGTCTTTCGCTGCCGGTGAGGCACGGAGGAGACCCCGCCATGAGCCCCGAATCGACCTCGTTCACCGCCGCGGACGTCTCCATCCTCGAGCGCGTCGAGCCCTATCTCGACCGCGGGCTGGCGCTCAAGCGCTGGTGGGACCGCAACCAGCGCCGGGGCGGGCGCTTCGAGGAGCGTTTCGAGCTCGCCTTCACCTTCAACCGGCCCGACTTCAGCTACGGCTTCTTCGACCGCGCGCCGGTCGGCGGCGGGCTGCTGCCGGTGATGGGCAACTACCAGGAGCAGTTCTACGACCAGCCGAAGTCGGAGACCTCCGACCGGCGGCGGGCGGCGGCGGGCATCGACGCCGAGCTGCGCCCGTTCGTGCTGCGTTACTTCATGCGGGTCTCCGACTTCCGCGACCCGCAGCCTTACACCGACGACCGGCACGAGGTTCCGGAGCTGCTCAGGCCGTTCTCGCTGTGCACGGGGCGCGACGTGCGCCGCATCGGCTTCGGCTTCCAGCAGCTCTACTACAAGCGGGCCGCGAACGGCAGGATCGGCAAGTTCCCGGAAAACCGGCAGCACGCGATCGTCGACCTGCGCGACATCGGGCCGCGCTTCGAATGGGTGGTGCTCAGGGTCAAGATCTTCGACTTCAACTTCCAGCTCCAGCCCTTCGGCGGCTCCGGGCCGACGCTCACCATCCCTTCGGACGAGAACAGCCTGCTGGTGGTGTCGCGCCCCTTCATTTGCGACCAGAGCCGCCCGCGGCCGGGCGTGCTGGGCCGCTACGGCTTCGGCTACGCGTTCATCAAGAACCCCGAGCAGACGGCCCTCGCCTGGGGGCCGGGCAAGTTCGACGCCGCGTTCCAGACCATCCACTTCGAGGTCCTCGACGACGGCCGCATCCGCGTCGAGATGGTCTTCGTCGCCAACCGGCCGACGGCGATCGCCCTCGTCTCGCTCGATCCGCTGCAATGGGGCTGCGCTTTCGCCAACGCGGCCACCGGCGGCGCGGCGCGGCCGTTTACGGCGCCTTTCTCCGCGCTGGCACAGGCCATGCCATGGGGCCAGCTCACCTTCGATCCGGTGTTCAGCTTCGTCGCCCTGGCCAACCTGGCCACCGCGGGGTTGGCGGCTCAGGAGCTGTGCATCTCGCGCCAGCAGATCGAGAAGCAGTTGATCCTGATCCATTTCCAGAAACACTACGCCGCCATCTCGGGATCGCTCCAGACCTGGCGCCAGATCCGCGATTGGGACGACGAAAGCTCGTTGCCGGGCTGGGTGCTGCGCGGGGCCAGCGCCTGATGGCCGAGCGCACCGCTTTCGTGCTCTCGGGCGGCGGCGCCAAGGGGGCCTACGGCCTCGGCGTGATGCGGGCTATCCTGACCGGCGCCTCGCCCTCGACCGATCACCGCGCCGTCGATCCCGAGATCTTCACCGGCACCTCGGTGGGTGCCTTCAACGCCACCATCCTGGCCTCCCAGCCGGGGGTCTCGTGCGAGGCCGCCCTCGACCGGCTGGAGCGCATCTGGCGCCGCCGCATCGCGGACCGCCCGGGCACCTGCGGCAACGGCGTCTTCCGGCTGCGGGGCCTGCCCACCCAGGACCTCGACCTCGGCTGCCTCTTTCCTACCCCGGAGCGTGCCGCCAAGCTGATGGAGGACTCCCTCTACCTCAGCGGCGACGTGGCGGCGAGCGCGGCCAAGATCCTCACCTCGCGGCTGCCGCTCAACGCCCGCCTTCTCGAGGCCGCCGACGTCGCCGCCTTCTTCGATCACGGGCCGCTGCGCGCCCTGCTCGCCGACACCATCGACTTTCGCGGCCTCGCGCGTTCCGGCAAGGAGCTCTTCGTGGTCGCCTCGCGCTGGCGGCAGGCGACGCCGCGCATCTTCCATACCGAGGAGCTGGTGGCGCGGCGCCAGACGCTGCCGGTCCTCGCTTCGATGGCCATCCCGGGCATCTTCCCGCAGGTATGGATCGACGGCGCGGCCTACGTGGACGGCGGCCTGTCGATGAACACGCCGCTCAAGCCGGCCATCCAGGCCGGCGCGGACGTGATCCACGTCGTCTACCTCGATCCCAAGCTGGCCGACGCCGAGCCGGCGTCGGCGAGCACCTTCGACGTCCTCGCCCGGGTGTTCGCCATCCTCGCCGCCGAGCAGATCAGGAATGACATCCGCAAGGCCGACGACGTCAACCGCGGCCTCGAGCTCCTCGACAAGGCCGAGCGCGGCGAAGCTTTCCTCGCCCGCGGCCTGGACACCAAGGCCCTGAGGGCGGTGGCGAACATAGCGACGGTGGCGAGACAAAGCACGGCGAGAAAAAGTACCGGCTCCACCAGCAGCGAGCGCTCTCACCGCCGGGTGGAAATCCACCGCTATCGGCCGGGCGGCGGCCTCGCCCGGGGCGCCGATCTGCTCAACTTCTCCATCGGCCATATCGACACGCTGATCAGGCAGGGCTACGACGACGCCGCCCACCACGACTGCGAGGAGGCGGAATGCTCGCTGTTCGATAGCGACGTGCGCTCCGGGGTGTACGGCGCGCGATTCCGATCCACCATCGGCGAAAGGATGACACTGCGATGACGACCAGAACCTGTGCTCTCAGGCGCCTCGTGCGCTGGAACGTCCTGTTCTTGAAGAGCGGCCTCGAGGCGAGCTTCCCCAACCGTGAAGACCTGGTGCGGGACGACGTGTCCGAGCACGAGTTCAGGAATGAGAAGATCGCCGAGTTCATGCGCGACCTGCCGCACACCCCACGGCCGGGTCTGTGGGTCGAGCGGCACTATCCTCCCGGCGTCGAGGGCAAAACCATCGAACGTCTGCCGGAGGGCGACGGCCGCTACCTGCGCGTTACGGTGCAGGTCCTGACCTGCTTCGAGGAGTCCGCTTGGGACTTCGAGGAAGAGAAGACCGCGCTGCTCGAGGAGATCAGGGACGCCATCAAGGGCGAGACGCCGCCGCATCGCCATCGCATCCGCCTGCCCAAGACAGGGTTGATCGCGGGTCCGCTCGACTGGATAGGAAGCGAATTCGGCGACGAGTTCTTCAACTTCCCGGCTTTCCTGGGGGCGCGGCCGGTCGCCGGCCACACCAAGCTCACCGGCTGGGTGCAGGTGCAGTTCGGCAAGCCGCAGGGCGATTGGGTGGACTTCGCGATCACCTACTTCGGGGTCGGCACGCCGGTGGTCATCACCTGGGGCGGCGGCCAGCAGTTCGAGTTCACTCGCACCCGCACTTTCCCGACGCCGTTCTTCCTGCAGGGCGGCAAGCCTTTGGATACCACCAACCGCGGCCGTCTCAATCTCTGCACGGGCGAGGTCCAGGGCCTGACGATTTTCGCCAACTTCCAAGGCACCACCATCGGCCGCACCGACCGCGCCAACCGCATCCCCTACGCCTTCCCCTATATCTTCCCGCCGCTGGCGCCGCCGGCGAGCTTCGTGCCGCCGCCCGACTGGGTGCCTCCCACGTCGCCGCCGCCGATCTTCGGCAATGTCAAGTTCAACACCGAGCCGAACGGCGCGATCAGCGGCTTCGAGATGCACAGCGAGACCCTCGCGCCGGTCGGCCTCTTCCCCTACTTCATCGGGCCTGACGGCTTCTTCCCGCCCTTCACCTTCGGCCCCAACTTCGAGTTCCACTTCGCCAACCCGGACCGCTGCCTGCCGGGAACGCCGCCCGCCGACTGCCCGAACGATCAGGACAACCCGGACGGCATCAAGACCTCGGTGAACGTCTTCTTCCATCCTCACATCGACCTGGTGGCACGGCGGATGGCCGAGGTGGAGGCCCAGCGGCCGGCACCGCCAAGCCTCGATGCGCCGCTGGCCAACTCCGTAGTGCTGGCGGCCCGCGGGCAGGTTTACGCCGCCGGTGGGGTGGACGACACGGGCGCGGTCACCAGCCGGGTGCGCTATCTCGATCCGCAGTCGGCGAGCTGGCAGGACGCCTCCCCGTTGCAGACGGCCGTCTCCTCGGCCCAGGGCGCGGTGGTCGGCAAGCACCTCTACGTGCTCGGGGGCTTCAAACAGCCGGGCAAGGTGCCGACGGACCGCGTCCAGGTGCTCGACCTCGACTCCGGCCAGTGGCACGACGGCCCCAAGCTCCCCACCGCCGTGGCCGAGGGCACGGCGGCGGCGGTAGGCGAGAAGATCTTCGTGTTCTCGGGCCTGGAGGCGCAAGGCAAGGGACTCAAGATCAGCTCGCGGGTGCAGGTGCTCGACACAGCAACCGGCACGTGGAAGACGAGCGCGGACTTCCCGCAGGATCCCAAGGCGCCGCCCCCGGCCTCCCTGCCGGCCGCGGGCGCCAGCGCCGTGGCGCTCGAGACGAGGATCTACATCATCGGCGGGCGCATCGGCGAGAAGGAGATCACCCGCCGGACGGTGATCTTCGACACCGCCGCCAATCAGTGGGACGTCGGTCCCGACACCGTCGTCGGCGTGTATATGGCCGCGGCCGCCCAGCTCGACGGCCGCATCCTCCTGATCGGCGGCTATCCCTCGGTAGGCGGCCCCACGCAGCCTTTCGATCCGACCTTCCTGCCGTGCCAGGAGCTGGACCTCGATCTCGGCGCCTGGCGCGGCTCTCTCCCCCAGCCCCTGCCCACCGCGGGTGCCGGCGCCGCGGTGGCGGCAGGCCAGTTGATGGTGGTCGGCGGCCGCTCCCAGGGCTTCCTCGACCCGCCGCCGGGCGTCCCGACCCGCCTGGTTCAGACCTTCCGCCCGGAAGCCGGCTGGGTGCCGGATCCGCTCATCCCCGTCTTCAGCAGCGCTCAGCTCATCAAGCCACCCCTCGCTCCCGGCGCCCTGGTGTTGATCGTGGGCGCCAACCTGACTCCTCCCGGCCCGCCGCCTCCCGGCGTCGAGGTCAAGGTGGGAGGCCTGGCGGCGCAGGTCCTCGACGTGCTGCCGTTCCGCATCGTCTTCCGCGTCCCCGAGACCCTCGATCCGAAGCTGGGCCGGGCCGCGATCGAGGTCAAGGTCCCGGGCTCTCAGCAGCAGGCCGTCCCGGTCGAGCTGCCGGTCGCCGACGCCAGCCCGGCGCTCTTCCTCTACAGCTACGGCGAAGTGGCCGAGCCGGCCTTCCTGCTCGGCAACGGCAACCTCGCCGCGAGCGGCAACGCGCTCGATCCCAAGGCTCCGGCGCTGCTCAACTACGCCCAGCAGCCCGGCTCTCCGGGCGGAGTGGTGACCCTCTTCGGGACTGGTTTCGGCGCCAAGCCCGATGCCGCCAACATCAAGGTCACTCTCGGCAGCAAGAACGCCAAGGTGATCGGAGTGGCAAACGACCCGATGCTCCCCGGGGTGCAGCGGCTGGCCGTCGAGGTCCCCGATGCGGTCGAGCTCGCCACTTACGTGCCCGCGGTGGTGACCGCCGCCAAGCAGCCGTCCAATCCCGCCGGCATCTCGATTCGCAAGGCAGGCGAGATCCCACCGCCGCCGCAGCCCTTGCCGCTCGAGGCCGGGCTCTTCTTCCTCATGGGACCGTTCCCTGGATTAGGAGTGCTAAAGTTGCCGCCGAGTTAGCAGGTAAAAAAATCCTGCGGCGAGGAGCGTATCCATGGCTTGGCGAAAATCCCCGGAGTGGCTGGTCGAGGCTTTCGGCAAAATCGTGCCGGACGAAGACCCGCGGGTGGAACCGCGCAAGATGTTCGGCTATCCGTGCGCCTTCGCCAACGACAACATGTTCATCGGGCTCCACCAGGAAAACATGCTGATGCGCCTGCCCGAGGGCGACCGCGAACGGTTCCTGGAGAAGTACGAGACCGAGATCTTCCAGCCGTTCCCCGGGCGGATCATGAAGGAGTACGTCGTCGTCCCCCACGAGCTGGTGCGGAAACCCAAGGAGCTGAAGCCCTGGATCCGGCGCTCGCTCGAGTACGCGGCATCGATTCCACCGAAGAAGAAGCGGGCGGGCGCCAAGAAGGCGGCGAAGCGCCCGGCCGCCAAGCGGAGCTGAATCATGCCGGTCCCGCAGCAGCTCGAAACCTTCCGGGGGGCGCGGCGGGAGACGTTCGACCTGACCGCGCCGCTCTCGCAGGAGCAGCTCGACCGCTCACCCGGCCCGGATCAGTGGTCGGCGGGCGAGGTGCTCGATCACCTGACGAAGACGGACGCGATGTACCGGCGCGAGATCGCCCTGCTGGCGGACCTCGCGCGGTCCGGGAAGCGGCCTTTTGCGAAGCGGCATTTCGCGGATCTCGACGCCGCTCCCGCCGGCATCCCCAAGTCCTGGCTGCGGGTCCTCGATCTGCCGTTCACGGTCCTTTCCAGGCTCATGCCGCGGTCGCTCGGCGCCGCCATGGCGGCCAACCGTAAGGTCCACTTCCGCCACCCCGAAGGCGCGACGCCCCGGAAGGGCCGGCCCGCGGACGAGCTGAAGCGGGATCTGCGCGCCTCCTTCCAGGCGTTCGAATCCCTATTCCTGGAGAACCCCGATCTCGACTGGGGCTCGATGATCCACCAGCACCCGCTGTTCGGAGTGAACAACGTGCTGCAGATCCTCGACTTCATCACCTCTCACGAACGGCGCCATCAGGCACAGATCCGCGACGCCCTGGCCCGGCCGGCGCCGCCTCGGCGCTGAAGATGGCGCCCCGGAAGATCGACTTCCGCCGGCGGAGCATGTCGTCGATCGCCTCCTGCATCCGCGCCCGCACCTCACGGCTGAGCGCGCGCACCACCTCGGGATCGTCGGCGGCCTCGGGGCCGTAGCGCCGCTCGACGTGCATCGGCTCCAGGAACCGCGTATGCCACTTCGAGGGCAACGGCAGGCCGGGAAGCGGGAAGTTGGGGCAGAGAGGCAGGTAGAGCCACTCGGTGGCGCGCTTGATCCATTTCCAGTCGAGACGGCCGAGGATGGGATAGATCTCGGCGCTGCCGACGGTGACGAAGGGCAGGATCGGCGCGCGGTTGCGCAGCGCCATCTTCACGTACTCGTCGCGCCCGAACTTGCCGAGCTTGTAGGCGTCGCGGTAGGGCGTGAAGGCGCCGTGGATGCCCTCGGGGAACATGCCCAGTAATCCGTCGTTGCCCAGCACCCAGTCGGCGTTCTCCTGACAGGCGAGGATGCCGCCGAGCTTGGTCATGTAATTGGCCAGGAACGGCTGCTTGACCAGGCAGGGATGGATGAGGAAGCGCGGGATGCGCCCGGTGGCCCGGTGGATTCCCACCAAGGCCATGACGCCGTCCCACGGCATGAAGCCCCGGTGCATGCCGGTGAGCACCACCCTCCCCTGCCAAGGCACGTTCTCCAGCCCGCGGTACTCGATCCGCCAGTAGAGATCGTGAAGGAAGCGGAACAGCGTGCGCTCGTAGGCGCCGATATACCCCGCATCGAGACCGAAGTCGTCGAACGCCGGCGGCGGCGCCGCGGTCCTGCCGTCGCCGAACGCGGCGAGCACGGAGTCGGCGCTGGTCTTGCGGGGAACGAAGCCCAGCTCCGTTTCGATCTTCCGGCCGGAGACGGTCGCGTTGTGGCGCAGATAGTCACCGAGCCCACTGCGGCCGATCCAGCGCAGCGGCAGGCGCCGGACGCCCGCGAGGCGGAGGGCGCCGCGCACCGAGACGGCGCCGCGCGGAGCTACGTAGTAATCGCCGGGCTTACCCGATCCGCGCTCGACGGCGCTGGCTACGGCCCCGGCGAGCTCCTCCGGCGTGAGGAACTGGAGGGCCGGGTCGAACCCCGGGGGAACCACGGCAACGCGGCCTGAGAGGAGGCGGGACCAAGGGTCGCTGCCGTCGCGCGCGAGCACCGGCGCCGGCCGCAGCACGATCCGTTCGGCTTGGGGCAGGCCGTCAGCGAGCCGCGCCTCGAGCTCGGCCCACGCGGCGGCGATGGGATTCGAGCCCTGCGAGCGGTACGCCTCCGGCACGTAGCCCGGATTGTGATGGTGGGGGGCGTGAACGGCGGCGCTCGACAGCAGGACCGCCCGTGGAACGCGAGCCGCCGTGCGGCAGAACGCTTCGGCGTCCCGCAGATCCGGAGCCCCGGAAGCGCCCCGTAGCCGCGGCCGGTACACCGCCACCTCGATCCCGTCGGGGAGGGCCGCCGCGGCGGCTGCGACCCCGGAGCCCAGCCTGCGGGCGATCTCGGCGCTGACGCTGTCTTCAGGGCCGACCAGCCAGGCCCTCGTCACGGCTCTCCTCCTTCAGGGCGTCCAGGCGGTCTCACGGAGAGGGATGGACTCGGTTGCCGACGGCTTACGAGCGCCTTGCAGCACCTGCCGCGCCACCGCCTGCGCCGAGACGATGACCGGCGTGATGCCGCCGCCGGGACGCGTCCAGTGGCCGACGCAATAGAGCCCGGGAACCGCCGTCTCGACATCGGGCCGGCGTTCGCCCAACTGCTCGGGCGACATCTCCCAGCCCAGCATCGCGCCCTGATGGTTCCAGGTGAACCGCCGGGCGGTGAGCGCCGAGGCGCTGGTGCGGACGGCGATGCGCTCGCCGATCCCCGGGATCACCCGTTCGAGATTGCCGAAGATGAACTCCTCCATCCCTCTCTTGTGAGCCGGCCAGTCCTGGACGCCATCGTAATCCATTTCCAGGACTTTTTGAACAATCAAGACCTGTCCGCCCTCGGGAGCCACGGCCGGCTCGTAGACCGTCGGGCAGAAGAGCTTGAAGCGGAGCGCGCCGCGGCCGACCCCATCCATCTCCCACGAATCCCAGTAATAGCCTTGAGCCTCCTCCAGGGTCTGCCGCGAGACCCCGCGCAGCCCGAGGTGCGTCAGCCAGCAAGGGAACGTCGGCCGCAGGCGCCTCAGCTCCGCGAGCGTTCCCGGCGGCAGGTGCTCCTCTCCGATCAGGCTCTCGAAGGTCTGCAGCAGGTCGGCATTGGAGATCACGACGCCGGCGTTGACGGTGGCGCGCAGGCCGCCGAGGGGGCCGCGCAGGGTCTCGATCTCGACTCCGCGCGCCGTGCCGCGCTCGACGACGATGCGCCGCACCGGCGTGCTGGTGAGCAGATGCCCGCCCTTCTCCTCGAAGCGCAGCGCCAGCTCGTCGGCGAAGGTCTGGGAGCCGCCTCGCGGGTAGTAGTTGCCGAGGAAATAGGAGAGCCGCAGCATGGAGTCGAAGATGAAGGAGGTGCGCCCGGGCGGCGAGCCCCAGTGCGGGCAGTCGGCGGTGAGCAGCAGCTTGAGCTTGGGATCGCGGAACCAGCGGTCGAGCGCCTCGCGCACCGTCAAATCGCGGTAGGGCATCAACCGCTCCGGTTCCGGGCGGCCGCGGAAGTAGTGGAAGAGCCCGAGCAGATAGACCTCGCGCACGACGGCGAAGAAGCTGTCGAGAGCGGAGACCTCGTGCGGGAACTCCGCCTTGAGCTTCGCCAGGTAGGTCTCGAAGTCGGCGGGCACGGCGAAGCGCGTGCCGTCCGGGAAATGGAAGGTGTCGACCGGGTCCATCTTCACCCAGCCGGTGACGACTCCCAGCTCGCCGAGCAGGCGGCCGGTCAGGGTCTCGGGATTGCCCAGCAGCGGATAGAAGTGGGTCGAGGCGTCGAAGGTATAGCCGCCGCGGCGGAAGGTGCTGCAGTAGCCGCCGACCATGTAGTGCTGCTCGGCGAGGAGCACCTTGAGGCCCTCCCGCGCCAGCAGGTTGGCGGCGACGAGCCCGCCGATCCCCGAGCCGATGATGACGGCGTCGTACGACGGATCGGGCGGTTGACGCAGCCCGCGGAAAAGACGCCTCATGGTTCCTCTGTGCCCTCCGAAGCCCTCACCTCCCCGGCCCTCCTCTCCCAGAGGGAGAGGAGGGAGAACAACGGAACAGAGAGAGATTTCATCATTTTTTTCCCCTCTCTCCCCCTGGGAGAGAGGGGAGATGAGTCGGTAAGTATCAGCACTGTAAGCACTTAGGTCGTTCCGTCACATCTCACCTGTAACGTGCCAGTAACCGGGCGCCCGAGGTGCCGCGCCTGCCCGTCGCAGGCGGTCCCAGGCTGTGTGTATCCTATGCGGAATCCTGGACCGGGGGCTCCGATGGCACGCCCGAAAGCGCTCTATTCCCTGCTGGACATCAAGAAGAAGACGGGCATCTCCTACCCGACGCTCGTTAAGTACGCACGGGACTTTGCGGATCAGATTCCCGCCGTCGGGACGGGCCGCAACCGCCGCTATACCGTGGACTCCGTCAAGGTGTTCCAGCGGCTCTTCGCCAAGACCGACCTGGGCGCAGGCCGGGAGCGAACTGGGTGAAGCACCCTCCGGGAAGCGTGGCGACGTTGCCGGGCGGGATGGCGGATGCTGCACCCGGCCCGCTTCGGCTCGCGGAGGAGGACCGGGAGCTGCTGCGGAATGTGCTGGAGGCCCTGCGGGAGGTTGCAGCCAAGCTGGATAGCTTCTCGGAGGCGGCGAGGTCCGGAGGATAGCCGCGCATCTGCGACCCGGTACGGCCAAGAGGAGGGCGGGGCCCCTGTGCTCTTTCCAGAGGCGGCTTGCTCCCCCCGTCGGCACAGCCCTTCGACACCGCGGGGCTCACGGAGCTGTCAAGGCCGGCGAAGCCGCCGCAGGGAAGCCTTGACAGCTCCGCGAGATCCCGCGGTAGGCTGTCGTTCGGCGGGGGGGAACTGAAGGCAGGTGTGAAGTACCGAGAAGGGCCTCAAGAAAACAATTTCGCTCCCCGACCAGAGCCGCCAGGGCTTCGGCATCGAGCACGACGCAATGGTTCATTCGAGGAGGCCGGTGTACTTCTCGACCAGAGACTCCTCGACCGGCCCATGCTCCGCGTCGAGCCGGTCGAGGAACTCCAGCAGAAGCCGGTTGCGGCGGCGTTCGAGTTCCGCGAGGAGTGCCTGATTGACCTGGGTCGAGAGGCCCTGGTCCTCCCGCTCAAGCTCGGCGACCAGGTCTTCATCCAACGATTCGAGCTGCGGCCCGCCTGGTTCGGAGAGCTACATTGTCGTGGGCACACCCTCGAAGTGATCTCTCAACCCGATCGACCGGGTGCATGCAGGCAGACGACAACGTCCGGTTGAAACACTACACTAGTGTGGTGAGGTCAGGGCCGCTCGGTGAACTGGACACCGAGCCGCGGAGGGCTCTCCATGACTGACGCGATGATCTCGTACTCCCGCGCGGATCGAGCTTTCGTCGAGGAGCTGTCGAGCAAGCTCGAGGAGGCAGGTTTGCAGATCTGGATCGATCTGGAGGGAATCTACTATGGAGAGGAGTTCTGGCCCAGGATCTGCTCCGCCATCGAGGAAGCGAACACGGTCGTCTATATGGTCAGCTCGGCCTCTCTGGCCTCGGCGATGTGCAAGCGCGAGGTGGACTATGCGCTCCAGCACAACAAAAGGCTGATCCCCGTCCTCTTGGATGGGATCGGTAAGGACGTACTTCCGGAAGCCGTCGCCACGCGGCACTACATCGAAGCGAGGACCGGAACCGAGTCCGCGCTGGAGCCGCTTACCACTGCCATCCGTAAAGATCCCGAGTGGGTCCATCAGCATACCCGGCTTCTTGTTCGTGCTCGAGAATGGGAGAACAGCTCCAAGGAGGCGAGCTTCCTGCTGCAGGGGCGCGACCTCGAACGAGCCGAGAGCTGGTTGAAGGAGGTCGACGCGCATCAAGACCCTCAACCGACGGTCCTGCAAACCAACTATCTAATCGCGAGCCGGAAAAACGCCACCAAGCGGCAGCGCCTGCTCGTCACAAGCCTGGCTTTCGGTCTCATTCTGACGGCGGTTCTCGCCATCGCGGCGTTCACCCAGAGCCGTGCCGCCGAGGCGGGCCGCAAGGAGGCAGTGAGGCAGGAAACGATCGCCCAGAAGAACGCACGGATCGCGCAATCGGAGCGTGCGGAAGCCATCCGGCAAAAGGGAGTCGCCGACCAGCGGCGGCGCGAGGCGGAGGAGCAGCGCCGCCTCGCGGAGCAGAGGCAGAGAGAAGCGGAGCTGCAGCAGTCCATCGCAGAATCGCGGAATCTGGCCTCCAGTGCTCTCCTCTACGCGCGGAGCGACTCGGTCCAAAGCCTCCGACTGGCTCTGGCGGCGGTCCGCACCTTCGCCACACGCCAATCCCAGAGCGCCTTGCGCATGGCTCTCCAGTTCGCCAGGATCAAGCCGATCTCACTGCCGAAGGGCACCTGGCAAGGGCCTTCAGCCACGACGGAAAGATCTTCGCCCTGCACTGGACTCTCGCCGAGGACCCTGCCACGCCGGCGGTCCGCCTTTTCTAGCATTCGGGCTTGCCTGAGAGTCTTCATAGCGCCGAACCATTTGTGATGGCAAGATTGACGAGAGAGAGATGGGCGCAGGTAGGGATTACGATCCAGTTCCTGGCTTTGGTGAGAACTTTGGGCGAGTTTTTACGCTTGAAATACGTCCAGGGTGCCGAGTTCACGGTTGCGTTCGGCGAACCGTTTGTCGTGGGTGCATTGGTCACTGCGGTCTCGTGCTGGATCAGCGTAACGCTCTTTTTCCTGCGCCGCAATACAAGCGCGATCTGCATTTCCATAGCAGCAATCATCACGCTGCTCGCATATAAAATTATCGCAATCGGTTGGTGAAATCGCATGAATCCGACGTGCACCAGACGTTCCGATCTCAACGGAAATCCCTGTCCGAGGAACGGTTCTTGTCCACGACCGCCAGGATGATCAGCAGGAAGGCGACCAGGCGCGCGATGTAGAAGTAGTGCCGGTGCTCGGCCGCCGGCGTGGCCCAAGCTAGCGCCAGCCAGTTGAGCGCCAGTACCCAGAAGGCAGTTCCGAAGAAGGCGAAGAAGCGATCGCGCGTCTCGTGCCAGAGCCGGAGGAAAAAGAGTCCTACCGCCAACGAGCCCGCCGCCGCGACACCAGTGAGGAATTCGCTCACGCCTCGACCTCTATTTGGAATCCCAGATCAGTCCCACCAGGAGAACCATCACCGCGAGGGCCGCCGTCAGACTTCGATACAGCGACAGGTCCACCTCGGGGACGAGGATCAAATCGATAAACAGCAGCAGGTTGTTACAGGTCAAGCCGATGAACGCCAGGCTGCTCCACAGGAGCAGCCTGGCGCGGCTCTTGCCATACGCGCGCAGGAGGAGCACGGCACATAGGCCGCTGGTGAACGCGCAGAGCGTGTAGACGACGCTAGCCATCCCGTTTCTTGTCCTTCCGCAGCTTGAAGGCTTCGGCGAAGAGCCGGGCGCCGTCGGGAGGGCGACCTGCCAGCACCGCCACGACTGCGTCGCGGTAGCGGTGGTGCGCCTGAGCGACCTCCTCCACGAGCCGCGACAGCTCCTCTCTTGCGGGCTTGTAGCAAAAGATCACGGATTCGGCAATCCGCACGTCGAGCAGGTTGCGGCTGCTGAGGTGCTCCAGGTGCGCATGCACGGCCTCGGCGGGCATGTCGAGCAAGGAGGCTATCTTCTCCGCCGACCACCAGTCCGCGGCGTGCCGGTACATGAACAGCAGCACGTCGAGCCGCTCGACCGAGACGACGTCGGTCAAAAAGCGCTTGATAGCGTCTGAAAGCCCAGCTTCCTTCACGTCCCTCCGAATGGAGCGTTCTGTTCGCAATCCCGGCGCCGGGCGCCTTGGGGTCCTTTGCCATCGTAACACCAGCTCTCCCGCGGCTGGAAGCAGCAGCGGCTGTGTAGAATTCGAAGACGGCTTCCTTTAGTCTGCGCGAGGAGTATGCAGTCGGCCTCTCCAGAGAAAAGATCCTCCATCCCTTTGAGAGTGATGGGGTGGCGGTCGGCGACAACCAGCCGGATGCGGGCGCGCGGGCGGCGCGGCTATGTGCGGATCGTCAATTACTCGCTCCTACCCCTGGTCGGGATTTCCGTCGCCGTCCAAGTCTGAAGCCTTGTCGTCCTTTGACCCGCCCTTGATTTTGAATTCGAAGATCTTTTCAGCCCGGGGTCCGGCGCATTCTGTGGTCACCTTGGCCTTGATCCAGCCCCGGTCCACTTTGGCGCTCGCAGTGTACTCCAGCTCGTAGGTCAGCGTTCTGGAAGTGGACATCTCCGGAGGATCGCGGCCGCAGTCGCTGGTAACGGTCATCGTGGTCTTACCCTCGCTGCTCTTTCCGCGCTGAAACCAGCCGGCGCCGCCTTGGTTCTGGGCGGCCCAACCTCCGTCGGTGAATTCGACCGTTGTCTTACCGGCGCAGATCGGATTCTCGGGAGGCGTCCTGCCCGCCGTGCGGGCACAGGCGATGGTCCACTTGAGCGGCAGAGTGGCCTTGACCTTGTAGGGCTTCTCCGGGAACTCGAGCTTGGCGTCGAGCTTCTTCGCGGGACCAGCCACCGTCAAGCTGCTGCAGCCGCACTGCGTCTCCGGCAGCTCCGTTTCAGGCTCCGCCGGTGCCGCCTGAAATTGAATGCTGTCTCCCGCCGGCTGCTGAGGGGACGTGCCGGGCGGTATTTCCAGCTCGGCGTGCAGGTCGAAGTTCCCCACGCCGACCCCGGTCAGCCGCCGCACCCAGCAGTAGACTCCACCCGGCGCCACCTCGGCGGGCGCGATGGTCACGGGCTGCTGCGTGCCGCCTTCGAGCTCCACCACCGCGGGCGAGGCGTTGCGCACCTCGAAGGTTACGGGCGCGGTCAGTCCCTCCAGCCCGCGCACTTCGACGGTGAGAGTCGTCTGTTGGCCGCGGTCCAGGTTCAGACGCGGGGCCGAGAGTTCGATTCCCACGCTGCGATACCCGCCGGTGACGCGCTGGCCGCCTTCCTCGAACTGCAGCTCGACCAGGCCCACCACGTCCGCGGGGCTGCGGAACACGGCTCCGCGCGGCGATTCCGCGAGGCGCTCGGCCGGGGCCGTTCCGATCCGCAAACCGCCCGTCTCGAACCGGCCGTCGCAAGGTCCGGCGACTCGCAGCGGCTGGCCGGCCTGGCCAAGGACGGGAAGGCTGAACCCGCTCACCGGTCTGCCGGTGACCTCCGCGAGCGGAACCCGCGTTGCGCCGACGGTGCCCTTCGAGCTCCGCAACGCCAGCGCCACCGCGCCCTCGGCGGTTGCCGGGACTTGTGTCGTCCAAGCCGGCCGGCTGGCGGAGATCCTCTCCCGGCCGACCTCGACCACCAGACCCTGAAGCGTTGCCAGATTCCGCTGCTTCTCGCGGTCGGATTTCCCCGAGGGCTCCAGAGAGACCGTGCCCGAGATCGTGTCGCCAGCCTGGAGGTCGCGGGGCAGATAGACCCGCACCGTTCCTTCCAGGGTAGCGAAGGAGACCGTCGTCAAGCTGGCGCCGGCATCTTGCGCGACCGTGGGCGCGCGCTGAGCCATCGCCGTGGGATCGGCTTTCCCCAGGATGGCCAGCGCTGCGACGGCCGAAAAGGCCATGCTCTTCGCAAGCCGCCTGGCCGGCGTGCGACGAGGTGGAACCCGCCGTTTCCTCGTGCTCCCTCCCTTCTGCTGGAATCCTCAAAATTATACGGCGCATGGCACCCTACGCGCGAAGCACGCGGCCAGCACTGACATCCGAAGGCCGGCGTAAACAAGGACGAATGCACGGAACAAAAAAAGGCGGCCGGAACGAGCCGCCCAGACCCCGCCAGCCGGGAGTGGACGGGCGGGTCCAAGAAAGGAAGGATCGTTACTGATTGTTGCGGGCGGTGACCACGGGGTGAGCGCGGCGGTTCTGCCACCAGCAGCTCTCCTCCGGCTCGCTGCAGACCGGCCGCTCCTCGCCGTAGCTGATCGTGCTCAGACGCGAAGCGGAGACGCCCAACGACACCAGGTAATCCTTGGCCGACCGGGCGCGGCGCTCGCCGAGCGCCAGATTGTATTCGTTGGTGCCGCGCTCGTCGCAGGCGCCGCCGCCGTCGTCACCGGAACCGACAGGTCCGGTGCGGTCTTCGTCCGGTTGCGGTGGCAACTGGCCGTAAAGACGAGGCAGACGAGCATCAGGACAGTCGAGAAGAACGCTCTGGCATTCATGAATTCATCCTCCCGGATCACAGTTCGAGACCAGTATAAGAAGCCGTCTCCCGGCTCGCATCTGCCTTTCGGTATATCTGGCTATATCCTTCGATAGGCGATCCGTGGCCGGTACCGGCGGTAGCATGCGTTGCGTCCGCCGAGCGTTATGGAACCGTTGTACTCTCCGCAAAGCCGCGCCGAACGCCTGATCGCTGGCGGTCGGGTGATCCTCGCTGCCTGCTCGCTGTTCGCCGTCTGGTTCGATCCCACAGAGCCCGCGAAGTACGCTCACATCGCCTACTCGCTGCTGGTCTCCTACGTCGTCTATGCGGTCATCATCGCGGCGCTCGTCTGGCGCTCCGATGCGCCGTCGAACCGCCAGCGGCTGATCACGCACAGTTTCGACCTCGCCTTTTTCTCGCTGTTCATCTATTTCACCGCCGGCCCGGCGAGCCCCTTCACCGCCTATTTCGTGTTCTCCCTCGTCTGCGCCACGTTGCGCTGGCAGTGGCGGGGAACACTGTGGACAGCGGTGGTGTCGCTGGCGGTCTATTTGGGGGTGGGGCTTTACTTCACGGTAATCGTTGCCGATCCATCGTTTCAGAGCTATTCCCTGATCGTCCGCGGCGTTTATCTGGCGGTGACGGCCGTCCTCCTGGGCTACCTCGGCGCGCACGAGGAGCAGACGCGACGGGACTTAGCCTGGGTGGCTGCCTGGCCCCCGACGGAACCGCAGAAGATCGAGCCCCTGGTGCGCGCCCTGCTGGAGCACGCGGCCCGGGCGCTCGCCGCTCCTCGGGTACTGCTGGCATGGGTCGAACGGGAGGAGCCCTTTGTCTTCTTCGCCTCCTGGGCGGGAGGCAATATGACCTGGAGCCGTACCCCTCCAGAGGATTCTGGTGGCTTGGTGGCCGAGCCTCTCATAGAATCCAGTTTCCTGTCTCCCGACGCCGCCGACCCGAACTGCACCGTGCTCTTCAAGACGGCCTCTGGACTCGCACGCTGGCGGGGCGCTCCGCTCGATCCGGCCCTGCGACGCCGCTTCGGCATTCATGCCGTCCTGTCGGTGCCCATCGCGGCGGAGTCACTGGAAGGGCGGGTGTTCTTTGCCGAGAAGGAATCCATGACCTCTGACGACCTGGTACTGGGCGAAATTGTTTCGGGGATCCTGGCGACCCGGCTCGACAGCTTCTACCTCAACCAGCGCCTACAGGAGACCGTGGCGACCGAGGAGCGGATCCGAATGGCGCGCGATCTCCATGACGGCGTGCTGCAGTCGCTGACCGGCATCGGCCTGCGGCTGGCCGCCATCCGCGGGCTGCTCGAAGAGAATCCGCGGGCGGCGCAAGCCTCGGTGGAGACGCTTCAGGAACTGATCGCTCGCGAGCAACGCGATCTGCGCTTCTTCATCAAGGAACTGAAGCCGCCGCCGCTCATCCGGTCGGGAGAGGCGTCGAGCCTCGCCGGCAGCGTCGCCGAGCTGGTGCGCAGGACCGAATTGGAGTGGGGCCTGCGGGCGGAGCTGCGGATGCAGGGGCTCGATGGACCAATCTCCGAGCCGCTCGCGCGCGAGGTCTACCACGTCGTGCGCGAGGCGCTGGTCAACGCCGTACGGCACGGCGAAGCCTCGGCCGTGAGGGTGAAGATCACACGCAGCGACGGCGATTCGCTTTCGATTACCGTCGCGGACAACGGCCGGGGCTTTCCCTTCGAAGGCCGCTACTCGCACGCCGACCTGCTCCGCGGCCACCTCGGGCCACGGACGCTGCTGGAGCGGATCACTTCGCTGCAGGGGACCCTGGCTATCGATTCGAGCCCCTCCGGCGCGCGGCTCGACATCGCCATTCCTTGTGCCGGGGCCGGGCTTTGATGCCTATCCGGCTCGTCCTCGCGGACGATCACCCGATCGTGCTCGACGGGCTGGAGCAGCTCTTCCGGCTGTCGCGGGACTTCTCGGTGGTAGCCCGCTGCCGGGATGGCGAAGAGACGCTCAAAGCCCTGCGTCTCTATCGGCCCGACATCCTCATCCTCGACATCCGAATGCCCCGGTGCGACGGCCTGCAGGTGCTGCGGAACCTGCAGACGGAAGGACTGCCGACGCAGGTAGTCCTGCTCACCGCCGACCTCGAAGAGGCCCAGCTTCTCGAAGCCCTGCAGCTCGGAGTCGGCGGCATCGTGCTCAAGGAGACGGCGCCCCGGCTGCTCGTAGATGCGGTGCGCGAGGTCTACGCCGGGGGCCGCTGGGTAGATAAAGGCTCCGCCAACCGGGCGCTTGAGAAGCTGCTGCGGCGCGAGCAGGAAGGCCGCGCAGCCGAACCGTCGTTGACTCCGCGCGAGTTGGAGATCGTCAGCATGGTCGCCCGCGGCTTGCGCAACCGCAATATCGCCGAGCAATTACAGATCAGCGAAGGCACGGTCAAGATCCATCTCCACAACATTTACGAGAAGCTCGGGGTCGATGGTCGAGGCGAGCTGGCCTTTCATGCCCGCAACAAGGGGCTGGTCTGAAGATGCCTCCTGCTGCGCCGCCGATAGCGGCCTCGGCGTTCGTCGCAGCATGCCATCCCGAGAGGGAGAAAACCCATGACCCGAGGCGATTCAGGCTTGGAAAGGTTGGCAGAGCTGGTGAAGGAAGTTACCAAAACCCTTGAGGAAGAGGATTCCCCCGAGCGGTCGCGCAAGCTGGAAGGCCTCGAGGAGGAGATCCGCAGGGAGAGATCCCAGCTTCTGCAGGATGTGCCATCGGAACACGGCCTCGGCTAGGTATCATGTTCGCCATGATCGTACTCGGCCTGGTGCCAGCGCTCGCGAACGCAACGGCAGCCCCGGCCGGATCTGACGCTGCCAGCCATGGCGGACCGGTAGTGCCGGTTCTCCTCGGGCTGGTGATCATCTTGGCGGCGGCCAAGCTCGGCGGTGAGCTCTTCGAACGCTTGAAGCAGCCGGCAGTATTGGGTGAGCTGATCTTCGGCATGGCGCTCGGCAATCTGGCGCTTCTCGGCTTCGGGGGACTGGAATTCCTGCATGCCTCGGTGGGCCTCGAGGTCCTCGCTCAGTTGGGAGTGGTCCTACTGCTGTTCCAGGTTGGTCTTGAATCGAATGTGCAGGAGATGCTGTCGGTGGGTTGGTCGAGCCTGCTGGTGGCGGTGCTCGGTGTTGTTGCTCCATTCTTCCTCGGCTGGGGAATCTCAGCCTGGATGCTGCCAGAGGAGAACGTGCTCGTCCACGTGTTCATCGGCGCCACCCTTTGCGCCACCAGCGTCGGAATCACGGCGCGTGTGCTGAAGGATCTTGGCAAGCTCGCAGCCCCAGAGTCGAAGATCATTCTCGGCGCGGCTATCATCGACGACATCCTCGGCCTGGTCATCCTCTCGGTGGTGGTGGGCACCATCAGCGCTGCGAACACAGGCGGCAGCCTCGCCTTTCCAACCACGCTGGCGATCATTGGCAAGGCACTGGCGTTTCTGGTCGGCGCGATTCTAGTCGGCGGTTGGCTCTCCCGAAAGGTCTTCCGGCAGGCAGGCGTTTTCCGGATCCAGGGAATGCTGCTCGCCCTCTCGCTTGCTGCGTGTTTTCTCCTAGCCTATCTGGCGGACCGCATCGGTCTCGCGACGATCGTCGGGGCTTTTGCCGCCGGCCTAATTCTTGACGGCGTGGGATTCCGGGATCTGGGCGAGCGGACCAAGCATTCGATTGAAGAGCTGATCCATCCGATCGCGGGTTTCCTGGTTCCGATCTTCTTCGTGCTCATGGGGGTGAGGGTGGACCTCGCGAGCTTCCGCCGCGCGGAAGTGCTGGGCTTCGCGGCGTTGCTATCTCTCGTCGCCATTCTGGGTAAGATGATCTGCGCCGGCGGCGTGCTGGAGCGGAGGCTCGACCGTCTTTCCGTGGCCGTCGGCATGGTGCCCCGGGGCGAAGTGGGCTTGATATTCGCCGGCATCGGCACGCAACTCCTGCTCCACGGCGAGCGGGTGATCTCGCCGCCGATCTTCGCGGCGGTGGTTGTGATGGTGATCGTAACGACATTCCTCACGCCGCCGGTGCTCAAGATCACTTTGGCGCGGTCGTCCCGGGGGCCGAGGACGCCGGCCAGGAAACAGCCGGCGGCCTCCGACTGAAAAGACCTCGGCGGAGGCGCGCCATCTGCTGCTAAGCTCGCCTGACCCCCATGAAACCGCTGCCCCAGGGTTCTGCCGTCAACATCGCGAGTCCGGAATTCAAGGCAAATCCATATCCGTTCTACACCCGCCTGCGCGCCGAGTCACCCGTCCACCGCGTGGTCCTCCCCGACAAGCAAACGGCCTGGCTCATCACCCGTTACAATGACGTAGCGGCGGCCCTGAAGGACGAGCGCTTCGTCAAAAACAGGCGAAACGCGCTGACGCCGGAACAGGCCGCCAAGCAGCCCTGGGTTCCCGCGATGTTCCTCCCCCTGACGCGCAACATGCTCGACCTCGATGTGCCGGACCACACGAGGCTCCGCGCCCTCGTCCACAAGGCCTTCACCCCACGGCTGGTCGATCGGATGCGCGAGCGCATCCAGGCGCTCACCGACGGCCTGCTGGACGCTGCCGAGCGCCGCGGACGAATGGATCTGATCCGTGACTACGCGCTGCCGGTGCCGACAACGATTATTGCGGAGATGCTGGGCATACCGGTGGAGGACCGCCACCGGTTCCACCGCTGGTCGAGCGCCATCGTATCGAGCAACTCTTCCGGCTGGGGTATGTTGAAGGCCATTCCGAACGTCCTGGCCTTCATGCGCTACATCCGCAGGCTGGTGAGAAGCCGGCGTCTCGAGCCGCGCGACGACCTGGTCAGCGCTCTGGTGCAGACTGAAGAGGCCGGCGAGCAGTTGAGCGAGGACGAGATCTTGGCCATGATCTTCCTTCTCCTGGTAGCGGGTCATGAAACCACGGTCAACCTGATTGGCAACGGCGTGCTGGCGTTGCTTCAGCACCCTGATCAGATCGAGAGGCTACGGCAAGATCCTGCGCTCATCAGGCCGGCGGTTGAGGAGCTTCTCCGCTTCGATGGCCCCCTCGAAACCGCCACCGAGCGTTACGCACGCGAGGATGTCAGGATTGGCGCTGTCACCATCCAGCGAGGAGCGCTTGTCTTTGCCGTGCTCGCATCCGCCAACCGTGATGAGCAGCTCTTTGAAAGCCCGTATTCGCTCGACATCACGCGCGAGCCGAACAAGCATCTGGCCTTCGGACTCGGGGTTCACTACTGCCTGGGCGCGCCGCTCGCCCGGCTGGAGGGGCAGATCGCGATCGGCACGCTCGTCCGCCGATTTCCTGGCTTGCGGCTGGCCGTGTCCCCGGAGGCGTTGCAGTGGCGAGGCGGGCTTGTCTTGCGGGGGGTGAAGGCGTTGCCGGTGGCGTTCAGTCGCGACCATGACTCTCGGGTCCAGAGACGACAGAAGTTCTAGAATGCCCCCGATATGACCCGCTGAGGCAGCGGCCGCGAGGTGATGGTGGTTACGACGACGCTCCTCACGCCGCCGGCGTTGAAGATCACTCTGGCTCGGCGGGATCGGAGGTAAAGGATAATGAGACGGTCGGGCAAGCGCAATCCACCGTAAACATCGCCAGTCCGGTTTCCCTGTAGTTCGCGCTCGAACGAGGGCGACCACGCTCCCAACGCTCCCTGCCGGGTCGCTCCCTACGTTCCAGCGCTCCACTAGCGCTGACTTGCGCTCAATGGCGCGCTCTCTAGTGCGGGAGAGACGGTGCGACTGCTCACGCTGGCGACCGGTCAGTCGCGTAGCGGGCGGGTCCGTCACCGACGCCGATTAGAATGGGCGGCGCCGAAGTAGGAGGCGGCTGGGATGGTGGTCGCTACCGAGGTTCTTCTCATCGTGCTGTTGGTCCTTCTGAACGGCGTGCTCGCCATGTCTGAGATTGCGTTGGTTTCGGCCCGCAAGGTTCGGCTCCGGCAACGCGCGGACGCGGGAGATCGCAAT
Organism: Thermoanaerobaculia bacterium; assembly: GCA_044868005.1. GTDB lineage: Bacteria > Acidobacteriota > Thermoanaerobaculia > Multivoradales > UBA5704 > DATARR01. The sequence continues at coordinate 18,198 of JBIOVX010000230.1, read as the reverse complement.
GCTCGGGTGGCACTGGAGTTAGCGGGCTCTCCCGGCCGCTTTCTCTCGATGGTCCAGATCGGTATCACCCTGGTCGGCATCCTGGCCGGCGCGTTCGGCGGCGCAACGCTGGCGGAGGAACTCGCAGCACGGATTGCACGAGCGCGTATCCTAGCGCCCTACAGCGAGGCAATCGGCATCGGCATCGTGGTTATTGGCATCACATATCTTTCCCTGGTTTTCGGGGAGCTGGTTCCCAAGCAACTGGCCCTGAATGCGCCGGAGCGGATCGCGGCGATGCTGGCGCGTCCCCTGAAGATCCTTTCACGAGTGACAGCTCCGGCCGTTTACGTGCTGGATGGTTCCACACGGCTCGTGCTGCGGTTCCTGGGTGCTCGTCCATCCGACGACCTACCCGTAACGGAGGAGGAGCTGAAGCATCTTTTGAAACAGGGGACCCGGGCAGGGGTGTTTGAGGAGGGAGAGCAGGAGATCGTAGCCCGCGTGCTTCGGCTCGGAGAGCGGCGGCTTGGCGAGCTCGTCACACCGCGCTGGTCGATGGTGTCTCTGGAGGTGGATGCTTCTCCGGAAGTGAACTGGTCCAAGATCGGCGAGAGCGAACACTTCTACTTTCCGGTCTTTGAAGGAGTGCCCGATCGGGTTCTAGGGATAATTTCTGTCAAGGACCTGTGGGGCAAGGTCATGGCCGGCGAGAGGCCGGATCTTCGCTCGGTTCTGAAGGAGCCGCTCTACTTGCCAGAGGGTATGTCGGCGCTGCGGGCGCTCAATCGGTTGCGTGAAGCCGGCAGCCATCTGGCCTTGGTATTCGATGAGTACGGCGGCATCGAAGGATTGGTGACTCTGCATGACGTGATGCGGGCCATCGTCGGCGAACTGCCCACAACGGCCCAGGAAGGGCCGATGTCCGTGCAGCGGGATGACGGCTCATGGCTGCTGGATGGAATGCTTGCGGGTTCCGATCTAACCGAGGTTCTGGGGCTGACCGCTGCCGATGGCGACGAGCTGGAAGAGTTCCGGACGGTGGGCGGGATCGTCATGTGGAGGATGGGGCGCGTGCCTGAGACAGGTGACCATTTCGAGTGGCGCGGCTGGCGCTTTGAGGTGATCGACATGGATGGGCGCCGAGTCGACAAAGTGCTCGCGGTCCGAGAGACGGAGAGCGTCGCCGCGCCCGGGGTTTAGGAGAGCAAGAAGCATTTCACGGCTCCGGTGTCCCGTACTCATGAAGACGGCGGGCGCGAAAGGCGGGTGCGACCTGGGCGTAGAGCTTGCCCTGGCGGTCTCCCCGCAAATCCTGGGTCCACCTCTGGAAGCAGCGGCCTTCGCTCCTGGTACGGCCCGAGCCTTGATTGCAGAGCCGGTAGGGAGGCGCCGCGGTCCACGGAGGAAGCCATCACGAGCCTGTCGCGGGCGTCATCACCGCCGTGTTGGCAGCGGAGATACGAGGGACCGGTGTGGCAGCGATTGCGGTCAATCCGGGATTCATGCGGACGGAAATCTCGTCGAAGGGCAGGAACCCGGCTACCGTTGCCAAGGCGCTTTCGCTGCTACTCGAACGGCCGACGCGGCTGTTGAACGGATACGTCTTCGCCGAAGTCTGAGTCACTCCACCGGAGGGCCGCATCCTGCGGACGATGCGGCGCATATGCGGCGGATGCTGCGCGGAGGCATCCAGGCGATGCGCGGACGCGCGTGGAGCGATGCGCGGAAGCTCTTGGGCGATGTGGAGGGATGCGAAACCGCCGCTCACGAGCGCCGGCCCTCCCCAGCCGCCGCCGCCAGACTTGCCGCTTCCGGTTTAGTCTAGGGTTAGGGCGGGCTGGCCCTGAACGGGAGGGCGTGAGGTGGCGGGGGCGAGCCCGCCCTCTTCCTCAGAGTGGAGTACACTCTGAGGGCTCGCCGCCTCAAGGTGCCCGGCCCCCTTGCCACGAGAGGAGGTGCCCGATGCTTCATGAGTTTCTGACACTCCATCACGAGTCAATTGTCGCGGCATCGCGGGCCAGGCTACTGGCGCGCACCGCGCCGCGCCCGACCGAGGCCGAGCTCAGGGATGGCGTTCCTCTGTTCCTGAGGCAGCTCGAGGCAGTTCTGCGACGTGAGCAAGACACCGTGGAACGACCCGATGCCGCGGCCAAGATTGGGGCGCCATCGGAGATGGGGGAAAGCGCTAGCCGGCAAGGCGGTGAGCTTCTGGGCGCAGGGTTCAGCATCGCCCAGGTGGTACAGGGTTATGGTGACGTCTGCCAGGCGATCACGGCACTCGCCGACGAATTGCAGGCGCCTATAACGGCCGACGAATTCCGAACCCTGAATCGGTGCCTCGACGAGGTGATTGCGGAGGCTGTCACCGAGTTTGCGCATCAACGCGATCGCTCCGTCGCCAGTCTGGACACTGAGCGGCGCGGGATTTTCGCGCACGAGCTCCGCAATCTCCTCAACAACGCCCTCCTGGCCTACGAGGCCTTGAAGACAGGCACGATAGGGATCAGCAGCAACACCGGCATGATGCTCGGCCGCGCGCTCCTTGGCCTCCGCGACCTGATCGACGGTTCGCTCGCCGAAGTCAGACTCGAAGCGGAAACGAACCGCCGCGAGCGGGTGGCACTCGCCGAGTTCATGGAGGAAGTCGCACTCGCCGCCACAATCGAGGCGAGTGCGCAACGCCGAGAGCTTACGGTGACAAAGGTCGCCGGGGGCGTGGCGATCGACATTAATCGGCAACTTTTGGCCGCCGCCCTCGGGAACTTGCTGCAGAACGCCTTCAAGTTCTCGCGACCACTAGGACGGGTCGTGCTCAGGACCGATACAACGACAGTGTCAGGTCGGGTGCTGATCGAGGTAGAGGACGAGTGCGGCGGCCTGCCTCCTGGCTTCGTCAATGAGCTTTTTCAGCCCTTCCGCCAACGTGGCTTCAATCGGAGCGGACTCGGACTTGGGTTGGTCATCGCCCGCGAAGGCGTCGAAGCGAACGGTGGCGAGCTTCGGGTGCGCGATCTTCCCGGGAAGGGATGCGTTTTCACTGTCGATCTTCCAACGGCCGTTGGTTCCGCTCACCTTGCGCCGGTTGAACCCAGCCAAGTGCCACTATCGCGCGGTCAGTAGTCCCTGCCGGCGATGCCGGCGCCTCCCCGGCATCTCTGCCGCCGCCCGACAAGGTACGAGCGACTGCCGGGCTGGCGAGATGAGCGCGAAGCGCGAGTCAGACTAACTCCCGCCGCCAGCGGGCTAGGGTTTGGCGAGCAAGCGAATCGGTTTCTCTGCTTCTGTGGCGGCTGATGCTTGGGATAAGCAGTTTTTAGGCGAAAATCGCGGGGCCAACTTGCCCCTGCATAGAGGAACGGATCTTAGGAGGCTTCTTCAGGGAGGGGTGGCGTAGTCGTGATATCCCCTTGCTGCTCGGCGGGAGGCGACATGGATTCTACTTTCTCCGCCGCTTCCCGGAGCTTGCGAGATTCCTTCAGCAGACTCTCTAGTGAGGCCAGGTCTTTCTCGTCTCGCTCTTCCAAGACAAAATCTCCCAATTGTAAGCAAACTCCTTGCCCAAGAGGTGCTGCCCAACTGGCTGCGGCCCCCCCCGGCTCTCTGGACCTATTCGTCGAAGGTGAAGGCTTTCAGGAGGGCGCGCTGCTGCTCGGCGGGGCTCATCGTGCGGTGGTCGGGTTCTTGAGCCCGCACGGCGGAATTGTGAAACGCCGTGAGGACGATGGTCCGGCAAAGGACGGTGGGTTGTTCGCCGCGATGACGCGCCGCCTTCTCGATCATGGCGAGCTCGCTCTCGGTAAAGGCCAAGACGAGACGGCAGGTCCGTTTGGACCCTGCCGGCGGGAGGGCCTGCGGACTGATGTCTGGTGTGGACGGTGAGCGCCGGGGGGATGGGGCGTCCGAGAAGGCTTCCAGGAGGACCTGCTGCTGCTCGGCGGGGCTCATCGTGAGGAGGTCGGGCGGTGGGCGAGGTGGAGGCGATCACGAGCCTGTCGCGGTCGACGATCTACCGGAAGATGGCCGAGGGGACGTTTCCGGAAAGGGTGCCGATCTCGGCGGGCCGAGTGGGCTGGGAGCGGCAGGCGGTGGACAAATGGTGCGAGGCGAGGCTGGGAGTGCTTGCGGAGCGAGGCTGAACGGGATGCGAAGATGCGGGCCCGATGCGGAGCTATGCGGCGCATGTCTGGAGGTCTGCGGGGTGATGCGGCGCATATGCGGCGGATACGGGCGCATGAAGGCGAAGCGATGCGGCGCATCCTAGAGAGCGATGCGGCGCATGCGGGCGCATGCTGCGGAAGGAGGAGGGCGATCGTCCGCGGGGTCGAGCAGCGAAGGCGAGCGGGACAGAGCTGGCGTCAAGCGCCGCTCCAGCGCCTTGCAGTCACAGAGTCAACGGGGGCGTTACGTCGATGATCGCAAGTCAAAAGTGGCGAGGGCGCTGTCAGCGCGTAGCTTCTGCGCTAGTTTGGCGTTCTTTGCGCTCGATAGAGAACGCCGGAGAATCCATGTGTGACCATGTGGGTCGGCCTCCTGAAGGCGCCATGCGCGAAGCGCTCGGCCCGTAGCCGGCCCGGCCAAGTCGCATTACAGAAGGTACCAAGCCCTCTCTGATTCCTTCAGACACTTTCCTCTCTTTCCGTCTCCGCGCCGGGCCGTCAGCCTCCCCGCGTTCGCGAGATCCCTCTATGTAGGCTATGCATAGATGTGTATAATCTCGCGCGAAGGAGGACTCGCCATGAAACGAGCCATTGTCTCGGTCGGGCTGTTGCTTCTCTCCTGTTCCGCCGCTTTCGCCGCCTCCACTCCCCGTTCCCCGGATCTCCAAACCTTCCTCACGCTCCTCAAAAGCGGCGGTCCCACTCCCATTCAGGCCGCCTCCAAGGGCGGCGGATTGGGAGGCGTCGTCGCCAACGCCTACTGCCAGGCGAACTGCTACCCCTACAGCAACGTGAGCTGCTCCGGCGCGACCTGCTCGTCCGTCGACCGCAACTGCGGGGCAGGGCAGCAGGGATACGTCCAGTGCGACGGGGTGCCCACCTTCTGCCCCGCCGAGTGCGGCGGCGGCGGCAACTGCCAGGAAGGCTCCAGCTATTATCAGGACGGCGGATGCTGCCATGGCGGTTACCAGAAGTGGCTGTATTACGAGTGCATCGAAGGGAACTGGCAGCAGACCGACACGATCTGCGACTCGGTATCCTGCTACTAGCCGGGGTTTGTAACGTCCTCCTTTCTCTCGACTCTGTTCGGGAGAAAGGAGGCACTCCGATGCCGCTGACCTATGGACTGGTCCCGCTGCTCGCGGGGCTCGACAAGTTCTTCAACCTGCTCGCGGACTGGCCGAAGTACGTGAGCCCGCCAATCCGCCGCCAGTGGGCTTATAGGGTTTGGCGAGGGAGCGCAGCGACCGCGGGCGGCTGAGCGGCGGCGGTCCTCGGTTCCTGTTCGGTCTAAGATCTGGCGCGGCGCGAGCAGCCCGTTAATGCCGCCCTTCCGGCGATCTTCCTTACGCTGCCTTGGCGGCCGCTTCCGCCCGCAGGCGCTCGAGCTTCTCATGCCAGAGCCGCAGGGCTTCCTTCCGCTCGATCCAGAACTCGTACAGGTTATAGACCTGCGCCAAGTCCTCCTTGCAGTGGTTCATTGCCGCCTCGGTTGGGATAGACAGGGAAACCTTAAGTGGCTTCAAACCTTATACTTACAGTCCATTTAGGTCGATTTGACATTACCTAGAAAAGCCCCGGAAACCCCGCCCCTCACTCTCTGGGAGAGAGGGGCCAGGGGAGTGAGGGCTTCGGAGGGCAGGCTCGTTCCGATCGGGAGGGCTCGGCCGGTTTCTGCCGTACGTCTCGTGCGCCGCCACGAACTCGCCGCTGGCGATGGCGGCGCCCATGGAGAGCTCGCCGGCGAGCAGCGTAGCGGCGGCGATCTCCGCCAGCTTCGGCGCGCTCCCCTCCCCCACGCAGCCGAGCATCTCGAGGCACTCGCGCGCCGTGCCGACTCCGGTGCCGCCTCCCACCGTGGCGACGGTGAGCGACGGCAGGGTGACGCTGGCGTGGAGGTCTCCCTCCTCCGTGCGCTCGAAGACGGTGATCCCGACGGCCGAGTTGGCGACGTTGGCGACGTCCTGGCCGCAGGCGATGAACAGCGCCGTCAGGCCGTTGGCGAAGTGGCCGTTGTAGCCGAGGCTGCCGGCCTGGAGATGGCCGAGGACGGTGCGCTGCCAGAGGTCCGCCATCCTCTCGGGGGTGGTGTGGAGATAGGCGCGCACCAGCCGCGCCGGAATGCGGGCTCCCGCCAGGACCTTCTTGCCCTTGCCGCCGGCGAACAGCGAGCCGCTCGCCCGCTTCTCCGACTCGGCGCCGCTGAAGAGGTAATAGCCGCGGGCGCGGCCCTGCCCGACCAGCCAGCGGCAGGCGCGGTCCGTGGCCTTGACGATCATGTTCATGCCGTGGGCGTCGGCCGTCCAGTAGCAGAAGTGGACGACCACCTCCCGGCCCAACGGCAGCGGCTCCAGCCGCAGCAGCCGGCCGTGGCGGGTGGTGGACTCGGCCTCCGCCTTCAGGGCCTCGAAGCAGCCGGCGAGATCGCGGGCGAAGCCGACGGCTTCGGCGACGCTCTCGAAGGGGAAGACCGGCGACACCCGGTTCTCGTCGACGAGCACTCGCGCCGTGGCGCCGCCGGCGCGGGTGAGCGTCACCATGCCCCGTTCGTAGGAGCGGACGAGGGCCCCCTCGGTGGTGGCGAGCGGGACGTAAAAGTCGCCGCGGGCGTGCTCGCCTTCCACCCGCAGCGGGCCGGCGACGCCGAGCGGCACCTGCGCCGCTCCCACGGGATTCTCGACGTTGCCGCGCATCGCCTCGCCGGCGAGGGAGCAGGCGCCGACGTGCTGGAGCCGCGCGCCGGTGCGCTCCTCGACCCACCGGCGCCGGGCCGCGACGTCGTCTTGCGTATATCCCTGCTCTTCGAAGCGGGGCACCAGATCGGCGGCCCGCGGCTCGGAAGGAGACGGCGGCGGGCCGCGCCTCAAGCGGGCCCTCCGATGACGAGGGCGCAGCAGTGCCCGTCGGCGCCGACGGCGGTGAGCAGCGCCCGCCGCACCTCGACGGTGCGCGTCTCCGCAGCCGCTGCGGACAGGGGAAAATCCGGCTCGGTGTTTTCGAGGCCGCGGATGCCCGGCAGGGCGCCGTCGTCCAGGGTGCCGAGCAGCGCCACGGTCTGGAGGGCGCCGGAGGCTCCCATCGCCTCGCCGAGCATCGATTTGACGGCGGTGACCGGCAGCGCCGCCGCGCGCGGCCCCAGCGCAGCCGCGACCCCCAAGGCTTCCCAGCGGTCGACGGCGACGCTGCCGCTCGCCGACCCGCTCAGCACGTCGATCTGCTCCGGCGCGACGCCGGCATCCTCGAGGGCGAGCCGCACGGCGCGGGCCACCGCCGCCGCCGCTTCGCTCTCCTGCCGCGAAGGGGCGAAGACGGAGCTGTAGCCGAGCACCTCCGCCACGACGGAAGCGCCCCGCGCCGCCGCCGCGTCCGCGTCTTCGAGCATCAGCATGGCGGCGCCTTCGGAGAGCATGAAGCCGTTGCGCCGCGCGTCGAACGGCACCGGCCGCTCCCCTTCCCCGCCCGCCGAGCCGCAGAGGCGGCCGGCGCGGTAGTAGCCGAGGAACGACTCGAAGCACAGCTCCTCGGCGCCACCGGCCAGCAGCGCCTCGGCGCGGCCGCCGCGGATGAGGTCGGCGCCGTAGGCGATCGCCTGCAGCCCCGAGCCTTCGCCCGCCGAGAGCGTGGAGTTGACGCCGCGCAGGTTGTGCCAGATCGCCGCCTGCCCGGCGGCGGCGTTGATGACGCTGTTGGCGAAGTCGAGCGGGCTCGCATAGGAAGGGCCGAGCTGCAAGCCGCGGCGGTCGAACTCGGCGATGGTGCGCACGCTGCAGAAGGTGGTGCCGAGCGCCAGGCCCACCTCGCGCTCGGCCCGCAGCTCGGGCGTCCAGCCGCTCGCCGCGAGCGCTCCCTGCGCCGCCACCAGCAGCAGCCGCGAGGTGCGGTCGATCGGGCGCAGGTTGCGCTCGCCCAGGTAGTCGCGCGGCTCGAAGGGACGGATCTCGCCGGCCTGCCGGCAGCCGATCCCCTCGGTCGGAAAGAGCTCGATCGGTTTCGCCGCGGTATGGCCGGCGCAGAGCGCCGCGTGCAGGCCCGCCGGCGAATCCGCCAGGGGAGAGATCACCCCCGCTCCGGTGATGACGACGCGCCGGCGCATGGCTACAGCTCGCACTTCCGCAGGATGACGGAAGCGTTGTTGCCGCCGAAGGCGTAGGCGTTGTTCATCGCCAGGCGGACGCGGGTGTCGCGGGCGGCGTTGGGCACGTAGTCGAGGTCGTCCTCCGGCTCCTCGAGGTTCATCGTCGGCGGAATGCGGTCCTCGGCCACGGCGAGGGCGCAGACCGCGGCCTCGATGGCGGAGGCCGCTCCCATCGTATGGCCGATCATGGACTTGATCGAGCTCATCGGCGTGCGGCGAGCCGCCTCGCCGAACACCCGCTTGACCGCCAGGGTCTCCAGCCGGTCGTTGGTCGGCGTGCCGGTGCCGTGGGCGCTGATGTAGCTGACGTCCTCGGGCCGGGCCTCGGCGTCGGCGAGCGCCCGCTGCATGGCCCGCGCCGCGCCGTCGCCTTCCGGGTGCGCCGCCGTCATGTGGTGAGCATCGCACGACAGGCCGTAGCCGGCGAGCTCGGCGTAGATGCGCGCGCCGCGCGCCAGGGCCCGCTCGAGCGGCTCCAGCACCAGCACGGCCGCGCCCTCGCCGGGAATCATCCCCTTGCGGTTGCGGTCGAACGGCTGGCAGCGCTCCGGCGCGATGGCGCCGAGGCGCGCGAAGCCGGTGTAGGTGATGCGCGAGAAGGCGTCCGCGCCGCCCGCCAGCATGAGCTCCGCGCGACCGGCCCGCAGCACGTCCATGGCATGGGCGATGGCGTAATTGCCGGCGGCGCAGGCCGTCGGGATCATGGCGTTGGGACCGGCGAAGCCCAGCTCCCGCGCCACGTGGGCGGCGATCATGTGGCAGGGATAGAGCGAGATGAACTCGGCTCCCACGCGGTCGAGCTCGCCGGCGAGATAGCGGTCGTCGAAGCGCTCGACCTCCCGCGGCTCGCCGGAAGTCGTGCCCATCGCCACGCCGGCGCGCTCCGGGACGAGCGCTGCGGCGTCGAGGCCGGCGTCTTCCAGCGCCATCCGCGCCGCGGCGATCGCCATCTGGGAGGCGCGGCCGAGCGCATCGGGAGCCAGCCGGCGGACGTACGGCTCGGCGCGGAAGCCCCGCACCTCCGCTCCCAGATGGACGCTGAAGGCGCGGGTGTCGAAGGACTCGACTGGCGCGAAGCCGCTGCGCCCCGCGAGCAGGCCCTCCCAGACCTCCTCGCGGCCGGCGCCGACCGGGGTGACCAGCCCGAGGCCGGTCACCGCGATCCGCGGCTTCACCCCTGCACCGCCTGCGGCTGGGCGGACGACAGCTCCGCCAGGCGCCGCTGCACGAGCTCCACCATCGCCGGCAGGCTGTCGATCCCCTTGTAATGCTCGTCCGGCAGCTCCAGCTTGAACGCCAGATCGACGTCGACCCCGATCTCGAGCAGCGACAGCGAGTCGAGCTTGAGATCGTCCCGCAGCGTGGAGTCGTCCCCGATGCGTCCCGGGTTGAGGCCGGCTACGTTGGCGATGATCTGCTTGATACGGGTCCTGATGTCCTCAGCCGAAATGCTCACGCCTTCCTCCTCCGGATAGCTTCAAAAAGGGGTCCGGACCATTCCTTTCCCTTCTCCCACCAGGATTCTGCGGCGGCCGGGCGGCTCTCTCGGCTCCGCCAGGATCCCGAGGTCGTAGCCCAGCCGTACGGCATCCCGGCGGCGGTGCACCCGCAGCTTTTCAAGGATGCGATGGACGTGGTTCTTGACCGTCTGCACCGTGATCTGGAGACGCCGGCCCACATCCTTGTTGCCGAGGCCCGCCGCCAGCAGCGCCAGGATCTCGCGCTCGCGCAGGGTCAGAGGCTCGACGTCGGAGGCGCAAGGTGCCGGATCGGCATGCTGGGAGAGCGCCGCGATGCGGGCGAGGACCGAGGCCACCACCCGCGGCGCGCAGGGCGCCAGGCCTTGCTGGGCGGCGCGCACCGCCGCCACCAGGTCTTCCGGCGACGAGCCTTTGAGCACGTACCCGCCGGCGCCGGCCTCGATGAAATCCACGATGCTCTCGTCCTCCTGCTCGATCCCAACGGCGATCACCTTGGCCTCCGGCCACTGCTCGCGGACTTCCCAGGTGCGCGCCAGAGCCGCCATGGGATCGCAACCGACGTCCACCAGCAGGACATCGACGGCGCCGTCCTCTCCAGGGCCCGGCGAGACCACCTCCAGCCCCGCCCGGCCGGCGAGAAAAGCTTCCAGCACCTCGCGGAGCATCCTCTCTTCACTGCGCACGGCCACCCGGATCGAGGGCTGCATTGCAACCGGCACAAGGCCGGCTCGCTGAACCCGGGGAACCAAAAACGATTCACCGCCGGCGGCGGCGGCCTCCGCGCTCATCGCCGCCGCCGATCCGGCAGCCAGCCGCGCTTGATGGCATGCTGCACCGCCGTCCAACGGCTGTGGACGCCCAGGGTCTCGAGGACTTTGTGGACGTGGTTCTTGACCGTGTGCACGGAGAGGTACAACTGGCGGGCGATCTCCTGATTGCTCAGGCCGTCGGCGATCAGCCGCAGGATCTCCAGCTCGCGCGGCGTCAGCATCAGGTATTCGAGCTTGTCGCGCCGCCGCCGTTCGCGGCCGAGCCGGGCGAGGCGCGCGTACATCGTGCTCGCCAAGCGGGGCGTGCAGACCCGATCGCCGCGCGACACGGCGTCGATCGCCGCCCGCAACTCCGCCAGCGATTGGTCGCGCGCCAGAAAGCCGCTGGCCCCGGCGTCGAGATAGGCGAGGATGCGCTCGTCGGCCTCGTCCCGTCCGAGGAGCATCACCTTGGGCTTCGGCGACTGTTCGTCGAGAGCCTGGAGGAACCCACAGACGGCGTCCGAGGGGGAGTCGAGGACCACCAGCAGGACGTCGATGCGGGTGTGCGGCAACCGGTCGAGAGCCTCCTGGCGGCTGGCGAAGCGGCCGGTGACCTCGAGACGCCGGTCGCCGCCGAGCACCCCGGCGAGGCACTCGCGGTAGAGCTGGTGGGGATCGACGATCGCCACTCTCACGATCGCCTCTCCGGCGGCTCGCTCTGTCTCGTTCTGACGATCAGGGCCATCCGCAGGCTCCCGCATCCAAAACCCTCCGGCATCCAAAACAGGACCTCATCCCTGGACACTTTTTCCTCCTCCGCTCGGGAAAAGTTAGGCGCTCAGGGGCGGCTCATGTTACAAAGATTCAAGCCCGCCCGCATTGTAACTCGCCGCACAGGTCTATTTGGTGACAATCATGAGAACCGGCGTGGAGCGAGAACTTCGATACAAAATAGATCAATTGATTCAGCTGGATCACGTCAGGATGAACCAGACCCCCGCCGCCATCACGGCGAGGGCGAGCATCTTGGGCATGGTCACCGCCTCGCCGAAGAACAGCCGGCCGGAGACCAGGGCCATGAAGTTGCCGATCCCCCGCTTGAGGGTCTCGATGGTGCCGACGAACATCAGCGGCAGCGCCAGGAGCTGGAGACCGAGGGCGAGGCAGCTCACGATCAGCGACAGGATGAAGAGCCCCGGCAGACGGCGTGCTCGCGCGGCGTCGCCCAGGCGGCGCCGGCCGACGAGCACCAGCAGCACACCCAGAGCCACGCCGCCGTTGAGCACCGTGCCGTGGAGCGACGCGGCGGCCCGCGCCACCGCCAGCTTGTCCAACGGGATGGTCATCGCCCAGAAGAGCGAGGTGAGCGCCACGAGCAACGCTCCCCGCAGCCGGGCACGCCGCTCGGGGTCGGCCACGCTCTCACCAGCGGTGCGCGGCTGCCAGTGCAGGCCGATGGCGCCGGCGATCACCAACAGGATGCCGGCGGTGGCCGCGAGCGACGGCCGCTCACCGAGCAGGGGGATCGCCAGCAGGGCCGCGAAGACCGGCGTCAGGGAGAGCAGCGGCACGCTTACCGACAGCGGCACGATCCGCATTCCCTCGAGCAGACAGAGGTTGGCGAACACGTTGAGCAGCACGGAGGCGACGGCCGGCGCCCAGTAGCCCGCTGCGGGCCAGGAGGCGCCGCTGGCCAGCGTCCAGGCCGCGAACAAGGGCGCCGAGCTGACCGTCAGCAGGAAGACCAGGGCCACGGGCGGAACCTCCTGGACCAGGAGCTTGCGCAGCAGGTCGCACCCCGCCCAGCACAGGCTGCTGGCGATCACCAGGAGGAGCGGGAGGAGGGGAATGGACATGGGGAGTGCGGAGTGTATCTGAGCTACACTGAAGTCCGATGAACCTCACCCCCCATATGGTCGCCGACATCCTGGTGCGCCAGGGTTACGTCACGCCCGAGCAGGGCGAAACCATCAAGCAGGAAGCCAAGGCCCTGCCCAGCCGGCTGCGCTCCTCCACCGCCTACGAGCAGAAGGCGGTGGCCTACGACCTCATCTGCCAGTTGCGGCTGCCCAACGGGCGCGACTCGGGCGGCTCCATCGGCGAGACCGACATCGCCCTGGCCATCGCCGCCGACGCCCGGCTCGAGCACGTCCGCATCGACACCCTGAACCTGAACGCGGACCTCATCGAGTCCAAGATGTCGCGCCCCTTCGCCCGGCGCCATCGCATGATCCCGCTCGACATGGCCAACGGCCGCCTGCGCGTGGCCTGCGCCAACCCCTACGACATCGAGGGGCTCGACTCCTTCCGCCGCATCGCCGGCCGCGAGATCCAGCTCGTCGTGGCCTCCGAGCCCGAGGTGCTCAAGGCGATCACCGAGTTCTACGGCCTGCGCCACTCGGTCAAGCGGGCCGAGCGCGACCTCACCGCCGGCATCGATCTCGGCAACCTCGAGCAGCTCGTGCGCATGAAGAGCGAATCCGAGATCGAGTCCTCGGACCAGCACGTCGTCAACGCCGTCGAGTTCATGCTCCAGCACGCCTTCGAGAGCCGGGCGAGCGACATCCACATCGAGCCCAAGCGCGAGGAGAGCCTCATCCGCTTCCGCATCGACGGCGTCCTGCACGACATCCAGAGGATGCCGAAGATCGTGCACGCCGCCGTCACCTCGCGCATCAAGACCATGTCCCGCCTGGACATCGCCGAGAAGCGCAAGCCCCAGGACGGCCGGGTGAAGATGAACCGTGCCGGCGGGGAGATCGAGCTGCGCGTCTCCACCCTGCCGGTGGCCTTCGGCGAGAAGATCGTCATGCGCATCTTCGATCCGCAGGTGGTGATGCAGGACCTCTCGGGCCTCGGCTTCTACCCGGACGAGCTGCAGACCTTCAACGACTTCATCAGCCGCCCGCACGGCATCATCCTGGTGACCGGCCCCACCGGCTCCGGCAAGACGACGACGCTCTACTCCGCCCTCAAGACCATCTGCACGCGCGACATCAACGTCACCACGATCGAAGATCCGATCGAGATGGTCTGCCAGGAGTTCAACCAGACGGAGGTGCAGCTCAAGGTGGGGATCACCTTCGCCAGCGCCCTGCGCCACATCCTGCGCCAGGACCCCGACGTGATCATGGTGGGCGAGATCCGCGATCCCGACACGGCCCAGTACGCCATCCAGGCGGCGCTCACCGGCCATCTCGTCTTCTCCACCCTGCACACCAACGACGCCGCCTCCTCCATCTCCCGCCTGGTGGACCTCGGCGTCGAGCGCTTCCTCATCAACTCCACCCTGGTCGGCGCCATGGCCCAGCGCCTGATGCGGAGCATCTGCCCGAACTGCGTCACCGAGCGCTACCTCGAAGCCGACGAGATCGGCATGCTGCGCCTCGCCGTGCCGCCCGGCAAGCGGGTCAAGGTGAAGGAGGGAGAGGGCTGCTTCGAGTGCCGCAACACCGGCTACTTCGGCCGCACCGGCATCTTCGAGATCATGCCGCTCGACGAGGCGATCAAGAACCTCATCATCCAGGGCGCCGATGCGCCCGAAATCAAGCGCGAGGCGTCCAAGAACGGCATGCGGACGCTGCGGCAGTCGGCGCTGCGGAAGCTCGCCGAGGGCGTGACCACCTTCGAGGAGGTGGTGCGGGTGACGGGATTATAAGAGCCCCGTTTTGAACCTAGCCTGTCAGAAACCGCACCAGTTGCCGATACAGATGGCCTCAGGGATTCCCGAGCACGCGGCGCAGTACCCCGAAGGCTTGCCGGCGCACGCCCCGCAGGCGGCCTCAGCCTTCGGAACCGCTGGAATACCCATCGCGAGAGCGGTCAACATCAACGCCATCGCCAGCCACAGAGTCCGCCATTTCTTCATCGCCTCTCTCCTTTCCGGTCCATCGAGTTCCCACAACCTCTTAGGTGCTGGAATCGAGAGATTTGGCGCCGCCTCCTACCCCACCGTCACCTCGCCCGTGAAGTGCCCCCGCACCAGCTCGCAGGCGTGACGGACGTCCTCCCGGGGCTCGGCGATGCGGCCGAAGAGGGTCTTGTAGGTCAGGCCCAGGGTTTCGAGATCCTGCTCCTGCAGCAGCTTGATCAGCTCGTCCAGGGCCCGCTGCGAAGCGCCGGGGTGGATCTTCCGCTCCGACTCCCTCTCGAGCAGCACCAGCGCGAAGAGCAGCGGCTCCGGCAGCTCGGCCGGCGAGGGCTCCGGCGGCGGCGGCGGAAATTGCGCTCCGTACACGACCTTCTCCTCGGGACGGCCGGCGGTCAGCTCGCCGGGAGCCGGCCGCCGCTCGAAGCGGAAGGGCAGCGCACGCACCTGATGGGCGAAGCGCGAAAGGAGCCCTATCAGCTCTCTCTCGGACGCGAAGTTGCCCACCATGCGCGCGTCGCGGCCGATCTCCAGGCGCTCGGTCTCCTGCAGCACGACGTGCGCCCGCGCCGACTCCTCGAGCTGCAGCGAGCGGGCGTTCACCTTCCAGGCGGTGAGGAAGCCCTGCACGTAGCAGGTCTCCGGACAGCGGACGGTGATCGCTTCCACCTCGACGCCGCGCTCGATGCGGATGGAGCCGCCGAGCGACTCGAGGACGCCGTATTTCCCCGAGTTCTGCACCACCAGGTTGCCGGGCGCATGGATCGAGAGCTGGCCTTCGGGATCGATCTCGATGCGCAGGCCGCGGGGGATGATCATGGTGGGCGCCGCGTCTTCGGCGGGGCTTCGGCTCATCGCGACTTCCTTCCTCCCGGGATGGGCAGCGGCTCGAAATCGGCGAGCGGCGGCGCGTTGCGCGCCCGCACCAGCAGCCGCTCCTCGCTGGGCCAGCGGTGGTCGAGGATATAGATCAAGGGATCGACAGGACGGTAGACGCCGTCCGCTCCCTGGCGGCGGACCTCGTAATGGAGATGGGGGCTGGAGCTCCAGCCGGTGTCTCCCACCGTCGCCAGCAGGTCGCCCCGCCGCACCCACTGGCCCGCGCGCACCTCGATGTGGCTGTTGTGGCCGAACACCGTGATGAAGTCTCTTCCGTGCTCGACGACCACCAGGTTGCCGTAGCGCCACCACAGGGCGCTGCGGCGGAGCGGCACCTGGCCGGCGAAGACGACGACACCCTCCGCCGTCGCGTAGACCGGGGTCCCCGTAGGCGCCGCGAGATCGGCGCCGGCGTGCATCTCGAGCTGGCGGGTGAAGGGGCTGCGCCGCCTGCCGAAGGAGCTGATGAGCACGAACTCGCCGTGCAGCGGACAGATGGAAGGCGTGGTCCGCACCTGCTCCGGGTGCGCGCTCTCGAACTCCTGCAGCGCGCGCAGCGAGCCCTCGAGGGCGATCAGGCGGTCCCGCACGCGGAGACGCAGGCGGTCCCCCTGCGCCATGATGCCGGCGTAGATCGATCCGGCGGTCCCCGGCGCCAGCGCCGCCGGCACCACCGTGCGCCGCCGCGGCCGCACCGGCGGCAATGCGTAGGCGAGGAAGATCTTGCCCAGTTGCAGGTCCAGCACCTCCGCCCGCTCGCCGAGCTGGCCGGCGCGGTCCACCAGGGCGTGCAACCTCTCTCCCTCGCGGCTGCGCTCGGCGATGAGCACCTGATACTCCTGGCGGTTCATGATGCCGCCGATCACACCGGGCGCCACGGCGGCGGCGAGCGCCAGCACCAGCAGGTAGAGCAGCACCAGCACCGACCAGGCCGTGAGCTGACCGCGAGACAGGAAGAGATAGCGCACCCGCTTGCGGATGTCGCTGGGATGGATCTGGACCTCGAGGCTCCAGCCCTCGCCGACCGCAGCGCTGAGCGGGCCGCGGGCGCGGCCGAGCTTCATGCCGCGTCCATCCTCACGGCGCCACCGGCGCGGGCGCCGGCGAACGCACCGGGTTGACCCGCTCGATCGCCTCCTCGCTGACATGACGCCGCACGATCTCCAGGAGCTCCCGGTGCACGGCCGGCCCCCCCGCCACGATGTTGCCGCTGGCGAAGGAGCCGTCGCCGCCGTCGAGGTCGGTGACGATGCCGCCGGCCTCGCGCACCAGCAGCGTGCCGGCGCCGATGTCCCAGGGCGACAGCCGGAACTCGAAGAACCCGTCGTAGACGCCGGCGGCCGTATAGGCCTGGTCGAGAGCGGCGGAGCCGCAGCGGCGGATGGCCTTGGCGTGCTGAAAGACGTCGCGGAAGACGGCGAGATACGCGTCCAGCGTCGAGAGAGCGCGGAACGGAAAGCCGGTCGCGAGGAAGGCCCCGTCCAACCCCGCGCGGCCGGAGATGCGTATGCGCCGGCCGTTCCAGAACGCCCCGCCGCCGCGCGCGGCGCTGAACAGGTTGCGCCCCTCGGGGTCCTCGATGACGCCGGCGAGCAGCTCGTCACCGCGCCGGCAGGCGATCGAGACGCAATAGACCGGCAGGCCCTGGAGGAAGTTGGTGGTGCCGTCGAGCGGATCGATCAACCATTCATAGTCGCCGCTCCCCACGCCGGCGCCGCTCCCCTCCTCGGCCAGGATGCGGTGATCGGGGAAGCGCTCGCGGATCACGGCGAGGACCGCGGCCTCGCTCTCCTGGTCCGCCCGGGTGACGAAATCGTTCTCCCCCTTGCGCCGCACCTCGAGATCCGCGTCCCGGAAGTAGCGCGCAATGATCTCCGCTCCGGCGTGCGCAGCGGCGAGGGCGGTCGTGAGGAGCTCGTCGTGCATGGCGCGGGTATTATGACAGCCCTCGGAGGCCTCCCTTGTAGTACTCCTTCACCACCCTCTCCGCCTGCCGCCCCATAAAACGAAAATCGGCTTCCGGAGCGCGGTCGGCGCCGGGAGCGCTGAAGGCCTTCCAGACGAACGTGCCGGCCAGCCAGGGCTGGCGATCGAGAGCCTTGAAGAGCGTCTGATAAGCGAGGGCCTGGTCCTCTTCCGAGTATTCGCCCCCCTCAGTGTGGGGCATCACCCAGGCGCCTCGCCGGGCGGCGAAGCCGACCTCGGTCAGCAGCACGGGCCTGCCCCACCGGCGCGCGGCCGCGGCCAGCCTCCCGGCGATCGCCGCCGCTCCGCGCGCGAGGTCCGCGCCTCCGGCCTGAGGCGAATCGGACAAGGGGAAGTAGGCGTCGATGCCGATGAAATCCAGGCGGTCCCAGAACCGTACTCCCTCCAGGTCGCCGTACCAGTTGCCCGAGTAGGTGACCGCTCCCGGGAAGAATGTGCGCACGGCGGCGATCAGCTCGCGCCACTCCGCCTCGCGCTCCACCGTCTGTGACAGCTCGACGCCGACGCTGAAGAGATCCGCGCCCGCCCAGCGGGCCAGGAAAGCGTGATGCAGGATGTAGCGCCGGTAGGTCCGCCACCAGGCCGACCAGTCCGCCTCGTTCGTCATGCGGACTTCGCCCGGCCAGGAACCATGCGAGAGCCACAGGTGCGGCTTGTAGAGGACGTGAAAGCCGCGAGCGCGGGCGAGACGGGTGGCATGGATGAGGCCGATGTCGGTCTCGCTGCCTGGACGCCGGTTGAGATAGCGCAGCACCGGCCGGTCCGGCCCGGGCTGATAGGCGAACGGCATCAGCGACACGGCGTTGGCGCCCAGCGCCGCGAAGGCATCGAGCTGCCGGCCGAGAGGAGGCGCGTGATAGCCCCACTCCAGGCGGTTGAGCATGGCGAGAGAGATGCCCTTGAGAAACCCTGGGAGCGCCGGCGTCCCGCCGGCTCTCTTCTGGGTCAGGGCCGGCGA
>JBIOVX010000229.1:0-79054 GCA_044868005.1 Thermoanaerobaculia bacterium | reverse complement strand
CCCCCCCCCCCGCCCCTACGAAAACCTGCCGCGGACGCAAGGGGCCTACTGCACCTGCTCCTTCGTCTTCAAAAACCTGAGGTCCGGCCACTCCTCGCCCGTGGTCTTCAGGTGCCAGGCGTTGCGCGCCAGGAACACGGGCGAGCCGTTGTGGTCCTCGGCCATGGCGGCGTGCTGCGCGTGCGAAAACTTCTTCAGCGCATGGTGGTCCGGCGCCTCCACCCAGCGCGCCGTGTAGAGGCTCGTGCCCTCGAAGTGCACCGGGATGTTGTACTCGGTGCGGATGCGGTCCGCCAGCACGTCGAACTGCAGGGCCCCGGCCACGCCCACGATCCACTCGTTGCCGAGGTTCGGCCGGAAGATCTGCGCCGCTCCCTCCTCGGCGAGCTGGAGCAGGGCGCGGCCCAGATGCTTGGCGCGCATCGGATCCTCGGGACGCACCTTCTTGAGCAGCTCGGGCGCGAAGCTGGGAATGCCGGTGAAGCGCAGCTCCTCGCCCTCGGTCAGCGCGTCGCCGATCCTCAGGTTGCCGTGGTTGGGAATGCCGAGGATGTCCCCCGCCCACGCTTCCTCGGCCAGCTCGCGCTCGCGCGCCAGGAAGAGGACGGGGTTGTGGATGGCGAGCGTCTTGCCGCTGCGCACGTGGAGGAGCTTCATCCCGCGCTCGAAGCGGCCGGAGCAGAGGCGGACGAAGGCGATGCGGTCGCGGTGGCGGGGGTCCATGTTCGCCTGGATCTTGAAGACGAAGCCGCTCACCGGGCTCTCGTGCGGATCCACCGCCCGCGTGGCCGCCGCCTGCGGGCGCGGCGGCGGCGCCAGCTCGACCAGCCCCTGGAGCAGCTCGCGGACGCCGAAGTTGTTGAGCGCGCTGCCGAAGAAGACCGGCGTCAGGTGACCCTCGCGATAGGCCTCCAGATCGAAGGCGGGGCAGAGGCCGCGCGCCATCTCCACCTCTTCGCGCAGCCGCGCCACGGCGCCGGCCGGCAGCCGCGCGTCGAGCTGCGGATCGTCCAGCCCCTCGAGCAGCTCGCCCTCGCGCACCACCTGGCCGCGGCTCTTGTCCATCAGCACCAGGCGGTCGTGCCGCAGGTCGTAGCAGCCGAGGAAGCTCTGGCCCATGCCGATCGGCCAGGCGGCCGGGGTGACGTGGAGCTGCAGGTCCTGCTCGATCTCGCTCATCAGGTCGAAGGGCTCGCGCCCCTCGCGGTCGAGCTTGTTGACGAAGGTGATGATCGGCACGTCGCGCAGGCGGCAGACCTCGAAGAGCTTGCGCGTCTGCGCCTCGATGCCCTTGGCGGCGTCGATCACCATCACCGCCGAGTCGACGGCGGTCAAGGTGCGGTAGGTGTCTTCGCTGAAGTCCTCGTGGCCCGGCGTGTCGAGCAGGTTGAAGGTGCAGCCGGCGTACTCGAAGGTCATCACCGAGGCGGTGACGGAGATGCCGCGCTCCTGCTCGACCTTCATCCAATCGGAGCGCGCGCGCCGCGCCTCGCCGCGGGCCTTCACCGCGCCGGCGAGCTGGATGGCGCCGCCGAAGAGCAGCAGCTTCTCGGTGAGCGTCGTCTTGCCCGCGTCGGGGTGCGAGATGATGGCGAAGGTCCGCCGTCGGGAAACCGGATCGTTCATGGTCTCTGGTGAAACCGGCGGCAGAGGGTGGCAGATTCCCGGACCGGACTATCATCTCCCCCCATGACCTGGCCCGACCGCCTGGAAGACTGGTGGCGCGAGCACCGCTGGTGGGTGATTGGCGGCCTGTGGGTCGCCGTGCTCCTCCTGGGATTCCAGGGGCTGTGGCGCTATCACCAGGCCAAGGAGGGCGATCCCCATCCCGAGGTCTCCGACATCGCCTACGAGACGCTGCGGCTCTTCTCGCTCGACGTGAACCTCGACGTCGATCACGCGAAGAGCCTCCCTCTCCAGATCGCCCGCTTCGCGGCTCCGCTGCTGGTGGTGCTCACCACCCTGCAGGCGGTCATCGTCCTCTTCTACGGCCGCTGGCTTCTCGCCCGCGCGCAGCTCTACCGCGGTCACGTGGTGATCGTCGGCTACGGCCGCAAGGGCCGGCTGCTGGCGCGTCAGTTCATCCGGGAGCGCCGGCGGCTGGTGGTCATCGAGCAGGACGAAGACAACCCCTTCCTCGAATCGCTGCCGGGCCAGGGGGTCCCTGTCGTGGCGGGAGACGCCGCCGAGCCCGCGCAGCTCCGCCGCGCCCGCGTCCACCGCGCGAGCACCTTGATCTGCCTGACCGGCGACGACCGCACCAACGCCCAGGTGGCCTTCGCCGCCCAGTCGCTGGCGGCCCGGCGGGCAGGCCGGCCCCTCGATTGCCTCGTCTATATCGTCGATCGCCGCCTTTGCACGCTGCTGACCGAGCAGGAGCTGGAGATCGCCGACGGCGATCTTTTCCGGCTCCACTTCTTCAACCCGTTCGACCGCGGGGCGCGCATCCTCCTCGACGAGTCCGCCCCCTTCGAGACGGTTGCCGGAGACGCGCCACGGCTGCTCGTCGTGGGCCTCGGCCCCTTGAGCCAGAGCTTCGTGGTGCAGGCCGTGCAGACCTGGGCCGAGCGGGCGGGCAAGAGCGGTCTCTTATCGATCACCCTCATCGACCGCGACGCCGAAGAGTGCGTTCAGGCCCTCAAGGCCCGGTATCCGGCCCTGGAGCGGCACTGCCGTTTCCAGGGCCTCTCCTTCGATCCCGGCTCGGCGAGGTTCGAGAGCGGCTCCTTCCTCTCGGCGGAGGGCGGCGGCCTCGCCTTCACCAAGGCCTACGTCCTGCTGGGCGACGAATCCGCGGCCCTCGATGCGGCACTCACCCTCCTGAGCGCTCTGGACGGGCGGCGGCTCCCCGTCTTCGTGGCCATGGAGCAGGAGAACCGGATGCTGGAGATCCTCCGCAGCCGCGAGCAGGCGAGCGGCGCCCCGGTCGAGCTCCACCCCTTCGGTCTCCTCGGCCGCGTGCTGCGGCCGGGTCTTCTCTTCGGAACCCTCACCGAGATCCTGGCCCGCGCCATCCATCAGGAGTACGTTCACGACCGCAAGCGCCAAGGCGCCACTCCGGAGGCCGACCCCTCGATCCGCCGCTGGAGCCATCTGCGGGAAGACCGCAAGGAATCGAACCGCCGTCAAGCCGAGCACATCGGTTCCAAGCTCCGCGAGGTCGACTGCTTCATCGCTCCGCGCACGGACTGGGACCAGCCCCTCTTCCGGTTCAAGCCCGGCGAGGTCGAGATCCTGGCCCGCCTCGAGCACCAGCGCTACGTAGGCGAGTGCCGGCGCTCGAAGGAGATGAGTCCTTACCTGGTTCCCTGGGAAGACCTCGACGAGCCTGTCCGCGAGCGCAACCGCCAGGCCGTCCGTCATCTGCCGGTGCTCCTCGCCAAGGTGGGATTCAAGATCCAGCGGCGGTAGAGATCCGCGGTCGCGCAACTTCTGGATCGGGGATATTCTTTCCTTGTCCGTCTGAATCGAAGCGAGGGCTCTGCCCCGGGAGTTTCCGATGACCGTTTCTCTTCTGCCTCAGGAGGATCGGGCCGGCTGGATGGGCGCCGACGAGAAATCGCGCGAGGTGCGGCTGGGGATCGTGATGTACGGCGGCGTTTCGCTGGCGATCTACATCAACGGCGTGGCCCAGGAGCTCTTTCGTGCCGCGCACGGGCGCGGCATCTACCGGCTGATCAAGGCGCTGACCAATTCCGACATCGTCGTCGACGTCATCAGCGGCACCTCCGCCGGCGGCATCAACGGGATCTTCCTCTCGTACGCGCTCTGCAACGGCAAGGACTTCTGCTACGCCTCGAAGCTGTGGCGGCATTACGGGGACATCAACAAGCTGCTCCATGCGCCGGACAGCGAGATCCCGAACGCCTCCTCGTTCCTCGACAGCGAGGGCTTCTACCAGTCCCGGCTGGAAGAGATGTTCCACGACATGCCGGACTACGTCGCCGAGGAGAACGAGGACAACTCTTCGTTCAACGAGCTGGACCTCTTCATCACCAGCACCGACGTCGACGGCAGGATCTACACCCAGTTCGACGACGCCGGGCACGCCATCGACGTCCGTGACCACCGCACCGTCTTCCACCTCAAGCACCGCCAGGGCCGCAAGGAACCGTTCAATCCGACGCCGCGCTATCTCAAGAACCCGGCCCCGAAGACCACCCACGTGGCGCTGGCCAAGCTCTGCCGCGCCACCTCGTGCTTCCCCGCCGCGTTCGCCCCGGTGCACGTGGAGCACGTCGAGCCGGGAGAAGACTCGGCGGACGGCAAGCTGCAGCTCTGGGGCGCGATGGGCAAGGAGACCTGCTTCCTCGACGGCGGCGTGCTGGACAACAAGCCCTTCACCTATACGGTCAAGGCGATCTTCTCCCGCAGCGCCGACCGGGAGGTGGATCGCAAGCTCTTCTACGTCGAGCCGGATCCCGAGGTCATGCAGCAGGGCCAGGGCGCGACGAACCCCAATTTCGTGCAGGCCGTCCTGGCGGCCCTCATCGGCATCCCGGGATACGAGAGCATCGCCGAGGATCTCAAGCTGCTCGCCGACCGCAACAGCAAGCTCAAGCAGTACGCGCGGCTGGTGAAGAACTTCCAGCCGGACTCGGCCACCTCCGGGCTTCCGGGCCTCTATGTGCGCAGCCGGATGATCTACCTGAGCGAACGTATCGTCCAGGGGATCTTCCGCCAGAATTCCAACGACCCTCTCCGGCCCGAGGACCGCAAGCGGGCGAGCGATCTGGTGCAGCAATTCGATCAGTTGAGCGTCGATCCAGGGCCCGTATTCCGGGATTTCGACATTCCCTTCCGGCTGCGCCGCGCCTACCGGATGGTCTACCTGATCTATGGGCTGCTCTACGGCAAAGAAGCCAGCCTCCCGCCGGAGCAGGTCGAGTTCTGCCGGCGCCTGTGGCGGCACCTGAACCGGCAGATCAAGCTCTACGAGGTTCTGCGCTCCGCCATGGAGGGTCTGGTGGATGAAGCACCCATCCCCTGGCAGGAGAAGGAAACGCAAGATCTCTGGGGGTTCGTCGGAACGATCTACTACCGGCTCCTGGACGAGGAGGCGGCCCCGGCGCGCTGCATCCGCGAGGAATTCCTCACCGCCCTCGAAAGCGGCGAGCGGCAGGAATGGCTGACGCAGACGGAGCTGCGGGATCTGAACGACGCCCTCAAGAAGCTCTCCGACGAGATCGCCAAAGACGTCCGCGAAGACCGGCCGGTCGGCGGCTCCGGAGAGGCGCCCACCAGCATGCTCCCGCGGCTGGACGGCTACGAGCGGCGCCTCATCGAGGGATGCTTCCCCGACGCGAACCATTCGATCCGCAAGGCCTATGATGAGTTCGAGATCCTGGACGCGGTCCTCTTCCCGCTGGAGATGGTGGGGAACCTCCACGAGAAGGACATCATCGAGACCGTCCGGATCAGCCCGCGCGACGCCGAGAGAGGGTTCAGCCAGAGCACTCTGCCGGCGAAGGTCTCAGGGGACACGGTCTTCCACTTCGGCGGCTTCTTCAAGCGGTCCTGGCGCTCGAACGACATCCTCTGGGGGCGGTTGGACGGGATCTGCCAGCTCGTCGAGACGCTGCTCGACCGCGAGCGGATCTCCCAGCTCGTCGCTGCCGACCGCGAGCGCGCCCTGCTCCGCAGCCGTTTCTTCGCCGGCGACGGCTCCGCGAACGCGGCGCTCGATCCCGAAAAGCTGTTTCCGAACGCCGGCGTCCAGACCCAGAAAGCGCTCCGCGGATGGCTGCGGGATCTGCTCAGCGACGATCCGGAAGCGCGCGGCCGGGCCCTCGACGAGAAGACGTTCAATACCACGGTCACGCTCTTCATCGAAGCGGCGCAGCTCGAAGCCCTCAAGGAGGATCTGCCGAACGTCGTCATGGACGCCATTGAGGAGCAGGCGGAGTGGAATCGTTTCCAGATTCCGACGATCGAGAAGAAGGGCCGGAAGCGCCAGAAGAAGGGAGCGGGGGGCGCGGAGAAGGCGGAGCTCGAGCCGCCGCCATGGATCTTCCAGCCTTCCGAAGCCTGGCTCGATCCCTACGTGGCGACCACCGCGGCGGCGGTGCGGATGAAGGACGCCATGGACGCGCTGAACGTGGCCGGAAAGCAGCCGGCGCGTCCCGCGGAGACGCGCCTGGGGACCTTCTTCAAGCAGAGCTATCGCGTGGGATCGGAGGAGCTGACCCGCGACATCCCGACGCTGGTGTTGCTCGAAATCCTCGCCAAGATCCTGCTCGTCGCCCGCACCTGCATCGTGGGGCTCTTCGGAGACAGCGCCGGCCGCATCCGGAGCAACGTGCTCTACCGCTTCTGCATCGATCTTCCTCTGCGCAGCTTCTACTCTCTGGTGCAGCTGTCGCGCCGCGCCCCGCGGGTGGGGCTGGGCGTCTTCCTGGGGTTGGGCGTGCTCTCGCTCTTCGCCCTGATCACGGGCGTGTTCTTCTTTAAGGCCTTGATCTGGAATCCGGCTGCTCGTCATTTTTCGGGGACGGCTCTGGGTATCTTCATCGTCGCTCCCGTCTTGATCCTCCTGCTCCAAGGAACCTTCCTTGCGTGGGGAGGCCGCTGGCTGCTCCCCAGGTGGGGCCTCTGGTTCTTCCTGGCGATCGTCGCCGCCGCCCTGGCCGCGCCGCTGGTCCTGGGGCTCCTCTGATGAAATCGGCCCGCTGAAACGTCCCGCCGGCCGCGAACCCCGTCCACCAATTCGTCTCAACTTTGTCGCTTGACGGCCGATGAATACAATGATACTCAAATAGCAGTAAGTCGTTTTGCAGGGGAAGTCGCCGGTCCAAAGACGGGACCTACCCACTGAACATCGGGGCCTCCGGTTCTGCCAGGGGTCCAGCCGCCTCCGACGGCATTGATCGCCGGAAAGGGATCCCTATGAAGCGTTCGCAGGGCCTGACGATCTCGAGTTGCCTGGGGCTCCTCCTCGCCTTGCAGGGTATGGCATGGGCGCAGGGGCCGGCCTGCCCCTTCCTCGTCGACGCGCACGGCACGGTGGGCGTCGGCGGGGTCACCCATACCTCGATCCGTGCCGCCGTTGCCGACCTGCCCAACCCGGGTCCCTGCCTGGTGCGGGTCAAGCCCGGGACCTACGTCGAGGCGGTCCTCATCGCCGATGCCAACACACAGGCCACCTCCGAGAGCCAGCGTATCTTGATCCAGGCCGAGGCGCCCGCGGACTCGGCGGTGCCCGATGCCGCCAAGGCGATCGTCACTCCGCCGTCCGGCGGCGGCGAGGCCACGAGCTACGTCTTCAAGATCGAGCGCTCGAAGCGCATCACCATCAAGTCGTTCGACCTGCGGGGAGCCCGCGAGGCCGTGGTCCTGCGCGGCCTCGGCGGCGCCAACGGCAACGAGGACGTCGTCGTCGAGGGCAACGACATCCATAACAACGGCGCCGGCTCCCACGCCGGGGCGGTGGTCGTCGGCGAGAACAGCTCGCGCACCTGGCTGGTCAACAACCTGATCCGCGACAACGCCCACAACGGCGTGCTGGTGGAGGGCACCGGGGCGCCGATCGACGACACCATCTACATCGTCAACAACACCCTGTTCCGCAACGCGCTCAACGGCTTGCGGGTGACGCGCAAGCGGGTGGTGTTCCTGGTCAACAACCTCATCGCCGGCAACGGCACGGCGAACCTGCAGGGCCAGGGGAACGGCGTCGACGCCGGCCGCTGGGGTCTGTTCCGTGAAGGCCAGGGGGGCCAGGGCGTGCTCGAGCAGACCACGCTGCTGCACAACATCTTTTACCGCAACGGCGACGGCAAACCCGAGGGGCACGGCGGCGACATCGCCAACGTGGCGCAGCTCTTCGAGGGCGGCGCGAGCAGCGGCAACTACACGACGTTCGGCAACGAGGCCGGGGCTCCCGCCGTCGTCGCCTGCACGTTCTACACCGGCACCGACTGCGCGGCGACGAAGGATTTCACCAGCCTCTTCCTCGATCCCGCCAAGGACTTCCGGCACGCCCAGGGCTCGCCGGCCGTGGACCGCGGGGTCGACACGCTGAATCACAACGGCGCCGAGCGGGTGCCCGGCATGGACTTCGAGGGCGACGCGCGGCCGCAGGACGGCGACGGCGACGGCACGGCGACCGTCGACGCGGGCTACGACGAGTCCCCCGCCGCGCAGCCGACGTTCCGGGCCATCGCCGACTGCTCGCCGGTGACCGGCGTGACGCCGCTGAAGGTGCGCTTCCGCAGCCGCGGCGAGTTCCGCGGCGGCAGCATCGTGCGCTACCGCTGGGACTTCCAGGGCAACGGCACGTTCGACACCAACGACCCGGTGCCGCAGGACTACTTCTTCACCTTCACCCAGCCGGGGGTCTACAACGCCGTCCTCGAGGTGCTCAACAACCTCGGCCAGACGGCGACGGACACCTGCACCATCAACGTGGTGACGGCGCCGCCGGTCGCCACCGCCGACGCTGATCCTTCCAACGGTCCGGTGCCCTTGACCGTGACCTTCACCGGCCGCGGCTCCGTCCTCGGCGGCCAGATCGTGCTGCACGAGTGGGACCTCGACGGCAACGGCACCTACGAGATCCAGCTCAACCAGTTCGTCAGCGCGCGGCCGGACTCGATCACCTTCTTCATCAATCACGCCACCTGCGGCTCGGCCAACCAGTTCAGCTTCTATCTCAACAACGTCCTGGTGGGCACGGCCGCCGGCACCGTGGGCTGCATCTGCAACTTCCAGGAGCCCGCCTTCACCCTCAGCGATCCGGCGGCGCTCGCAGTCTGGAACACCGCCGGCGGCAACCTCCTGCGGGTCGTCGTCGGCTCGAGCCTCGCCGTCGGCTATATCCGGGTGCAGCCGACGCCGGGCGATACGTTCTGCCTCGTCGATCTGCTGACCGGCGGCCAGTGCGCCAACCGCGACATGTGCGCCAGCTACACGTTCGGCGGCAGCTACTCGGCGTCCGCCGAGTCGGGGGCCACCCAGACGACGGTCCAGCACACCTACACGGCCGCGGGCACCTATAACGCCAGGTTCCGCGTCACCGACAACCAGAACCGCACCGCGACGGCCTCGGCGGCCTCGACCTCGGTGAGGGTGGGTCCGCCGGGAACGCCCATCGTGCGCGCCGGCGCGACGCCGACCAGCGGTAACGCGCCCCTGGCCGTGTCCTTCTCCGGCACGGCGACGGACGACGGCACGATCGCCCTGTGGGAGTGGGATTTCAACGGCGACGGCACCTATGACTTCTCCTCCGCGACGTCGCCGGCCACCATTCACACCTACACCGACGCGGGCAAGTTCGTGGCGCGGTTGCGGGCGACCGACAACGCGGGGCTCACGAGCGTCGACCTGGTGGAGATCACCGTCGGCATCGTGGCGAGCCTGGCGATCCCGGACGACACGTTCGACCCCACCCGCGGCGAGACCGCGACCATCCAGACCTCGATCAGCGGCACGGCGCCGGTGAAGGTCCTCATCCTGGATCAGACCCGCACCGTCGTGCGCACCCTGGTCAACCAGACGCGGCCCGCGGGCAGCTACTCGGACGTCTGGGACGGCAAGAACAACAGCGGCCAGATCCTGCCCCAGGCGCCCTATTACGCGGTGCTGGAGTACACCGTGGCCGGCGAGGTCAAGACGATCGACCTTACGGACAGCACCGGCGGCCTGCGCTACAACCCGCCGCGCAACACCTTGCCCAGCGTGTTCCGGCCGTTCGAGGACAACCTGCTGACGATCAACTTCACGGTCAACCAGGGAGCGTCCGAGATCCTGGCCTTCATCGGCCTGTTCAACGTGGACACGCGCTTCATCACCCTGCTCGAACGGGTGCCTTTGGGAGCGGGAACCCACACCATCCACTGGGACGGCCGGGCCGCCGACGGCAGCGCGGCGAAGCCGCCGCCAGGGGATGCGTTCCTGTTCGGCATCTTCGGCTTCACGCTGCCGGACAACGCCATCATGATCCAGTCGGCGCCGGTGCTCTCGGGCGTCAAGGTCGATCCCAACTACTACGACCCGGCCACGCCCAGCTACGTCACGCCCGGCCGGCCGCCGGCGGTGGTGAGCTACACGCTCGACAAGGTGGCCGACGTCGAGCTGACGGTGACCAACCTGACCAACGGCCGGGTGGTGCGCCGGATCCTCGTACCCAACGTCGCCGCGGGGAGCCATCAGTTGGAGTGGGATGGCCGCGTGGACGGCAACGGCCTCTTCGCCGACAAGGGGGATTACCGCCTGACGCTGCGCGCCATCGACTCGACGGGCAGCGTCTCCATCAACCGCTTCGCTCTGGTAAGGGTGTTCTTCTGATGAACAGGAACGACGGGAACTACCGCAGATTCGGGCTCACCCTCATCGCCATCGCGGCGCTCGCCCTGCTCGCCGGGCTGCCGGTCCTGGCTGCGGAGCTGACGGTGGCCGACTACGTCGATCTCACCATCGCCCGGCTGGAGCTGGCGCAGAGGACCTGGAGCGAGGAGGGGCGCAGCCCGGTGGAGACCGAGGAGGCCGCCCTCTTCGAGGCCCGCGGCGCCACGGCCGAGGCGTACTACGCCTTCGCCGGCGCGCACGGCAAGGAGATCGCGAGCTATCTGGAGGAGAACACCGACAAGCGCGACCGGATCGAGGCGCTGAGCCGTGAGATCCAGCGCTTGATCGAGCAGGCGGAGGTGACGCAATGATCGAGCGCAAGAGGCTTCTCTGGATCCCGTGGCTCTTCGCCCTGGCGGCGCTGCTGCCGCTCGGCACGGGCTCGGCCTTCGCCTTTCACTTCCCCTGGGACCAGGGGCACGATACGTTCAATCCCGACCAGGGAGACGACGACACGGACCCCGGGGACGACGATCCCTGCAAGACGGGATCGCCGTTCCAGGTGGCCACCGGCAACTTCATCTTCGGTACCCAGGACTTCTACGTCCAGACGCCGGGGATCGATTTCGACATCAGCCGCACCTACAACAGCCACGATCTGCGGGACGGCCTGTTCGGGTTCGGCTGGACCTTCTCTTTCGATCAGCGCGTCGTCCACACCACGGACGGCAGCATGACGTTCGCGATCTCCTGCGCCGGCAGCGGCAAGCGGGAGCGGTGGACGCTCGGCTCCACCGGCAGCTACACCGCTCCGGCCTACTCCTCCAGCCGGCTGGTGGGGCAGGCGGACGGCTCGCTCCGGCTGACGGACAAGGAGGGGATCGTCCGCGCCTATGACGCCGAAGGACGGCTGGTCTCCCTCGCGGACCGCAACGGCAACACGTTGACTCTCTCCTACGACGCCACCGGCTTCATGACCACCATCGCGGACGGTGCCGGGCGCACGGTGCGTCTCAACAAGGGCGCCAACGGCAGGATCGCCAGCGTCGTCGATCCGGCCGGGCGGATCTACAACTACGTCTACGACAGCAGCGGCAACCTGATCCGGGCGATCGATCCCGCCGGCGGCGCCACGGTCTACACCTATGACGCGAATCACAACCTCTTGACGGTTACCGAGCCCGGCGCCGGGGTGGTCCAGCGCGTGACCTACGACACCGAGGGGCGGGTCAGGACCTACCTCGAGGGAGGCGGCACCTGGACCGTCACCTACAACCCGGCCCAGAGCCGGACGGTCAAGCGCGATCCCCGCGGCAACAACTGGACGCTCGTCTACAACAGCAAGGGCGCCGTCATTCAATCGATCGATCCGCTGGGCAAGAGCGTGAGCCGGACCTTCGACGAGCGTTCGAACGTCACCTCGATCACGGACAAGAACGGCAATACGACGCTGATGCAATACGACGCGGGGAACAACCTGGTCGCCGTCACCGATCCGTTCGGCAAGGTGGCCCGCTTCACCTGGGACGCGACGCTCAACCTGCCGACCTCGCTCACCGATCCGACCGGAGCCGCCACCAGCCTGGTGTACGACGCGCGGGGAAATCTGACCCGGTTCACCGATTCGACGGGGCGGGCCAATCAATCCGCCTATGATTCCCGCGGCCTGCGCACCAGCTTCACGGACAGCACGGGGAAGACCTCGACCTTCACCTACGACCAGTACGGCTATCTCACGCAGGTGAGGGATTCGGCGGGCCGCACCCAGAGCTTCACCTACGACATCCTGGGCCGGCTGACTTCGCTCCGCGATGCCGAAGGCGGCACCAGCACCTACGACTACGACACGGCCGGCCACCTCGCCAGGGTGATCGATCCGCTCGGCCACGAGACGGCCTACACCTACGACGCCGCAGGGAACATGCTCTCCCTCCGGGACGTCAACGGCGGCACCTACCTCTTCGAGTACGACGCCTTCCGGCGCCTGAAGAAGGTCACCAACGCGCAGGGCCAGTCGCGGACGTTCGCCTATGACGTCAAGGGAAACCTGATCTCGACGGTGGACGCCAAGGGCCAGTTGACCCAGGCGGTTTACGATGCGGCCGACCGGCTGACTCAGAAGACGACGGTGGACGACGTCATCAACTACACCTACGATTCGTCGGGCAACGTCGTCTCGATCCGCAACAACAACAGCAATCTCACGTTCACCTACGACGCGATGGGCCAGTTGATCGCGGCGGCCACGGGCGCCACCGCGCATCAGCCGGCGACGAGCATCGGCTACACCTACGACGCTCGCGGCAACCGCATCACCATGGTCGACCCGCAGGGAGGAGTCACCGCGTACGCCTACGACCTGCTGGGGCGGACGACCCGGATCACCGATCCGCAGCAGCAGAGCACCGCCTACTCCTACGATGCGGACTCACGGATCTCCCGCGTCGATCTGCCGAACGGCGTCAGCTCGCTCCTCGCCTATGACGCCGGCGGCCGGCTGACCAGCTTGGTGCACCAGCGCGGGAGCGCCGAGCTCGCGCGCTTCGATTACACCTACGACGGGCGCGGGCAGCGGCTGACGATGACGGAAGCGGCCGGGCTGCATACCTTCACCTATGACGCGTTGGGGCGTCTGACCGGCGCCACCCATCCGCAGGTCCAGAACCCCGACGAGTTCTTCACCTACGACCCGATCGGCAACCGGCTGTCGTCGCACCTTTCCGCTTCCTACAGCCACAGCGCGACGAACCGGCTGCTCGCCGACGCCGGCTTCGACTACACCTACGACGCCAACGGCAACATGATCCGCAAGACCCGCCGCGCCACCGGCGAGCAGACGACGTTCACCTACAACGCCGGCAATCAACTGGTCGGGATCGCGCTGCCCAACGGCACTGCCGTTTCCTACTTCTATGACGGCCTGGGCCGGCGGATCGAGAAGAACGTCAACGGCGCGGTGACCCGCTATATCTACGACGGCGAGCGGATCTTGCAAGAGCTCGATGGCAGCAACGCCGTCGTCGCCCGCTACACCCACGGCAACGGCCTCGACGAGCCTCTCGCCATGCAGCGGGGAGGCAACTGGTACTTCTACCTGACGGACGGGCTCGGCTCGGTGCGCGGTCTCGCGGACGCCTCCGGCTCCGTCGTCCAGACCTACACCTACGACTCGTTCGGCCGCGTCGTCGAGCAGACCGGCAGCATCGCGAATCCCTTCCTGTTCACCGGCCGGGAGCTCGACGCCGAGAGCGGTCTGTACTTCTATCGCGCCCGCTACCTCGATCCGCAGATCGGCCGCTTCCTGCAGGAGGATCCGCTCCACATCACGTCGTCGGACCTCAACCTCTACGGCTACGCCAACAACGATCCGGTCAACCTCACGGATCCCATGGGTCTGGACTGGTTGGAGAACCTGTCCAACTTCGCGGCCGGATTCGGCGACTCCCTGACCTTCGGTCTCACCGACTGGATCCGCGAGCAGATGGGCATCAACGACGTCGTCGACAAGTGCAGCGGCTGGTACAAGGGAGGCGAGTACACCGAGATCGCAGCCGAGATCGCCGCCACCGGCGGATCGGCGCTGCTGAAGAACATGGCGAAGAACGCCGTGCGCTCGGAGGTGCGCCGCGAGGCCGCCCGCATGACGGCGAACATCGCCCGCGAGGGCAGACAGCTCCATCACATCAACCCGCTGTTCGGTCATCCCGGCGGTGCCCCCACGCTCTTCCCGACGGGCGGGTTGCCGGCGTGGATCCACAGCGGCCGTTGGAATACCGAGCTGCTGACCAAGGCGGAGCACCTCGCCGCGCACCGCCGGCTGCGGCAGATGGAGGAGCTGGCGCGGAGGGCGGTGAATCCGGGCATGACGGGCGGCCGCGCCGCCGCCAACGCGCTGCGGGATTGCGGTTGCAACTGAGCCGGGGCGAGCGGGATGTCGCCACGGCTCCAGTTTCTCCTCAGCGTGCTGCTGGGGATAGGATTCGTCGGCTACCTGGCCTGGGACGTCTGGGGTGTGCCCCTGGCGGTCTCGGTTCCGGTGGCAGCTCTGCTGGTGGGAGGAGCCGCCGTGGCCTTGTGGAAAAAGAGTAGCCGACCGAAGCCCCTCAGCGGGATGCATCAGAAGGTGTCCGAGATCAAGAGCCTGCCGCTTGCCGAAGCGAAGCGGCGGGCCCTGGCCGCCCTGGAGGACTCCAGCCGTTTCGAGTGCGCGCGAGAGCCGGTCGACGGGGCCCTGCCCGGCGATCTGCCCGACCTCGTGCGCGAGCTGTTCTCCACCTGCTCCGTCGTGCAGGCCGTGGCAGGAGAGGCGCGCCTCTCGCGCGAGGACGCGGGACGTTCCCGGTACCGGCGGGAATTCCTCCGCATCGGCACCAACCTGGACGATACGGAGCTGGTCGTCCGGCCCGGAGAGGAGCCGGTCTACGAGATCGACGGCTCCGACGCCGACGAGCGCGAGTTCGAGCAGGGCGGGATTCCCACCGTCTACCACTGGATCCTGGTCACCGAAGAGGTCCTCTACGGGAAATGATGCGCGGTCGTGTTCTCGGCATCCTCGCGGGGTTGGGCCTCGCCGCCTCCGCAATGCCGGCCGGGGCCGGTGTGGCCTACACCGCCCTCCGCGACGGCCTCTGGCAGGTCCTGTATCAGGACAGCCCCTCGTCCGCTCCGAAAGTCGTCGGCGGCGACCTCGGCGCGGACGCTTCCGCTCCCGCCCTGTCGCCGGACGGTAAGCGGGTGGCCTTCGAGGTGGCGGGGCAGGGGATCCTGGTCTGCGCCCTCGAAGGCCAAGCGGGCTGCCAGACGGTGAAGACCGGCACCGGCACCGCGGGGCGGCCGGCCTGGGATCCGAAGTCGGGCGAGCTGGTGTTCGTTCGCTATCTGGCGAGCACGTCCGGCGAGGACTCGGACATCCTGGTCACCCAGAACGCTCTCCGTGACATCCGGCCCCTGGTCACCCACACCGGCAACCAGGACGAGCCGGACGTCTCTCCGGACGGCCGCCTCCTCGCCTACAGCTCGGGGATCGTCATCTCCCTCCGGCAGTCCGGCGTCCGCGTGGTGCGCCAGCTCTGGGTGATGGACCTCGCTTCCGGCGTACCGAGCCTGCTCGTGCCGGGCACTCACCAGGACATCCATCCCGACTGGTCGCCGGACGGACAGTGGATCGCCTTCGCCTCCGACCGCGGCGGCGAGTTCGACATCTGGGTGGTGCGCCCCGACGGCAGCGGACTGCGGCAGGTCACCTCGGGCCCTGGCACCAAGACGTGGCCGGCGTGGTCGCCGGACGGACGCAAGATCCTTTACACCCGGAGCGCCGACGGCAAGCAGGGCCTCTGGCTCGTGGGGGCCGACGGCGCGGGCGCCGCGCCCTTCG
Source organism: Thermoanaerobaculia bacterium (assembly GCA_044868005.1). Lineage (GTDB taxonomy): Bacteria > Acidobacteriota > Thermoanaerobaculia > Multivoradales > UBA5704 > DATARR01. The sequence continues at coordinate 63,396 of JBIOVX010000229.1, read as the reverse complement.
GCGCCGAGACCGCAGAGCTCCGGGACGCTGACTGGAGGTAGATGAGTGCAGCAGATCCCTCGCCAGCTCGCGGCCGCGGCCTCGCTTCTCCTCTCTCTCGTCCTCTGCGGTCCGGCGTTCGCGGCCCCGCCGGGCGCCAAGGGGGCCGCCGTCGCGGACGTCGCGCTGAGCCGGACCTCCTTCAATCCGAGCCAGGGAGAGGACGTGGAGATCTCGTACCGGTTGGCGGCGGCCGACCGCGTCTGGGTGCGGGTCTACGATCCCGACGAGGGCCTGATGCGGGTGCTGGTCGACGGCGAGAAGCGGCCGGCCGGCGCGCACCGGGAGAAGTGGGACGGCAAGGACCTCGAAGGCCGCGTCGTGCCCGACGAGGCGTACCTGTTCACCGTCGAGACGGCCTCCGGCGGGATCTACGATCCCACGACTTCTTCCGGCGGCGTGGTGGGCGACCTCACCAACGCCCGCTTCGACCGCTCCGCGGGCACGATGAGTTACCGGCTGCCCGCCGCCGCGCGCGTGCTCATCCGGCTCGGCCTGCACAACGGCCCGATGCTCAAGACCCTGGTGGACTGGAAGCCGCGGCCCGAAGGCTCCGTCACCGAGTATTGGGACGGCCGGGACGAGGATGACCTCATCGACCTCCGGAGCCGGCCCGGATTCAACGTCCTCATCACCTATGTGACCCTGCCGGACGCCACGGTGATCGCCTTCGGCAGCAAGGAGCCGGCGTACCGGGACTACAAGCTGGGCCCGGCGAAGAACCGGCCCCGCAAGGCTCAACGCAAGGCCACGCCGGAGCTGCAGGCGCGGCAGCGGCCGGAGGGGTTGGTGCCGCCGGCCTGGGCGCGGGCGCCGCGGGTTGCGATGACGTTCCCGCAGGCCGGCGACGCGAAGGTCCCCACGGTGAAGAAGGAAGTCACGGTGCGGGTCGACGTCGATGCCGCGGACCGGGAGGACCTCTTCAAAGATCAGTTCGAGGTCATCTTCTTCGTCGACAACGTCTTCTTCGCGGAGGCGGAGCGAGGGCACTTGCCGTTCACCTGGCGGTGGGAGCTCCAGCAGTTCCCTCCCGGAGAGCACGTCCTCACGGTCAACATATCCAGCTTCAAGGGCCAGGTGGGGGTGGCCAGCCGCAAGGTCCAGGTGGTGGCGGAGTAGCCGTATGCAGCCGTTGCGGATTCCGCTCGCCAGGCCGGCGGCGTGGGTGCCTTTCCTGCTCGGCGCCGCTTCGGTGGCCAGCCTGCTGCTCTATTTCTACGGCGTGGCCAGCATGCCGGTCGGCACGAGCCTGCTCCTCCTGCCCGCGTTTCCCATCCTGGCGATCTTCCTGGCCTGGGCGCAGCGACGCGATGCCGAGCTCCGGGACCGCGTGGTGGCCGGCCTGTGGGCGGGGTCGCTCGCCACGCTCTTCTACGACCTCGTGCGGGTGCCGATCTCGGCCTCCGGCGTGCCGGTGTTCAAGGCCATCTCCTACTTCGGCACCCTCCTCCTCGGCCAGACCGCGCCCACCTTCGGCTCCGAGCTGGCGGGCTGGAGCTATCACGTGTGCAACGGCATCGGCTTCGGCCTCATGTACGCGGTGCTCGTCTCCCGGCCGCGGCTGTGGAGCGCCGTCGCCTGGGGGGTGACGCTGGAAGTGACCATGCTGCTGACGCCCTACGCCGAGGTCTTCGGCTACCGGATGTCGCCGCAGTTCGTGGCCATCAGCCTGGGCGCCCACGTGGTCTACGGCGCCGCGCTGTGGGCGGGCCTGCTGGGATGGGAGCGGCTGCGCCACGAGCCGCACCGGCTGCGCATCCTCGCCGGCCTGGCGCTCCTGCCGCCGCTGGGGATCGGCGGCGTGGCCTGGGACTTCCACGGCCGCCACGCCGCGAGTATCCCGCCCGCCCCGCCGGCCTACGTGGGCCGGCATCTCTATGCGACGTGGAACGCCCTCGAGCCCGACCGTTTGGCGGTGCTCTGGGTGCTGCGGCGGTTCGTGGACCCCGAGGCGCGCTTCAACTTCGTCGAGCCGTTCAGCCACTCCGCCCTGGGGCAGCCGATCGACCTGCCCGAGGCGGAGATCCGGCGCAGCGGCGTGCGCTCGGCCACGGAGGTCCTGCTGGAGCGGGAGAACCTCCTCGGCGATGAGAAGCTGGCGAGCCTGGCGGAGATGACCCACCTCTATGAGATAGCCCGCTGGAAGCTGCCGTCCCGGCCGTCGGCCTTCGTCCTCGGGGAGGATCTCAAGGCGGCGGCCGGAGACTGTCCGGCGAAGGCGGTCGGCCCCTGCGTCGAGCGCGGCCTCCGCTTCCTCGACGAGTGGTACGAGGGAAAGCCCGCCCGCTGAAACGTCCCGCCGCCCGCCCTCGTAGTCGCCTACAGAGGGAGCCGCCCATGGAAAACCCTGCTGCAGGATCTGCGCTTCGGCCTCCGCACGCTCGCGCGGCGGCCGGGCTTCACCACGGTGGCCGTGCTGACGCTGGCGCTGGGCATCGGCGCCAGGGCGCTGTTCACCGTCGTCGAGGCGGTGCTCCTGAGGCCCCTGCCGTTCCGCGACGCGGAGCGGCTGGTGGCGGTGTGCGGTGCTCGATCACGGCAGGATCGGCTCCACCCGCACCACCCTCAGCTTCGCATTGAGCGCCGCCAGCTCCTTCGCCTTCAGCCCCTCCCAGGCGGCCAGCGCGGGAGCCAGCATCGTCTGGAGCTTCTCGAAGCCGGCGACGGCGTCCGGCGAGGGGGCGTCGTCGGAGCCGTCCACGGCGTCGGCGAGGCTTCCCAGCGCGCCGCTCAGGAAGCGCAGGCTCGTGGTGGAAGTGGGCGAGAGCCACCAGGGCGGGTTCGGATTCTTCGAGACCAGCGCGCCGGAGATCTCCAGCGCCCGCGCCTGCAGCGCGTCGATGGCGGCGGCGAGGTCCGGACGTGCACCCTTGCGCCGCTCGGCGAGCGCCGCGATCAGCTTGTCGGCCTCGCCGGAAGCCTTGTCGACCTTGGCCTGCGCCTCTTCGATGCGGCGGGCCAGCGCGAACTGCGCCGCATAGCCCTCGGGCGGCAGGGAGATGCGCGGATCGGGCGCCACGGTGAGCGGCTGGGTGAGGCGGACGCCGTCCACCTCGAGCACGGCGGTATAGCGGCCGGGCGGCGCCCACACGCCGTCGGCATAGGGCTTGTCCGAGCCGAGCGGCGGATAGCGCAGCGGCCAGACGAAGCGGTGATGGCCGGGCGTCGCGGCGAGCGTGGAGGGGAGCCGCACCCACTCCGGCCCGGTGGTCATCTTCGCCGGATCCGGCTTCGGCGGCGCGTCCGCGCTGCTGTAGCGCCGCACGAGCTCGCCGCGCTCGTCGCGGATCTCCAGGGTGACCGGCTTCGTGGCGGCCGTCTTCAGAAGGTAATCGAACATCGCGCCGGCCGGCGGATTCGCCGCGAACGGCTCGTCGCGGGGCATGGGCGTGCCGGTGAAGCCCGCCGGACGCAGACGGATCGCCTTCGCCGGCGTGAACAGCCAGACCGGCGAGTTCGCCGACGCAGGGGTGATCTGCCGCAGCGGCGTGACGTCGTCCAGCACCCAGAAGGCGCGGCCGTGAGTGGCGATCACCACGTCGTCGCCGTGCACGTCGATGTCGCGCACCGAGGTCACCGGCAGGTTCGCCTGCAGCGGCCACCAGCGATCGCCGTCGTCGAAGGAGACGTAGACGCCCTTCTCCGTGCCGGCGTAGAGGAGGCCGCGGCGCACCGGGTCCTCGCGCACGGCGTTGACGAAGCTGCCGTCCGGGATGCCGCTCGCGATGAGCTGCCAGCTCTTGCCGCCGTCGTGGGTGCGGTAGATGTAGGGCTTGAAGTCGTCGAGCCGGTGACGGTCCACGGCCGCGTAGACGGTCTCGGCGTCGAAGTGCGAGGCGTCGAGGATGCCCACCTTGGACCACGGTGTGAGCGCCGGCGGCGTGACGTTCGTCCAGTTCTTGCCCTCGTCCCTGGTGCGCCAGATCAGGCCGTCGTCCGTGCCCACCCAGAGGTCGCCGTCCGCCAGGCGCGAGGGCGCGATGGCGTAGATGACGCCGAAACGCGTGCCCGGACCCGGCCGGTTCGCCGCCGTGGGCGGATCGAGATTGGCCGGCACGCCGGGGTCCTCCCGCGTGAGGTCCGGACTGATCACCGTCCAATGCTCGCCGCCGTCGTCGGTGCGGAACAGCCGCTGGTGCGAGAAGTAGAGCACCCGCGGGTCGCGCGGCGAGAAGACGAGCGGCAGCGTCCAGGTGACGCGGTAGAGATCGGGATAGGCCAGCGTCGGCGGCACCGAGCGCGTCTGGCCGGTGCGCAGGTCGAGCCGGTCTACGCGGCCGCCGAAGATCACCTCCGGGTCTTTCGGGTCCGGCGCCAGGTTGTCGCTCTCGCCGCCGGCCGTCGTCTCGCGGAAGTTGGTGAGATTGATGCCGTCGTTGGTGTTGGTGCGGCTGGGCACGCCGGCGGCTCCGGAGTCCTGCTGCGAGCCGTAGACCCAGTAGGGGAAGCGGTTGTCGGTGATGACGTGGTAGAACTGGCCGGTCGGCTGGTTGTACCACGAGCTCCACGTCTTGCCGCCGTCCACGGACACCACCGTGCCCTGGTCCACGCCGAGGATGCGCCGCTCCGGGCTCTCGGGATCGATCCAGAGCTGGTGGTAGTCGTCGCCGCCGGGAGCGCCCTTGACCGGCACGAAGGTCTTGCCGCCGTCCTCCGAGCGATAGAGATTGATGTTGCACGAGTAGACGACGTCGGCGTTCTTCGGCTCCACCGTGACGCCGCCGAAGTACCAGCCGCGGTTCCAGATGCGCGCGTCGGCGCTGGTGCGCGTCCAGGTCTCACCGGCATCGTCCGAGCGGTACATGCCGCCCTCGTCGGCGTCCACGATGGCGTACACCCGCCGCGGCTGCGTGGGCGCCACGGCGACGCCCATGCGTCCGGGCTTCGCCGGCAATCCCTTGCTGAGCTGCGTCCAGGTGTCGCCGCCGTCGCTCGACTTGTACAGCCCGGTGCCGGGGCCGTTGGACGGCGGATAGATGTTCCACGGCGTGCGCCGCGTCTGCCACAGGGCGGCGTAGATCACCCGCGGATTTCCCGGCTCGAACGCGAGATCGACGGCGCCGGTGTCCTCGCCCTTGCCGAGGACCTTCTTCCAGCTCTTGCCGCCGTCCGTCGAGCGGAACACGCCGCGCTCGGCGTTGGGACCGTAGGGATGCCCGAGTGCCGCCACGTAGACGGCGTCCGGGTTCTCCGGATGCACCAGCACGCGCCCGATCTGCTGCGAGTCGGCGAGGCCGATGTGCGTCCACGTCTTGCCGCCGTCGACGGACTTGTACATGCCGTCGCCCTGGGCGATGTCGGACCGCATGTCCGCCTCGCCGGTGCCGACGTAGATCACCTTCGGATCCGAGGGAGCGATGGCCAGCGCGCCGATCGAGCCGATCGGCTGCGAATCGAAGATCGGCTGCCAGGTGCGCCCGGCGTCGTGCGTCTCCCACACGCCGCCGTTGACGCTGCCGAAGTAGAAGTGCGCCGGCTGCCCGGGAACGCCGGCCACCGCAAGGACGCGCCCGGCCCGGAACGGCCCGAGCAGGCGCCACCGCAGGTCCTGGAACAGCGACGGATCGACCTGCGCAAAGGCGCTGGAGCTGGCAAGCAGGAGAACGGCGGCGAAGAGACGGCGCAAGGGCATGGACGGCCTCCGTGAAGGGGGCCCAATCATAGCCGTAACCTGAGTTTGCCCCCTCGTGGGGGCAGGTCGCCCCCTCATGGGGGCAGGTCTCCCCCTCGTGGGGCCAAGTCGCCCCCTCAGGGGGGCAGGTCGCCCCCTCAGGGGGGCAGGTCGCCCCCTTGTGGGGGAGAGAGGCCCCCTCGTGGGGGGAACTCGCCCCCTGCTGGGGGAAAGTCGCCCCCTCAAGGGGGAATTCTCCTCTCCCGAGGGGGACAACCCCTCGTCAGTTGGGTCAGCCCCCGGTTTCGGCGCGCACTTTATGGTACACGCCGGCGCGCCATCCCTCTCCGGGACTCCCGAGCTTGATGACGCCATCGTGTTCAAGCTGTGCGAGGGTACGGTAGAGCGAGGTTGGGGCGGCTCGTAACCCAGCGCGTGGCACAGATGGCTCTTGCTGAACACGTCTCCCACCTCCTCGAGGGCGGCCTCGATGTCGGCTTGGACCTCCCCGTCCCGCCGCCGCGCGCTCTGCGGCTCGGCGGCAGGGGCGGCCGGCTCCGGAGGTGACGGTGCAGGCAGCTGGTCGATAAGCCCAATGAGAAGCTCATCGGCTAGTTGGGCGCATTGGAGACAGCTCTACAGCCGTGGGAAAAGCAGCTTCTGGGCCGTCTAATGAGCACGTGAAGTGAGAAGTTCGCCTGGACAAACTAAGTATAGGAGGTGCGAGATGGCTGAGATAGATGCAGAGAGTGTGCTGGCGGTTTTTCCGCAAGGGCTGATTCTCCCTTGGTATTCCAAGACCGGCCCTGTTCCGAGAGGCTGGGCAATATGCGATGGGCAGAATAGCACTCCAGATCTGCGTGACCGCTTTCTTATGGGAACGGGCAGCTTTGACGGTGTTGGGAGGAGAGGAGGAAAAGCTGCGTACGAGGCGCGAAGAGTTGCTGCGGAGAACGACGATGGGGCAGGGTATTACTGTGTGAAGGCCGAAGGTCGGAGCCGGCAAACAGAAATACTGCCGCCGTTCGAAACCGTAATTTTCATCATGAAGCTCTAGTCGCTAGGTCGCTTCAGTTGACCGAATCGATGCCCCATTGGTGCGCCGGAGTCAGATTTGAGAAAACGGGTTGCGGGAATGTTCATCCGTGTTAAATAACAAAAGCATCCTCTCATTTATGGAGCACTCGCATGAGCACTAGCCGAGCCTTGCACCTCGCACAGAAGTGGATGCTGTGTCACTGCATCGTATGCGCTGGCATCATCTCACTCACGTTGTTGCCCGCAGTTGGACAAGCCAGCTCTGCTAAGGCTGAACCATGTCCAGAAACCGAGGAAGCTGCGAACCTCCAGGATATAATCGCGTTGGCAACATCGCAGGTAACCATCCGAGACGCAGAAAAGAGCATCGCGCAAGCTCAAGTAACGCTCGCTGAAGAGCGGACCGAGTTGCTCACGGCTCAAGTGGCCACAGCGGAGCTTGCAGTCAACAGCGGAGCCAAAGAATTGCGGCGCCTGAGACGATTGCCCGATCAACAATCGCAGGAAGTTAGAGAGAAAGTTGGCGCGGCCGACGCCGCCGACGAATCCGCCAAGGCGCTACTCAAAGAAGCTCTGGCAAGGGAGTCCGTGGGGAGAGCAGAAGTCGCTCTCGAAAAGGCGAAATTCAGATTAACCCAAAAGACACTCGCGGATGCTGAGTTGCGTCTTTCGCAGCTCAATGCGCGTGCTACGGCAATCAAAACATCAACGCCGCCCAACTAGCGGATACAGTTGACCGGAATGGCCCCTGCCAGCCGTCTGCAAATAGAGGATCGTTGTGGAGCATTCCGGCAACTGATCCTGATCGTTCGGCGCGGGCTCGTGACTGGAGGGTGCGCGCATAGGGAAGCACATAGGCATCGTCGCCGTCAGCGCGGAAGGTGCGGCCCTCTGCTATCGGACGATCTGTATCGAGGGACCGGCGTTTCTGGGCCGTCACGCCATCCGGAAATCGCGATGCACACGTTTCCGCTCGCTGACTATATGCGCCACATCGAGGCTGGGAGGTGGAACGAAGTCGGCGAGATACTGTTGGCGTCGGTCGAGAAGCTGCGGAGCTGATCTCCTCATCTGTCCGGACAACACCGCTCACCAAGCGGTCGGCTTGGTGAGGGACCGGTCGCCGCTGCCTTGGCTGCACATCGCCGAGGAGGTGGCGAGCGTGGCCACCGAGCGTGGCCACCGAGCGCGGCTCAAGCAGCTCCTTTTCCTCGGAACTCGTTATCTGATGGAGGGGCCGGTGTACCCCGGCGAAGCTTCAGCCGAAAGGAATCGAATACGAGATCCCCGACGCTGAAGCCCGCGAACGGATCAACACAATCATCTTCGACGAGCTCTTGTACAGCCGGTTCGAGGAGCCGGCCCAGGCGTACTTCCAGGAGGTCATCCGAGGGGCTCAGGGTCGCGGGTGCGATGCGGTGATCCTCGGCTGCACCGAAATCCCACTGCTCATCAGCGAAGCGGATTCGCCGCTCCCTACGCTCGATTCGACACGAATTCTGGCGCGGGCGGCGTTACGGGCGGCGGTGCGTCAGGATGTCCCTCCGATTCCAGCCGGTCCACGAACTCCTCCACCATCCGGTTGAACTGCTCGGAGTCGTTCCACGACAGGGCGTGCCTGGCCCAGTGGACCTCGAGGTGAGATTCGGGCTCTCTGGCCAGACTCCAGGTGGTAGATCTTCATCCTGTCTGGTATCGTGGTGCGCTATGAACTCAGACCAGCTACAGGCTCTGGCCTCAGAGATTAGTAGGGGCCGTACCGAGGACCAGAAAACCGACTGGAAGAAGCGGTGGTATGATTTGAAAGAGCAGCAGGCAAAAGAGGAGTTTCGGAAAGACATTGCCGCCTTGGCTAATTCCTGTGGTGAAGGACCAGGACAGCTTGTTATCGGCCTGAAAGAAGGAAGTTTTTTCGACGCCCCACTTCCCAAGGACGAAGCGGAGCTCCAACAGATACTCAAGGAGATCTCCCCCCCTCCGAACGCCTCATTTGAGGAAATCGTTGTGAGGGGCGATTCCGGAGAAGCGAGGGTGACTGTTGTTTCTGTGCTTCCGCCTTACGATCGACCTTACGTAAGTAAAAGGGGAGACCTCAGCTTAGTGCCTGTCCGGCGCGGCTCTTCCACTGGAACGGCAACTAGATTCGAACTGGATTCATTCTACCGACCCAAAACGCGTTTGCCGGAACTGGTGGTCTCCTGGGAGCATTGGCCGAGTAAAAGCCTGGCGAAAGAAAAGGGTACGGTGGCCGAGGTTTTGCCGGTAGCGAACCCGCGTATCCGGCTGCCCGAATTCTGCGCTGAGCTCAGGAGCTGTGTAGAGAGGTATGAAGCGGAAAGGCGCGATACAGGCTACCCAACTCTTGAACAGATCGAGACTTTCTGCAGGCAGGCCGAGGAATTCATGGCAGCACTCGAGTCTCGGCCGAACCTTGTCTACTGGTACTACAAGCAGAGCAACTTCTTCTATGCCACCCCTTTTTCGGTTATTGTCACCAACAATGGCACACAGGTTGCCACGCAGCCAAAGGTTAGGATTCGATTTCCTGATTGGTTCTTCGTTTTCGATGAAGCACCAAAGAAGCCAAAAAGTTATGTTCCAGAGCCCTTTATGCCCAGGCCGCCTGAAAAGCGCCAAGTTGCTAACCGTCGGCACGGGACAGATCGGCGACTGGACCTACTGAGTCTGCCCTCTTCATTGTTAAGGCCCCTTCAAGAGCCTTGCGACGGTTCATGGACCAATAGCGACGGTACTTCGGCGAATTTTTGGGCGACAAGAATTCAGCACAGGCATCACTACAGGATCGGTAACTCTCTGCGGATAATGGCTCTACCGACTGCACCGATGCACTCAGGGATCTTACGGTTCAAGCAGAATTATTTTGTGAGGAGTTTGATAATTGGATCTGTCAGAGTTTGGAGTTGAAGTTGGCTGAGGGGTGAGATTGGAAGAAGGCGGCCATGATCCCCGAAGTTTGGAACCATGGCGGTGCAGAGGCAGGCGAGCCTGTTGACGCGCCTCGCCGGCGGAGGATGATGCGCGAGGTGCGTCGCAGCCTCTGCCGCCTTCCTGCGCCGGTCCATCAGCTCACTCTGATTCCGCAACGGGGTACGGTGTGCCACGTTTGTATCGACGCGATTCGCCAGTTGCCGATCCATCGTCTGGGAGATAAACTCATGCGCCCCTTCGGAACGGCACAGCCAGCGGCGCGCTGATTGGAGGAACAGGATGTATGCAGCACTGGTGAATCTGAGCATCGATCCAGCGCAAGCGCCGGCTGCGGCCGCTGCGTTCACGAACGAGATCCTGCCGCGGGTGAAGTCCGCCGAAGGGTTCGTTGGTGGCTACTGGGTGGATCCAGTGGACGGCGAGGGCTTTGGCTTCGTGCTTTTCGCGACGGAGGAGCAGGCGCGCCGTGCAACACCGCCGGCGAGCGGTTGGTCCGCGCCAGGAGTGACGATCCTCAGCGTCGACGTCCGACGAGTGGCTGTCGCGATTCCGTGACGCAAGGCTTTCAGGCAAGCCGTCTCTGCCTAGATTTCAAGCGGGGAGGGGCGAGCTGGCTCGCCGTCCCCTCTTGGGTCTGACCCTCAGCGGTGGCGCTGCCGCGATCACCGCCTTGGACGGCTATCCCTCGGGTACTTCGTCGGGTCTTAGAGAAGAATCGTGATCCGGCGACCAACTCTAACGCTTTCAATGAGATAGCCTTCCGAAGAGTTCGGCGAGTCGCGCAGGACCTTGCCCTGATAGTATTGTCGGCGTGTACAAGATCACTTACTCCAATGCGGTCGCATACGATGCTGAACAGCTAGAACTTGGGAGCAATCCCGAGTTCTGGGAATTGATCACGAAGCGCCGTCGACAGCGGACCATTACACGTGCGCACCTTGAGGAAAAGATTCGTCGATCCGCCAAGCCTCAAACTGTGGCTGTCCAACAAAGTGTTGAACCCGACACCGCCACTCGCAAAAAACGCTCACCCCGGGAGAGGTAGCGATGCAGAATGCTTTTCGGTCCGCTATAGGCATCGTCGCCGTGAGCGCGGAAGGCGCAGCCCTTTGTTATCGGACCATCTGTATCGAAGGGCCGGCGCTGCTTGGCCCTCACGCCCATCCGGAAATCACGATGCACACGTTTTCCCTCGCCGACCACATGCATCACATCGAGGCTGGGAGATGGGACGAAGTCGGCGAGATGCTTCTGGCGTCGGCGGGGAAGCTGCGCACGGCTGGCGCTGACCTCCTCATCTGCCCGGACAACACCGCCCACCAAGGACTCGATCTGGTGCGGGATCAGTCGCCCCTGCCCTGGCTGCACATCGCCGAGGAGGTGGCGAACGTGGCCGCCGAGCGCGGCTTCAAGCGGCTCCTGCTTCTTGGAACCCGCTATCTGATGGAGGGGCCGGTGTACCCGGCGAAGCTCCGGCCAAAGGGAATCGAATACGAGATTCCCGACGCCGAGGTCCGCGAACGGATCAACGCCATCATCTTCGACGAGCTCGTGTACGGCCGATTCGAGGAGCCGGCGCGGGCGTATCTCCAGGAGCTCATCCGACAGGCTCGAGACCGCGGATGCGACGCGGTGATCCTGGGCTGCACCGAAATCCCCTTGCTCATCAGCGAGGCGGACTCGTCGCTTCCGGCGCTCGATTCGACACGAATCCTGGCGCGTGCGGCTTTACGGGCGGCGGAACCTTGTTGGGGCCGCTGAGGATGGAAAATGGCTACTTCTAATGAAGGCCGCACACTCCCGCGACCGCGGAGCCACGTTCTGATCCTGTCCACGCTGGGCCTGAGTGGAATCGTACTGCTACTGGTCGCACATTATACCTTTCCGAATGAAAGCGTCTGGCATCACTTTTTCCGCGACCTTGCCTTGACGTGCTTCATATCGGCAATAGTGACCCTGCTCTATGAGGCGTACTTTCGCTGGCTCGTAGATCTGAAGAAAATCGACTCCGTGCTGAATGCCGTCTACGGCAGCTATGTTCCGGAGAAGGTATGGGGAAACATCAGAGATACCCTGACCAAACGTGACGTTATCCGCAACGATACTCAGGTTCGTGTCAGAGTCTTCCCGGCTCAGGTTGAGGGATGGCTTACGCTGGAGATCGAGCAGATCTATAAACTGGTTGGCCTTCACCACAAGGAAAAGGAAGTCACGATCCTCCATGAGCTCGATGCTGACATCGCTCCCCCTGGGGAAGCTCCCCGGTTCTTGCATGTTGACATAGGCGGCGACTCCTACCCGATTCCGGAGGCGATTCCGTCTGCGCGGACGTTGGCCGAAGGGAGGATTGAGCTCGACGGCGCAATGCTTCGCCTGCAGGTGGTTGTCCAGCCTATTCAAGCCGATAAACCCCTTGATCTTCGCCTCAAGCGCAAAGAGTATCGACATCTTCCGGGGCTATACTATTTGGTGCAACCGGACCTGGCCGACGGCATCAAGGTATTTCTCGACGAGTGTCCCAAGGGCGTGCTCGTAGACCTTACGGTCAGACCTCCGCAACAGCGGACCTTCTCCCTCGATGTGGAAGAGAGACCCATGGTGTGGATCGACGAGATCTTCCTGCCCGGGCATTGTCTCGAGTTCAAATTTCATATGCAGCCGCCAAGACCTTGAAGATCCCTGCCTATCATATCGACGCTTTCGCCGGGAAAGTCTTCTCCGGCAATCCAGCCATGGTCTGCCCTCTGGATGGTTGGCTGGACGACGAGACCCTGCAGCTCATCACCCGGGAAAACAGTCTTCCCGTCACCGCCTTCTTCGTCGAGGAGCAGGATCATTATGCCTTGCGCTGGTTTACTCCCACGGTCGAGCTGGAGCTTTGCGGGCATGGCACGCTAGCCGCCGCGACCGTCGTTTAGAGGTCCTGGATCCGGCCAGGGAATCCGTCACTTTTCGGGCGCAGGGTGGGACCTTCCCCGTGGTCAAGCAGGGTCCGCTCCTCTCTCTGGATTTCCCCGTTCAGGAGGCTGTGCCGTGCGAAACCCGACCCGAGGATCTCGTGCGCGCCTTGGGCCGGGAACCGGCGGAGATCCTGAAAGGGCCAGGTTATCTTGCCGTGTACGAGGCAGAGGCAGACATCCGCGCCATTGCTCCGGATATGGAGTTGTTGCGAGCGGTCGAGGGCCGTGGCGTGATCGTCACGGCGAAGGGAGAAACGGCCGACTTCGTCTCCCGGTACTTCGCTCCCAAGATGGGGATCCCTGAAGACGCCGCCACCGGCTCGTCGCACTGTACGTTGGCGCCGTACTGGACGAAGAGGCTAGGACAGCGTCGCCTCCACGCTCTCCAGCTCTCCCAGCGTGGAGGCGAGCTCTGGTGCGAGGTTCTCGAGGACAGGGTCAGAATCGCCGCGAGGACCGTGCGCTACGCCGAGGGCTTTCTTTACGTGTGAAAGCCAGGAGGAAGAGGGTAAGGACATGACTTTGAACGAAGAAAAGATCGATCAAGCGGTCACGGAGGAAGGTCTGGACGAAGCCAAGCGGTTACTGCAGCAATTGTTTTCCTTATGACGCCCGAGCTCGCGATCCGGCCGGCCTCCGGCGGCGACTATGCCGCGTTCGCCAGCCTGTTTCCCGAGCTGGGGGTCGACGATCCCGTCCCGCCGCGCCAGATCTGGGAGTCGGTTCTCGCTCCCTACACCCTGGTTGCTGTGGCCGGCGAGGACGTCGTCGGCTACTGCTTTTTTCAGGAGTACGAGGACACCGGCTACATCCGGCACCTTGTCGTGGCGCCGCGGGCACAGAGACGAGGCGTCGGCCGCGCCTTGATGCAAGACGTCGCCGGACGCCTGCGCAGCAACGGCAAGAGATTCTGGCGCCTGAACGTAGAGGTGGACAATCACGCCGCTCTCGCGTTGTACCAGGGGATGGGGATGAACGCTCAGTACGCGGCGACGGCTCTGCGGTTTCCCTGGACAGCCCTGGAATCCCTTCCTTACGGCTCGGCGGTCGCGCGAGTGTTGGCGCCCGCGCGGGATTCGATCCTCGAAGGTCTCTTCGATCTCCCGCGAGGTCAACTGGCCTACGCGCGCAGTGTGGGCCGTCTCCTTTTCGAGGCCGTCTCCGAGCAGAATCCGACGGGCGTGGCCGTCTTCGATCCGAATTTTACTGGCGCGTTTCCCTTCCGAGTCGTGGAGACCGGTGCCGTCGCGCCGCTCCTCAGGGCCATCCGCGTCCATGTGCCCACTCACGAGCTTGTGCAGCTCGTTGCCGAGGACGATGCCCGCCTGAGCGCTATGCTCATCGGCGTGGGCGCGACCGTGAAGTTTGAGACCCTGCATCTGAAAGGTCAGCTTTGATGAGAGGCATTGTCGCCATGCTGGTTGCAGGGATGCTCGCGCACCCCTCCTTTCTGCAAGCGCAGCAGCACGTCTCCTTTCCGGCCCAGGACGGCGGTCTTATCTACGCCGATATTTATGGGAAGGGTCATCGTGGCGTCGTGCTGGCTCATGGAGGCCGTTTCAACAAGGAGAGCTGGAGCCCACAAGCTGAGCTCCTCGCGGCGGCCGGATTTCGCGTCCTGGCCCTGGACTTCCGAGGATACGGCCAGTCGAGGGGGCCAGGACAGGCCGATCCTCTCAGCGCTCCGCTCCACTTGGACGTGCTGGCCGCGGTCCGCTATCTGCGCAAGACAGGCGCCAAGAGCGTGTCCGTGATTGGGGGCAGCATGGGAGGCGGTGCGGCCGCCGAGGCGTCGATCGCGGCCAAACCGGGCGAGATCGATCGGCTGGTGTTGCTCGCGGCCACGGCGAGCAGCAAACCCGAGAAGATCAAGGGCCGCAAGCTGTTCATCGTCGCCCGCGGCGATCTCGGCCCGGGAGACAAACCACGGCTACCCAAGATTCGCGAGCAGTACGAGCACACTCCGGGTCCGAAAGAGTTGGTTATCCTCGAGGGTTCCGCTCACGCGCAGTATCTTTTCCAGACGGACCAGGGAGAGCGCCTGATGCGCGAGATCCTGCGGTTCCTTTCGGCGCCATGAGCACCCACGGAGGCCGTTATGAGCATCGATTACGCTCTTTGGAAATGGAAGGAGGTCCCCCCCAGGATTACGTCCGGTCTCTGTTATCTCCTGCTGGCTGAAGGCGTAGATTGTGCCGAGGCTGCACCTCTCGACGACAGGCTGCGTGACGAGATCAACAAGGCCTTCCCTGATCGGTCGTTTGAATTGGATCTTTCACCATTCGGCATACTTCTGAGCATGTCCAGCAGCACTGCGATGGAAGTCGGCGATTGGTTCATCGCCTTCGCCAAGAGGGAAGGGATGGTCTTCTTCGATCCTCAAGATGAGGGCTCGATCACAAAAGCGGACGAGAAGAAGTTCCAGCGACGCTTCGAGGCTTTCCAGGCGGAGCAGGAGGGGGCCCGCGCCAAGGCAGGTATGCAAGAGTTGGTTGCGCAGGCCGAAGCGGGCGATCCCAAAGCGCTGTTCACGCTTGGCAATCGATATAGTTTTGGCGAAGGAGTGGCCAAGGACCTCATCACCCTCTTCGAAAAGTCGGCCCTGGCCGGCTGCTCGGATGGGATGTTCAATCTCGCTGCCTGCTACCGCTTTGGAGAAGGAGTCAAGAAGGACGTTCAGCAAGCGATCTCATGGTATGAGCGCGCGGCGGAAAGCGATCCCAAGCTCAGCTACTTCGCCCTGGGCGAGATCTACGCGAACGGTGAGACGGGAGCCGTCGAGCGGGACAAGGCGATTCATTACCTTCAATTGGCGTGGGATCATGACAATCGCGCGGCCTTGAAGCTCCTCCACTCCCTTGGAACTCTCCCACGGGGAATGGAACGCTGATGAACTGCGGAACATTGTTGCTCCGGTGTCTCTGGATCGTCTCGCTGGCGGCGCCGGGCTTGGGTCAGCCGCTCTCCGGCTTCGAAACGCTGGAAAGGGTCGTCCGCGACGAGCTGGCCGCGACCCGCACGCCGGGAGCGGCGGTGGCCGTCGTCAGTGGCGATCGCGTGATCTTCGCCAAAGGCTTCGGCGTGGCAAATGTGGAGGCGGGAACGCCGGTGACTCCCGAAACGGTCTTTCACGTCGGCTCGGTGACCAAGATGATGACGGCGGCGGCCGTCCAGGCGGCGGGGAAGGTCCGCCTAGACGCTCCAGTGGGGAGCTACGTCCCCGGTCTCGCTCAGAGCGTCTCGAAGCTCACTCTGCACCAGCTCCTGTCTCAGACCGCGGGCTTGAAGGGGGTGCCGGGAAACGACGGCCTTCACGGCGAGGAGGCTCTAGGGGCCTTCGTGCGCTCCCTCCAGGATGAAGACGTGCTCGTGGCGCCCGGCCGGGCTTTCTCCTACTCGAACGCCGGCTATGCCCTGGCGGGCTATGCCTTGGAAGCCGCCGCGGGCAAGCCGTACGCGGACGTCATGGACGAGGCGCTGTTCCGTCCCCTCGGTATGACCCATACGACGCTGCGTCCCGTGATGGCCATGACCTTCCCCTCGCTGGCCATGGGGCACGACGCCAGCGGCGAGGGTGAGCTGAAGGTCGTGCGGCCCTTGGCGGACGATACCCGCCTCTGGCCGGCCGGCTATGCCTTTACAAGCCTCATGGATCTCAGCCGCTTCGTGATCGCGCTGCTGAACGACGGCAAGGTGGACGGCCGCCAGGCGCTTCCTGCCGGCGTGGCCGCCAAGCTCCTCGCGCCGCACGTCGAGATCCCCACCAACGTCTTCGTCCGTGGCGCCTACGGCTATGGCTGGTTCCTGCAGGACGATCGCGGGCTGCGCCGGGCCGAGCATGGCGGCGAGCTGCCGGGATACGCCGCCGAGATCCAGATGTTCCCGGAGCGCCGCGCCGCCGTGATCGCCCTTGTCAACCGGGAGGGTGCCCGTCTGAAGAAGACTCTCGAGGCGGCCTTCGATCTGCTGCTGGGTCCCAAGGCTCCTGCGACGAGCGCGTCCCGGCCTGAGCCGCTGCCAATGTCCCCTGAGGAGATGGCCTCCTACACCGGAACCTACGCGAACCGCTGGCCGATGGAGATCGCGGTGAAGGAAGGCCGGCTCGTCCTCAAGCGCTTCGGCGCCGAGCTGCCCATCACCAAGATCGGCGAGCACCGCTTCTCCGTCACGCCCGAGGGAGGCACGCCGCAGGAGTTCCTGATCGTCCCCGGAACGGACGGCAAGGCGGAATACATCCAGATGTTCATCTGGGTCTTCAAGCGGACGGCGTAGGCGGCGCGGGCCGGCGACTTATTCACGTTCACGCACCCTTGTGGAGACAATCCTCCAGGAGTAAAATACTCGTTTAACCTGGAGATCAAGATGAGTGGCGTCGAACCATCGACCGACGGAGGCGTTCAAGCTCCATCACCGCAGGGGGTGCCCGCTTGGGATGGATTCTGGGATCCTCTGCTCCGCTATGTCGAGGATGGCTCGGTCATTCCGATCGTCGGCCAAGACCTGCTGGTGCTGGATATTGGAGGCCGGCCAGAAAGCCTCGATACCTATCTGGCGAAAAAGCTCGCCAAGGAGCTCGGGCAGGAGCCGCCTACGCCCGCGCCGGGCGAGCCGCCAATGGCCGAGCCGCTGACCCTGAACCGGGTGATCTACCGATACCTCAACCAGACGCCGCCGCCGCAAGACCTCTACCGGATTTATCTGAAGCTGGCCGAATTCCTGGAGGAGTCCGGTGCCGACGCCGTGCCGGTGCCGAAGCCGCTCCTCAAGCTCGCAGAGCTCCCTTTCCGCATCTTCGTGACCACCACCTTCGACCCGCTGCTGGAGCGTGCCTTGCGCCAGGTACGCAGGGAGGAGGACTTGCAGGTGCGGGGATTCTCCGTGCGCGACAAGCGGCGGGTCGTGGACCTGCCAGAGACCTTCGATCCCGATCGGGAGACGTTCGTCTATCACCTGCTCGGCCGGCTCTCCAACAAGGCCCAGGACTTTGCGGTGACCGAGGAGGACGTCCTCGAGTTCTTCCACCTGCTGCACAAGAGCCCTCCCGCTACGCTGTTCGGCGAGTTCAACAAGGGGCATCTCCTCATTATCGGGAGCAGCTTCTCGGAATGGCTGGCCCGCTTCTTCATCCGCCTCTCCACCCAGGACGAGCGGTTGTGGGACGTGCAGGCGAAGCGCAAGGACTTCCTCGCTGATCCGCGGCTGCTGGCGGATAACACTCTGGCTCCCTTCCTGGAGAGCTTCTGCCGTCACACCACCTCCTTCCGCAGCGGGGATTCGGTGGCGTTCGTCGATGAGCTCTACCGGCGTTGGGACGAGAGAGGCCGGCGGACGCCACGGCCTCCGGTCGAGCCGCGTTCCGACGGCAAGATCTTCTTGAGCTATGCCAGCGAAGACGCGGTGGCGGTGGACAAGATCCGTTCCCGGCTGGAGGCGGAGAACCTGTCAGTGTGGGTCGACCGTCAGAACCTGCGCGGCGGCGAGGTCCTGAATAACGAGATCAAGCGGGCCATCGAGCGGAGCTTCGTCTTCATTCTGGTCCTATCAGAGAGCACGCGGGACTGGGAAGCCCGTTACTATCGGCGCGAGTGGACCTGGGCCCTCGAGCGCGCAAGAGATCTGCCCTCCAACCGGATGTTCATCCTTCCGGTGGCGATCGACGGCATTAAGGCCGACGACCCGACGCTTCCTACGGGCCTTCGAGATCAGCTCTGGATTCGGCTGTCCGGCGGCGAACCGGACGACGCGTTCGTCAATCGGGTAAAAGAGGTCTTCCGCGCGGCGCAGAAACCGCCACGACCGGACTGAGACATGGCCGAGCCGCTCCCGTCCCTCGTCGTCGGCCCCGTCACCGAAGTGGTCGACGCGGAGAATCCCTGGCCTGGTCTAGCCTCGTTCGAGGAACGGTACGAAAGCTTCTTCCACGGCCGCGAGCGCGAGGAGAGGGCCCTCGTCCGGCGCGTTTTGCGCCAGCGGGTCACCGTGCTCACGGGCCGCTCCGGCATGGGCAAGACATCGCTGTTGCGAGCGGGCCTTTTCCCGAAGCTGCGCCGTGAAGGGATCTTCCCCGTCAGCATCAGGTTCGACTTCAAGGACTCCTCTAGCAGCCCAACCCAGCAGATCTTCGACGCCATCCTAAATCAGGCGAAGAATCCGGATCAGCCGGTGGAGGCGCCTCACCCTCTCCCTGGGGAGAGCGTCTGGGAGTACCTCCATCGCAGCGACGCCGACTTCTGGAGCCGCGATAATCTCCTGCTCACTCCCCTGCTGGTGTTCGACCAATTCGAAGACGTTTTTCTCGCTCTCCGCGGCCAGCCGTCTGAGCTGACAAAACGAGTCGAAGACTTCCTAATCGAGCTCGCCGATCTCGTGGCGGGGCGCGTCCCCGAGGCGCTGGCTGACCGCTGGAAGTCTTATCCCGAGGCCTCTAAGAGAATCGATCGCGATCGTCACAACTACAAGATCTTGCTCAGCCTGCGGGAAGATTTTTGGGCGGACCTCGATGACTGGAGTGAGGAGTATCTCGCCTCCGGTCTGGGCAACCGGTTACGTCTGATGCCCATGAACGGGGAGCGGGCGCTGGAGGCGGTCCTCAAGCCCGCGGAGCGCCAGAGCCTGGTTGATCAAGACGTGGCGGTGCAGATCGTGCGTTGGGTGGCTGGCTCCGGCGCGGGGAAGCCAGCGGACGACTCGGTTCCTTTGGATCGTCTTACCGTCGAGCCCGCCCTGCTCAGCCTCGTCTGCCGCGAGCTCAACAACAGGCGGCTCGAGCGCAAAGAGCGGAAGATCACCGCCGACGTGCTGAAAAAGGGGCAGGCGACGATCATCGAGGATTTCTATACCCGTTGCATGACGGACGTGCAGCCCAGCGTGCGAGTCTGGGCGGAAGAAGAGCTCCTCCTCCCCGAAGGGCGGCGCGACACCGCTGCCCTGCCGGAGGATCTTCAGAAGGACCCAGCCTTCCTCAGCGATCTCAGAAAGCTACAGGACCGCCGCTTGCTGCGCATCGAGACGCGCGAAGGGGTCGAGCGCGTCGAGCTCACCCATGACGTGCTGGCGCCGGCCGTGCGCGCCAGCCGCGACGCCCGACGCCAGCACGAACGGGAGGTTGAGGAATGGAATCAGAAGATCGCGGACGCGAAAAAAGAGGGTCGCGGCATGTTGATCACCTCGATCGTCGTGGGTGTTGTGGCGATCGGTGCCTGGCTTCTTATAGCGAAGCAGGAGGCCCAAGTCGCGGCAACAACCGCGGTGGTGGAACGGGATAAGACGGCAGGGGAGAAGCGCGATACCGATCATCTCCTCGCTCTGGCGGACCTACGTGCCGGTACCGGTCTAGTGGAGGAAGGTCGAGCCGCCGAAGCGCTGGCCTTTCTGGCCCGGGCGGTGCAGAAGACCAGCCAAGCTCCCGCAGTTCCGCCTGCCAAAGCATCTGCGGTTCCGCCCGCCGAAGCACTCACTCCAGACCCGCTCGGGCTGGCGGTGCGAAGCGCGATCCTGGAACAGCTCCTGCGCCGCAACTGGCCGCTCGCCGAGGGAGATCTACCGTTCGAGGGTCAGATCCAGACAATCTCCTTCGACTCCGAAGGGAGGCTTCTGGCCGTCACCTCGTCCGACCAGAGCTCGTCCGAGCAGGGATTGTGGTTGCGGATGAAGGAGCTCGACCCCGCCGGCTCAATCCAGAAGGTGTCTCTGCCCTTTCCAGCCCCGGTGGAATCCGCGAGCTTGAGCCCGGATGGCCGGCGGCTCGTGGTGGCGACGGCCGATGGACAGTGTCAGCTCTGGGACGTCGGCACCCAGCATCCCGTGGGCGGTATCGTGCAGGTCGGTGAGCCTCTCGAGCAAGTGATCCTCGCTCCCAATGGGCGGACTGCCCTGGCATTGTTGGACAAAGGCCGGCTTCGCTTGTGGGACCTCGAAGCGGGTCGCGCCCTGTCGCCGCTGCGCCGCCAGAGCAAAGTGGCCAAGCAGTTCCGTGCGGCCGAGTTCAGTCGCGATGGGCGTTATTTCGTGACGGCGACCGACGACTTCACGGCCCAGGTGTGGGCGGCGTCATCGGGGGCTCCAGTTGGAAAGCCCCTGCTTCACAGGGGCGTTGTATTGAGCGCCCGCTTCGGCCCGGACGGCCGGCGAGTGGTCACGGCTTCCGCGGATGGAACCGCGCGGGTCTGGGAGACCCGCACCGGCAGGCCCGTCGGTGCTCCCCTGCGTCACCGGGATGTGGTGCGTTGGGCGGAGCTCAGTCCCAAGGACAAGGACGGCCGCATTGTGGCGACGGCCTCATGGGATTACACCGCCCGGCTGTGGGACGCCGCCAGTGGAAAACCAATTGGAGAGGAGATGCGTCATCGGGGTCGCATCCAATCCGTGCAGTTCAGCCCGGACGGCCGGTTCGTCATCACCGCCTCTTCCGATGGCACCGCGCGCATCTGGGACGCGCAGAGCGGCTGCCCGACGCACGAGCCGCTGAATGTGTGGCAGGCGCTGGCGTTTGCCGGCTTCAGTCCTGACGGCCGGCATGTCTTCACCCAGAGCGACACGCGTTTGCGCTTGTGGGACGTCGAACCGACCCGTGCGCGTGAGGCCGTGCTGCAACCCGATCGACAGGCTGTTGTGCCAGGCCCCGAGTTCATCTGCCGTCCTTCGTTGGGAAGGGAAAGCAGCGGCCGGCCCGAAGTCATCCAGAATGTCACTCCCCTTCCTGGAGCAGCCGCTCGGCTGAGCCGGCAAGGCAACCTTCTGGCCGTCGCCCGGGAGCGCAAGGTACGTCTCTACAAGCTACGTCTCTATCAGTGGGGCACGGATCGGACGCTGACGACTGTTCCAACTGTGTTCGCGCTCGAAGGTGAAGTCGCCGCAGTGGCGCTCAGTCCGGACGGCAGCCGCCTCGCCGCGGCCTGGAATTGGGGGAGCACGGCGGAGGGATCTCCCGACTCCGGAAAGGTGCGCGTCTGGGACACGGCGACCGGCAGAACGCTCGCCGATCCACCGCTGAAAGGTCCATTCAGCTCGCTGGACTTCGATCCCGCGGGCGAACGTCTCGCCATAGCTTGGTGGAATGGCAGGGTGGACCTCTGGACCGACGGAGATCTTTCTCCTGCACCCTTGAAGGACAAAGCGCAAAGGGGAAAAAACGAGCACCTGGCAGCGATACGGTTCAGTCAGGACGGCAAGAAGCTCGCTGCGGCCTACTGGGATTACACCGCCCAGCAATGGAACCTGGGCTCCGGGGAGGCGATGTTTCCGATGAAACATCAGGGCCGAGTGTTCTCGGTGGAGTTCAGTCCGGACGGTACGCGCCTGGTCACCGCCACATCGAATGGCATGGCGCGGGAGACGCTGGCCAACTCGAAAGAGGCGCTCTCGTACATGGTCCATCCGTACTCCGTATGGACCGCTGAGTTCGGACCGGAAACCAGCGACGTCCGGCGCATCGTCACCGTGGCGGCGGATGGCCGGGTGAGAATCTGGGAGCCGACCTCGGGTCAAATCATCGGGGTTCTCGACCTTCCGAAGCCCGCGATCAGCGCGCAGTTCCTCCCCGACGGCCAGACCCTGGTGACGGTGTCGAACGATGGTAGCGTCAGGCTCTGGGACACGCCCACTGCATCGCCGGCCGACTCCTCAGAGCTGGCGGAACTTGCCGAAGTCGTCAGCGGATTCCAGGTCAATAAGAGAGGCATAGCCGCATATCGTCCGAGTTTGATGGATAAGCTCGCTGAGCTGCGGCGCTCCGCCAAGGGCGATTCCGAGGGCCAAGCCCCGGCTTCTGCCCTCGTCCGCTGGTTCTTCGCGGACCGTGGCCACCGGACATACTCTCCTCTACAGTCCATTTCCCCGGCTAAGTGACACTCCTGGTTGTCGTGCACTCCGGTTAATCAGGAGGACGGGGCACGCGGCGCGGGCCGGCGCGGCAGCCAGCGGGGAACGGTGCGGCGGTAGCGCTCGTAGGCCTCGCCGAACTTCGCTTCCAGGATGGGCTCCTCGTAGACCAGGACGAAGAGGTGGAAGAAGATGAAGGCCACCGCGGCGAATTCGGCGAGGACCGGCGCGCCGTAGACGAGCGCTTCACCGAGGACGACCGACAGCACCCCCACGTACATCGGATTTCGCACCCAACGGTAGAGGCCGCGCGCCACCAGCTCCTTCGGCGGATCGATGGGCGCCGGCGTCCCGCGGCCGGTGACGGCGAAGTTCCAGGCGCACCAGAAGTAGATCGCTGCGCCCAGTACGATGGGGATCCAGCCGAGATAGCGGAGGACGCCAAAATCCCATATCCGCTCCGCCCGGGCCAGCAGGCGGTAGGGGATGTAGACACCCACCGCGCCCGGCACCAGGACAGTGAAGATAGCGGTCTTGATCAGGGGACCGAGGGTACCGGGGCGCAGGGGCATCGCTGGCTGCGATCTTAACCCAAGGTGCAGCATGCTGCGCCCCTACGATGACCTCTCGAATCGAAGTTTCCGGAGGAGGTAAGATCTCTACGGAGAGGTTCAGGTGATGAAGTCTGACATTCTAGGAAAAGAGGTTACCAACGCCGCCGTCCGGCTCGATGATGCTGAGGCGATACTGTCCCGTTCGCCTGAGGAATTCCTGGCGGATACCGACAGCCGGGATTTGGCCTGTTTCTATCTGTTCCTCGCCATTCAGAAGTGCATCGATCTCGCAGCGGATTGGATCGCTCACGCCGGATGGGCACCGCCGGAAGGCGACCGCAACGCCTTCGATCTCCTGGCTGAAAGGCAGGCGATCGATCAAAATCTGGCCGCCAGGCTTGGCTGGGCTGTGGCTCTGTGGCAACGGATCGACCGTGGGGAATACTGGACCGTAGATCACGCGCGTATCCAGAGCGAGTCTCGAGAGGGAATCTCCAATCTCCGGCGTTTTCTGTCCGCGGTCGCGACAGAGGCCGGTCTGTAGACGGATGGATCTTCCGCTTAGCATCCTCCCGCTCGACTCAGACGCCGACCGCGAACGCTGCGCGCGGATCATGTCCTCGACCGACCCGTGGCTCACGCTCGGCCGCACGTATGAGTCGTCGTACGAGATCCTCGGCGATCCCACGCGTGAGATCTACGTGGCGAAGGTGGGAGAGGAGATCGCGGGCTTCGTCATCCTGCTCATGCACGGCGCGTTCGTGGGCTACATCCAGACGATCTGCATGGCTCCGGAGCACCGCAACCGCGGGCTGGGCCGGCGGCTCCTCTCCTTCGCGGAAGAGCGGATCTTCCGCGAGTCGCCGAACGTCTTCCTGTGCGTCTCGTCCTTCAACACCGGAGCGCAGCGCCTCTACTTGCGCCTCGGCTACGAGCTGATCGGCGAGCTCAAGGACTACATCGTGCGCGGCCACTCCGAGCTGCTGATGCGCAAGACGCGCGGGCCGCTCCGCGAATTCCGGCCCTCCTGACGAGACCCGAGATGGCGAAATGGAATCGCCTCGCCCGTCACCCTTGCCGTAGAATAGAGAGAGGACCCGATCGCAAAGGAGAGACCCGTGGGCAAGAGAATCTTGCTGTTCCTGCTGACCAACCTGGCCATCATGCTGGTGCTGTCGCTCGTCCTCAGCCTGCTCGGGGTGGCGGGCTACATCAGCCCCGAGGGACGGCTGCAGATCGTGCCGCTGATGATCTTCTGCCTCGTCTGGGGCATGGGCGGCGCCCTGATCTCGCTGCAAATGTCGCGCTGGATCGCCAAGCGGGCCCTGGGCGTCCAACTGGTCGACGGCAAGACTGGAAGTCCCGAGCAGGACTGGCTCTATGCGACGGTGGCGAGACTGGCGGCGCAGGCGAACCTGCCGATGCCCGAGGTGGGCTTTTACGGAACGGCGTCGGGTGAGGTCAACGCCTTTGCGACCGGCCCGAGCAAGAAGCGCAGCCTGGTCGCGGTGTCGTGGGGGTTGATGCAGAAGATGGAGCAGCGCGAGATCGAGGCGGTGCTGGGCCATGAGATCGGCCACATCGCCAACGGCGACATGGTGACGATGACGCTCCTCCAGGGAGTGATCAACGCCTTCGTGCTCTTCTTCGCCCGCGTCGCCGCCTTCGCGGTGCGCATGGCGGTGCCTGAGAAGATCGCCTGGGTGGCCGGCTTCGTGACGCACATCGTCCTCACGATCGTGCTGGGCATCCTGGGCTCGCTGGTGACCGCCTGGTTCTCGCGCAAGCGGGAGTTCCGCGCCGACGCCGCGGG
This sequence comes from Thermoanaerobaculia bacterium, assembly GCA_044868005.1. Taxonomy (GTDB): domain Bacteria; phylum Acidobacteriota; class Thermoanaerobaculia; order Multivoradales; family UBA5704; genus DATARR01. Next base: position 38,613 of record JBIOVX010000229.1, on the reverse strand, counting down.
CGCCAATCTCGCCGGCCGCGGCTCGATGATCGCGGCCCTGCGCCGGCTGGCGACGACGACGGAGCTCATCGACACGTCGAAGCCCGCCCTCGCCGCCTTCAAGATCTCCGACAAGAAAGCCTGGCTCAGCGCCTTCTCGACCCACCCGCCGCTCGCGGAGCGCATCGCGGCCCTGGAGATGGGCCGGATTCAATAGATTTCAGGTTCCCTCGAGGGAGCGCGGCGAAGTCGCGCCCCCTCATGCCGCTTCCGTCTCGGGTACGAACCAGACCGGGCAGGAGGCCCGGTGCAGAACCTCGCGCGAGGTGTCGCCGGTGAAGATGCGGCGCAGGAAGCTCCGCGCGTGAGCGCCCATGACGATGCAGGAGACTCCCTGGCGCGCCGAGAGCTCCGCGACCACCTCGGCGGGCTCGCCAATCTCCACGTGCAGGCTGACGCGGGTTTCCATGTCCTCGGGTACCAGGGCGGCCAAGCGGTCGCGGGCCTCCTCGGTTATCCTGCCCCCGTGCACCTGGACGCCTCCCATGGAAACCCCGGTCTCGATCCGGACGCTCTTGCGCGGCGGGATGACGTGCAGCAGGTGGAGGCGCAACGGCAGGATGCGGGCCAAATCGAAGGCGTAGGAGACCGCGCGCTCGGCCGCGGGCGAGAAGTCCGTAGGCACCAGCACGTTCAGTACCTTGATGTCTGCCGTGGCCGCGAGGTGCAGAACCGGCTCGGATAAGCCGTGCAGCACCAGCACGGGACACTGCGAGCGCTCGATGATCTGCTCGGAGACCGAGGCGTGATCCTCGGTACTGGCGCCGTGCGTGGCCAGCACCACGAGATCGGCGTGAACCTGCTCCTCCACGTGGAGGATGGCAGGAGCCGGCAGGCCGTTACTCAGGCGGGCCTCGGGTCGCACTTCCCTCGGCAGCGCGGCAAGCATCTCGCCGAGCTGCGCGGAGGCCAGCTCTTCGGGGGTGTAGCCGTTCTTGTGTTCCTGGTGCCACATCCAGGAGGCGGAGATGAAAGGCGGGGCGTTACCGACGTTGTGATGGAGGATCAACCGGGCGCCGAAAGAACGGCAGATCTCGACGGCGAGGTCGATCTCGCGGGAGTTGAGGGCGCTGAAATCGACGGGGCAGAGGACGGTACGGATCTGGAGCATGGGCTACCTCCTGGATGGGCCAGGGACATCGCTACCGAAGAATGGCCCGTCAGTGGCAAGTCGGCAACGCGCCGCGGGGTGGGAGGAGGGCCGCCCGGAGGGAGAGGTGCGGTTTCACCGGAAATCGTGGCTCGGCACCGCCACCATCTCTTTCAGCGACCAGAACCGCTCGCCCTTGATGGAGATCGTGCCGTCCCTTTTCTGGAGGACGCCCTCGACCACCAGGCCGGGTGAGCCCACGATCAGCGTGCGGTGCTTCTGGAGGAGGTCCGGCGACACCACGGCCTGGCACATGCCGGTTTCATCCTCCAGAGTCAGGAAGAGGAGGCCCTTGGCGGTGCCGGGGCGCTGGCGGACGATCACCGAGCCGGCGGCGCGGACCTTCGCGCCGTTCGGCAGGACGTCGAGGCCGGCGGCGGGAGTGACGCCCTTCTGCGCGAGTTGCGCGCGCATGTAGCTCAGCGGGTGAGGGCCGAGAGTGAGCTGGCTGCCGGTGTAATCCGCCCGGGTCTCCTCGAGGGGAGTCATCTCCGGCAGCGGCGAGGGCTCCGGATCGGTGAGGCGGTCGAGGAGGGGACCGGCCGGCTTGCTCAGCCGCGCCACCTGCCAGAGGGCGGCGCGGCGGGTGAGCCCGAAGCCGGCGAGGGCGCCGACCGAAGCCAGGATCTGGAAGTCGTTCTCGCGCAGGTCGCAGCGGCGGGAGAGGTCCTCGGCGTCCGCGAAGGGGGACTTCGCCTGCTCGGTTTCGATAGACAGGGCGGCTTTCGCGCGGAGGCCGCGGACGAACTTGAAGCCGAGCCGGATGGCGCCGACCGGCTCTGCCGCGCGATCTTCCCAGCGGCAGAGCACGCCCGAGCGTTGGACGTCTACCGGCCGGATCTCGACGCCGTGGCGCTGGGCGTCCTTGACCAGCGTCGCCGGGTGGTAGAAGCCCATGGGCCAGGCGTTGAGGATCCCCAGGTAGAAGGCGGTGGGATGGTGGGCCTTGAGCCAGGCGCTGGCGTAGGCGATGAGGGCGAAGCTCGCGGCGTGCGACTCCGGAAAGCCGTAGAGGGCGAAAGCGGTGACGGCCTGCACGATCTCCTCCTGCGGCTTGCCGGTGATCCCCCGCTCGGTCATGCCGCGGCGGAGCCTCTCGACGAGGGCCTGCATGCGCTCGACGGAGCGCTTGGCGCCCATGGCGCGCCGCAGCTCCTCGGCCTCGCCGCCGGAAAAGCCGGCCGCCACCATGGCGATGCGCAGGAGCTGCTCCTGGAAGATCGGCACGCCCAGCGTCCGCGCCAGGAAGGGCTCGAGGCTGGGGTGCGGATAGGTGACCGGCTGGCGGCCGTTGCGCCGCTCGAAGTACGGATTCGCCAGGTTGCCGAGGATGGGGCCGGGACGGATGATGCCCACCTGGATGACGAGGTCGTAGAACTTCTCCGGATGGTTGCGCGGCAGCGAGGCCATCTGCGCCCGGCTCTCCACCTGGAAGACGCCCACGGTGTCCGCCGTCTGCAGCATGCGGTAGACCGCGGGATCGTCCGGCGGCAGGTGGGCGAGGTCCACGTGCACCCCTTCGCGTGTGCGGATGGTGGGCACCATCTCCTCCAGCGCGGCGAGCATGCCGAGCCCCAGCAGGTCCACCTTGATGATCCCGAGATCGGCGCAGTCGTCCTTGTCCCACTGGATGACGACGCGGCCCGGCATGGCGGCGGGCTCGAGCGGCACGATCTCGTCCAGGCGGCCGGCGGCCATCACCATGCCGCCGGTGTGCTGCCCCAAGTGGCGGGGGAGGTTGTGGATGCGCGTCCAGAGGTCGGCGAAGATGCGCGCCCGCCGCTCCTCGGGATCGAGGCCGGCGGCGGTCAACTCGGCGGCGAGCGGCCTCTTGTCGCCGCTGGAGACGTCGTAGCTCCAGTTGCCGAGCTGGCGGGCGAGCTTGTCGATCTGCTCCTCGGAGTAGCCGAAGACCTTGGCGACCTCGCGGGTGGCCGAGCGGTCGCGGTAGGTGATGACGGTGGCGGTCATCGCCGCGCCGTGCGGGCCGTAGCGCTGGTAGACGTACTGGATCACCCGCTCGCGCTGGTCGCCGGAGGGCAGGTCGAGGTCGATGTCCGGCCACTCGCCGCGCTCCTCGGAGAGGAAGCGCTCGAAGAGCAGGTCCATCTTCACCGGATCGACGGCGGTGATCGACAGCGCGTAGCAGACGGCGCTGTTGGCGGCCGAGCCGCGCCCCTGAGCCAGGATGCCTTCGCGCAGGCAGAACTGCACGATGTCCCAGACGATGAGGAAGTAGCCGGCGAGATCGAGCTTCTCGATGAGGTCCAGCTCCTTCTGGATCTGCGCCTGGTGGCGGGCGGTCAGGGGCCGGAAGCGGGCGCGGGCGCCGTTCCACGCGATGTGGCGCAGGAAGGAGGCCGGCGTCTCGTCCGGCGGCAGGGGATACTCGGGGAAACGGTAGCCGAGGTCGGCGAGGGTGAAATCGAGCGCTGCGGCCAGCTCGGCGCTCGCCGCCAGCGCCTGGGGAAGATCGGGGAAGAGCGCCGCCATCTCGCCGGCGCTCTTCAAGTGCCGCTCGCGTTGGGCGGCGAGCAGCCGGCCGGCGGCGTCGAGGGTGGTGTGGTGGCGGATGGCGGTGAGCACGTCGTGGAGCGATTTGTCCTCCGCTCGCGCGTAGCGCACGCCGTTGGTGGCGAGCAGGGGGAGGCGCAGGCGGCGGGCGAGGTCGGCGAGGGCCTGGTTGCGGTGCTCCTCGTCGCGCAGCCGGTGGCGCTGGATCTCGACGTGGAGGCGGCCGCGGAAGAGGCCCGCCAGCCGCTCCAGCAGGCGGCGGGCGGGATCTTGCCCGCCCTCGGCCAGCTCGCGGGCGAGGGGACCCTCCTCGCCGCCGGTCAGGCAATGCAGGCCCGCGGCGTGCTCGGCCAGCAGGTCCCAGGAGACCCGCGCCGCGCCCTTGGTCCGGCCGCGGGCGGCGGCGGTGAGCAGCCGGCTGAGGTTGCGGTAGCCGGCGCGGCTGGCGACGAGCAGGGTCAGCCGCGCCGGCCAATCGATGTCCGGAGTCTGGGCACTCGCCGGCGCCTCCGGCACCAGTCCGAGGGGGCCGAACCGCGCCCGCACCTCGTGCAGGCTGGGCTCGTCCTCCAGGGCCACCTCGGCGCCCACCAGCGCCTTGACGCCGGCCTGCCGCGCCGCCTGATAGAAGCGGGGCGCGGCGTAGAAGCCGTTGGTATCCACCAGCGCCACCGCCGGCAGCCCCAGGGCCGCCGCCCGCTCGGCGAGGTCCTCGGGGAGCGAGGCGCCGTCGAGGAAGGAGAAAGCCGAGGCGGCGTGCAGCTCGGCGTAGGGGGGTGGCGCGGCCTTCCTGCCCATGGAGGAAGATTAGGCGTAATGGGGGCGTAAGACAAGGGCGCCGAGGAGTGAACCTCGCTGCCGGCCGGCTACACTTACTGGCGGGTCTTCTGACGTCTATCCTTGCGGGGGGCTGCGGAACAGGTTTGCGATGAAACTGCTGGACGGTCCGGAGACCTGGCAGCTCGACCCCTTGCTCGAGCCGTTGCTCCGCGCTCCGGAATCGGAGGCTCAGCGGGTGCTCGGCGACTTGATCACGCTTCACGCCCGTCCGGTGATCCAGGGCATCCTGCGCCGGCGGAGCTTCAGCGGTCCCGAAGGCAGCGATCTGGAGGGGGAGGTCGTCCTCCACCTCATCGAGCGGCTCCGGCGCCTGCGGCCGGGCGGTCTGGGCGAGGGCATCCGGGATTTCCGGGGCTACGTGGCGGTCATGACCTACAATGCTGTCTCGGAGCACCTGAAAAAGAGGGAAACTGAACGGCTCGACGCCCGGCAAGGCGAGGACGATCCGCTCGTCCGGCTGCCCGATCCGGCTCCGGACGCCGCCACGGCTCTCGAGCGGCGCACCTACCTCTCCAGACTCTGGGAGGAAATCCAGCGGCTTCCGGCGCGGCAGGCGACCGCCCTCATCCTCAATCTCAGGGATGAGCAGCGGCGCGACGCCGTGGCATTGTTGCCGCTCACCGGGGTTGCTACCATGAGGGAAATTGCGCGCGCGATCGATATGCCGGCGGAGCGTTTCGCCGGGATCTGGAACCGGCTGCCGCTCGAAGACTTCGCCATCGCGGAGCTCCTCGGCGTCACCCGGCAGCAGGTGATCAACCTGCGCAAGTCCGCCCGCGCGCGCCTGGCCCGCCGGATGCGTTCGCACTAGACCGCCATGCCGACCCATCTCACCGAGCGGCAGGTCGAGGAGTACCGGCGCCGCTCCCTGCCTCCCGGCGAGTTGCTGGAAGTCGACGACCACCTCGCCGGCTGCCTGGACTGCCGCCTGCGCCTCGCCGCGGGCGAGCCGCTCTCGGGAGCGTTCGCCGCCTGGGAAGGGTTGCCCGAGGAGCCGCGGCGCTCGGTAGGACTGGACCTCGGCGCGCTGGTGGACGAGGCCGGGGGCCGGCGGGCGCGCTCCTGGCGGCGAGCCCGGCCGGCGGTGCTCGCGCTCTGGGCGGCGCTCCTGCTCTGCGTCGCCGGTCTGATCGTCTGGCTCGCGATCCTGCGCCGCGAGGTCGGGGCCCTGCGCACCGAGGTGCGGCGGATCGCGGAAGGGAGACCGGAACGGCTCCCAAGGCCTCTGGAGATCGCGGATCTCCTGACCAACGGCGCGGTGCTCCGCGGCCCTGCGTCTGCGCCGCAGCTCAAGCCTCTCTCGCCGCTCGCCACCGCTGTGCGTGATGGGCGCCCCACCTTTCGCTGGTCGCCCCTATCGGGCGCGGAGCTCTATCGGGTGACGGTGTTCGACCGGGACTTCAATCCGCTGGCGGACAGCGGTCCGCTGCCGATTACGGAGTGGCGGCCGGCCCGCCCGTTGCCGGCCGGGGCCGTCTACGTCTGGCAGGTGAAGGCTCGCCGCCGGGGCCAGGAACTGACCGCTCCCGGCCCGGGCTCGCCGCAGGCGCTCTTCCGGGTGCTCGCGGCGGACCGCGCCGCGGAGATCGAGCGCGCCACCCGGCAGACCGGCAGCTCGCACCTGGCCCTGGGCCTCCTCTACGCCCGCGCCGGCCTGCTCGACGACGCCGAGCGCGAGCTGAGCGCCGCCGCCCGCGAAAACCCGGGAGCCGAAGCGCCGCGGGAGCTGCTCGCGACAGTCCGCTCCTGGCGGCCGCGGCCGTCGCCGCCTCAGTCCGCTTCGCCCACGAGCACGAACGCCCCCCAGTAGAAGGGATGGCGGTAGCGCTCCTCGGCGCGCACGGCGAGCGCCGCCCGCCGCAGCGCCTCGGCCTTGTCCAGACCCGCCAGCCATCCGCGGTGGAACTCGACCATGAGCCGGCCGGTGCTGGCGGAGTCCACCTCCCACTGGCTGGCGAGGGTCGCCGGACTGCCGGCCGCGGCGAGCGCCCAGCTCATGCCGATCATTCCCTCTCCGGCCCGCGGCCGGCCGCGGGCCGTCTGGCAGGCCGAGAGGACGACCAGGTCGGCGTCGAGGCGAAGATCGAAGAGCTCCCACGCCTCGAGCAACCCGTCATCTCCCGCTCCCGGCCGCGCCGGCGAGAGGACGAGGCTGGAGTACATCGGGTTGCGGTCATCCAGCAGGGCATGGGTCGCGAAGTGGAGCACGCGGTAGTTGGCGGCCGCGGCCTTCACCCGCTCCTCCGAAGCGAGCGCCGCGAGATAGACGGCGCTCCGGCCGGGGCCGTAGAGGCGGGCCAGGGACCGGACCTCCCGCTCCGCCTCCGGCAGCCGCGCGAGCCCGGCGCGGCGGCTGTCCGTCAGGGCCGTCTGTACCGCGCCTCCCGGAGTGGGATCGCCGACGGCGAGCAGGGTGGCGGCCCGGGAAGTCCGGCGGAGCTCCCGCGCCGCCAGCTCGGAGAGGAAGCTCAACGACGGCGCGTAGTAGAGAGCGTAGCGCTCCATCAGGACGCTCGAGCCGTCCGGCTGGAGGGCCTGGAAGGGAAGGTCCCACAACGGTCCGTCGGGCACGATGCAGAGCGTCCGCCGGCCGCGGAGCTCGGATGCCGCTGGAGCGAGCAGGAGATCGTAGAGACGGCGGGCCGGACCACGGAACTCGAGGTCCCGGGCGGCGAGCTTGCCGCGGAACGCCTCTACTTCGCGTCTCAGCGCCTCCCGGCCCACCGGCAGCCGGTGGAGGCGCACCACGGGAGAGCCCCCCTGGCCCTCCGTCGTCACCGTGAACAGATAGGTCATCTCCGGCAGGACCGCGTACTCGATCAGCGCGGTGCCGCCTCCAGCCAGCAGCTCCCCGGCGGCTTGAGGAGTCCAGGCGGGAAAGTCGGCGCGGCGCGTCCGCAGGTCCGGCCGCGAGGCATAGAGGTTGGTGTTGAAGGCTTCGAGCTCGCGGCGGGCCTTGTGCCGGCGCCGGTCGAGGTCCCGCAGGGCGGCGGGCGTCCGCGAGCCGGCGAGGAAGACCTCGGCGTTGAGAGCAGCGAGACGGTCACGCAGCCGCTGCTCGGTGACGCGTTCTTGGGGCGTCAACCGGGAGGCGAGGTCCACCCGGCCTCCGCGCAGGACCTCCCGCAGGACGCGGCCCTTGGCGCGCTCCGCCTCGGCGAGGGCCTGGGTTGCCTCCCCCCGGTCGGCGGCCAGCTCGACCAGCCTCTGGTAGGGCGCGAGCCTTCCCTCGAAGAAAGCCTCGCGCCCGAGCTCTCCCCCCGACACGCCGCCGCGCATCTGCTCGAGGGTCGCCACGGCCTCAGCCAGGGCGAGGCGGGCGACCTCATCGCGCCCCAGAGCGTGGAGTGCGCGGCCGGCCAGGGTGCGGGCCCGCCAGAAGACCTCCCGGCTGCCGGTCTCGGCGGCCGCGGCGGCGGCCCGATCGGCCAGCGCGAGCGCCTGTCGCGGAGCGCCCTCGACGAGCTCGATCCGGCCCAGGGATTCGAGCGCCTGCGCGACGAGATGTCTTTCGCCGAGAGCCTCCGCCAGCTCCAGGCTCTTCCGGTAGGCTTGGCGCGCGGGAGCGTTGCGCCCCTGCGCCTCATGGACCGAGCCCAGGCTGTGCCAATGGCCGATCATCGAGCTGCGGTCGTCCACCTCCTCGGCCAGCCGCAAGGCGCGGGAGAAGTACTCGCGGGCCTGTTCGTGGTGGCCTTCGACCTCGTGGAACGCGCCGATGTTGTTGAGCACGCGCATGCGCCCGTAGGCGTCCCCCTCCGCCTCCGCGATGCGCAGCGAGCGCTGGAAGTATTCCAGCCCGAGGTCGGAATTGCCCTGGCTGCCGTAGACGATCCCGAGGTTGTTCAACAGGTAGCCCTGCTCGGAGCGGTCGTCCGTGCCGGTCCGCAGCGCCTCCTGGAAATACTGCAGGGCCCTGCCGTAGTCGGCCCACTCCAGGTAGATGGTACCGATGGCGTTCAGCAGTCCCTCGACGAGCTTGCGGTTGGACGCGCGGCGGGCCCGCGCCAGCGCCTCCTGGTAAAACCCCAGCGCCTCGCCGTTGCGGCCGAGCTCGGACGCGACGTCGCCCAGGCCCTGGTAGGAGAGCATCAGGACGGCCGGATCCTGGATCTCCTTGCCGATCCGCAGGGAAGCTTCGTACAGCTCCCGTGCGCGGGGGAGCTCGTTCTGCCGCAGGGCGATGTTGCCGCGGGCATGCAGGGACCGGCCCTCGAGCTTCCGGTCCCCGCCGCGCCGGGCCTCGGCGAGCGCCTGCTCGAAGAGACCGGCTGACCGGTCCAGCTCCTCCCGGCGCGCCGCCAGGATCCCTTCGGCGAAATGAATGTGGCCGTGGACGGCCTCGGCCCGCGCCGGGCCCGCCTGCGCCAAGGCGCGCCGATAGATCGCCAGCGCCCGGTCGCTTTCCCCGGCGCGGAAGAGGCGGTCCCCCTCCTCCAGGAGGCCGCTCACCGCCGACTCCGGCTCGTAGGAACCGGAGCCGGCGAGGAGAGCGCCGGCAACGGCGAGGAGCGCCAGCACGGCGCACAGCGCCAGAGACTTCGCACTCAATGTGACCACGATGGTAATACGCAGCCTCTCCCTCCATCGTTTCCATCAGACGCACCGCCGAGATCCCGGCTGCCGGCGGAGGTCATTCTGCAAAAGGATCTTTAACCTTGGAAAGGAGTCTCCATGCCCAAGCTCATGCAGCGCTCTCTCACCTGTGTCGCCGCCACCCTTTTCCTCGTTCTGACGGTGCTCGCACCCGCCGCCTCGCAGGCCGCCTGCGGGCCTGTGAATCCCTGGTTCCAGCCGACGACGGTGGAGAAGGGTTATGAGTTCCTGGTGACGGGGACCGGCGTCGGCTCCGGCACCTTCCTGATCTTCAACTTCATCCACCAGACGGCGTTCCCGACCATCGTCAAGCGGTACATGACCGGCAGCGGCAACGGCAACTGCGTCGTGAATCAGGAATACGTCGACACCTCGAACTTCAAGAAGGGCGACTGGTCCGTTTTCGCACAGACCTACACGGGCTCCTCGGGAACGGGGTCGGCCGTTTTCCTCGACCCGCTCAGTATCGTGCCCGCCTCGACGCCAGCACCGATCTATCCCGTGAGCTGCGGGCAGCCCGCGCACCCCTGGTTCGGTCCCTCGACCGTCGGGCAGAACCAGCAGATGTTCATCGCCGCGGTCGCCCGGCCGTACACGCGGGTCGACTTCTACTTCGAGACGGACTTCCTGCCGTCCCTGCGGGTGCTCAGGATCACCGCGGGCGGCAACTGTGTGGCCAACCAGTTCAACTTCCTCCCCTCGCAGCAGCAGATCGGCCCGGGCACCTGGTCTGTGCACGCGGGATACTGGGACGAGATCGGCGAATACCACTACAACGATCTGGGCACTCTCACCGTCACCCAGTGACGGGAGAAAGCCATACCGGGCCAGGCGCCTGAGGAGGGTGCCTGGAAGGGGAAGGAGCGGCGCGCGCCGCTCCTTTCTTGTTATGGCCGCGACTACTGGCCAACCACGAACAGATGCCCGTTGTTCTGAGCGAGGACCTTGCCGTCGGCCATGATCGAGATCGGCGTGTAGGCGGCGCCGAGGGCGGTGTCGAGGAAGAGGCTCTCGCGCAGCGTGCCGTCGGCGCGGATGACGTAGATGTTGCCATCCTCGCTGTTGTTGTAGATGTTGCCGCCGCTGTCGATGGCCGGCGCATTGACGCACCACTCGAAGCCGTGCGGATGGTCGTTGACGCAGGTGATGCTGCCGTTCGGGTTGCGGGTGCAGCTCAACGGGTTGGTGTTCTGCCACTTCCACTCCGGCGTCAGGCTGGGGCTCAGGCTGGTGATGTAGTAGGCCTCCGGGTACGAGGGATCGTTGATGTTGCGGTCGTCGGGGCAGATCACCGGGTCGTTGCAGTAGGAGCCGATCTCCTCGCCGTACTGGTTGTCCTTGGTGATCACCGAGTAGGTGCCGCCGTGGGGCCAGATGCCCGGCGTGACGTCCCAGCCGAAGTGGTAGCCGTTCAGGTACGCGCCGGTGGAGCTGAAGTGCATCATGTGGCCCTGGGCGTAGTTGTAGCGCGTGTAGGCGCCGTAGAAGACGCTGCCGTCCGGCGCCACCACCGGCGAGGAGGTGCCGTCGTCCAGCACGCGCCCGGCGCCCGGCCGGTTCTGCGCCGGATCGACGCCCGGGGTGGCCCCGGCCCGGCAGCCGCCCGGCGTGCCGCTCGGCGGTATCTCGTCGTCGCAGCCGTCGTTGAAGCGGTCGCGCATCGAGGCGGCCCACTTCGGCGTCAGGTTGGGATTGACCGCGAGCAGGTAGGCGGTGCGGGTGGAGAACTGGGCGACGCTGACGGTGTAGATCGTGCCGTCCGGGGCGACGGCGGGAGCCACGTTGATGCCCGGCCGCTGCGAGCCGCAGGTGATGTCCGGCGGCACGGCGTCGGGGGTCGGCGGCCAGGGGAGCTGGTTGATGTTGAAGATGCCCACGCACTTGTCGTTGCCGGCCGGTGCGCCCGGGTTCAGCGAGGCGAAGGTCGCGGTCTGGGACGAGTTGTTGGGCGCGATCTTCACCAGCCAGGAATTCACCGCGTCCTGGTTCCAGCTGTTGCCGTGCTGGAGCTTGATGGCGTTGTAATAGATGTTGCCGGAGGCGTCGGCCGTGAGCGGGCCGGCGACGAAGATGTCCGGATCGATGGAGGAGCCGAACGGATTGATCCGCGTGATGAGCGCGCCGGAGGTCTTGTTCACCCTGAAGACCGTGCCGCCCGCTCCCGGGATGTAGATGGCGCCGTTGGCGAGCGCCGCGTGAAACACCGGCTCCCAGAAGGGCCCGCTCTTGATGGTGCCGAAGGGCGGCGGATCCCAGTCGCTCTGGAAGCTCCACTGCTCGACCAGATGGTTGCCCTGCCAGCGCAGGCGCTTCTCGTTCCAGATCTGCGTCTCCCAGTGCTGCGCGTCGGTGAACGTGCCGCTCTTGAACTCCATGTAGATGTTGTTGCCATCGATCAGCGGCACCTGGTAGTGGACGAGCAGCACGCCTTCACCGCTGTCGATCTTCTCCGCCTCAACGAACGGGTCGTAGACGACGTCGTCGAGGATCTGGGCCGCCACCTGCCCCAGGAAGTTGACCCTGCCGGTGTGCTGCGGGTCATGTCCCCATTGCGGCCATTCCTGGGCCGAGGCGGCAACAGCCGCCCCGAGAATCACGAAGGACAGAATCAGGATCTTGAGTCGCACGTCTTTTTCCTCCTTTCCCGGATTTTTTCCGGAAAGAATTGAGCGAACGGAGAGAGTGCGTCATGAAGCGGGGAGAGTTCCTACTCAAAAGGTGCAGGAAACACCGGTGAAGCGAGACAGAGGCCGCGCCGGATCTCGCCGACTTCCCCTCCTCTCCGGGGGGAGAGGAGGGGAAGAGAAGGATGCGGAGGGTAGGGGCGAAAAGGGCTACGCCGCGGCTTCGGAGACCTTCTGCCGCCGCTTCTCGATCCAGGCCCGGCCTTCGGCATCACTGTCCGCGAAGACCACCGGATTGCTGGGGTTCTTGCCGATCAGCTTGGCGGCCAGATTGCCGGCGGTGAGCAGCAGCTTGGCGAGGACCCGGGCCCGCAGGGGAGCGTTGCACACCACGGTACCCCGCAAGGGGAGGAGCTTGACGGTCTCCGAGGCTTCCTTGCGCACGGCGGCGGGCAGATCCTCCAGCTCGGAAAGATCGATGAGAAAGAAGAAGTAGGGAACGTCCTCGGCATACTCGAGATGCGCGCGGTTGATCAACTGGCACTCCTCGAGCGTGCAGCGGCCCTGGATCTTCAGGTGGACGATGTCGGGAAGCTCCAGACCGGTGAACTGGCGGCCGCACTGGTGACCCTTGAACAGTCCTGCATTCGGCATCTCGACTCCTCCTTCCCGGAAGACTCTTCCAGAGCCGCGTCTCGCGCGGCCATACAGACGGGTAACCTACGAAAGTTGACCGCGATTATAGGAAGGAATGCGCGATTGCGCAAGCGGCGATCAGGCCCTCGTCGGCGTGAAGGCGGGCGGATCGCTGGCGGGGAAGGATTCCTTGGAGGCTTCGTCGACGCGATCGCATTCGCCCGGCTTCACCGGCCGCGCCCCTTCGGGCAGGGGCCACTTGCCGCGGAAGGCCTTGTCCTTCGCGTCCTCCGGCTTGTCCTCGGTCTCGTCTCTTTTCATGGCGGTTCCCCTTGCTCCTCTTCGTGCTGCAAGGCTTGCGCCAGTCGCGCCCGGGATGACGGCCCGGCCGCTGCTATGCTCCTGCCGTTACAGAGGAGAAGCGGCGATGAACGACCTGCGGTATCCGATCGGCAAGGCCCATCTGGAGTCGCGGCTGGACGATGGCCAGCGCCGCGAGAGGATCGATCAGATCGAGGAGACGCCCGCGCGCCTGCGGGCCGCCGTGGCGGATTTGAGCCCGGAGCAGTTGGACACCCCGTACCGGCCCGGCGGCTGGACCGTCCGGCAGGTCGCGCACCACGTGCCGGACAGCCATCTCAACGCCTACATCCGCTTCAAGCTGGCGTTGACGGAGCACGAGCCGTCCATCAAAACCTACGACCAGGCGCTGTGGGCCGAGCTGGCGGACACGCGCGCGGTGCCGGTGGAGGTCTCGCTCGCCCTGCTGGAGAACCTGCACCGGCGCTGGGTGGCGCTGCTGCGCTCGCTCGCCGCCGCGGACTTCGAGAAGACCCTCCATCACCCCGATCACGGCGTGATCAATCTCAACCAGCTCCTCTGCATCTACGCCTGGCACGGCCGGCACCACACGGCGCACGTGACGGGCCTTCGCGAGCGCATGGGATGGGCGGCGTGAAGGCAGAGCCCTTCCGCGGCAACGCCGTCGTGCTGACCGGCGCCTCCCGCGGCATCGGCCGGGAGATGGCTTTTCAGCTCGCCGATCAGGGGGCCCGGCTCGCCCTCGGCGCGCGGGACGCGGAGGCCCTGGAGGCGGTGGCGGAGGAGTGCCGGAGGCGCGGCGCCCGCGCCGTCGCCATTGCCGCCGACGTCGGGGAGGAGTCGCAGTGCGCGGCCCTCGTCGCCCGGGCGGCCGCGGAGCTCGGCGGCATCGACACCCTCATCAACAACGCCGGCATCAGCATGTGGGTCCGCTTCGACGAGCTGCGCGATCTCTCCGTCGTCGAGCGGATCATGCGGGTGAACTATCTGGGGAGCGTGTACTGCACCTGGCATGCGCTGCCCCATCTCAAGGCCGCGCGCGGCCGCCTCGTCGGCGTCTCCAGCCTCACCGGCAAGACCGGCGTGCCCACCCGCAGCGCCTACGCCGCCAGCAAGCACGCGATGGCCGGTTTCTTCGACACGCTGCGCATCGAGCTCGCCGGCTCCGGCGTCACGGTGACCATGGTCTATCCCGACTTCGTGGCGACGGAGATCCGCGAGCGGGCTTTCGGCGCCGACGGCCAGCCCCTGGGCACGAGCCCGGTGCGCGAGGGCGAGGTGATGACCGCCGAGACCTGCGCTCGCCTGATCCTCGAAGCCGCGGCCGACCGCCGGCGCGAGCTGGTGATGACCCGCCGCGGCAAGCTCGGCCAGTGGCTCAAGCTGCTGGCGCCAGGCTTGTTGGACCGCCTCGCCCGCCGGGCCATCGAGCAGGGGCGCTGAGCCACCCAGGAACCGTGTGGGGCAGCTCCGCCTGGCCGTCTTCCTCCACGCGTCTCACCAGATGCGCCTCTACAGAAGAAAAAAGGGGCTTCCAATTTACACGTCTCTATGCGAGAATTCGTGCTAGCTCTACGAGACGTGGTATCCGGGAAGCGGTAGTTGCGGTTGGCAATTGCCCTGTTTTGCTTCGGACCCTGTCGGTCCGGGCTTTCATCGAGGAGGGATGTATGTCTCAGCGGATGATTCGGCGCCTCTGCGTCCTGGTGGTTCTCGCCCTATCCTTGGCGTTCGCCGTCCCCGGCCGGGCCGACGCGGGGCCTCTCGGCGGTCCCGCCGATCTCTGGCGGTGGGTGGAAAACTTCCTGGGGGAAAGACTCGTACACCTCGTGCAGTCGGAGCCGGCGCCGCCCGCCAGGCGTGAGACGAGCCCAGGATCCCCTGCAAAGAATTGTACCGCCCTCGATCCGGATGGTGTTTGCAGGCCCGGAGGATCGAGCAACTCCAGCGGCGGAGCCGGCGGCGGTTAGAAATTGGATACAGGCTGGAACGGGAGCGATCTGTGAGAGAATACAGGGAGTCCCAGAAGGAGATACGTTGAGCGAGCACCTCACCCCGGCGGAGTCGCAAGCGGCCTTGCGGAAGGAGCTCTCCCGCGAGCGCTGGCGAGAGGTTGTTCGCCACCTGCTTCGTGGGTGCGCCCAGTGTCGCGCCGTTCTGGGAGAGGAGCTCCATCCGCTTGCTCCCGAACGCGAGTCGGAGTACGACCGAGTGCTGGAGGCCTCTTTCGAGAGTGCGTTCCAGAGGGCCTCCCCTGGGGATCGCCACACCGGGGCCATGGGCGGTCTTCCGGCTCAGGATCGAGGTTTGGCTGCGGCCGCCGATGAGGTCCAGGCGCCGGTCAAAGCGCTCGGTGGCCTCGATTCGCTTTTCGAGCGAAGCTATGCGATGCGGTATGACGATCCGCGGGAGATGGTGCGCCTCACCTGCAGTGCCGTCGAGCTGGCGCTCGGGCTCGACCCTGCCGTCCTCGGTGCTCGCCGGGTAGCGGACCAGCAGGCTCGGGCCTGGGGTGAGCTCGCCAATGCCTACCGGGTGGCGGAGAACCTCTGGGAGGCGCAACGCGCCTTCGCCAACGCCTTCCAACTGCTGGAGCGGGGCACGGGGGACCGGCTGCTCAAGGCACGGCTCTTCAATCTCCACGCCTCCCTTCTGGGAACGCAGAGGAAGTTTGCCCTCGCCCTCGAAGCGCTCGACGTCGTCTATGCCTTGTACCTGGAGGTCGGCGACGTTCACCTGGCCGGGCGGTCCCTCATCGCGAAAGCCAAATATTTGCATAGCTCCGGCCGTCCGGAAGAAGCTCTTGCCCTCAACGAACGAGGGCTCAGCCTGATCGACGAGACGAGAGATCCGGCGTTACCCGCGGTCGCCGTGCACAACCACTTGTCGTTCCTGGTAGCCTGCGGCAACTTTCTGGAGGCGAGAGAGCTCCTCTCCAAGAACCGGCATCTCGCCCGGCCCGCCGGCCAGGTGATGGCCACCACGCTGCACTGGGTGGAGGGGCAGATCCATGCCGGGCTGGGGAGCCTTGCCGACGCCGAGGCCGTGTTCCTGGAAGTCAAGGAGGAGTTTGAGAGGCTCGGGCTCGGGTTTGGTGAAGCCGTTGCGGCGCTCGACCTCGCGCTCGTCTGGATGCGTCAGGGACGGGTGGCCGAAGCCGAGAAGGTGGTGATCGAGGCGGCGGGAGTTTTCGCCGCTCTCGACATCCACCGTGAAGCCGTGGCCGCGGTGCATCTCCTCAAGGAGGCTTTCCGCATCGAGAAGGCCTCTGTCGAGCTCATTGCCCAGACGGTGGCGTTCCTCCGCGAATGGGAGCCCAGTGCCGACGCCTACGGAAACTCCCCTTCGGCCTGAAGCGCCGTTCGCCACCTCGAGCTTCAAATCTCAAGATCGCCGTAGGACGCCGGTTCTCAGGGAGAACCAGGCGGTGATCGTCTTGCCGCCGCCGCTTTCCTCGCGGTACTCGACGCGGTCGGCGAAGCGCGCCACGGCGCCGAGGCCGGTGCCGAGGCCGCCGCGGCCCAGGAGGAGGGCGGGATCGATGGGCCCCTGGTCGTCGTGGCCGTCGAGCATGGCGATGTCGAGGTCGCGGATGGGAGGACCGACGTCGCGGGCCTCGACGGTGATCTCGCCGCCCGGCGCGTGAGTGAGGACGATCTCGCCCAGAACCCCGTGCTTGACGATGTTCGAGGCCAGCTCGGAGACGACGATCGAGAGCTCCGCGGCGCGCTTGCGGTCGAGCCCCCAGCCGCGCGCCAGCCGGCCGGCCTGGCTGCTCGCCACCACCACGTCGCCGCGCCGGCGGATGGGGAACTCCGCGCGCCGCGTCCGCTCCGGCTCGAGAGACTCCGGCAGCATCGGCGGCTAGACCTCGGAGAGCTTGCTGCGCGCGATCGTCGCCTGCTGCTGCACGACGAGCTGCTCCGTCTCCCGCAGATAGAGCTGCAAGGCGTCGCGCAGGCTGCGCAGCGTGCGCACTCCCGTGAGATCGACGCCGATGTGGGTCAGGGTCTGCGCGATACCGGGGTTGATGCCGCTGACGATGCACTCGGCGCCGAGCAGGCGCACGGCGCGCGCCATCTTGATGAAGTGGTCGGCCGTCTTGGTATCCATGACGTCGATGCCGGTGATGTCGACGATGGCCATGCGCGCCTGCTTCTGGACGATGGTCTCGAGCAGCGTCTCGGTCATCTCGGCGCTGCGCTGGCTGTCGACGATGCCGACCACGGGCAGGCAGAGGACGCCGGCCCAGACCTCGATGATCGGCGTCGACAGCTCGCGGATGGCGGCCTGCTGCATCTCGATGGTCTCCAGCTTCGCTTCCAGCTCGCGGTTGATCGCCTCCTGCTGGGCGAGGGCGCGGTTGAGCTCGGCCTTGGCCGCGCCGAGCTCGCTGACGAAGATGACGAAGGCGGTCTCCAGCTCGGAGAACTCGTCTTTCTCGGTGGAGCGCTGGAGCAGCTCGAGGCAGGAGTCGAACTCGTCGACGCTCGCGTAGGAGAGCGCCTCGATGACCGACTGCAGCCGCTGGGACGTTACCTTGACGTGAGAGGGTCCGTTCTTGTCCATGCGTTTTTCCCTCGCCATACCGTTTTCAGTGGACGGATATCCAGCGCTCCCGGTTCTCTTGCGTTGCCGCGCTCACCGGCCGGCCGCCGTATCGGCCAGCAGGGTCCCGTCGCCGAAGCCCAGGACGACGGCGGTGGCGTCGTCATGATCCTTTCCCCAGCTCTCCACGATGCGCCGCGCCACGGTCTCCGGCGCGCCCGGCAGGCAGGACTTGAGGTTGCCCCGGCTGGAGACGCCGTCGGTCGTCAGGCAGTAGATGTCTCCCGGGCTCATGGCGAACGTCATCACCTTGGAAACCCGCACGTTGTGCCCGACGATGCCGGCCAGGCAGAAGATGCTCGGCGAGCGGCCGTGGAGCGCCTGCACCTCGATGTTGCCGATGCCGCAGAACTCGCCGGCGCCTCCCTCGTCCACCTTGAGCAGGCCGAGAGCGGCGCCGCGGGTGACGCGCAGCTCCCGGTGGCAATGCCGGAGGATGGCCTCGACGGAGAGATGGGCGTGCTCGCGGATGACCTCGGAGGCCAGCTCGGCGGCGACGGACGACTCGTAACCGTGGCCGAGCCCGTCCACCACGCCGGCGAGGACGGCGCCGTTGCGGTGCTCGATGACGAAGCTGTCGCCGCAGATCGTCAGGCCCTTGTAGGGACGGCTGAACCCGCCGATCTTCAACGTTCCCCCCGAAACAGGCAGGTCACCGTGGTGCCGGCGCCGGGACGGGTATCCATCTGGAAGTCGTCCACCAGCTTCTTGACCGCGATCAATCCCTTGCCCATGCCGCGCTGCGATTTGTAGGTGCCCGCCCAGATGTCTTCGAGCTTGTCGGCGGCGATGCCCGGCCCCTGGTCCGAGGCGATGATCTGCAGGCCGGTGATGCCGCGCTCGTCCTGCAGCGAGCGCAGCTCGACGGTGCCCTTGCCGGCGTAGAAGACGATGTTGCGGGCGAGCTCGGAGACGGCGGTGGCCACCTTGACCGAGGCGAATTTCGACAGGCCGATGCGCACCGCCTCGGACCAGGCTTCGAGCCGCGCCGTTGCGATGTCCTTCTCCTGCTCGATGGAGAACCGCTTCGGGGCCAGGGCGATGCCGGCGGGCGTGGCCGCGCCGCCGCCGGAGCCCGCGCCCGGGGCCGCGTCGGGGCTCAGCACCCGGGCGCAGGAGGCGATGAGCTGGCCGCTGTTGCTGCGCGCGAAGAGGCGCAGCGAGCTCTCGAGCTCCTGCAGCACGGCCGCCCGATCGCTCGGCGTGAGCTGGTGCACCGGCGTCGCCGCGAGGCTCCCCATGCGGCTGAAGATGCTGCGCTGGGTGATCGACGAGATGGTCCCCGTCAGGACCTCCCCGATCTCTTTCTCCACCGTCTTCATTGCAACAGCTCGAGCCTCTCCAGCGCCAGGTCGAGGTTGAGGGCGGTGCTCACCGAATCCAGCTCGACTCCCATCTCGATCAGCGTCATGGCCACGGCCGGCCGGATGCCGACGATGTAGCACTCGGCCCCCATGAAGCGCACGGACTTGCCGATGTCATTGAGAATGCGGGTGATATAGCTGTCGATCACCTCCACGCCGGAGACGTCGAGGATGACGCCGCGGGCGTTGACGACGCGCACGCGCTCCATGAGCGAGGCCTGGAGGTCCAGGGCGAGCCGGTCGTGCAGCTCGGTCTGGATGCTCACCAGCAGGCAGTTGCGGATCTGGATGATGGGCAGCTCTTGCTCCATGAACGCTCCAATCCGGGGGCGGGCGCCGGGGCGCCCGCCTCTCGTGTCATCGCCATACCGGCTCTCACAGTGGAAAGCTGCAAGTTTTTAGCATATTGCTACGACAAAATCCATACGAAGGGCGGGGCCGTCTACCCTTCGAAGCCTCACCCCCTGTCCCCCACTCCCTGACGGGCGAGGGGGGACGCAGGCGAAGGGACCTTGCCCAGCCGATGCCCCACGTGTGGCTTTACTGTTTATGGTGCGCAAAGGCGCACCCTACGTGTCGCGATCGGTTCGGGAATCGTCCCCCCTCGCCCGTCAGGGAGAGGGGGACAGGGGGTGAGGCTTCGCAGGGCATGCCCGCGGATCATCCACAGGCCCCGAGGGAGAGGTGGACAGGAGATCCCCCCTCACGCGTACTGCCGCAGCCGGGGAGGAATGTCGTCGCGCACGGTGGTGGCGGTCCCGTGGTCCGGGGCTGCCGCCGCATGCCGGTCCGCCGCCATGGCCATCAAGCCGAAGGCCGCGAGGGCCAGCAGGACGAGCCCGAGGATCCACGGCAGGAGGCGGCGGCGCTTGGGTTCGATCTTGGTGTCAGCCACGGTGTTGCTCCTTCCTCTCATCTCCCGGAGGCCTGCCCGGACGCCGGTCTCCGCTCCGGGGACTGCAAAGAGCACGCCGGGTCGCATAGACTGCGGCAAATCCAGGAGGAGGAGACCGGATGCGAATGATCCAGGGAATCGGCGTTGGCCTGTGCCTGCTCGCGCTCGCGGGGGCCGCCGCGGCCCAGCCCGCGGCGAGGGAAGGGGCGCCGCCGGCGGGCGCGTCGGCGCGCACGGAACGCTTCGACCCCGAGGCGGCGACGGAAGCGTATCTGGCGAAGCTGAGCCCGGAGAAGCGGGCCCGCTCGGACGCCTACTTCGAGGGCGGCTACTGGATCATGCTCTGGGGCTTCCTCTACGGGCTCGGCGTCTACTGGCTGCTGCTCGCCACGCGGCTGTCGGCCCGCATGCGCGACCTGGCCGAGCGGACGACGCGCTTCGGTCCCTTGCGGACGCTGCTCTACGCCCTCCAGTACTTCGTGGTCACGGCCGTCCTCTTCTTCCCCTTCGCCGTCTACACGGACTTCTTCCGCGAGCACCAGTACGGCATGGCGACGCAGGATTTCCCGGCCTGGCTGTGGGACCAGACCAAGGCGCTGGGCGTGACGCTGGTCTTCGGCGGCGCCGCTCTCATGGGCCTCTACGGCGTGCTGCGCAAGGCGCCGCGCACCTGGTGGCTGTGGGGGTCGGTGGTGGCGCTGCTCTTCCTCGTCGTCGGCGTGGCGCTCGCGCCGGTGTTCATCGAGCCGCTGTTCAACAAGTACACCGAGCTGCGGGATCCGAACCTGCGCGGGCCGATCCTATCTCTGGCCCGCGCCAACGGCATTCCGGCGCAGCACGTCTACGTGGTGGACGCCTCGCGCCAGACGAAGCGCATCAGCGCCAACGTCGCCGGCCTGTTCGGCACCACGCGCATCGCCCTCAACGACAACCTGCTGAAGCGCACGTCGCCGGCGGGCATCGAGGCCGTGATGGGGCACGAGATGGGGCACTACGTGCTCAACCACGTCTACGAGATCATCCTTTGGTTCGCGCTGGTATTGACCGCGGGCTTCGGCTTCCTGCACTGGAGCTTCGAGCGGGCGCGCGCCCGCTGGGGGGAGCGCTGGGGCGTGCGCGGCGTGGGCGATCCGGCCGGCCTGCCGCTGCTCATGGCGCTGCTCGGGATCTTCTTCTTCGTCCTCACGCCGTTGAACCACACCTTCATCCGCACCAACGAGGCCGAGGCCGACATCTTCGGCTTGAACGCCTCCCGCCAGCCGGACGGCTTCGCCGAGGTGGCGCTGCAGCTCAGCGAGTACCGCAAGCTCTCGCCCGGTCCGATCGAGGAGTGGATCTTCTACGACCATCCGAGCGGGCGGAACCGCATTCTGATGGCGATGCGGTGGAAGGCGGAGCATATGGGGCCGGCGGCGCCCTGACGCTGTTCATTGGGACCTTGGATGGCGGTGGGGTCTGCGCTTCGAAGCCTCACCCCCTGTCCCCCTCTCCCTGACGGGCGAGGGGGGACGATTCACAACCGGCTTTGCTGATAGGAAGGTTCGGCTTTGGCAAGATTCCTTGGCCCACGTCCCCCCTCGCCCGTCAGGGAGAGGGGGACAGGGGGTGAGGCTTCGAAGGGCAGACCGCCTCAACTGCCTCCGCCCCTTCGGGGCTCCGTTGGGATCGGTTTACTCCAACCAATACCCTCTAGCCACCTCCCGGTACGCCTCCACCTGCCCCCGCTGCCAGGCCTCGTCCTTTCCCAGCTCCGCCGCCAGCAGCCGGGCCACTTCCGGGGCGATCTCGGCGCTGGCGCGGGCGTCGAGGAGGAGGGCGCGGGTGCGGCGGGCGAGGACGTCCTCGACGGTGCGGGCCATCTCGTGGCGGGCGGCCCAGATCACCTCGCAGGCGCGGTAGGGGAGGTTGAAGTGGAGGGGCTCGTCCCAGCCGGGGCGCTCGGCGGCGAGGCGGGCGAGGGCGGGTGCGTCCGCGCCGTATTCGGCCCAGGCCGCGTCGGGACGGTTCTCCTCGCTCCAGCCGTGCAGGCGGAGATCGGCGGTGGGGCAGGGACGCTCGTCGAGGCCGGCCACGAGGGCCGCCTGATCGACGGCGTCCTCGCCCATGCGGCGGTAGGTCGTCCACTTGCCGCCGGTGATGGTGACGAGGCCCGAGGGCGAGACGAGGAGCGTGTGATCGCGGGAGAGGGCCGCGGTCTTCTCCGCGGCGCGGCCGCCGCGCACCAGCGGCCGCAAGCCGGCGAAGCAGGAGAGGACGTCCGCAGGGAGCGGATCCCGGGTGAGGTAGCGGGCGATGTGGGTGAGGAGGAACTCGATCTCCTCCGGCCGCGGGCGCGGCTCCAGCGAGCGCTCGACGGCCGGCGTGTCCGTGGTGCCCACCACCACGCGGTCCTGCCAGGGCACGGCGAAGAGCACGCGGCGGTCGTCCGTGTGAGGGACGAGGATGGCGCTCTCGCCGGGCTGGAAGCGGCGGTCGAGCACCAGGTGGATCCCCTGGCTCGGCGCCAGCACCGGCAGGCTCTCGGGATCGTCCAGCCGCCGCAGCTCGTCGGCGAAGACGCCGGTGGCGTTGACCACGGCCCGCGCCCGCACCTCGGCTTCCGCGCCCGTCTCCTCGTCACGCACCACGGCGCCGCGCACCAGGCCTCCCTCCTTGAGCAGGCCCACCGCCTTGACGTAATTCACGGCCACGCCGCCGCGGTCCGCCACGGTGCGGGCCAGGGTCACGGCGAGGCGCGCGTCGTCGAACTGCGCATCCTGATAGACGACGCCGCCTCGCAGGCCCTGCGGTTCCAGGGTGGGGATGCGGTCGAGCGTCTCCTCGCGGGAGAGCAAGCGGGAGGGCTCGAGGCCCATCCTGCCGGCGAGCAGATCGTAGAGCTTCAATCCGGCGCCGTAGAAGGGGCCCTCCCACCAGTCGTAGCTGGGTACGACGAAGGCGAGGTTGCGCACCAGGTGCGGCGCGTTGCGCAGCAGCCGTCCGCGTTCGCGCAGGGCGTCGAGCACCAGCGTGACGTTCCCCTGCTGGAGGTAGCGCACGCCGCCGTGCACCAGCTTGGTGCTGCGGCTGGAGGTGCCCTTGGCGAAATCGTGCCCTTCGATCAGCGCCGTGCGATAGCCGCGGGCCGCCGCGTCCACGGCCGCTCCCAGGCCCGTGGCGCCGCCGCCGACCACCAGGATGTCCCAGGCCTCGCCGGCATCGAGGAGCCGGGCCAGCATGGCGGCGCGGTTCAAGAGGTCTCCGCCTCCTCCCACCCCTTCGCCCGCTCCACCGCGCGGCTCCAGCGGGCCCGCCGCTCCGCCGCCCGGTGCGGTTCCAGGGCCGGCTCGAAGCGGCGTTCGACCTGCCAGCGGGCGGCGATCTCGTCCGTGTCCTTCCACACGCCCACCGCCAGGCCCGCGAGGTAGGCGGCGCCGAGGGCCGTCGTCTCCTGCACCCGCGGCCGCACCACCGGCACACCCGCGAGGTCGGCCTGGAGCTGCATCAACAGGTCGTTGGCCGTCGCGCCGCCGTCCACGCGCAGTTCGGCGACCCGCACGCCGGAGTCGGCCTCCATGGCGGCGAGGACGTCCACCACCTGGAAGGCGATTCCCTCCAGGGCCGCGCGGGCGACGTGGGCGGCCGTGGTGCCGCGGGTGATCCCCACCAGCGCGCCGCGCGCATAGGCGTCCCAGTGGGGAGCGCCGAGCCCGGTGAAGGCGGGCACCAGGACGACGCCCCCCGCGTCCGGCACGCTGGCGGCCAGCGCCTCGATCTCGGCGGAGGAGCGGATGAGCCCCAGGCCGTCGCGCAGCCACTGCACCACGGCGCCGGCCATGAAGACGCTCCCCTCCAGGGCGTACGTGGTGCGGCCGCCGAGCCGCCAGGCCGGAGTGGTGAGCAGCTCGTACCGCGAGGGGATGGGCCGCTCGCCCGTGTTCATCAGCAGGAAGCAGCCGGTGCCGTAGGTGTTCTTCGCCATCCCGGCCGACAGACAGGCCTGGCCGAACAGGGCCGCCTGCTGGTCGCCGGCCACTCCGGCGATCGGCACCGCGGCGCCCAGCAGGCCGGTGGCCGTCTCGCCGTAGACCTCGCTGGAGGAGCAGACCTCGGGCAGCATCTCGCGGGGGATTTGGAGGATCGTCAGCAGCTCGTCGCTCCAGTCCGCCGTCCGCAGATCGAAGAGCAGCGTCCGCGAAGCGTTGGTGACGTCCGTCGCGTGCCGCCCTCCGGACGCGCCGCCGGTCAGGTTCCAGATCAGCCAGCAATCGACGGTGCCGAAGGCGAGCCGGTCCGCCGCGGCCCGGAGACCGGGGAGGTGGTCGAGCATCCAGGCCAGCTTGGTGCCGGAGAAGTAGGGGTCGAGCACCAGGCCGGTGCGCTCGCGGAAGAGCGGCGCGAGCCCCTGGCGCTTCAGCCGCGCACAGGCGTCGGCGGTACGGCGGTCCTGCCAGACGATGGCGTTGCCCATCGGCGCACCGGTTGCGCGGTCCCACACGATCGTGGTCTCCCGCTGATTGGTGATGCCGATCGCCGCCACGTCCGCCGCCCCGAGCCCGGCCCGCGCCAGCGCCTCCCGCGCCACGGCGAGCTGCGACTCCCAGATCTCCATCGGGTCGTGCTCCACCCAGCCGGGCCGCGGGAAGATCTGCCGGATCTCGCGCTGCGCCAGGGCGATCTCCGATCCGGATTCGTCGAAGACGATGGCGCGCGAGCTGGTGGTCCCTTGGTCGAGGGCGAGCACGTGGGGCATGAGGGAACCATAGCAAGGACGCAGGAGATACCATATGGGGCCATGCACGAGATCAAAGTCCGAAGGAAGGTCGAGTACGTGGATACCGACATGAGCGGCATCGTCCACTTCTCGCGTTTCCTCGTCTTCATGGAGAACACCGAGCACGCGTTTTTGAAGGCCATCGGAGCCGGCGTCCACTGGCGGGAGGAGGACGGCCGCGAGCTCTCCTGGCCCCGTGTCTCCGTCGCCTGCGAATACCTCTCGCCGGCCCGCTTCGGCGACGAGCTGGAGATCCACCTGCAGGTGGTGCGCAAGGGTCTGAGATCGATGACCTACGGCTTCGAAGTCCGGCGCGGCGACATGGTGCTGGCGAAAGGAAGGAGCACCTGCGCCTGCTGCGTGATGAACGATCCGACGGGTATCAAGGCCGTGCCCATCCCGGATTGGATCGCGGAGCGGATCGAAGAGGCGCGCACCTAGAGTCGGCATCTTTCGGAACCAAACTGCCGGTCCTGCGTTCAAGAGGCATGAACGTTCTCTCTTTCATCCTTGCGCTTGCCGTATCCGGGCCGGCCGCCGCGGCGCCGGCGATCCGCTGGGAGCCGTTCTCTCTTCCGACCCAAGCCGTGGACCTCGACGCTCAGTTGGGGAGGATGACCGTGCCGCTGCGGCGGGCCCATCCGGAAAGCGGTTCCGTCGAGCTCGCGTTCGTGCGCTTGCGGTCGGGAGAGGCGAAGAGCGCGGCGCCGATCGTCTATCTCGCCGGCGGCCCCGGCAGCTCCGGCGTGAACGCCGCGCGCAATCCCTTCGCCCTGCCTTCGCTCGCTCGGCTCGCCAAAACGGCCGACGTGATCCTCCTCGACCAGCGCGGCATCGGCATGTCTACGCCGCGGCCGGTCTGCGCCGCCAAGCCTCTCGAGCCGCAGGCGCGCCTCGCTCCTCGCGCCGAGACGATGCCGCGCCTCCTCGCCGACACTCGCGCCTGCGTCGAGGAGTGGAAGGCGAAGGGCGTGGACGCCGCCGGTTTCACGGTCGCCGAGAGCGCGGCGGACGTCGACGACCTCCGGCGCGCTCTCGGAACAACGAAGATCAGCCTGCTCGGCCATAGCTACGGCACCTACCTCGCGCTCGCGGTGATCCGCGCCTACGGCGGCACGGTGGAGCGCGCCGCTCTCCTCGGCACCGCGGGCCCGGCCGACATGCGCAAGCTTCCCTTCGTGCTGGATACCCAGCTCGCGAAGCTCTCCATGCTCGCGCGCGAGGACCCGTCCATCGGCGGGGAAGTCCCCGACATGGCCGCGCTGCTCCGCCGCGTCCTGGCGAAGCTGGAGCGGGAGCCGATCGCGGTGACGATCACCGACCGCGCGCGCAAGGAGAAGGTGCAGGTGCGCGTCGGACCCGAGGCGCTGCAGCGCATCCTGGTGCTGGACATCGGCGACGGCAACGATTTCCCCGTCTTCCCGGCGCTGCTCTTGACCCTCGAGCGCGGCGATCCTTCGATCCTCGCCTGGTTCGTGGAGAAGCGGTACAACCAGATCTCCGGGCCCGACCTCATGGCCTACGGCATGCGCTGCTCGGGCGGCGCGACGGCGAGCCGCGATCGCGAAATCGCCCGTCAGGCGCCGCTCTCGATTCTGGGCAACGAGCTGAACGGACCGTATCCCGCGATCTGTGACGCGCTCCCGGGTGTAGATCTGGGCGACGACTTCCGCGGTCCCCTCGTTTCCGACGTCCCTGTCCTGTTCATCTCCGGGACGCTGGACAGCAACACGCCGCCCTATCAGGCGGAGCAGATGCGCTGGGGAATGCCGCGCGCCACGCACCTCATCGTGCCGAACGCCGGCCACGAGGATCTCGAGCCGAACGAAGAGGTGCAGGCGGCGATCGCCGACTACTTCGCCGGCAAGGACGTCTCGTCACGGCGGATCGCGCTGCCCGCGCCGGACTTCAAGAGCGTGGACGAGGCGAAGAGGGAGCGGCGCGTAGAGTAGCCCGCGGCCGTCTTTCCGTTTCGGGCCGCGGTGGAAGCCGGGATCATCGTCTTCCCGCGGTTCGCGGCCATACGTTATGGGGGGAAGGTGAACTTCCCTCCTTAACGTTCTCGTTGCAAGCGGGGACAATGACTGTCCCTCCATGCAGCGTCTCGTGTTTGAGAGGGACGATGACTATCCCTCCTCGCAACAAGAACCAGCATCGAGGGACAGCCACTGTCCCGCCTTACCGCGTCTCGTTGCAAGCCGGGACAATCACTGTCCCTCCATACAACGCTTCGTGTTTAAGAGGGACAATGACCCTCCCTCCATGCAGCGTCTCGTTGTAAGCGGGGACAGTCACTGTCCCTCCGTACAACGCCTCGTGTTTGAGAGGGACGATGACTGTCCCTCCTTGCAACGGGACTCTGCATCGAGGGACAGTTACCGTCCCTCCTTATCGAATCTCGTTGTAAGCGGGGACGATCACTGTCCCTCCATGCAGCGCCTCGCGTTTGAGAGGGATGATGACTGTCCCTCCTTACAACAAGGAGCTGAGTCGAGGGACGATCACCGTCCCTCCTTACCGAATCTTGTTGTAAGCAGGGATGATCGCCGTTCCTCCGTGCGGCGCCTCGCGTTGGAGGGAGACGATAACTGTCCCTCCTTGCGGCAAGGCATGGCATCGAGGGACGGTCACCATCCCTGCTTACCGCGTCTCGATGTAAGCGGGGATAATGAGCTTCCTCCCTTACGGCGAGCCCTCCGGCTTCTTCGGCTTTTTCCTGCCACGGAACGGTTGGATGTTGAAGGCCGCCAGTTTCTCGTTGTCCTGGCCGTAATGCTCCGTGAGGCCTTTCCGCAGAAGAGTGGCCGTCAACCGTGCTTGCCGGACGCGGGCCCGGGCATTGCGCGTCGCCTCCTGCTTGCGGGCCTGGTAGAAGTCTCGCCGGGTGAGGAGCTTGCGGATCTCCTCGATGAGGCCCTGAAGCTTCACGTGTGGGCGCTCGAGATAGGGCACGTCAGCCGTGACGTCCGGAGTGACTGACCGCGCCAGCGCCTCGAGCTCACTGAGAGTCTGAGTGATGGAAGCCCTGGGCATGCTACTTCCACGACTCCTTGGGAAGGGATCGCGCGGCGATCTTGGTGATCACGGGATCAGGCTCAGAGGACTCGTTTGCGTACACCTCATTGAGGCGGCGCGTGATCTCGTCCGCGTCGGGAACGGAGGCGGCGGTCTTCATGTGCGGGAGTATAACCGGGTGGCAGTGACTTGTGTCTCCGGCAATAGCCCGAAGATCTCCGCCGGGTAGCGGGTGAGCGCGCCGGTCGCCGGGTCCTTCGCCAACCAGCCCAGCCACCGCCACGCGCCTGGGCTTACCTCAATAGTGCTGGAGTCGTCGGCGCGGAGCACAACGTGCTCGCTCTCAGGAAGCATCTCAGCCCGCCAGGCAACCGGCTTTCCCGTCGCCGTGTCCCACAGCCGCACCGTGCCGTCGTCGCCGGTGGAGGCCAGGCGAGCGCCGTCGGGCGAGAACGCGCAGGACATCACCCAGTTGCGATGTCCTCGGAGCACCGCGAGGGCCTCTCCGGAGCCGACGTCCCACAGGCGCACGGTGCCGTCGTCGGCGGAGGCCAGGCGAGTGCCGTCGGGCGAAAACGCGCAGGACAACACCGTGTGGCGATGTCCTTGGAGCACGGCGAGGGCCTCACCGGAGTCGGCGTCCCACAGGCGCACGGTGCCGTCGTTGCCCGCGGAGGCCAGACGAGCGCCGTCCGGTGAAAATGCGCAGGACCATACCCAGTTTCGATGCCTTTCGAGAACAGCGAGGGCCTCACCGGAGTCGGCGTCCCACAGGCGCACGGTGCCGTCGTTGCCCGCGGAGGCCAGGCGAGCGCCGTCGGGCGAAAACGCGCAGGACCTCACCGCGTTTCGATGCCCTTCGAGAACAGCGAGAGCCTCGCCGGAGTCGACGTCCCACAGCCGCAGGGTGCCGTCGTCGCCTGCGGAGGCGAGGCGAGCACCGTCGGGCGAAAACGCGCAGAACAACACCAAGTTTCGATGCCCTTCGAGAACAGCGAGGGCCTCGCCGGAGTCGGCGTCCCATTGCCACAGGCCGTCGTCGCCCGCGGAGGCCAGGCGAGTGCCGTCGGGCGAAAACGCGCAGGACCTTACCGCGTTTCGACGCCCTTCGAGAACAGCGAGGGCCTCGCCGGAGTCGGCGTCCCATAGCCGCAGGGTGCCGTCGGAGCCCGCGGAGGCTAGGCGAGTACCGTCGGATGAAAACACGCAGGACCTCACCGCGTCTGGATGCCCTTCGAGAACCGCGAGGATCTCGCCGGAGGTAGCATCCCACAACCGTAGGGTGCCGTCGGAGCCCGCGGAGGCGAGGCGAACGCCGTCGGGCGAAAACACGCAGGATCTCACCCAGCCTCGATGCCCTTTGAGAACCGCGAGGGCCTCGCCGGAGGCAGCATCCCACAGCCGCAGGGTGCCGTCGGAGCCCGCGGAGGCGAGGCGAGTACCGTCGGATGAAAACGCGCAGGACCACACCGCGATTAGGTGCCCTTCGAGAACAGCGAGGGCCTCGCCAGAGTCGGCGTCCCACAGCCGCAGGGTGCCGTCATCGCCCGCGGAGGCAAGGCGAGCGCCGTCGGGTGAAAACGCGCAGGACATCACCGCGATTGGGTGTCCTTCGAGAACCGCGAGGGCCTCGCCGGAGTCGGCGTCCCACAGCCGCAGGGTGCCGTCGTCGCCCGCGGAGGCGAGGCGAGCGCCGTCGGGCGAAAACGCGCAGGACATCACCGCGTTTTGATGCCCTTCGAGAACCGCGAGGGCCTCGCCGGAGGCGACGTCCCACAGCCGCAGGGTGCCGTCGTTACCCCCGGAGGCCAAGCGAGCGCCGTCGGGCGAAAACGCGC
Source organism: Thermoanaerobaculia bacterium (assembly GCA_044868005.1). Lineage (GTDB taxonomy): Bacteria > Acidobacteriota > Thermoanaerobaculia > Multivoradales > UBA5704 > DATARR01. Next base: position 9,420 of record JBIOVX010000229.1, on the reverse strand, counting down.
AGGACCTCACCGCGTTTTGATGCCCTTCGAGAACCGCGAGGACCTCGCCGGAGTCGGCGTCCCACAGCCGCAGAGTGCCGTCGTCGCCCGCGGAGGCCAAGCGAACACCCTCCGGTGAAAACGCACAGGCGATGACAGCCCCGAGGTGCCCCGTCAGACCGACCAGGAGGGGACGGCTACACAGGTCGCTGCCGGGGAGGAATCGCTCCTCGGGTTCGCAGGCCGCGAACAGGGCTCCAGGCTGCCCTTCCACAAGGCCGGATACCTCATCCAGATGGCAGCGCAGCCACTGCGTGCGATGGAGCCTCCCGCCGGTGAAATCGGAACCATCTAGGTCGACCCTCCGGAAGACGGTTCCGGCGAGCGACGCCTCGGGGAATCGCGCGGTCCGCGCTCGGCTGTCGAGGATCTCGGCGCGAGCCAGATTCGCCGCTTCGAAGTCACACCTGGAAAGATCCACCCGCTCGAATCGCGCCTCCCGCAGCCGGGCGCCGCGGAAGCTCGCGCTTTGGAGGTTGAGGAGCGGTGCGCTCTGCTTGCCTGCGATCTGCCAGCCCCGTAGATCGGCACCCTCAAGCCGAAAGCCCGCGAGAACCGGCGCTGGATGATCTTTCTCGATCGCGCGGAGCGCGTACGCCAGTGCCAGTTCGGAGATCCGCGGCCGGTATTGGCTCCGGATCTCCCGCCACACTAGCCAGGAGGCGGCTGACTCTTCTTCCGCGAGTATCTGGCCCAGGAAGTCGAGCGTCTCCAGGCTGGGCCGCGGCAGGTCCCAGGCTTCGAGGCGCCGCTCCTTCAGGCCTCGCGCGAGATGCGAAGCGAGGAAGAATTCCAGGAGCGAGGTATGCGCGAAACGGAACTCGTCCTCGCCCTCGCGCACCAGGAAGGTGGCGGTGCGCAAATCTTCTTTCAGGAGGTCACGGTCCTTGCCCTCGTAGTGCGCGGCGAGGCGCGGATGCTCCGTCAGGAAATCGATCAACCACTGCTCTACCTCTTCCACGTTCCAAGACCGCTTCCTGGAACGCCAGAGCTCGGCGGCGAAACGCTCCATCAACCGCAGCTTGTGGTCCGGCGTGAGCTGGTGTTTGCCCATGTCACGCTCGAGCCACGACTGCACCATGTGCCGGTAGAGCGTGACGCCGGTGACCTTGCGGCCCTCCAGCTTCCATTGCTCCAGTTGCGGGATGTGCTTGGCGATGAGGCTCAGGGTGTAGGGCCGCTCCGCCAACTCGGGTAGGTTGTGGATGGAGCGTATAAGATCCAGGATGCGTGGCACAGCGGAGCCGGGGAGGCTCTTCTGGAGATACTCCTCGACCTGGCTCTCGGTGAAAGGCAGCAGGACGAGGGCTCGGTAGTCGGAGGCGGAGAGGGCCTCACGGTCCTCGCCCGTGAAGTGCGTGCGCTCCTCGCGCAGGGTGCGGAAGAAGTGCGTGCGGCAGGAGATGAGGAGCTTGCCCCGGACTGCGATCTCTCCATTCGTCCTCTCTGGTCTGCGGTGCCGTTCGCCCTTAGGCAGAATGCTCCAGAGCTGCCGCGTAAACCGATTCCCCTGAGCCGGCGTGAGGTGCACCAACACCTCATCCAGGCCATCGAAGATCGCGAGCGCTTTGCCTTCCCGCACCAGGGCGATGATTCGCTCGGTCGAGAGTCCCTGCGTCTGACCGCTACGAGGGCTGTAGCTGAGTACAGTGTCCAGAATGGCGGCCAACGGCGGCTCGCTACGCGCCCGGTCGCCGAGCCGGCGCAGATCCACGTAGACCGGCACCGGCAGGTTCGGGTCCTTCTTCCGCTGTTCCAGAAGACGTCGGGTGAAGGCTTCGCAGGTCGTGGTCTTACCCATGCCGTACTCGCCGAGCAAGGCGAAAAACGGCGGGCCATCAACCGTTTTCGCCCATTCGAGCAGGGTCTCCAGGGCGTCGACCTGCGAACCGGTGCCGCCCGCCGCTCCTTCCATTTTTTCGAGGCTGGCGAGAGCTGCACGCGTGGGGACAAATCGCCAGCCTTCCTCTGTTGGGAGCCGGCAGAGCAACTCCGCAGCGAGCAACTCCGGCTCGTCCGGCTCACGCGGTTCGCGCGAAGCCGCAGCAACCTGCGAACCGGATGGCGTTATGAGTTTCCGCGTGATCCGCAACACCTGCTGGAGCAGCTCGTCGGTGAAGCGGTCCTTGGTTGTCTCTGCGGTGCGCTCGCTGAAGGACTTGCCTTCTCCGTCGCGGAAAACCTGCACATCGGCAAGGCCCTTAAGGTCGACACTGCCGTCGAAAGGTACAGGCTTGAGGCCCACCGGCACCGCCCGACGCCGTCCGCTGGCGAGGTCGGGAACTTGGGGCACGAAGCGGGGCAACTCGTGCTGTGCGATGTACTTCGAGGCAAGGAAGTCATGGCTCAGAAGGAGTAGGCCGAAGTGGCAGGCTTCGATCGCGGCTTGGATCTCCTCGTGCCAACGGTCACCGGCCAGGATGTCGCCGTCTTGCCACGGGCGGAATCGGAAATCAGACGAGTTCCCGAGCCGGAGCTGCAGGCGTTCCGCCAGATCCCTCGCGAGCCTTCGGTTCTTCTGCGCATAGGAGATGAAATAGCGAACCACGGGCTTGCCGTCTTCGAACTCGACGAGCACCGCCTTCTGCGGCACGGGATCCTGAACCGGGCTGGCTTTTATCTCTCCCTGCGCGAACACGCCGAGCTGGCCCAGCGTCGGGTCTCCTCCCTCGAACCAGCACCAGCGGTCTTCGGGCTCGGAGCGGGTCCGCGTGTCGGCGGCCAGAGCGAAGGCTATGCCAGCTTCCTTCGCCGCCGCCTGAACGCGGCTGCGGAGCTGGCGGAAGCTGGTGAGGGCGGCCTCGCGATCCTGCTCCGGGTAGAGGGTGGAGAGGGCCTCGGAAAGGCGGATGCGCGCGTTGGGTCCGATCCGGTCGAGCAGCGCTTCGAGGCGTTTCTGATCGGCGCGCCCCAGCTCGTCGCCCAACTGGTCCAGGAGGAGCTTTGCGCCGTCGCGTCCGAGCCGTATTGCATCCATGGAGAGCTTCTCCTACGGTTTATACGGAATCATTACGCCGAAGCGTAGAGCTTGCCGGAAGGGTTTGTCAACGGTTTGGACGAAGTTTCTACGGAATTTCGGGATCCGCCCCGTTACCGCTGCGATCGGACCCGCTTCTGAAATTCACTGCAAGATAAGTCCGCGTTTTTCCGACTTATATAGGCGTGGCGAAGTCTACGCGTGGAGGCAAGGAGGCGCAGCCGAGGCACGACCCCGGCTACAAGGGGATCTTCTCCCATCGCACCATGGTGGAAGCCCTGCTGCGGGGATTCGTTCGTGAGGACTGGATCGAGCGGCTCGATTTCTCCACCCTCGAACGGCTCGGCAATAGCTTCATCTCCGACGACCTGCGCGAGCGCCACAGCGACCTCATCTGGCGCCTGCGGCTCCGCGGGGATGGAGACGGTTGGATCTACCTCTACCTCCTGCTGGAGTTCCAGTCCACCTCTGACCCCTTCATGGCCGTGCGGTTGCTGACCTATGTCGGTCTGCTGCTCGAAGACATCATCCGAAAAGAGAATCTGGGGCCGGGCGACCGACTGCCTGCTGTGCTGCCCTTGGTGATCCACAACGGCAGAGGCCGCTGGCGCGCGCCGCTCCGGCTGGAAACGCACTTCGCGCCGGTCCCCAAGGATCTCAGACGGTATCTGCCGCGGCTGACCTACCTCCTCCTCGATGAGCGCCGTCTGGACCTGAAGCGCCCCGAGCTGGAGCGCAACCCGACGGCCGCCTTTTTCCAGATCGAAGTCAATGAGATGGGCGAGGCCCTGCCAGATCTGTTCCAGCAGCTCAAGGATCGGCTTCCGCCGGGAGGGTTGGCGCTCCGACGAATGGTTGACGCCTGGTTCACAGGGGTGGTCCAGAGGATGGTGCAGAAGACTATAATTCCAGAGGAGGTGAATCTCCAGGAGGTTCCCATGGGGCTAGAAGAAAACATGACCCGGTGGTTCAAAGAAGCCAGGCAGGAGGGCCGGCGAGAAGGCCTCCAGACGATGCTCCTCCAGCAGATGACCCTCCGCTTCGGCCGGCTGCCTGCGAAGGTGCGCCGGCAGGTCGAAGAGATCTCGTCGCTGCAGGAGCTACGCAAGCTGGGCCGCAAAATCCTACGGGCGAAGAACTTGGAGGAAATGGGGCTCGGCTAGCCGGTATTTTCTACGATCCCTCCTCGATCATCCCCTCAAACCGCGCCTTGTTGCTGGCCTTGGTGTAGGCCTCGCGCGGCGTGATCCTTCCCTGTCCACCGAGGCTCAGCGATAGCCTGTCGCCTGCAGCTCGAACAGCTCGGCGTAGCGTCCGCCCTGCGCCAGCAGCTCCTCGTGGGTGCCCGCGGCCTCGATCTGCCCTTCGGCGAGGACCAGGATGCGGTCCGCCATACGCACGCTGGAGAAGCGGTGGGAGATCAGCACCGCGGTCTTCCCCTCGCTCAGCTCCTTGAAGCGCTGGAACACCTCGAACTCCGAGCGGGCGTCGAGCGCCGCGGTGGGCTCGTCCAGGATCAGGAGCTGGGCGTCCCGCATGTAGGCGCGGGCGATCGCGATCTTCTGCCACTCGCCGCCAGACAGCTCGATCCCCGTGCGGAAGCGCTTGCCCAAGGCCTGGTCGTAGCCGTCTGGCAGCCTGCGGATCACCTCGTCGGCCAAGCTGCTTTCGGCCGCGTCGACGATGCGCTCGCGGTCGTGCCGGGCTTCGATCCGCCCCACCGCGATGTTCTCGGCCGCGGTGAGGTGATAGCGGACGAAGTCCTGGAAGATCACGCCGATGTTGGCGCGCAGCTCCTCGACCCCGTGCTCGCGCAGGTCGTGCCCGTCGAGCAGGATCCGCCCCTCATCCGGGTCGTACAGCCGCGCCAGCAGCTTGACCAGGGTGGTCTTGCCGGCGCCGTTCTCCCCTACCAGGGCCAGCACCTCGCCGGCGCGCAGCGTGAAGCTCAGGTGGCGCACCGCCCAGCGCTCGGCGCCCGGATAGCGGAAGCCCACGTCCTCGAAGGTGAAGCCGCGGCGGATCGGGACCGGGAACGGCCGCGGGCTTGCGGGCGAGACGATCTCCGGCTGGATCTCGAAGAAGGAGAACAGGTCGTCCAGATAGAGCGCCTGTCCCGCCACCTGGGAAAAGCCGATCAGCAGGCCCTCGAGCAGGTTGCGCAGGCGGCGGAAGGAGCCGGCGAGGAAGGTGAGGTCGCCGATGGTGAAGTCGCCGCGCAGCGTGCGCCAGGCGATGAAGGCGTAGGCTACGTAGTAGCCCAGCGTGCCGATGGCGGTCAGCAGGCCGCCCCAACCGGCGCGGCGGATCGCGAGCCGGCGGTTCTCCTGGTAGATCTTGCCGGCCAGCTCGCGGTAGCGCTCGATCAGAAAGGTGTTGAGGCCGAAGATCTTCACTTCCTTGGCGGTCTCGACGCTGGCGCCGGTCTGGCGCACGTAGTCGAGCTCGCGCCGCTCCGGCGTGCGGGCGTAGGTGAGCGAGTAGCTCTGGGCGTTGAAGTGGGCCTCGCCGAGGAAGGCCGGTGCCAGCGCGAGAAGAAGCAGCGCGATCAGCCAGGGCGCGTAGACCACCAGACCGGCGGCGAAGGCGGCGATGGTCACTACGTCCTGGGCCTGGCCGAACAGTTGGCCCATCAGGGTGGCCCGGCCCATGGTCTGGCGGCGGGCGCGTTCCAGCCGGTCCTGCAACTCGCTGTCCTCGAAGTCCTCCAGGTCGAGCGTGGCCGCGTGCTCCATCAGCCGCACGCTGGTGGTGTTGGTGAACCGCTCGGAGAGGAGCGTGTCGAGCAGCGAGACGATGCGTCCCAGCACGTCGGACAGCACGGCCAGGCCGAGCTCGGCCGCCAGGAGCCAGCCGAGGTGATCGAGCCGTCCTCCGGCTGCCCAGTCGCTCAGGTTCGCGGACGTGCCCCCGGCCGCGACCAGGCGGATCGCCTCGTCGATGATCAGCTTGCCGATGTAGAGGGTGGCCACCGGCAAGAAGGCGCGGACCAAGCGCAGCGCCAGGTCGGCCACGGTCAGGCGCGGACTGGTCTGCCAGATCAGCCTGAGGAACGGAGGAAGGTTGCGCAGCGCGCCAAAGCGCTCGCGCAGCGACTTGGGCGCTGGAGGAGGCATGCCACCCGGCGGTCTCGCCACTGCCGCACCCGCGCGGCCGCCCATGCTGTAGTGCTTCGGCATCCGGCTCCCTACCCCTCGAAGCCATCAACGCCCGGCGCGGTTCATCGCCGCCGAGGTGTTGGCCTGCGCCAGGAAAGAGAGAATTTGCCGCGTCGTGTCGCGAGAGAAGCCCCGGTGCGGCAGGGCTCGCTCCACCAGGGCGGTACCGGCCAGCAGCCGTCGCGCCCGCGGCATCACCATCACGGCCGCTTCGTCCGGAATGTTCTCCAGTGAATCGAGGCCGAGGGTGAGGGCGCGCAGTCTCTCCGCTCCCGCCTCGCAGGCCCAGATCACGCGTGCTTTCGCCGCCCACCTCGGATCGGTGCCGATGAAGTAGACCGGCCGTTCGTTGAGCAGCCGCGTCACCTCAGCTCGGCGCTGAGGATCGAGAGTAGCGATGACGCAGGCCTTGCCGAGCCGGGCCGCACAGCGCCGGACCTCGCCGGCGTGGAAGGTGGTCGAGACGAGCACGTCCGCCTGGCGCACGGACAACGGCGGGCCGCCGCGCAAGCGATCGATCTCGACCGGCGCGCTCTCCAGGCCGAAGCCCACCGCGAGCTCCTGGCAGAGGAAGTCGAGCTGATCCTGGTTGCATTCGATGCACGCGGCGCGCAGGCCGGCGGTGTCCAGACAGTGCCGCAGACGCTCGGCGACGGCGGCAACCGGCAGCCCGTTGGCGACCTCGTTCAGCAGGAAATCAGCGAGGCGATCGCCGAATCCCTGCAGCGGGTCGGTGCGCGAGCGAGGCGCCCGGCGGCCGACGTAGATGCCGCCTCGCGGGCGAATCTCGACGAGGCCGTCGCGTTCGAGCCCGCGCAGCGCGGCGACGACCGTGCGGTAGTCGGTGCCCGCCTCGCGGGCGCTCTGGCGGGCGCTGCTGAGGCGCTCGCCGGGGTGCAGCCGGCCCAGGTGCAACCCGCTGGTGACGCGTTGTTGCACCCCGTCACGGATGACTGTGCGCCGTCTGGCCATCGCCGCCTTGTCTCAGATCACCCCTCGAGCGCGCCCTGACACATGCCGTTGCTACCCGTCTTGCATATCACGCACCAGCGGCTTCTGCCCATTCCCGGCAGATGCTTCGGGGAGGTCAACTCAAAATGACCAGCTCACGCGCAATGTTCGTTTTCCTCCTGATCGGCGGCACGCTGCTCGCTCTCGCCGCCTTCCAACGGCCAGCCGGCGTCGCCGCGCAGGTCCCCATCCAGCAACCCGTGGAGCCGATCGCCGCTCACGCCAGACAGCCGGAGCAGGACGCGCTGCAATCGATCGCCAGGGGACGCCAGATCTTCCGTCAGGACACCTTCGGCGACGAGGCCTTCTGGGGTGACACGGTGCACCTCGACGACGCCATCGCGGGTGCTGCCAATGGCGGGGTCGGTCCCGGGCTCTCGCCGCGGACCGCCCTGACGCTCGGCCTCAAGGTGGACGTCGGGGCCTTGCCGAGGAGCATCCTCCGCCAGCTTGCGGCGGGGACCGTCAATCTCGACGATCCGGCGGTCACGCTCCTCCTGTTGCAGAAGAACGCGGTGGTCGGCGTCAAGGGATTCTTCTCCGGCGGCGCGCTGAGCTCCGTCGGCATCCAGTGCGCGCTCTGCCATTCGACGGTGGACAATTCCTTCGCGCCAGGCATCGGCGGGCGGCTCGACGGCTGGCCCAACCGCGACCTCGACATCGGCAAGATCGCGGCCTTGGCGCCGGACCTCTCCGCCGTCGCGTCGCTGCTCGGCGTGTCGCAGGACATCGTCCGGCAGGTGCTGCGCTCCTGGGGTCCGGGCAAGTTCGACGCCGAGCTGCTCCTCGACGGCAAGGCCTTCCAGGATCCGCCCGCGAACACCAAGTCCGCGGCCACCCTCATCCCGCCCGCCTTCGGCCTCGCGGGCGTCAATCTCCACACCTGGACGGGATGGGGATCGGTGACGCACTGGAACGCTTTCGTCGCCAACCTGGAGATGCACGGCAAGGGGACCTTCTTCGACCCGCGCCTGGATGATTCCGTGCAGTTCCCGATCGCGGCGGCCAACGGCTTCGGCCACGTGCGCGCGACGCCGGACCTGATCACCAGCAAGCTCGCGGACCTGCACTTCTACCAGCTCGCCCTGCGTGCCCCTTCGCCGCCCGCGGTCAGCTTCAACGCCGTGGCGGCGGCGCGGGGCCGCACGCTGTTCACAGGCAAGGCGATGTGCGCCACGTGCCACGTGCCGCCGCTGTTCACCGAGCCGGGCTGGAACATGCACCTGCCCTCGGAGATCGGGATCGACAGCTTCCAGGCCGACCGGGCTCCCGACCACCGCTACCGGACTTCGCCGCTCAAGGGCCTGTGGACGCATACCAAGGGCGGCTTCTATCACGACGGCAGATTCGCGACGCTGCTCGACGTGGTCAATCACTACGACAGCGTCAAGAGCCTCGGCCTGACGGCGCAGGAGAAGGCGGATCTCGTCGAATATCTGAAATCGTTGTGAGCGGCGAAGGCAGCCGTGCAGCGTTGAGCGAGGGTGGCCTCTACCCACCCTCCTCAATCATCCCCTCAAACCGCGCCTTGTTGCTGGCCTTGGTGTAGGCCTCGCGCGGTGTGATCTTTCCCAGTTCCACCAGCCCCATCAGCGCGTCGTCCATCAACTGCATGCCCTGAGTGCGGCCGCCCTGGATGATGGTGGTGATCATCGGCGTGTTGCCTTCGCGGATGACGTTGGGCAGGCCGGAGGTCTTGAGCAGGATCTCGTTGACGGCGCAGCGGCCGCGGCCGTCGGCGGTGCGCAGGAGGAGCTGCGATACGACGCCGGCGATCGACTCGGCGAGCGTGGTGCGGATCTGCGGCTGCTCGTCGGCGGGGAAGGCGTCGATCAACCGGTCGATGGTGTTGGCCGCGCCGTTGGTGTGCAGGGTGCCGAAGACGAGGGCGCCCATCTCGGCCGCGGTGATGGCGAGGGAGATCGTCTCCAGATCGCGCATCTCGCCGACCAGGATGACGTCGGCGTCCTGGCGGACGGCGGCGCGCAGGGCGGCGGCGAAGCTCGAGGTGTCGTGGCCGACCTCGCGCTGCGAGAAGACCGAGAGCTTGTTGTGGTGCACGAACTCGACCGGGTCTTCGATCGTCACGATGTGCCGGCGGTAGGTGGTGTTGATCCTGTCGATGATCGCCGCGAGGGTCGTCGACTTGCCCGAGCCGGTCGGTCCGGTGATCAGCACGAGGCCCTGGCGAAGATCGGCGAGGCCCTCGATCGCCTTGGGCAGCCCGAGGTCCGC
>JBIOVX010000228.1:0-3036 GCA_044868005.1 Thermoanaerobaculia bacterium | reverse complement strand
GCAAGATTCCTTCGCCTGCGTCCCCCCTCGCCCGTCAGGGAGAGGGGGACAGGGGGTGAGGCTTCGGAGGGCAGACGGCTCGGATTGGATAAGATCCCTCGACTCCTCTGACCGACCTCAATCTTCCCATGTCCACCTCCGCCCCCAGCCCCCTCGCCGCCCGTCTCGAGGTGCTGGCGGCGGCGGCGCTTTTCTCCTCCGGCGGCGCGGTGATCAAGGCGGTCCACCTGACGGGCTGGCAGGTGGCTTTCTTCCGCTCGGCCATCGCGGCGGCAACCCTCTTCGTGCTCATGCCGGAGGCCCGGCGGCGGCCGGGACCGCGGGTGCTCGGGGTGGGATTGGCCTACGCCTCGACGCTCATCCTCTTCGTCCTCGCCAACAAGCTCACCACGGCGGCGAGCGCCATCTACCTGCAATCCACGGCGCCGCTCTACGTCCTCCTGCTGAGCCCGTGGCTGCTCCACGAGCGCATCCGGCCGCGCGACCTGGTCTTCATGACGGCGCTGGCGCTCGGCCTCGGGCTCTTCTTCGTCGGCTTCGATCCGGTCTCGGCCACGGCTCCCAACCCCGCGCTCGGCAACGTCCTGTCGCTCGTCTCCGGAGGCACCTGGGCGATCACCATCATGGGATTGCGGGCGCTCGGCCGCGGAGGAGAGTCCTGGGGACCGGCGGCCGCGGCCTGGGGCAACGTGTTCGCCGCCGCGGCGTGTCTGCCGGTGGCGCTGCCGGTCGTCGCGAGCCGGCCTGCGGACTGGCTCCTCCTGGTCTACCTGGGGGTCTGCCAGATCGGGATCGCCTACCTCTTCCTCATCCGCGGCCTGCGCCGGGTGCGCGCCTTCGAGGCCTCGCTGCTGCTCTTCCTCGAGCCGGTGCTGAATCCGATCTGGGCCTGGCTCGTCCACGGCGAGCGGCCGGGAACCTGGTCGCTCGCCGGCGGCGGCGTCATCCTGCTGGCGACGCTGGTGAAGAGCTGGCTAGACGGCCGGGAGCCGGGGACTTCAGAGGCGGTTTATGAGGCGGTGCGGGATTGAAGGAGGCCGATCCCGCCGTCATCAAAACAGAAGCATCGTCGCGCCGTCGGCCCTCACCTCCCCGGCCCTCCTCTCCCAGAGGGAGAGGAGGGAGACCAGCAGAAACAACATCTTTTTTCTACCGATCGGCCCTACTTCGCCGCTCTAACCTCCTCCCGCATCACGTTCAAATCCAGCCACACGGGCGGCTCCGCGGCGAGGGCCTCCTCGAGCTGGGTGTCGTGGCCGTAGATGTCCTTGCGGAACTCCACCGTGCCGTCCGGTTCCACCCAGGCCGTCCAGTAGAGGATGTGCACGGGCAGCGGCCTCTTGAGGGAGATCTGCTGGTTCTCGCCCGAGTCGATGGCGGCCTGCAACGCCTCCGGAGTCCACTTCGGATCGTCCTTCAGCAGGTAGACCGCCAGCTCGAAAGGCTTCTGGATGCGGATGCAGCCGTGGCTGAAGAGGCGCTCCGTCTTGTTGAACAAGTGGCCGGCCACCGTATCGTGCAGGTAGATGTTGAAGTCGTTGGGAAACATGAACTTCAATTTTCCGAGCGGATTGTCCCCTCCGGGAAGCTGGCGCAGCCGCTGCGGATCTCCGACCCACTCCATGTTGTGGCTCGCCAGATAACCGGGGTCCGAGCCGAGCTTCGGCAGGATCTCGTCGTTGGCGATGCTCTCCGGGATGTTCCAGTAGGGGTTGACTTCGAGGAAGCTCATCTTGTCGCTGAAGGCCGGAGTACGGCTCTGGTCCTTGCCGACGATCACCGGCATGGTCATCACCGTCTTGCCATCCTCGACGACGTCGAGGCGGAACTCCGGCACGTTCACCAGGATGTAGCGCTCGCCGAGGGTGGCCGGCAGCCAGCGCCAGCGCTCCATGTTGATCTGGAGCTGGCGGATGCGGTCCTCCACGGGCACGTCGAGCTCGGCCAGCGTGTCCTCGTCCACCTTGCCGGTGACCTCCAGGCCGTGGCGCTGCTGAAAACGCGAGACGGCCGCGGCCACGCCGCCGTCGAAAACGTCCGACGCGGGAGGAGCTGTCTTCGTAGGGGAGGGGCTTGTCCCCTCCCGGGCTGGGGCAGTCTCCGCCGGCAGATCGCCCTCTGCGGCGAGGCGTGCCCGCAGCGCCGCCACCCGCGGACCGCGGGCGCCGGCCTTGAGGTCCGGTCCGGGGGGCACGGCGCTCCAACCGCCCTTGGCCTGAAGAGCCCGGTACGCCATGAGCGCCTTGTGCAGGCGGTCGTAGGCCAGATACCGCGGCGTCAAGCCGCGAAGGATCTTGACGATCTCACTGGCGTCTTCCGCCTCCAGCGCCTGGCCCAGCCGCGCGTCGAGATCGACGTTGCGCGGTTTCGTATACCACTCGGCGTGGAGCGTCTTCGGCTGCAGGCGGCCTCTCGACAGGTGATTCACCAGGCTCAGATAGGTGTAGGTCAGCTCCACGTCCAGGTCTACCAGCCGGCGCTGCGCCGCTGGATCGTCGAAGGATTTCGTCTCCTTGACTTCCTTGAGCATTGCGTCCAGCCGCGCCGGCTGGTAGCGCCGCACGTTGAGCCCGTCCGCGCCGAGGGCGGGAATCGCCTTGATCAGCTCTTCCGCCTGGGGCCGCGGGCCGCGCACGTTGGACCACACGGGCTGGAACCCACGCTGCTCATAGAAGCCGCGCGTCCCCTCCCAGGCCTGGAGGAGCTCCTTCTGGTCGCTGAGCGAGGCGGGGAGGGTTTTCACTGTCAGGGTCTGCCGCAGGAGTTGCGAGACCTGGGGAGGCAGAGTTTTTGGTTTGAACAGGCTGTGGTGTTCGCCGCAGCCGGCCATGACAACGCCGGCGAGGAGGAGGATGGAGAAGGACAGACGTATGAAGAATGATTTCGTGAGGGTGCTCATGTACATGGGCTTTGCAAGGAACGGTCCCGGTTTGCCCTCTGAAGCCTCACCCCCTGTCCCCCTCTCCCTGACGGGCGAGGGGGGACGCTCCCGCTGAATGTCTTCGTAGGGGCGGGGCTTGTCCCCGCCCTGATCGC
>JBIOVX010000227.1:0-35752 GCA_044868005.1 Thermoanaerobaculia bacterium | reverse complement strand
CTCTCCAGCTTGCTGGAGAGGGGGTCAGGGGGTGAGGTTTCGGAGGGCAGACCGTTCCGCCTACCACATCCGTATCTTGCAGAGAGGTACCCGCCATGAACCGACTCCTGCTCCCCACCTTGCTCCTCCTCCTCGCCCCTCGCGGCGGCGCCGGCGAGGCCGGGAAGGCTCCCGGTCCGGACTCCGCGGGCCGGACGGCCATCGTCGAGCTGTTCACGTCTCAAGGCTGCTCGAGCTGCCCGCCGGCGGACCGGCTGCTCTCCAAGCTCGCCCACGATCCGCGGTACCAGGGCAAGGTCATCCCGCTCTCCTTCCACGTGGACTACTGGAACCACATCGGCTGGACGGACCCCTACTCCTCCCGTCGCTGGTCCGAGCGCCAGCAACTCTACGCCGCCCGCGCCTTCCACACCAACCGCATCTACACGCCGCAGGTGGTGGTCAACGGCCGCGCCGAGTGCGTGGGCTCCCAGGAAGGCGCGGTCCTCAATCGGATCACCAGCGCCCTGGCGGCGGAACCGGCCGGCCGGGTGAGCCTGGCGCTCGATCCGCCAACAGCGGACGGTCACCTGCGCGTCAAAGTGGGGGCGAAGCTGGCAAAAGCCGCCGGCCCGGGCAACCTCGATCTCTGGGTGGCCATCTACGAGAGCGGCCTGTCGACCGCGGTCCAGGCCGGGGAGAACGCGTCGCGGACGCTGCATAACGACCGGGTGGTCCGCCGCTTCGAGAAGGCCTTCAGCCTGCCGGGAGCCGCCGGCGCGGAGAAGGATGGCGAGCTCGTGCTCGGGCTCGACAAGCGCTGGAAGGTGGAGAACCTCGGCGTGGCCGCCTTCCTCCAGGATCCATCGACGCTCGCCATCCACGGCGCGGCGGCGCGGAGCGTGGCCCGCTAGGGCACGATCTGGAAGCTCCAGCTCTGCTCGCGGCCGGAAATGCGGAGAGTGTAGTGACCCGGCGGCAGAGAGCCGGGAGGCAGCACGAGCGAATAGGTTTCCTGCGTCACAGGAAGCCGGTTCGCCTGCCAGACGACCTTCCCGGATTCGTCGATGATCTCGGCACGGCGCTCTCCAGCGGTTCCATCCTCTCTCGCCGGCAGGAAGAGAGTGACGTACTGGTTGCTATGCAGGGTCTTCTCCGCCGGAGCCTCTCCCGCGCGCACGACGTCGCCGGAGCCCAGATCGACCAGGGCGCCGGCATGCGGCCCGGCCAGGATCTGGCGCTCCTCCTCGAGCTGGGCGACTTGGGCCTGGGTGTCCGCCGCCTTCTTCTCGGTCTCCTTCTGGAGATCCTGGATCTGGCCCAGCCGATCCACGAGCGCGGCGACCTGCGCCTTCAGCGAGGATTCGTCCTTCTGGCCGGCCGCAGGCGCAGCCGAGGGCTGGGCCTGGGCCAACCGCTCCGAGAGATCGTTCGCCTGCCGCGTCTCGTAGAGCCAACCGCTGGCAGCGACCACCGCCGCCAGGCCCGCCGCTACGGCGACGCGCCGGCTCCACGGAGAGACGGCGGGGGAGACGGCTGGGCGCGGCTTCGGGGCCGGGAAGAGGGCGATGTTTTCTTCCTCCTCCAGCCGCCGGCTCATCCGGGCCAGCTCCAGCTCCGCCGCGCACCGGGCGCACGAGGCCAGATGCTCCTCCACGGCTTCGGAAGGGGTCTCGCCCCAGGCCAGAGCCACCAGATTCTGGCTGGGCAGGTGCTGCGCGAAGACGGACCAGGTCTCCCGGGTCTCGGCCAGGGACCGTCTGCAGCTCTCGCAGGTTTCCAGGTGGTGCCAGACTTCGTCGCGTTCCTCGGTGGCCAGGGTGCCGTTCAGCAGCCAGGGTAGAAGCTCGATTGCAGTTTCACAAGTCATTTAGTTCATTCCTCCCGAATCTACTAGGCGATTTTCCGGCCGCGACGTTACGTCCGTCGCCCGTCCGGTCGCCCAGGATCTCCTGCCGCATGGCCGTAGCCTTCTCGCGGCAGCGGAGGACGCGGACCCGTAAAGTGCCCTCTGCAACCTTCAGGCGCAGGCTCATCTCCTTATAGGAGAGCCCGGCCACGATCATCTGCCACATCCGCCGGCATTCCTGCGGCACCCGCTCCAGGACGCGGAACAGCAGGTCCCTTTCCTCACCGCTGTAGGCAGGAGCCTGGACAACCCCGGCGGGGCCTTCCCCTTGTTCCAAGGCGTCCAGCTCGGTCCATTTCCATTTGCTCAGCGCCCGGAGCTGGTCGAGGCAGGTGTGGCTCACCACCCGCCAGAGATAGGTCCGCAGGCTCGACTCGCCCCGGAACTTCCCCTCCGTCAGCAGGCGGGTCACCTCCAGTCGCACGTCCTGCAGGACGTCGTCCCAGCGATCCGCGAGGCGGCGCTGATAAGGCCAGGCGGCGCGCGAGATCCAGCCGTCCATGGTCCTCACCGCCTCCGCCTCACCCCGCAGAAAGAGAGCGACCATCTCCCGGTCGTCCATAGGCATAGACAACATCCTATCTTTTCCGGAGCGGAACTGAAGGGTCCGGCTGGGGTAAGATGAAGAAAAGAAGCGGCTGGAGCTTACAGTGACTTCCCTGCCTACGCTTCGTTCTCTCATTCGTACGCTCTCCTTCCTGGTGGCGCTGCTGGCGGCCGGCGCGATTCAGGGCCAGGCCAACGAGACTCCTGCTACGGCTTTCGCGGCTGAGACCCTCTCTCTGACACCCGGTGCTTCTCTGGAGCGCGAGATTCGTGGCGGGGAGACGCTGTCGTTCGACCTGCATCTCGATGCCGAGAAGTTCCTTTTGCTGGAGATCGCAACCCGCGGCATGAATGTGTCGTCCCGTCTCGTGAGCCCTAGCGAGAAGACGATTGCGCTGGTGGAAGGCTCCAGGGACCAGCTCCTCGCAGTGATCACAGACCTAGGTGGCACCTACAGACTCGAGCTCGCCCCCAAGGAGCAAAAAGTCACGAAGCGGTTGACAGTGAAGATTCTCGAGCTCCGGCCAGCAGCTTCCGAGGATAAAGCCCGGGTACGGGGTGCGAAGGCCTTGGCCGAAGCCCGGCGCCTCCTCTCCCTCAAGGATGAGGACCAGGGATCCCGGGCAGAGGCCCTCCTTGCAGAGTCATTGACCGCCTGGCAGGAAGCGGGCGATCCCCGTGGTGAGGTGGAGACCCTTATTGAGCAAGCCGAGCTTCGGAGCAAGCAGGGAGACATGTCCGGGGCGCTCGCTTGGGGGAAGAAAGCGCTCGACCGCGCCCAGGAAAGCGGCTATGGCGAAGGAGAAGCCAACGCTCTGGGAGTGATGGGATTTTACCACTCCCAGCTTGGACATTACGACGAGGCTAAACGACTCTTCCTCCTCTCGCTTGAGATTTGGCGACGGATAGGCGGGCCCTTTGAGCAAGCCTCTTTGCTCGTGGATCTGGGTATCGCCTACCAGAAAAAACAAGACTTTCAAGCCGCGCTCGAAACCTTCCAGGAGGCGCTGCCTTTGGCCGAAGCCTCAGGGGATCTGGCCCTCAAAGCGCGCGTGCTAGCCGGCATCGGCGCCGGCCATTTTCTGCAGTACCGCTATGTTAAAGCCAGGGAAAGCTGGGAGTCGGCATTGGAGCTCAGCAAGCAAATTGGCGAGCCGCAACTCGAGGCGAACCTCGAACAGAACCTGGCGGCCATCTACCACAATGTGGGGAAATTCCAGGAAGCCCTGGACCTTTTCACTCATGCTGTCGCTAAAGCCTCCACCAAAGAATTGGGGATGGCTTTCTACAATATAGGGAATCTATACCTTGAGTTAGGCGATCCGGAAACAGCACGAAAGAAGTACGAGCTTTCGCGGCAAGCATTTCAAGCCAAAGGAAGCGCTGAATGGGAAGCCAATGCGTTGATTGGAATCGGGTGGGCCCTACAGAGACTGGGCAATCCTGCGGAAGCGATTGTCGAATACGAGAGAGCGCGGCGGCTGGTGCCCGCCGAATCCTGGAACGTCGCCTACTCGATCGGGCGGGCGCAGATCGACCTGGGAAAGCCCGGGGAAGCCATTCCCTTCTTGGAGCGGGCGCTTGGTATGGCAAGAGCGAACGGCGATCGATCGCAGGAGGCACCTACATTACTCGCTCTCGGCTCGGCTTACGCAGAACTCGGTCAGCCGGAGCAAGCCCTGGTGCACTTGGGAGAAGCGATCGCTGTGGGTCGCCAGATTGGACACCAAAGCGTCGTCGCCCTTGCCTATCTGAAACGGTCGCTCCTACGCCGGGATCAAGGCCGTCTTGAAGAGGCCTTGGCTGACGGAGAGAGCGCTCTGGAGACTATCGAATCCACCCGCCGGAACCTCGCTGACGATCAGCTCCGCACCGGGTTTTTTGCCGCCAAGCGGACCTATTACGATCTCGACATCGACTTGCTGCTGCGGCTCGACAAACTTCAGCCCGGGAAGGGTTACCAAGCCAGAGCTTTGGAGACGAGTGAACGGGCGAGGGCCAGGGGACTGCTGGATCTCCTCGCGGAAGGCCGAATTGATTTGCGTCAGGGATTAGATCCGGATCTCCTGCGGCGAGAAGGAAGCCTCTCCGATCAGATCACCCAGGTGCAAAGTGAGTTGCGTACCGGAAATGCCAGTCCGGAGCGGTTCCAGGAGCTTTTGGCCAAGCGCGACAAACTCGACGATGAACAAGAACAGCTCGAGGTGGAGATCCAAACCAAGAACAAGCGATATGCCGACGTTCGTTATCCGGTTCCCCTGAAGCTCGAAGAGATCCAGAGCCGAATCCTCGACGAGGATACAGCCTTGCTCGAGTACGTTCTCACTGAACAGAGAACAGCTCTGTTCGTGATCACGCGGAAAGAGAGCAAGACCTACGAGCTGCCAAAGTCTGAGGAGATTACAAAGCTGGTCGTGCGGCTCCGCGGAGCCCTCGAGAAGGAAAGCCCGCTCACGCGGCGGACCTATTTGGAGTCAGCCTCCGCTCTCTATCACGCTCTCCTGGAGCCCGCCTCCGCCGCTTTGGCTGGAAAGTCCAACCTGCTCATCGTTCCGGACGGCGCTCTTTACTACATCCCGTTTGAAGCTCTTCTTACCGAACCGGCGGATCGCCCTTATCGGGATCTACCTTATCTTCTGCGCCGATACTCGATCGCCTACATTCCTTCGGCCAGCGTGCTCGCCGGTTTGCGCGAGCCGCGGTCCGAGCCTGCTCCGGTTGAGCGGAAGCAGGTAGTGGCTTTCGCTCCTTTTGCCACTCCCGGAAAGGAAGCCGTCACCCGAGGAGCCGGGAAGGGCTCGCCTCCCAGCTCGACAGAGGGCCGGTGGAGCTTCAAGCCTCTCCCGGCTTCCGGCCGCGAAATCGCGGAGATCGCCGGGCTTTATCCTGGAGCGGCCCTGAAATTCGTCGGCGATGAGGCGGACGAGGCTACGGTGACGCGCAATCCCGCCGTTGCCGCCGCCCGGCGCTTACACTTCGCCACCCATGCCCAGATCGACGAGCGCCACCCAGAGTACTCCGCCCTGGTGTTGGCAGGAAGGGCCGGCGAGGATGGATTGCTTCAAGTACGTGAGATCTTCAACATCAGGCTCTCCGCGGATCTGGCCGTACTGTCGGCATGCCAGACGGCTCTGGGAAAGGAGATCACGGGCGAGGGTCTGTTGGGCTTGACCCGAGCCTTCTTCTACGCGGGAGTACCAAGTCTGGTCGTGAGCCTCTGGAACGTCGTAGACGGACCCACTCCCGATCTGATGCTGGACTACTACCAGAATCTCGACCGGCGAGAGAGCAAGGTCAAGGCGCTGCAGACCTCGAAGCTCTCCATGATCGCTCGCGGAACTTTCTCTCATCCTTCCTATTGGGCGCCATTCATTCTTCTCGGGGAACCTCGCTGACAGACCCCTACTTGTAACACCACGGCGCGTTTGGCGCCTCTATGTCAGAAGCCCTGGGAAAAGGGTGAATTCCTTCTCGGAAAGGGAGCGCGTCAAGCGGCTCCTCGGGGTACACTGGAGATAGGTGAAAGAGAGATAACGCGCAACGTTACCACCTGGTGGCGCTGGCGCTTTTCGGACCGCGGAAGAGGTCAAGGAGACGTTCACTTTCGCAAGGAGGGAATGAACATGCGAATCGTTCCATCGGAGTTGGGAGGACCCTATGTCAGATGAAACTCCTGTAGTGCCAACCTTTCCTCCTCCCAGGGCAGCCGCCATGGATCCGTTCGGCCTGCAATCGGCGAGCACCACTTCGACGGCTACCGGCCTCGGGCTCACAGCCTTAGGCGGGGCGGGCACCACAATCGCCAGCGCCTTGGGGCTCAGCGGCGCGTCGGCGAAGGTCCTCACCGCGGGCCTTTCGCTGCAGGCCGTGGGGCACATGAGCCTCTCGTGCGCGGGCCTCGTCCTGATCGGCCTCGGGGTCGTGCTCAACGTCATGAGCCTGGTCGTCCGGCGCCAACTCCTTCAGGAGTACAAGAACGAGTATGTCGCGGCGAAGGCAGCCTCAGACGCGTACCGGGCCAGGGTAGCGGAGGAGCAGCGAGCCAAGGCAGCGGCGGAGCAGCAGGCGAAGCAGTCAGGGGAGCAGTCGTCTCCGCCTCGGTACTAGAAGGAGGGTCCCCCTCGTCTTCCCCCACCCGGCGTAGACCCGCCGGGCGGGGGATTCGTATCTATACTTGAGGGCGGAAGGAGGAACGGGATGCGCAAGATCATCATCGTCAGCAGCGTCGCCTTCGCCCTGGCGGCTCAACTCGCGGCCCAGGCACCGCGGCCGGCCGGAGAGGCCGCGGAGATCGTCCCCATGCTGAGCGTCTCGGGTACGGGTGAGGCGCGGGTCGCGCCAGACGAGGCGACGGTCCGGCTGGGCGTCGTGACTCAGGCCCCTACCGCCCGCGCCGCCCAGGAGGAGGCGAACCGCACGGCCGGCGCCGTGCTGGAAGCCGTCCGCAAGCTGGGCATCAAGGCGGAGGACATCCAGACGTCCGGCCTGTCGCTCTCGCCGCTCTACTCGCAGGGCCGGCCGGGCGCGGAGGAGCAGGCGCCCAGGATCACCGGCTATCAGGCCAACAACACCGTCACCATCCGCGTCGAGGACCTCACCAAGGTGGGGCCGGTCATCGATGCCGGCCTGGGCGCGGGCGCGAACAACCTGGAGGGCGTCGCCTTCGGCCTGCGCAACGACGAGGCGGCGCGGGCGGCGGCGCTCACCGACGCCGTGCGGGAGGCCCGCGCCAAGGCGGAGGCCCTCGCCAAGGCGCTCCAAGTGCAACTGGTCGGGATTCTCGAAGTCGCCGAAGGCGGCGTCTCGATCAGTCCGCCTCCCTACCCCAAAGCCGGCCGCTTCGCCGTGGCGGAGCTCTCGGTCGACACGCCGGTCTCCGCCGGCCAGGTGGGGGTCGAGGCGAGCGTCACGATCCGCTACCGGATCGCTCAGTAGAGAGGCCCGATGGCGACGCGAGATCCGCTGCCGGCCGAGGAGATCGTCCGCCTCCTCGGCCTCGCGCCTCACCCCGAGGGCGGCTTCTATCGCGAGACCTTCCGCGCCGCCGCTAAGGATGGAGAGCGCGGCACCTCGACGGCCATCTACTATTTGCTGCGGCGCGGCGAGGTCTCGGCCTGGCACCGGGTGGACGCCGACGAGGTCTGGCACTACTACGCCGGAGCGCCCCTGGAGCTGCTCCTCTCCGCGGACGGCCGAGAGCGCTCCGCCGTCCATCTCGGTCCGGATCTGGCCGCCGGCGAGCGGCCGCAGGCGGTGGTGCCGGCCGGCGTTTGGCAATCCGCCCGCTCTCTCGGCGAGTGGACGCTCGTCGGCTGCACGGTGGCCCCCGCTTTCCAGTTCGCCGGCTTCGAGATGGCGCCGGAAGAGTGGGAGCCGGGGCCGTAGCCCGGTGCGGAAGCGCCGGGCGTGTAGGTGCGCCAGACCGCGCCTACTCCTCCTCCAGCGCCTGGTACTGCGTGACGTCGCCGTCCTCTGCGGCGGAGACCGTCCAGTGCTCGATCTCCTCGACGCTCATGTTGCCCACCGGGCGCAGCCGCGCGTCGTGGTAACCCCAGCGGTAGAGGTCGATCAGGTACTGCGAGCGGGAGAGGATCGGGCCGCGGCAGAGGAGCGAATCGGTGTCCGGATTCACGAGGTCGTTCCGCAGCCGGTCGGTCAGGCGTTCCAGGACGTGCCGCGGGATGCGCTCCGCGTCGCCGGGATAGATGTAGCCGAACAGGATGAGATGGGAGAGCAGCACCCGCCAGCCGCCGTCGGCGTCGAAGCGCCCGAGCAGGCGCTCCCAGTCGAGATCCGCCGCGCGGCAATAGAGCAGGTGCGCCACATCCGCGCCGTCGAAGCGCTCGCGTTCCATGATGAAGGACTTCGACCAGATCATCTCCTCGGCGGGGACGAGCTTGACGGGGAGGTCCAACACCCTCCCCTCGACCGCCTTCTCGAACCAGGCATCGTCCACCCTCGCGACGCCGTTGCCCGAGCTGAAGATCACATCCACGAAGTCCTCGCCCCGGAACGTCTTGCCCAGCCAGTGGGGAAAGCTACGCTCGGTCGGCCAGCCTTTGGCGGTGAAAGTGTCCAGTGCGCGCTCGAAATCGGCAGGGCGGACGAAGATGTCGAAGTCCTTGGTATGCCGCTCGATGCCGGTGTAGCGGGCGAAGGCGTAGGCGCCGCCGACCAGGAAGGGCACGCCGGCGTTGTCGAGAGCCTGCATGGCCTCGCGGTAGAACTCGATCGTCTCCGCCGCCAACGCGGGCTTGGCCTTCTCGCTCGCGGTCTCGATCTGCGTTGCCATGGTCCTCCCGCCTGAAGGCCAGTGGGGACAGCAAGAGGCATACCACTTCCGCTCTCTGGCACGTCTCTTGAAGCCTCTCCCCCGCCGAGAGGGAGGGTGAGATGACGAAACAGGACGGAGTGGTGCGTATCGCCGCGCTCGGGGACCTTCACTACACCCGCTCGCTGGAGCCGCCGGTGCGGGAGGTGCTGGCCGAAGCGGGGCGGGAAGCCGACGTGCTGCTGCTGTGCGGCGATCTGACGGATCACGGCCACGTCGAGGAGGCGCAGGAGCTCTCCCGCGAGATCCACGCGGCGGTGAACATCCCGGTGATCGCCGTGCTCGGCAACCACGACTTCGAGAGCGGCCGGCAGGAGGAGGTCAAGAAGGTGCTGTGCGACAGCGGCATCCGGGTGCTGGACGGCGACGCCACCGAAGTCCAGGGCGTCGGCTTCGCCGGCGTCAAAGGGTTCTGCGGCGGTTTCGGCCGGCGCGCCCTCGGTCCGTGGGGAGAGGACATCATCAAGCACTTCGTCCGCGAGGCGGTGGACGAGGCCCTGAAGCTCGAAGCCGCGCTGGCGCGCCTGCGCGGCAAGCCGCGCATCGCCGTGCTCCACTACTCGCCGATCCAGGAGACGGTCGAAGGCGAGCCGGTGGAGATCTACGCCTTCCTCGGCTCCAGCCGGCTGGAGGAGCCGCTCTCCCGCTATCCCGTCCAGGCCGTCTTCCACGGCCACGCCCATCGCGGCCAGCCGGAAGGCAAGACGGCGCAGGGCGTGCCGGTGTTCAACGTCAGCGTGCAGCTCCTGCGGCACGCCTACCCGGACCGGCCACCGTTCCGGATTCTGGAGATCGAGCCTGAAGAGGGGGCCTGACCGGCCGAGCGGGAAGGGACCACAGGGACAGCAAGGACTTCAAGGACAGCAGGGACATATAAGGCAACACCAGGATCCTCAACAAGTCCTTGGTGTCCTTGTCGTCCCTGGTGTCCTTTCTCCCTCTCCGATAGCATCCGCCCCATGCGGAGCAGCGAAGGGTTCGTCTTCGTCCGGCGAGGGCTCCATCTCTACTACAACGTCCTCGGCGAAGGGCCGGAGACGGTGGTCATCCCCAACGCCAACTGGCTCTCCGAGCTCCTCCAGCCGCTGGCGGAGGGCCGCCGGCTGATCCTCTACGATCCGCGCAGCCGCGGCCGCTCGAGCACCATCACCGACGCTCGCTACCTGAGCCTGGAGGACGACGTGGCGGATCTCGAGGCGGTGCGGCAGTACTTCGGCCTCGAGAAGCTCTCCCTGCTCGGCTACCTCTATCACGCGGCGATCACCACCCTCTACGCGCTGGACAATCCGGAGCGGGTCGAGCGGATGCTCCTCGTCTCTCCGCTCACGCCGCGGATTCCCGGCGAATGGCTGCAGGAGACGCCCACGCCCGAGGAGATGACCTTCCCGCCAGGCATTCCGCGGCTGGAGGAGATGCGGCGCGAAGGGCTCGACGCCGAAGATCCCGTGGCCTTCTGCCGCGCCTGGTTCAACTACTTCCTGCTGCCGGCCCAGATGGGCGAGCTGGGAGCGGCGGCGCGTTTTCCGCTGGACGACATCTGCTCCTTTCCCAACGAGTGGCCGCAGCACACCATGGACCTCTACTTCCGCCACATCGTTCCCAAGATGGAAGCCTGGGACTTCCGGCCGCGGCTGGCCGAGCTGAGCATGCCCCTCCTCGTCGTGCAGGGGACGGACGACCTGGTGCCCATCGAGGCCTCCCGGGAATGGGCGGCCCATGCCGGCAACGCGCGGTTCCTCGCCATCGAGGGCTCCGGCAGCCATCCCTACATCGAGCGGCCGAAGGAGTTCTTCCCCGCGGCGGACGAGTTTCTCCGGGGGGAATGGCCGCGGGGATCGGAGAGCGGTACGCGGGTCGCCTGAGCCTGCTCAGGGAGCCTTGCGGGCCGTAGCCTCGATCTGATCGCGGCCGACCTTCATCGACAGCTTCCGCGCGGCACCGTCCCCGAGCTCGAAGGCGATCAGGGTCGATCTCTCCTCCCGGTACAGGGGATCGCGCCAGAGCAGGATGAAAGTGTCGTCGTGGTGGTGCTTCAGGTCCGCCTTCTCGCCCTCGCCCATCTGCAAAGTCAGCCCTTCGGCTTCCTGCCGGACGTGGATGGGGCCGAAGAGGCAGCTCTCGTAGGTGCCGGTATAGCTCGCCGGAGAGCGCGAGAGCTTCGAGTCCGCGCCCGCCGTCCGCTCCTGCCATTCTTTCCGGCCCTGCTCGAGCATCGCCGGCACGCGGGCCAGCCCCTCGGCGCTCCAGTCGCGGGGCTTGTAGCCAAGGTAGACGTCGAGGAGGTAGTTGACGAGCGCGCCGTGGACGAAGGGCGCGGCCCAAGTGTTGACCAGCACCACCACGCCCAGGCGCTCCTTGGGCAGGAGGGCCATGAAGGCGAGCTGGCCATTGCCGCTGCCGGTGTGCCAGAGCATGGCGTGGCCGCGGTAGTCCATGACCTGCCAGCCCATGCCATAGGCGGCGAAGAACTCGACGAGGCGGGCGGCGCGCATCTCCGGCGTGGTGGCGATGATCACCTGCGGCGAGTGCATCTCCCGCAGGCTGGCCTCGCTGATCAGCCGCTTGCCGTCGAGGACGCCGTCGAGCTGGAAGCGCAGCCAGCGGGCGAGGTCGGCAGCGCTCGACTGGACGGCGCCGGCGGGAGCCGTGCTGGTCCGTTGCGTCTCTCTGCGGATCGGCCGCTGCACGCCGTCGATCAACGAGTGGGCGGTGGCGTGGTTCGGCATCTGCTCCGCCTGCTCGTAGCTCCAGGTCGTCGATTTCAGGCCGAGCGGGACGATGAGGCGGTCTCGCAGCAGCGCCTCGTAGGTGGTTCCCGCCGCGGCGGCGATGGCCTCGCCCGCGACGGTGAAGCCGACGTTGGAGTAGACCATGTCGCCCCGGAACGGCGCGGCGGCCTTCAGGCAACGGACCCGGCGCAGCACCTCGGCACGAGGATTGGCCGTCAGCAGCCACATCATGTTGGCGGGCTCGAGGCCCGTGCGATGGGAGAGGAAATCGCGCAGCGTCGCGTTCTCGGCGAGATAAGGGTCCGGCAGCACGAGGTCCGGCAGATAGCGGCGCACGGGATCGTCCCACTTCATCTTGCCCTCGTCCACCAGGATGGCGGCAAGAGCGGCGGTGAAGGACTTGGTGAGCGAGGCGGCGTCGAAGACGGTGTTCTCGTCTACAGGCTCGGGCTTCCCCAGCTCGCGGACGCCATAACCTTTCGCCACGATGGTGTCGCCCTGGACCACGGCGACCGCCAGACCCGGGATGCTCCAGTCTTTGCGGGCCTTTTCCAGGTAGGCGTCGACCTCGGAAGGGAGCCCCGGCGGCGGCGCGCACCGCGCTTCGAGAGAACTGAACGCCATCAGAAAACCGAGTACCGTCAGAACGCGCTGCATCATCGTTGCTGTCCTTTCTGCTGTCAAATTTTTGGCATGGCGGATAAAAAAAGAGAGGCGTTCAGATTGCGGCCAGCGCGGCGCGCACGCTCAGGCGGGTGCCGGTGTGGGGATCGTCCGCCATGGTGCGCAACAGGGCCGACGCATCGGCGCCGCCGCGGCGCTGCAGGTGCTCGACGACGCCGATGCGCACCTGCCACGCGGGGTCCGCCGCCAGGCGCGTGAGACGCTCGAGGTCCAGCTGGGCTCCCAGGTCCAGCAGCGCGTAGATCGCCTGGGCGCGCACCCGCCAGACCGGATGATCGAGCAAGCGGACGAGCGGACGTTCCGCGCGCCGGTCGCCGGCGACTCCGAGAGACCAGGCCGCGTAGCCCTGCACGCGCCAGTCGGGATCGTCGAGGGCCTGGATCAGCGGCCGCACCACTTCGCCCTGCCGCGCTTGGGCCAGCGCCCATTCAGCCCGCTCGCGCACCAGGTCGCCTTCCCAGGTCTTGACGTGAGCGGCGGCGGTTATCAGCCGGCCGAGAGCGTCGGCGTCCGGGCTCTGCCGCACCTCGTCCGCGGAGGGCCATGCTGCTTGGAGGTCGCGGACCGGCACGATCTCGCTGCGCGGATCGTCGAGCCCCTGGAGCGCCGCCATCGCGGCGGGAGCCGAAACCACGGAGAGGCCGGCAAGCCCCGCGGCCAGCGCCGTGACGGCCAGCGCGAGGCGGAGCCGCTGAGACCGCGTCGTTCGCGCGCGAGGGATTTCCGGATTCAGAATGCCCAGGATCCGCGACTCCAGCTCGTTGCAGCCGACGACGGCCAGCGCCGCGCCGGGCCGCTTTCCCAGGATGGACTCTCTCGCCACCTCTACGATCTCGCCGGCGTAGCCCGGCGCGCTGAGCCCTGCCGCGAGGACGCGGTCGTCACAGGCGCGTTCCCTCTCCCTTGCCAGCCGCCGCGCCGCGTACCAGGCCAGCGGATCGAACCAATGAAGGGCGCAGACCAGCTCGGCCACGAGGTGCGGCAGGGCGTCGAGCCGCGCCACATGCGCCAGCTCATGCAGCAGCACGGCCCGCAACCGCGACTCCGGCCAGCAGGCAAACCCGGACGGCAACAGGACGACCGGGCGAGCCACGCCGAAAGTCACGGGGGCCGCGATCTCCCCGTGCCGCAACAGCCGGACCCGGCGCCGGCAGCCGACCGCCGCGGCCGCCTCCGCGAGGATCGCGGACGTCCTGGGATCGGCGACGGGAACGGCGTGGCGCCGGACAGCCGCGAGGCGGAGCCTTCCCGCGGCCAGCCGCGCGAGCAGGACCAGCGAGCCCGCGAGCCAGAGGGCGGCGAGCACGCGCTCGGCGGTGAGGAAATCAACCGCCCGGCGAGCCTGGACGCTCTCCGCATCGCCGTCCTGTAGCGGGGCATGCAGGGACCTAATCTCCTTTCCCGCCACAATCCCTTCCGTGGGCAGAGGAATCCGGTACGCGGGAAGGACGAGTGAAAGCGGACCCAGCAGGAGGCTTCCTGCCAGCACCAGGCTCCAACTCAGGTGGCGAAGGGCGGCGGCTCTCCTGCGGAGACAGCGGTCGGCGAGGGCTCCCGCGGAGAGCATCAGCAGCACCCGGACCGCGTAGAGAGCGAGGAGCGACGTCACTCGTGCCCCTCCTTCGCGCGGGCCTGCTCGACGATGCGCGCCAGCCTCTCCAGATCCGCCTCGGTGAGCCGGACCTCGGGCGAGCCGACCAGCGCCGCCATCGCCTTGGCCGCCGAGCCGTCGAAAAAGGTGCGCACGACGTGCGAGAGCACGGAGGCGCCGGCGGTCTCGCGCGGTGTGGTCGGCCGGTAGAGATAGCGGACGCCGTCGCTCTCCACCTCCAGATGGCCCTTGTCCACCAGCACCCGCAGGAGGCCTCGCACCGCCGTGTACGTCGGCGGATCCGGCAGTTGCTCGTGGATCTCCGCCGCCGTCGCCTGCCGCAGCCGGTAGACGATGTCCATGATCTGGCGCTCGCGTTTGCTGTAGCTGGATTTCGGCGCGGACTTCATGGTGCCAAAATTTTGGCAGAGAGGAAATGGGGTGTCAAGCCGTGCTCATGGGGGCCGTGGTTCCTCGAGGCGTCCTGCGCTGCGAAGCCTCACCCCCTGTCCCCCTCTCCCTGACGGGCGAGGGGGGACGATTCACCGCCAGCTTTGCCAGTCGGAGGCCAACTTTTTCGGCAATATCGTTGTGGAGCGTCCCCCCTCGCCCGTCAGGGAGAGGGGGACAGGGGGTGAGGCTTCGCAGGGTACACCGATCCGATCAGCGCTCTCCCCCCTTAAAGCTCCCCAAGAACCGCCGCCACGCCTGGCCGAGCCCGCGCGTTTCAGCGCCGCCGGCGAGCAGGACGTCGAAGCGCGCCGGATCGCGGGCGATCGATTCGGCGGCGAGCGCGTCGAGCGCCGATTCCAGGCGGTCTTCCAGGACTTCCGTCCAGTCGCCGGCGCGGAGGTCGGCGTCTCCAGCGGGGAGCTCCTCGCCGAAGCGGACGAGCACCTCGGGAAGCTGCGCTTCCCAGAACGGCACCTCAAGGGCGAGCGGCACGAGCACGGCCTGGCGCACCCGCGCGGCGAGCGAGCCGATGCCGGAGCGCAGCCGCACCGGCCGCTCGCGCGGATCGCCGGAGCGGCCCTCGGCGGGAATCCAGAGCGCGGCGTCCGGCCGGCCGAGAAGCTCCTGCGCCAGGGTGAGAAACCGCCGCGCGCCGCGGGCCGAGCCGGAATCGACCTCGAAAAAACCCATGCGTGTGAACGACCGGTGCTGGCCCTCGGTGGCGGCGTCGATCGGACCGTAATGCCGGCGGTCGGGGAAGACCTCGCGCGCGAGCTGCAGGCAGATCAGCGGGTCCCACCACGTGGGGTGATTGAGATAGATGAGCAGCGGCCTGCCGCGCAGCGTCACCGGATCCGGCCGCTGCGATTTCGACAGGCGGATGGCATGGAAGTATTGCGCGAGCTGCCGCTCGCCCTCCCGCCCGTAGAGGGAAAGGCGCAGCGGCGAGACCGCGGGCGTCACGCCTTCCCGTTCGGGCGGATCGCGGTCGTGCTCCGGCGCGCCTTCTACATCTTCTTCTTCCATCGTCACAGTGTACCGCTAGCAGGATTCGTGCTAGGGCGCCGGCTGCGGGGCCGCTCGCGGGCCACTTCCGTGCTATGCTTCTTCTTTAACATTTGAATAAAACTTGTCCGCGGGAGGGATCCATGGCCCCTCAAGACACGTTGCAGGCTTTGCCCAAGGCGAACCGCTTCGGCCTCAACGTCCACCATTACGAGTACGAGCCCGAGGCCTTCCCTCTCGTCGCCGAAGCGCGGGTGGGCTGGGTGCGGCTCGCCGCCTGGTGGCGTTTCATGGAGCGGCAGCAAGGGGTGATCGACTTCGGCTATCTCGACCAATCGGTCGATGCGGCGCTCGCCCACGGCCTCAAGGTGCTGATCGCCTTCGCCAGCATCCCGAGCTGGGCCAACGGCGCTCCGCCCGAGCTGGGAATCATCGATAAGAACGCCGCCTTGCCGCCGCGCAAGCCGCAGTTCTTCAGGGACTTCGTCACCGCCGTCGCCACCCGTTACCGCGGCCGGGTCGGCCACTACGAGATCTGGAACGAGCCCAACTACAAGTTTTTTTGGAATGATGATAATTATGAGCGCTTCATCGACGAGATCCTCGTCTCCGGCGCGCAGGCGGTGAAGACGGCCGATCCGGCGGCCCTGACCGTGGGGCCCGCCACCGACCGCGCCAAGGCGAAGTTCGAGGCCGCCGCACGCAGGGCCTGCAGCGTCCTCGACATCCTGAGCTGTCACCTTTACATGGATAACGCCGACGCCCTTTTCAATCAGGCGGACAACCACTACCGGCCCATCTTGAAGCAGCGATGCGACAAACCTCTCTGGGTGACGGAGTTCGGCATCGACTCCTGGAAGGTGGGCGACGACGTGCAAGCGAAGGATCTGGTCGCGGCCCTCGACGGCCTGCGCCAGCGCGCCTGGCTCGAACGCCTGTTCCTCTTCCAGTGGTGCGACGGCTATTGGCCTCAAAAGAACCAGAAGGGCTGGGGCCTGGTGAGCAACTCCATCGAGGGCTTCCGGCGCAAGAAGTCGTTCTGGGCCGTCCAGGACCTGGCGCTGCGCTGGCTGCGCCAGCCGGGTGTCGCGCGCTCGCCGCAGCCGGCGGACGGCGCCACGCAGGTACCGCTCACGGCACCCCTGACCTGGAAGGCCGGCCGCGGCGCCCGGTCCCATCGGATCAGTCTGGCGACCGAGGGGACCGAGTCGCCGGCCTTTCAGCGCGAGCAGACCGAGACCACCTTCCCTGCCACTGCCGCCGCCCCGCGGGAGCCCGGCCGCACCTACCTGTGGCGGGTGGACGAAGTGAAGGATGGCAAAACGACCGCCGGCAGCTTGTGGCGGTTCACCACCGCGGAGGACCCGGCCACCGCCGGCGCACCTGTGATCGTCCGTGTCCAGGCGCCGAGCCCCTTCTTCCTCGGCGTCGAGGGCCAGGGGCGCGCCGAATGCGCGCCGGCGCGTTCTCTGGTGCTCCCGAACGTATCTCCGGACATCGCGGCGGGCGCCTGGACGGTGAGAACCGGGCCGGAGGATCTCAATTTTCTGCTGCCGGCGGGGCAAAGCGCTCCCGACGCGCTGACCATCTCCGTGGCGGGGCTGCAGCCGGGAACGACCTACCGGGTGTTCGGGCGTTTCGCCACCACTCCCCAGATGGCCGCCCGCCAGGCGGCGGTCCGCATGGGGCTCGACGCGAATTCCATGACTCTCTACCGCGCCGACTCACCCGGCGCGACGCTGGTGCGCAAGCTCGGCCGCTGGGAGGAACGGGAGGTCCGGATCGGGTCCGCCCGCGCCGACGGCGGAAGCCTGCAGGTGGTGCTCGATGCAAAAGGCGCGGAGGAGCGCGCCGGCTGGACGGGTCTCCGCCTGGAGACGGAGACCGCCTAGCCGATGCGATCGTCAGGAATTCACTGCACCTTCTCCACCCCGAGCTGCCAGAGGAGGAAGGCATACTCGAGGGCCGTCTCCCGCAGGCGGTTGTAGCGCCCGCTCCGGCCGCCATGGCCGGCGGGCTCCATGTTGATGTGGAAGAGGAGCGGGTTGGGGTCCGTCTTCAGCGCACGCAGCTTGGCCACGTACTTGGCGGGCTCCCAGTACATCACCTGCGAGTCGTTGTAGCTGCTGCGCACGAGAATCGTCGGATAGGCCTTGGCCTCGATGTTGTCGTACGGGCTGTAGCTCTTCATGTAGCGGTACTCCGCCTCGATCTTGGGATTGCCCCACTCTTCGAACTCCGGCACGGTGAGCGGCAGCGACTCGTCGAGCATCGTGTTGATCACGTCCACGAAGGGCACCTGGGCGATCACCGCGTGGAAGAGGTCCGGCCGCATGTTGGTCACCGCGCCCATCAGCAGGCCGCCGGCGCTGCCGCCCTCGATCGCCAGCCGCTCCTTGCTCGTGTACTTGGTGGCGATGAGATGCTCGGCGGCGGCGATGAAGTCGGTGAACGTGTTGCGCTTCTTCATCATCCGGCCGTCGTCATGCCATTTCTTGCCGAGCTCGCCGCCGCCGCGGATATAGGCCATGGCGAAGACCACCCCGCGGTCGACGAGGCTGAAGAGATTGCCGTTGAAGGTGGCGGACATCGGCGCGCCGTAGGAACCGTAGGCGTAGAGCAGGGCCGGGTTGGTGCCGTCGGCCTTCACGTCCTTCCGAGCGAGCAGCCACATCGGCACCTTGACGCCGTCGGAGGCGGTCGCCTGCGTGAGCTCGACGCGGTAGCGCGAGGGATCGTAGCCGCCGAGCACCGCCACCTGCTTGAGGAGCTTCCGCTGGCGTGAGAACGGGTCGTAGTCAAAGATCGAAAGCGGCGTGATCGGCGACTGATAGGAGAAACGGTAGGCCCTGGTATCGAACTCCCGGTTCGCGTTCGGTACGGCGAGATAGGCCGGCTCCGGAAACTCGATGCGGTGCGACTTGCCGCTCGGCAGCTCCGTGACGTTCAGTTGCAGCAGGCCTCCCTCGTGCTCGTAGACCACGTAGAAGTCCTTGAACAGGTCCACCCCCTCCAGCATGACGTTCTCGCGATGGGGCACGACCTCGCGCCAGTTGGCGCGCGAGGGGTCCTTCTCGTCCACCACCACCAGCCGGAAGTTGCGGCCCTTGTCGTTGGTGCGGATCCAGAACTCGCCCGGCCGGTGGTCCACGTCGTACTCGTGATCCGGCTCGCGGGCGGCGATGAGCTTCATCTCCGCCGTCGGGCGATCGGCCGGCAGGTAGCGCACCTCGGAGCTCGTGAGGCTGGCGGACTGGATGAAGAAGACCTGGCGGTCGCGCGACTTGCCGACCCAGACGTTGAAGCGCTCGTCCTTCTCCTCGTACAGGAGCTCGTCCTTGGGCTCCCCGACGACGTGGCGGAAGATCTGGTACGAGCGCTTCGTCTGCGGATGCTCGACGCCGTAGAGGAGGGTCTTGCCGTCCTCGGCCCACTCGATGGCCGTCACGCGCGGGATCGCCTCCGGCAAGGTTTGGCCGGTGCGCAGGTCCTTGATGTGCAGCGTGTACTGGCGGAATCCCGTCTCGTCGGTGCCGTAGGCGAGCAGGTTGCCGTCCGGGCTCACGGTCCGCCCGCCCAGGTTCATGAATTGCTTGCCCTCGGCGAGCTGGTTGACGTCGAGGATCACCTCCTCCGGCGCCTCCAGCGAGCCCTTCTTGCGGCAGAAGATGGGGTACTGCTTCCCCTCCTCCGTCCGCGTGTAGTAGTAGAAGCCGCGGTTGAGGAACGGCACGTCCGCGTCCGTCTGCTGGACGCGCGACAGCATCTCGTCGTAGAGCTTCTGCTGCAGCGCCTCCGTCGGCTTCATGAACGCCTGCGCGTAGGTCAGCTCGGCGTTGAGGTAGCTTTCGACGTCCGGAGTCCCCTTGTTGCGCAGCCAGTAGTAGTCGTCGACCAGCGTGTCGCCGTGGATCTTGGTGACGTGCGGGTCCTTCTTCGCCACCGGCGGCTGCAAGGCGGCGGTCGTCGTGGTCGTCGTTGAATTTTCGGCGGCCAGCAGTGGTGCGGTGAAGACGAAGGGAAGCAGGCCGAGGATGGCCCAGGCGACGAGGAGACGAGGGAGACGGGGGTGGATCATGGGTCCTCCTGGTGGATGAACGCGAAGGAAGAGCTTAATACAGGAATGCAGAGACTATCGCTTGCTCCATCTGCATGCATCGCCTATGCTATCTGCATGCAATACACTCTCAGGGACATTCCGCCGGCTGTGGATTCGGAGCTGCGGCAGCGCGCGAAGACAGAAGGCAAGAGTCTCAACACGGTCGCCATCGAGGCCTTGATCCGGGGAGCTGGCCTGGGCGAAACCCCCATCCGTCACCGTGACCTCGGCGATATCGTCGGGACCTGGCACGAGGATCCCGACTTCGACCAGGCGATTGCGGATCAAGACCAGATCGACGAGCAATTGTGGCGATGAGACTCGCCCTCGACACGAACCGCTATTCCGATCTGTGCCGCGATGTAGACGAGGTAGCCACGCTGGTAGAGCATGCGGAGGCGGTCTTCCTTACCTTCGCCGTTCTTGGCGAGCTGCGGGCCGGATTCTCCATCGGTAAGCGTGGCGCTGAGAACGAGCGCACGCTGCGCCGATTTCTCATGAAGCCGGGCGTGGCCGTCCTGTTCGCCGACGACCAGACCACGCATCACTACGCTGCTCTCTTCCGCCAGCTACGCAGACAAGGGACGCCGATCCCCATCAACGATCTGTGGACCGCCGCGCTGGTGCTGCAACACGACCTCATACTCTGCCACCGCGATCATCACTTCGACTACCTGCCCCAGATCACCCGGGCGTAGCTCGGGGTGTCCTGCGCCGCTGGAGCTCTCAATAGACCTGCAGATCCTTCGGCAGCCTGGCGTTCAGCCAGTCGAGGAGATCCTTCGCCTGGGAGCCCTCGGGAGGCCAGGCCACCGCATTCCGGCATTCCCGGCGCTTCCGCTCGGCACCGTCGAGGAGAACCTCCAACCGCGCGCTCGTGCCGTCCGCCACCAGGCGGCATACGCCCCATGGATCCCGCTCTTCCACGGCTGAGCGTGCCAGCGCCATGACGGCATCAATCTCGTCCTGCGAGAGGCGCACCTCCACCCGCTTCTCGCTCGCGGCCTTCTCTCTCGTCGGCGGCAGGTGCTTGACCGCGGTGAGCAGCCCCGGGGCCTCGACCGTCACCTCGAAGCGCTCGTCCCAGGGCGCTCCCCACGTCCGCAGATCGAGAAGCCTTACCGGGTCTTGCGCAAGGCCGCGAGCCGCCAGGGCTCCGGCGAGGATCGAGATGACAAGGAGGCCGGATCTCATCCTACTGATCTTACGGATTCACCCGACGAGCCGTCGCGAGCCGAGGAATTTTTCGCCGCCTTCCCGGGGTTCCACAGCCGCAGCACGCTCTTTGATAACGGTTGGAATCCTCGGGACCCCTAAGGCGCCGCGCCGGCACCCTGAGATGCCATGCCGCAACCCTGCGGCGCCACGTCGCTACCCTGATATGCGACGCCGCAGTCCCGCGGCGCCACGACTCCAACCTGATATGCGACGCCGCAGTCCTACGGCGCCGTGCCGCAACCCTGATATGCCGTACCGCGGTCCTGCGGCGTCACGCCTCCAACCTGCGGCGCTACGTTTCCAGCCTGATATACGACACCGCAGTCCTGCGGCGCCACGTTTCCAACCCGATATGCGACGCCGCAACCCTGCGGCGCCGTGCCTCCACCCTGATATGCCACGCCGCAGCCCTGCGGCGCCGTGCCGCTACCCTGAGACGCCGCGCCGCAGCCCTGCGGTGCGGCATATTGACCTCAAAGCTTTGTACCTTCGCGCGGAGGCACGACGCCTCGGCGCTATCAAGACCGCACGAGCCGCTGCAGCCAGCCGCGCCAGCCGGTGAAGAGGTTCGGCTTCTCCAGACGGGCCAGGATCCAGCACTCCTCGTCCGGCTCGGTGAAGGGGCGGTGCTTCGTGCCGGTGGCGTAGGAGGTGAAGGTGCCGGCCTCGAAGGTGCCGTATTGATCCGCGTAGCCGCCGGCGAGGATGAGGACGTCTTCGGGGCCCTGGTGGAGATGCTCGGGAAAGGCCCGCCGCGCCGGCATGTGGGCCACGTGCAGGAAGCTCCCGGAGAACGGATCGCGGAGCAGCGTGGCGTAGCGGGCGCCGCGTGCCGGGAGGTACTGCCAACGGACCTCGCCGATCTCCGGCAGCTCGCGGCGCGCGCCGGCGGAGAGAGGGATCTCGGCGAGGCAGCGGCTTTCCGGCCGCGGCGCGGCGAGGCGCGCCTGCAGGCGCTGCCACAGATGCGCCGGCGGACGCTCCGCGGGCAAGCTGAAGAGAAGGGCGCCGCCGGGCGCGCTCATCTCGCCGAGCGTCGAGCGGCAGCCGGCACAGCCGTCGAGATGGCCTTCCACCAGCACCCGGTGAGGAATGTCCGCGTGACCGGTGGCGACGGCGAGCAGCATCTCTTCGGAAGGATGCATCTATGCCTGTACGTAAGAGAGGTGGGTTTCGGATGACGGGTCAGAGAAGGTCGGCTCCCTGGCGTTCCAGCTCGAGGAGGAAGATCTTGCGCTTGACGCCGCCGACGTAGTCGCCGAATCCGCCGTCCTCCTCGACCACCCGGTGGCACGGGACGACGATCGGGATGGGGTTCTGGCGCAGGATGGCGCACACCTCCTGGCGGCACTCCGGCCGGCCGGAGGCGCCGGCGATCTCCTGATAGGTCCGCCTCCTGCCGTACGGGATCTTGCCGGTCTCGCGGAGCACGCGGCGGACGAAGGCTGCGGCGCCGCACACCGTGAGATCGAACTCCACGTCGAGCTTGCGCCGCGCGCCGGCGAAGTACTCCGCCAGCCGGCCGAAGACCTCGTCGAGCGATTCCGAGCCCTCGACGAGATGGAGCGGCGTGAAGGAGCCCGGCTCCGGCGGCTCGATGATCAGGCGCGTCAACGCCGTGCCGAGAAGCTCCAGGCCCAGCGGCCCGATGGGCGAGGGCATCAACACCCGGAGAAACTGCGCCGTGCTCTCCGGTACAGGAGTGATCCGCGGCTGGGCTTCCACAGCGAAAGAGGTTAGCACGCCGTGATTGCAAGGGTACCCTGCTGATGTTGGGAGAATTCCCTGCATGGTGTCCTGAGCCGGTTTCTCTCTTTCGCGTCTCGCAGTTGCCGCAGAGGTTACATTCAGAGCCCCTTGGAGGGATGTAAACGGAAATAATTTGTCTACAGAGAGAATCCTAGATGATCTCTAAGTTGCTCCAGACAAATAACTTATGGCTTGCCAGCGCGGGAGGTCCCGAGTACAGTCCCCCGCGTGGAGATGTTCGAGCTGATCGGCGAGACCCTGCGGCGGCTGCGCAAGGAGCGCAAGCTGACGCTGGAGGACCTCCGCCAAGCGGCGGGGCTCGGCCGCGGTCAGCTCTCGCGCATCGAGAACGACAAGCAGGAGGCCACGCTCTCGACGCTGGCCAAAATCCTCGGTTGCCAGGGAGTGAGCCGGCACGAGTTCTTCCGCCGCTACGACCTCGTGGAGTCGGAAGCCCTGGCCCTGGAGCAGCCGGAGTCCGCGGGCAGCGCCACCGAGAGTGACTGGCCGCAGGAGATCCAGCAGGTTCTGAGCAAGGTCGATTCCTTCGTTCGCATCACCCTCGATCAGCCGCGCCCGGTGGCCCAGGGTGCGATCGAGATCGGCGACTGGGTGGTCCTCCTGCGGGTCGTTCCGAAGCAGGGCGGAACCCTGCCGGAGCCGCCGGTCGAGACCGGCGGCGCACCGCCCAAAGCACCGAAGCCCAAAGCCGGCGGCAAGTCCGGCCGCAAGCGCACGCGCTGACCCTTTTCACTTCACCCCCGCCTGCCTGGATCCGGCGGCTATCCCAGAAATGGCCGCTTAGACAAGAAATTGTCCCTTTTGCGTATGGTTCGGGGCACATGTTTCTTGAACGCGCCACCTGTGGCCATTATCAGATAAGAATCCTTGGCTGTAAGTGTTGTGGTTTCAGATACTTGTGCTTGCAATGCGTGCCGGGAAGCCGCTACATTTTTGCCTCTATGGCCATGTTTGACAACGTGGGCCGGACGCTCAGCCTCCTGCGGGAGCTGCGGAAGAAGAGCCAGGCCCGGGTCTCCAAGGAAGCCGGAATCGGCAAGAGCCAGCTCTCGAAGTACGAGAACGGCAAGGAATTGCCGAAGCTCGACTCGCTGGAAAAGGTGCTGAACGCGCTGGAGGTCGGCTACTTCGAGTTCTTCTACACGCTCCACCTGGTCGACCGGCGGGCCGCCGCCCTGGCGAAAGGCGACGCCGGCGGAACCCGCGCCGACCCGCTCTCCATGGTGCCGCTCCCCGACGGCAGCTCTCTCCTCTCCGAGCCCACCGACCAGGCCTTCAGCCAGGTGTTCACCGATCTGATGCTCCTCTATCGCCGGCACCTGGAGCAGGTGGTGTTCTCGAGCGTACGGCGGCCGGAGGATCTCAAGAAGAAAAAGGCGGTCCGGTAACCCGCACGTTCAGCTCTCCCCAGCGCGCCGCCGCGAGCTCGCCGCCGAGGTCCGCGTCGCCTCGATAGAGGCGCTGCGGGATGCGGCGGCAGGGGACGCGGAAGGTGGTGGCTCCCGCGAGGGGAAAGGGCGCGAGCCGCACCGCGCCGCCGTCGAAGGCGATGCGCACGCCGTGCCGCTCAACGGGCTGCCGCCAGCCGTTGCAGGCACCCAGCGAGATCTGGTCGGCGAGATCGAGGAAGCGGTAGTCGGCCTCCAGCTCTTCGCGCGGCGCGCCGGTCTCCTCGCGCAGGCTCTGCTCGAGGTCCGCAAGGTAGGTGACGAACGCGGCCCAATCCTCCTCGTCCCGCCGGTTGTGGAAGAGGTTGAGGGCATGCCGGGTGATGAGCAGAGCGGCGTAGGGGCGCTCCGCCGCGTACCGGCTGGTGCCGCGCTCCCAGATCGCGATGCGCTCCTCGCGCGGCAGGGAGAGGAAGTCGTGCGGCCGGCCGCCCGCGGAGTCCCAGCGCGGCGCCGAGTCGGCCTCGCGCCAGCCGTTGTCGTGCTCGCGGGCGGCGAAGAGCAGCTCCTCGCGGCGGGGGTGAGCCGGCATGCCGTCCGTCCGCCAGAGGGAGAGCAGCTCGCCGGAGAAGTGGGCGTGGTCGGGCTGGGTGATGCAGCGGAGCGCGGCGCCTTCGGCGAGGACGATCATGCCTCTCCCGACAATATAAGATCGCTCCCGCCATGACTGCGAAAAAAATCAGCCGCGAGGACGCGCTCGCCTACCATTCGCGTGGCCGCAAGGGCAAGATCCAGGTCGTCCCCACCAAGCCCACCCTCAGCCAGCTGGACCTCTCGCTCGCCTACAGCCCGGGCGTCGCGGTGCCCTGCCTGGAGATCGAGAAGGAGCCGCTGCTGGCCTATGAGTACACCGCCAAGGGCAACCTGGTGGCGGTGATCAGCAACGGCACCGCGGTGCTGGGCCTGGGCAACATCGGCGCTCTCGCCGGCAAGCCGGTCATGGAGGGCAAGGGCGTCCTCTTCAAGCGCTTCGCCGACATCGACGTCTTCGATCTGGAGGTGGCGACGACGGACGTCGAGGAGTTCATCCGCACGGTGAAGCTCCTCGAGCCGACCTTCGGCGGCATCAACCTGGAGGACATCCGCGCCCCCGAGTGCTTCGAGATCGAGCGCCGCCTGAAGGCCGAGATGGGCATTCCGGTCTTCCACGACGACCAGCACGGCACGGCCATCATCTCGGGCGCCGCGCTGCTCAACGCCGTGGAGATCGCCGGCAAGCGGATCGCGGACGTGCGCATCGTCTTTTCCGGCGCCGGCGCGGCGGCCCTCTCCTGCGCCCGGCTCTACGTGCAGCTCGGCGCCCGGAAGGAGAACATGATCCTCTCCGATCGCGGCGGCGTGATCTACCGCGGCCGGCAGGAGCACATGGATCCCTACAAGGCGGAGTTCGCCGCCGACACGCCGGCCCGCACCCTGGCCGAGGCGATGATCGGGGCCGACGTCTTCATCGGCCTCTCCATCGGCGGCGTCGTGACGCCGGAGATGGTGCGCGCGATGGCCCGCGACCCCATCGTCTTCGCCATGGCCAATCCCGATCCGGAGATCGGCTACGAGGAGGCGCGGGCGGCCCGCCCGGACGCCATCGTGGCCACGGGGCGCAGCGATTTTCCGAACCAGGTCAACAACGTCCTCGGCTTTCCGTTCCTCTTCCGCGGCGCCCTCGACGTGCGGGCGAGCGATATCAACGACGCGATGAAGCTCGCCGCCGTGGCGGCTCTCGCCGAGCTCGCCCGCGAGGACGTGCCGGACGCGGTGCTGCGGGCCTACGGCCTCTCCGCGCTGCGCTTCGGCCGCGAGTACCTGATCCCCAAGCCGTTCGACTACCGCGTGCTGCTGCGCGTCCCGCCCGCGGTGGCGCGGGCGGCCATGGAGAGCGGTGTGGCGCGGGTGCCGATCGACGACTTCGAGGCCTACCACCGGCGGCTGGAGACGCTGATCTCGCGCCGCCTGGAGCTGATGCGCGGCATCGTCGACCGCGCCCGCAGCTCGCCGCGGCGGGTGGTCTTCCCCGAGGGCGAGCACGAGCAGATCCTGCGCGCCGCCAAGATCCTCGTCGACGAGGGCATCGCGCATCCCGTCCTGCTCGCCCGCCGCGAGGTGATCGCCGACCGCCTGCGCGAGCTCGACCTGCCGGAGGAGCGGCTCACCATCATCCACAACGAGAGCAGCGACCGCTTCGAGGCCTACGCCCGGCGCTTCCACGAGCTGCGGCACCGCGAGGGCATCACCCTGCTCGACGCCCGCAAGCGGATGCGCCTGCGCAACTACTTCGGCACCATGATGGTGGAGATGGGGGACGCCGACGGCCTCATCTCGGGCCTCACCCAGCAGTATCCGGACACCATCCGGCCGGCGCTGGAGATCGTCGGCACGCGCGACGGCGTGGAGCGGGTCTCCGGCACCTACGTGCTGATCCTCCAGGACCGCGTCTTCTTCCTCGCCGACACGACGGTGAACATCGACCCCACGCCCGAGGAGCTGGCCGAGATCGCCTTGCTCACCGTGGGCTTCGTGCGCCGCTTCGGCATCGTGCCGCGGGTGGCGATGCTCTCGTTCTCGAACTTCGGCTCGAACAGGCACCCGGCGGCGCGCAAGGTCCGCCGCGCCGTGGAGATCGTCGGCAGCATCGATCCGGAGCTCGAGATCGACGGCGAGATGCAGGCCGACACCGCCGTCTTCGAGCAGATCCTGCGCGAGAACTACTCCTGGAGCCGCCTCAAGCAGCCGGCCAACGTGCTGATCTGCCCCGAGCTGCAGTCGGCCAACATCGCCTACAAGCTGCTGTGGCGGCTGGCCGGAGCCGAGGCCATCGGGCCGGTGCTGCTGGGCATGGCCAAGCCGGTGCACGTGCTGCAGCCCGGCATGGAGGTGAGCGACATCGTCAACATGGCGGCGCTGTGCGTGGTGGACGCGCAGGAGTTGGAGAGCGCCGGAACGTTGTAGGGGCGGCCCTACGTGGCCGCCCTGCCGGTTGAAGGGCCGGTGTGGGGTGAATCCGCCTCCTTAAGCCGAGCCCATCATCGCCCGGACTTCAGGCAGACAAAATCGGGCATGGGAGCTGGAGGATCGAACCAGCCTTTTGGGGTAAACTGAAGCTCCAAGGGGATCAAAGATGACCATCCAGCGAAGAGGCCGCGGCTGGGCGACAACCGCGGTCGGCCTGCTGCTCACGTTCGGTGCATTGATCGAGGCCCAAGCAGAGCCCTTCATATTTGCCCTGCGCAGTAGGCAGCCCGTGACGACCCTCGACTATATCGATGTCCAGTCGACCGACCAGCTCCTGATCGAGGGACAGATCATGGAGGGACTAGTCGGGTTCAATCCCCAGAATGAGCACCTGATAGTGCCGCGCCTTGCCAAGAGTTTTCACCGTATCGACCTCTATACCTATGTATTCCGTCTCCGCAATGATATCTATTTCCACGACCACTTTCATGGAAAGGAGAAGGCCTCGGCGGAGCCCGTCACACCTGCGGATGTAGTTCACAGCCTGACACGCGCAAAGCGCTCGCCAGGCGCCCAAGAATACAGGTTCGACAATATAAGTGACATGCGGATTGTCGGCTCCGACCTCTTGAAGATCAAGCTGAAGAAGCCGGACGACGACTTCCTTGCGCGCTTGGCTACAGCCATGGGCTACGTCACCTGCGAGAGCTACTACAAAAGTCTCGGCGGTAATGAGGTAAGCCGCAAGGAGGCGTTTGCTCGTGCGCCCATCGGCACCGGGCCCTTCTACCTGGCCAACACCCTCAACAAAAATCAGTCCATTGTCTTGGTGCGCTTCGGCAAGTACCGGGATAAGGAATGGGTCCAATCCAAAAGGGGAATCACGCGGGTTGAGTACCATTACGATTATAACTCAGAGATGGATATCCTTGCCGGCCTTGAGCATGGCGAAATCGGTGGCGCACATTTGCGGCTTGCGACTTTCGGCGAAGGAGGCAATCTCGATCCCAACAAGCCGCACAGGTTGGGAGCTGTGTACCCCCTCACCCCACCTTTTCTCAGCCTGCTGGCGATCAATCTAACCAAGCCTGAGCTTGCCAGCCCGCTTATCCGCAGGCTGCTGAACGCAGCGGTGGACAGGACCAAAATCGAGCATATAGGCCTACAGGAGAAGAGCTCCTTGCCAGATGGTTACGGTTACTATCTTGATATCTCGAGGCGTTACCAGAAGCATCGCGACAGCGTTCTTGGGCTTCTCAAAGCTCCGCAAGCACGAGAGCAACTGCAGATCCTGCGTAGCCGCGGGCCAATCATGCTATATACCAATGCTCGTCTGGATGTCGCACGAGATAGAATTATAAAGAGTATATCCGAAGATTTCAAGGCACAGCTCGGACTCGAAGTACTGGTCAAACCGGCGCGCTTGGCAGCCGAGTTCGAGGCCAGGAAACCGTCGTATGACCTCGTGTACGTTGATTGGATTCCAGACATACCGGATGAACGTGAAGGGCTATCCGCCCTCTATCCCCTCTTTCACTCCAGAAGTAGAACTAATATCTCGCATTTTGTAGATGCCGACATTGACAAGCTGTTCGCGCAGGTGGAGGGCGTAGTCGACAAGGTAGTCGTTGGGGCCCTCTACACTAAGATCCAAAATCGCCTGTTCGACAATCCACCGCACATCTGGTTGCCCAGTGTTCAAAGCCATGCGCTCATCTATGGAAAGGGGTATCGCTCAAAGATCAGGCCATCATTGATATATTATTCTAGTTTTCTGAAGGACGCAGAGAGGGTTCCGGAGTGATGAGTCGCCCCTCCCCTTTGGGACCGCGCGGACAGTTCACCTCTCGCAGCTTGAACAGGCTTCTAATCGCGTTAGGCGTGCTTCTTGTTGTCGCCGGCCTGATATTTTATGGTCATTCCAAGATCCGGGCCGATCTCCATTACGCACTCACCAGCGCGTCAGCCCAACTTTTCCCAGTTCTCGTCGCCTACGATACAAGGGGCGAGTTCAATGGGCGCGAGGTGCTCGAGCTCACAAAGCCGGAAATTCAACAGACAGTAAAGTCTTGGCCCCCCTTTTACGTCGCGGTTTATCTGCAGGTATTCAACATTCCGGAAAAAATCCTCTTTGATTCCCGGCAGGGTAGGATCCGCTCGTATACAACGCTCCCTCCTGTGAGCTCTGTTTTACGTCACGGATCCTGGGAGAAGGAGGGACCCTTCTTCTACATCGATTGGAATCCCTCGCCAGAAGCTCGATGGATTCTGCGAGCTGCGGTGACTCCTGCCAGTTATTTTAGGGCTCACGCTTTGCGGCTACTGCCGTTACTTCTGCTGCTGGGTGTTATTGGAGGAGTTATTGGTAGATTTGCTTCAATTCAAATTGAAGTGCACATGCGCCGGCGCTTTGATCGCCTGGTTGGCTCCATGCCAGTGCTTCTGCGGCAAGCGCAGGCTGAAGACACGCTTATCCGGGAAGTGCCGGCAATCATCACTCACATGCTGGATTTTGACTCTGTAGCTGTCTACCTCGTCGAAGGCGACTACATCGTCCCCAAGGCATACTTCGCGAAAGCACAGCAAGACCACGAAGCCTTCATAGCGTCTGCCGCTGAAGGTGTTATCTCGATTCAAGCTGATGACCCAGAATCTGTAGCGATACGCGAAAATAAGTCGCTCACTGTTTTCAACCAACGGTTTATGGGCGCGGCTGCGGCTTCCCGGCCTTATGTGATCGTGCCTATTCGTCGCGGAGGAGACGGGAAGCCGGTGGGGCTTCTCACAGCCCAACATCATGCGGGACTTGAGAATCAGAGCAGGGATTTCCTGGAAAGTTGTGCCGAGATCGTAGCACTTTTACTCGACAACGTCCGCAGCCGTGAGACACTTGAGCGGCTTTATCGAAAAATGATCCGCAATACTAGGATCGAGACGTTGGGAACAATTGTTCCCTTTATAACCCACAACATGAAGTCGCCCCTTGTCGCCGTCGAAGGTCTCGTCGAGAGCCTCCGTAAGGACTTTGGGATTCTGGACTACACCGAGTTCTCCACCCGGATTTCGCAGATCAAAGCACAGACGGACCTTTGTTTTCAACTCATACGTAGCATTTCTCAGTACAACAGGCTTGGGAATGCACAAGCTTCCACCGTCAACGTTCGACAGGGTCTGGCCAAAGTCTGTAGTTTTTTTGAAAGGTACTTCCGTGTGAAGAACATCGTCCTGGAGCAGCATTATCAAGACAGCTTCGAGCCGGACGTGCAGATGGAAGAGTTGGACTTTGTTCAGGTCATCACGAATCTCCTAATCAATGCTGACGAGGCATTTGCCGAAATTTCTCGGGTCAGCGAAATCAGCCCCAGGCGCTTTGAAATCACAATACTGTTGGAATCGGAGGGCAGCAGAGAAGCCAAGGTCTCGGTCATCGATAATGGACCTGGAATAAATCCCGAAGTTCTTCCGAGGATCTTCGAGCAGGACTTCACCACTAGAGACTTCGGTAGCGGCGTAGGACTTCCTTATTGCCGCAGGGTTATTGAACAGGCTGGGGGAAGGATTGATGTAACCTCAAGGCAGGGAATAGGAACGACCGCTTCAATCCTCATGCCTACAACGAAGGGATAAGCGAAGACAATGAGCATTCTATTAGTGGATGACGAGCCCGGGGTCACTCTCGCGCTTGAGCTCAACCTGAGGCGGGAAGGTTGGACACTTCTGACCGCAGACTCGGGGGCCGCAGCCCTTCGCTTGCTCAATGAGCGGAGTGACATCGAGGTGCTGGCCAGCGACTTCAATATGCCTGAAATGGATGGTGCTCAACTCATCAATCAAGCGTTGGCTATGAAGCCAGACCTATACACCATTGTCTTCACGGGATGGGAGGTGCGCGAGTACGCGATACGTTCGCTTCAGGTAGGTGCGGACGACTTCCTCGACAAGGAACAGAATTTTTCGAGCACGGTGGCGCAGTCGATACGGCGCGGAATCCAGCAAGTAGCCATCGAGCGCATGGGGCGCAAGCTGCTCGAGCTTGAAGACAAGAAGGATATTCTGGACCTGGTATTCCGGACACTACGCGAACTGGAGGGCTTCGACGGCTTTTGCCTGGCCACGAGGCGGGCGGAGGGCGAGATTTGCCGGGTTGAGCGAGCTGTCGATCTGCGCAGCGGCGAGGAGATCCCAACCAATAGCGCTCTATCCGCCGACAGCGCATATCGTTATGTCATCGACACAGGTAGGGTCTATCTCCCTCCAGTCTTCACCGACGCTGCACACCGCCCTCTCTTCGAGGATTCTCAGTCGATCATTATCGTCCCGCTGTTGGGCGAGCAGAGTGCGCTCGGGATTGAGCACCGGGAGCCCGGCAAGTTCAAGCTCGAGGATCTCCGATTCCTGCGGCGGTTGGCGCAATGGACCTCTTTGGCGCTGACCAATATCAGGTTGCTTCGGGAGCGCCGGCGCCGCGAGGCGGAGCAGGGTCTGTTGGCGCACGCTCTGTTTCATGAGATCAACAACCCTCTGAATAGCATCTTTTTGCTAGCTCAGAGTGGACAGGGCTTGGAGGGGGCGGACCTCGGGGACCTGATTGCGAATGTGAGCCGGATTCGCCAGGTCTTAGACTCTTCGCTTCGGCGGCTTGGACGCGAGGGAGTGTCGGAGGCGCTTGCCTTGGAGGAGGTGCTAGAGGAAACGATCTCTCGCTTCCGTTACTACTATCCGAGGAGTCAGGTCGAAATTGAGCTGGATGTATCTTCGATGCTGCCGAGGATTCCGGGGAAGCGCGAGATGTTGATCCACGCCTTCATGAACCTTCTACAGAACGGTGCTGAAGCCGCAGGAAATCACGGGCGGTTAGCGATCATCGCACAATATGTGCCCTTGCGACGTCAGATCGAGATCGCGATCACTGACGACGGACAAGGTATTCCACCCGACGTGCTGCGCAGGATTTTCGAC
This sequence comes from Thermoanaerobaculia bacterium, assembly GCA_044868005.1. Lineage (GTDB taxonomy): Bacteria > Acidobacteriota > Thermoanaerobaculia > Multivoradales > UBA5704 > DATARR01. The sequence continues at coordinate 4,085 of JBIOVX010000227.1, read as the reverse complement.
TACGGATACAGCACCGGAGATGAAGGACACTTCGGACAAGGCCTCGCGCTCACCCAAGATTTCGTCCAGCGCCACGGAGGAGAGATCACTGTCACAAGCCAGGAAGGTGTCGGCACAGTCTTCCGGGTAATTTTTCCAATCCGTAGGAGCGATAGTGCAATGCCGAAGTGAAGCGGAGATGGCGATCTTCATCAGGCAGGAGACGTTTCATGACAGCACAGTGGATATGATGTTGGAGTCTGCTGAAATCATGAGAGATCAAATCGAGGAGAGTTGCCCAAATGCGACCACCGATGGCGTTCCTGAGTTATGCTCACTTTAATGACGACCTTGATCGCGGATACATTACCGAATTTCGAAGGCTCTTGGCCTTAGAAGTGGAGGCACAGACCGGAGACCCCTTTCCAATCTTTCAGGATCGGGCTGACCTTTTCTGGGGAGAGGTGGGACAAGCCCAGATCGAACGGCAAATCCAGTCTGTGACCTTTCTACTTCCTGTGTTAACTCCGACTTTCTTTCGAAGTAAGGACTGCCGCAAGGAGGTTGAGGGCTTTCTCGTCCACGAGCAACGGCTCGGCCGCACAGACCTCATTCTTCCTCTTTATTATATAAAGTGGAGAGAGTTTGACGATTACATAAAGCCTCGGGAAAACGAAAAGGAAGTTGCTCGAATCATCGATCCATTGGTAAAGGTTCTAGCGGATCGCCAGTACAAGGACTGGCGGCTACTACGTTATTGTGGGCTCGACACAACGACAGCAAGGCAGGAGTTGACTAATCTGGCCCTACAGATCGAGAGCGCCCTTTATCGCGGTGCATCGACAAGGCAGGACGCTTCAGAACCAGTCTCTGGAGGGGGCCTGGAGCCAACCTCAATCTGGGTGCCGGTTACTTCACGACTCGATGAGAAAGAGCCGCCGACACCAATTCCTCCTTCGGGAGCGTTCGGGAGTGACCGTCTCGAAGCGACCGACATGGACGAAAACGACAGATTTGGTGGAAGCCCGGACGCTACTCAACGAGTATTGATTCTTACAGAGAACAAGGTGCTCAGTTATCAATGCGAGGCGATTCTCCGCTCCAAAAATTTTGAGTGTCTTCGGGTAGAAGTGGACGAGGATTTTTCCCCAGAAGCGCTCATCGATACAATTATACGGGAGGGGCAAGGAATCGTGCTGTGCGAGTACCGCATGTCCTCTTATTATTCGGCCCTGTCTCTGCTGCGGGACCTCACCGCTGCTTCCCTGGCGAGCAGAGTGAAGGTTATTGCCCTTGTTCTTGACGATAGTGATCTGGATGAGTTCTTCTTTCTGGGGGGCACTACTTACGGTGTGCTCAAGCCTGGTAGTCGAGATGTGAAATCTGTGATCGAGGAAGCTTGGCAGCGACTCGAGCGTCGCCGCAACAGTATTGTCAGGAGCCGAACGGAGGTCATCGCCTACTTGAACTCACTCAAGGATGAGAGAGTATTTCGACAGTTCGCGGTAGACCTCTTCACTCACCTGGATTATCGAGAGGTCCACCTGACCCACGGCATCAGGGAGGCCGGCAAAGACCTCGTCTTCTACGAACAGAACAGGATGGGTGAGTTGGAGTACGTTGGTGTCCAAGCCAACATCGGGGACATTCATGGCGGCAACGTTGCGGCTCTGATGGCGCAGGCCGCAAAAGCCTTCAATAGCGAGGTTACTTTCGGCGGGGTGCGCCATTATCTGGATAAGTACGTGATTATGGCCTCGGGAACGGTAAACAATGAGGCGCGCCAAATGATCGATAGATTCCTGCGGGACAAAAAGTACAACAAGCGCTTCTACATCTGGGGACGGGAGAAGATCGCACACGTGAAGGTCCATTATGCCCCCGGCTTCATTCGCTTTCAGAGTTAAGACGAGCTGAAATGAGGGATTTTGCCATACTGGTCGTCGATGACGAGGAGGAGGCGCGCCGCCTCCTAGCGAGGGCTCTTGCACAGGAGTTTCGAGCCGATACGGCTAGTGATGGAAGCGAAGCTCTTCAGAAGCTTGCGGTAAACTACGACCTCGTTCTCCTCGATCACCGGATGCCCGGAATGTCCGGCCTCGAAGTGTTGCGGAAGATCAAGCAGGAGCAGCCTCAGACGCCGGTGATCATGGTGACGGCCCAGAGTGACCTTTCGCTGGCCATCGAGTGCATAAAGAGCGGCGCCGAAGATTTCGTGGTCAAGCCGATCGTCCTCGAGAGCTTGAAGCAAAAGATCCGTGCCCTAGCGGAGAGGCGGGAGTTGGCAGCCGAGAGTCGTTTTCTTAGAGCGGAACTCGACCAGCGCCTTCGCTTCGATGACCTAGTGGGAGAGAGCCGTCCGTTCACCGCGATGCTCGCTTCGATCCAGCAGATCGCCGGTCTCTCGATCCCGATCTTGATCCATGGTGAGATCGGCACCGGCAAGGAGCTCGTCGCCCGCGCCATCCATCGCAACAGTACGAGGTGCGATCACCCCTTCCTCGCCGTCAATTGCGGCGCGTTCCCTGACACCCTTCTTGCCAGCGAGCTTTTCGGGCATGCCAGGGGGGCGTTCACTGCCGCACGCGAGGCCAGGCCGGGAGTCTTCGCGGCGGCGGACCGCGGTACGCTCTTCCTCGACGAAATTGGAGAGAGTTGCACCGGAGTTCAGGTGCAGCTCCTGAGAGCTTTGGAGACGGGCGAGGTGCTGCCGGTCGGCTCGGCGACTCCTCGCAAAGTCGATACCCGCATCGTTGCAGCCACGAGCCGTCATCTCGAGCAGGAGGTCCGGGAAGGGCGGTTTCGGAAGGATCTCTTTTATCGACTCTGGAAGTTTCCTCTCCGGGTGCCGCCGCTGCGGGAGCGTCAGGAAGACATTCCGCGGCTTGCGGGGCATTTCCTTGCGCGGTATAGTTCAGAACTTAACAAGCGGGTCCAGGGGTTCTCCCAGGAAGCGATGCGCCTCTTGGCCCAGTACCACTGGCCGGGAAATGTCCGCGAGCTCCAAAACGTGGTGGAGCGTGCCGTGATCGTCGCCAACTCGGATACCATCGCGCCCGAGCATCTCCTGCTCGGGGCCTCGCAAAAGTCCTCTGCGCCAGGCACAGAACCGTACTTCACAAGCGAGTGGAAGAAGGCTAAGGCGGAATTCGAGCGGGCTTACCTCGTCCATCGGTTGCGCGAATCCGGCGGCAATATCTCCGAGGCCGCTCGGGCCGCGGGAATGGACCGGACGAACTTCCGAGACAAGCTTCAGGCGTACGGCATCTCTGCTAGAACGTAACGCATACTAGAGTCTTGAAGGCTAGCCCGGGGGGCTGGCGCGGAGCGCGGTTCCAGGGTAAACTTACGGGACGCTCTGCTTTTCACCCTGAAGGAGGTCTGAATCATGAAGCGTATTTCTACCCTCGCCCTGTGTGCCGCCCTGCTGCTCGCGGTGTTCGCGGTGCCGAGCCTGACCCAGGCGGCGTCCAGCGACAAGCCGCGCATCGCCGTCCTGGAGTTCAAGAACAAGGCCGACAACCAGTGGTGGTGGCACGGCGGCGCCCAGGCGTCGCAGGACGTGTTCGTCACCGAGCTGGTGAAGAGCGGCAAGTTCCGCGTCGTCGAGCGCGAGCAGCTCGATGCCCTGATGCAGGAGAAGGGCCTGACCCTCTCCGGCGACGTCGATCCGTCGACCGCGGTGCGCGTCGGCAAGCTCCTGGGCGTCAACTACCTGCTGACCGGCGCCGTCACCGAGTACGGCGTCACCGACAAGAGCGCGCACGGCTCGGGCATCGGCCGCCTTCCCGGTTTCGGCGCCGGCAAGCGCACCTTCGTCGCGGCGTTGAACGCCCGCCTCATCGACACCTCGACCGGCGAGATCGTGTGGGCCGACGAGGCGAGCGCTGAGGAGAGCTCGGTCAAGGTGTCCGTCGGCGGCTTCGGCGGCGGCGTGGACGACGACCGGATGTTCGACAAGGTGATGAAGCCCTGCATCCAGAAGCTCACCGCCAGCCTCAAGGCTGCGGACCTGTAGGCGATTCCTCCCAAACAGATCTGTAGGGGCGGCCCTGCGTGGCCGCCCTGCTACCCGGACGTCATGTCGTTTTTCGTAGGGGCGGGGC
>JBIOVX010000226.1:0-15291 GCA_044868005.1 Thermoanaerobaculia bacterium | reverse complement strand
GGCCACACAGCGCCGCCCCTACAGACCACATCGAGATAAACCGCCCTCTCACGCGCAACACACCAAACCCAAATCGGCCACAGAACGATCTGTAGGGGCGGCCCTATGTGGCCGCCCTGGAGGCAGTTCAGAATAGGGAGAAGGATCGGGCCCGGGTCGCCGATCGCCGCAGCGTCCCCGCCGCTCGGGGCGCGGTGTTACGGTCGGAACGCCGTGCGATCGAACAGTCCGACGAGGATGCCCGCGTCAGGGTTCGCCGCCGGCAGGTCGTAATACTGCACTTGGCCTGTCTTCTTCTGCTCGATCCAGACCTGGATGCGGCTCGTCGTGAACTTCACGACGTTGGGCCACAGGAAACCGTTCGGCCGTGGGCCGATGATCCGCACGAACACCTCCGAGCGGCCGGCGACCGCTCCCGAGACGCAGAGCGTTTCCGCGAGGCAGTCGCTCTCGATCACCCCGGTGCGGTTGCCGCCGATCTGCACCTGGAACCGGAAACCCGGCAGTCTGGTCGTCGTCAGCCACGTCGCACTCGGCGGCGGCGGCCCGACCGCTGTGTCGGTGAACGCTGCATCGGAGGTGGCTGGCCCCGGTAGGAAACCCGGCCCCGGTAGGAAACCCAGCCGATCGAAGAGCCCGTCGAGGACACCGGCATCGGGATGGGCTGCCGCGAGCTCGTAGTACTGCACCTCGCCGCTGCTCGTCTGCTCGATCCACACCTCGACTTGCGCCACCGTGAACTTCACCATGTGCGGCCACAGGTAGCCGTTGGGCCGCGGCCCGATCACCCGCACGAGGACCTCGGACCGGCCGGGCTTGGCCCCCGACACGCAGAGCGTCTCGCCCGGGCAGTTGGTCTCCCGGGCTCCCTCGAGGTCGCCGCCGATGCGCACTTGGAAGCGGTAGCCAGGAAGCGCCGCCGTGGTCAGCCAAGTGGCAAAGGGCGCCGGATGTTCGCTGAGCGGTAGCGGTAGTGCCCAGAGCTCGCGCCCGGTCGTGGCATCGTCAGCCGAGAAGTAGAGGAGGTCGCCTACGACGGTGAGATCGGCGGGCGAAGACGATGCAGCGTGCGGGGCGATATCCTGCACCATGCGCGTCCCGCCAGCGCTGCCATCCGAGACCCAGAGCTCGCCGCCGGTGAAGGTGTCGTCCGCGGTGAAGTACAGCTTGCCCCCGGCGGCGACCAGCTCGCGCGGGTTGCCGGAGATCGGCCCCAGCCCGATGTCGCGAACCAGCACCGTGCCGGCGGCAGTGCCGTCGGTGCGCCAGAGCTCGACGCCGTGCGCGCCATCGTCGGCGGCGAAGTAGAGACGTCCGGCGAAGGTGGCCGCCGACCGCGGAGGCCAGGTGATCGCCCTCAACGCGGCGATCTGTTGCGTGGAGGCGGGAGTGCCCTGCGTGCGCCAGAGAGTGGACACGCCGTCTTCCGTGCGCATGAAGAGAAGCGCGCCGCCCTGTTCGTGCAGCCAGCTCAAGTCGCCGTCCTGCGGGCCGGGAATCGCCAAGATGGTGCCCGCCGCCGTTCCGTTCGTGCGCCAGATGCCATGGGCGCCGGTGAAGTAGACGAAACTCCCGACGCGCGTGAGCTCGGGATCCTGGACGAACTCGCCGCTCGGCTCGTCGGTGAGACGTCGCGTTCCTCCCGCGGTGCCATCGGTCCGCCAGACCTGCAGAGCCGGCGAGTTGGCCCGAAAGTAGAGCTCCCCCTCGAGTGTGGTGGAGCCCACGCCCGGTCCCACGCCGGGCGGCAGATCGAGGGCTCTCGTGGTGCCGGCGGCCGTGCCGTCGCTGCGCCAGAGACTGGTGATCCTCTGGCCGGCGACGATGCGAGAGATCCAGAAGACGAGGTCAGCCCCGAACGCGGCCATGTCGTACACGGCGGAACTGCTGTCAGCGCCGTTGTCCCACACCTTCCTCGTGGAGGCTGCGGTGCCGTCGGTCGCCCAGACTTCGGACTGTCCGACGAACTCTCCGTAGGTGAAGAACGCGCTTTCGCCCGCGCTCACGAAAGGCTGGAAGCCGCTGGTGGAGAAGCAGTCGACGTGGCCCTCCTGCACGAGCTCGGCCTCGTGCGCTCCCGCTCCCCACAGCCCCTGCGGCTCCCCGCACGCCAGGAAGGCGACGCGATCCCCGGCTCGCCGCAGCTCTCGCGGCTCGGAGCCGTCACCCTCCCACGGCCGTCAGCGGCACGGTGCTCTGTGGAGCTCCTCGGCTCATCCAAAGGTTGGTCTCTCGGAACAGATCAGGCGACGCCGCGAACAGAACACCGTCCAGGTTCGTCGAAACGTACAGATTGGCGAAGGACTCGAACGAGCCCACCGACCGGGTGCCGGCTGCGCTCCCGTCCGTCACCCACAGCTCATAGCCCCCCAACGTCGGCGACACCGGGAACAGGGCCCCGGCGTCGACTACAACGGCTGCGTCCGTTCGGCAGTAGCCCGTGCAATACGGCGCCACGGGGCGCGGGACGTGCGCCGAGTCGACCGCCCAGAGGGTGTGAACGTCGCCCGAGACTGCCGGGAAGAGCAGCTCACCGCCTGAAACGAGGATCCAGCCAGGATCTGGTATCGACGAGCAGCCGCCGCACGTCACCGGCTGCGCGCCTTGACCGCCAGCGCCACTCGACCACAGGGCGTAGGGCTCGCGGCCCTGTGGCCCGGGCATCAGGTAGTAGACGCGCGAGCCATGTTGCTGCACCCACGGGTACGGCATCAACGGGCTGAAGGCAACCGGCGTGCTCAGCACCGTCGACGTGCCTGCCGGGGTGCCGTCGCTGCGCCACACGGTGAGGTTGTTGCCGCCGTTGCTCGGCCTGGCGGCCAGGAAGTAGAGCGTTCCCCCTTCGACGGCCGCGCCCTGAAAGGTGATGAACTCCTGGCTGCCCAACGTGGCAATCGGATCGACGGCAGTTCCGTTGCTGACCCATAGCTTCCCTTCGGCCACGACGAGGGCTCGTCCGCCTACCGAGGCGACGTCGTTCGTGGGCCCGCCATTGCTGAAGGTCCGCAGGGAGATCGTGCCGCCCGGGGTGCCGTCGGTCCTCCAGAGTGCCGGGTGAGAGTCGTCCACCACGGTCGAAGCGAGGAAGTAGACGACGCCGGCAGAGCCGGTCAGCCGCGTCGCGCGACGGCCAAGCTTGGCGAGCTTGCGCGTTCCCTCGACGGTGCCGTCGGACGTCCAGAGATCGCACACGGTGGATGGCCGGGGGTCGCAATCGTAGAAGAAGAGGCGGCCCTCCACCACGGCTGTGTCGGGCTCGAAGGAGCCGGGGTCGTAAGGGACTCCGAGGCCGGCCTTCAGCAACACCGTGCCGCCTGGAGTCCCGTCCGTCGCCCAGAGCGCGGTGGTGCCGCTCGACTCCGAGGCCGCGAAGTAGGCGCGCTGACCGTTGCTGCCGATCAGCGCGCCGTTGCCGATCGCGGCACCCGCGACCACGGGTCGAGTCCCATCCGGCGTGCCGTCGGTTCGCCAGATGCTCGGAAACCCCGTGCCGGCCGGAGCGAGGAAGACGTCGCCATCGGTCACGGGCTGGAAAAAACTCGGGTATACCAAGCCACCCTGGTTCCGCTGTGGCGTGTTCGGGGCGATGTCGGCGACCTGGTAGGCGGGGCCCTCTGCGGCGACAGCCCCGCTCCACAGTACGATCAGGAAGACAACGAGCAGCGCAGGTCGAGCGTCGCGCATGGTCTCACCTTGATCTGCCCCTAGCGCATTGCCGACGGTCTTGCCGATGGGCTCCCGGCTGTGGCGCGGCGATCTGTTGCGGTCCATTTCCTGAAATCTACCATGAGCGTGCACAGCCGTTCATCCCCAATCCGCCAAGTCGTCATGACGGTCCGGTTACCGCGCCGCCGGGGTCCCTCACCTCCCCGGCCCTCCTCTCCCGCCTCACGCCCACCCTCCCGGGCGAGGAGGGAGACTGCTTTGAGTTTGTCAGAGAGGAGCTCGCTGGCTGCCAACGCCAGCGGGCCTTTCCTCTAAAAGGCTGGCCCTACCGCTCTTCCACGCGGCCACGGCCGAGATGCGGAAGTTCCTCTGGAGCCTCTACGCCGAATTCGTCGCCCGCTTCCGCGATGCGGCCGAAAAGCTCCGGGCGGGGCTCGCAGTCACCTTCCCTCCGGGCAGTTTCCCACCAGCTTTACCCTACGTGCCTGGGTGACGCGCCGCCCCGATACTGCCTGATTCCTGGCCTTCATGACTTCGCCCCCGGGGCGACATGGAAGAGGTGTTGCTGATGGGTCGCCAATGCCCACAAAATTCATGAATTCTGTGTCGCTCGAAAGGGGGGAAGGCGACTTGGAAGCTCGCGAGTCCATCACGAAGGCCAGGAGAGGCTCCAAGAAGGCGGTCAGCTCGCCTCACGCGAGCTCCCCTGTGAAAGGCCTTCCTCTAAAAGGCTGGCCCTTTTTCCGGACGCCCTTTGACGGATACGACGACTATCACTGATCGATCGAGGATATGGTAGCCCTTGCGATCGATGCTGAACGGCGCTGTCGAATGTACCATCCGGCCCTTGCAATGAGACAGTCCATAATTCAAAGCCTCTTTCTGAAATCCCGAGAGCCACTGTTCGGGATCAGGCCGTAATCACCGCCAGGTACTCGTCTTTGGGAGAACAGATGACATGAATCGGAATGGCGTCATCAGCGAAGCCTATCCAGGAGGCAGCTATGTCCCCGCGGATCCGTGGGGTAGGCGGCGCGGAAGAGGGACGGCGTCCACGTGGCGGGGGGCGACGCTGTTCTGGCCCATGGACGGCATAGCGCCTGTCGGGTATCATTAGGAACAAGTATAACACTATGGACGAGAAACAATATGCAAAGAATTCTATGCACCGTGGTGCATTTCGGTGCACCGCGATTTGGAACCTTCCGGTCTCGGGCCTTCGAGCGGCCGCTCCCGAGAATCGCCTGACATCTATTTCGGGGGACTCTAAACAAGCACCGCGTGATAGAAACGCTCCACGGATAGGTAGAAATCGCTCCATTTCGATGCTCTATGATTGAAGGCGATCCCATCTCTCGGAGAGGAAATAACTGAACGTGACAAGGTACCACGATGGAGAATCATGGGCGGAAATCGCGCACAGGAAACCAGCCCGCGCTTTGGTCATGCTTTGGAAGGAGTTGATGACGAACCATCAAATCATCGAAGAGGGCCTGGAGCGAAACACCTGCGAAGTCCTTGCGCAGGAATTTCTAGCAGCGCTCAACAGAGGCGATCCTCTGCCAGAGGTGCACCCGCTCGCCGCACTGCGCGCGCTCGGCGAGTATCTGTATTGGCTGGACTCGGGGCAGCAACTAGTTTTCCGGAAGATTGCTGTTGAACAAGAACTTTTTTGGCTCGTTCAACGTCGTCCAAAATGGACGAGCCCTATCGCAGAGGGAAAAGCTGGACACCTCGAGTTCTGGTTACGTCGCTATCAGATCTTTCCAGTCCTGAATGATGGTATCTATGTCGACGTTCGACATCTCCCTATTGAATTCCGACTCCCGAAAGGCGAAGAGGTCGCAAAAGTCTCCTTCGTTGCGGGTGGCTTCGCCGATGACGTTTTCCCGGCGTGGCCATCAGTACCCCCGTATCGCTGCAGTACCCTCGTCGACCCGAAGACGAGATGGGACTCAGTCGAAAGTGTATTGGTATCTGCTGCCGCTGCTGGGGCGATGATCGTGGTGCTCCCGGAACTCACGGTAGATGCCGAGGTGCGGCAACGGATCCGTCATTGGTTACGCGAGCAGGAGGAGGTCTCATCATTAGCATTGGTCGTCGCAGGCAGTTTCCATGAGGAATCTGGTACCCCTCCAACGCATCGAAATGTCGCTTATGTCTACGATAGTGCTGGAAAGGAGTTGCTGCGACATATCAAGCTGCGTCCGATGCGAACAAAAAGGCGAAGCGGAGACATTGTTGATGAGGGAGTCACCGGAGGGAACAAGGTGACTCTCTTTTACGCGTGGTTTGGCCTTGTCGGCTTCGCGATATGCCTCGACTTCTGTGAAATCGGTAACGTCCCCATTGCGAGGCTTTGGGGCATCGTCGGGCCGGCCTTGATGCTGGTGCCCTCGATGGGTGACGAGGTGACTAACGCCGCCCATGCCGCCAGAGCGCGTGAGCTCCATTTCCAGCACGAGACGTACACGGTTGTCGCGTCTCAGCACCCGGAACGATCCGACGCACTCGGCCTTTCCTGGATTGCCGGAGATGCCGCCGAGGAGCATCCAATGCTGGAAGGGAGGCTCCTTTGGTTGACGGCCGACTGAAGAGTTGTGTACTATCCGCGCCATGAGAGTTCAGAATGGTTCAGATCTGCTCGGAGAGGGTCCGGCTGAGCTACTAGCTCGGCCGATTCGAGACTACCGACCACTCCTTCGTGGGAGCGTGCTGCGGCTGGAGATTCTGGAAGCCGTAGACTACGCCGTCCGCCATTCCGTGATTCGCCTTCTTGTGAGCACGGCCGACGACTCGGAACTGGAGGCGGCGAACGACAGCATCCGACGGCTCATCCCGGTTGCACGCGAAGAAGAACTCAAGACATGGGTGATCCGATGGGGTGCATTCGCTGACTTGCTGGAAGCCCGGTTGGCTGCCCTAGCCAACCAGCGCCCGGCCCAAGCGCGAAAGCTCGCTCACGCTGATCAGATCCTCGATCTACTCGCCGAGGAGCCTTCCCTCCCTCAGACCGAGATCGCGAAAAGGCTCGGCCTGAAGGAAGCCAACCTCAGCCGAATTTTGGCCGTACTCGAGGCTCACGATCTGATTACGAGAAGAGTTGTAGGTCGCGAGAAACATGTACGGCTAGCGCCCGCTCTCCATCGCGCTGGCCTGGACATACCTCCCCCAGAGTGGGGGTTCCCCTTTCAGGACGCGGGGAAGTTCCAGGATGCCCCGCAATGAAAATCGTCACGTTCTACTCATACAAGGGCGGGGTCGGCCGGAGCCTTCTACTCGCGAACTATGCTCATTTTCTCTGCAGATCTGGTTGCAAAGTAATTGCTATCGACCTTGATCTCGAAGCTCCCGGCCTGCACTTCAAATTCGAGACACGCGATGTTCGCATTTGTAACGGCGTCGTCGACTACGTCGAAGCAACGTTGAGTGGTAGTGAACCGTCTCCAATTTCTGAGTACCTTGTACCAGTGGGCAGGTCCGGGAAAGGCTCAATTGACCTGTTTCCTGCCGGAAGTGCCCCTTCCGAACGTTACAATCAATCACTTTCCTGTGTACTTGCCTCCCAGTTCACTGCGAGAGGCCTGACCCTGGCTGGGATTCTTCGACGGCTCATATTGCAACTCCGAAACGAGCGACCAGATGTCGATTTCGTATTGATCGACAGTAGAACCGGCATAACGGAGACGGGACGCTTCGCTCTCGGATATATAAAGCCAGAACTAGTAGTTTGTGTCCTCCTTCGGAACGAGGAGAATCGAACAGGTGCAGGTGGCGTCATTCGTGGTCTACTAGCAAGTGGAATCCCTGTCGTGCCTGTTCTTGCTCGTCTTCCGATGCTTCCGCACAAGGTTGAGGAGAAATTGCTCGCTGAGGAGGAGCGACTCGTTCTCGGACCGGATGTTCGCAGCGAAGCCGGTAAGCTTCTCTACAAGTTCCAAGTGCTGCATGCCGATGTTCATCTTCCGTTCTACGAACGGCTTCTCTGGCCTAGCAAGTCCACGCTTCTGGAGTCAGCTCTCTTGTATGACTACGCTCAACTATTTCAGGTATTGGCGCCGGAAGTCATTCTCTCCTCGCCTTATAGTCGCCTTCTCGGTGTATTTCCACGGCGCGAGCAGCTCGACGAGTGGAGTGTCTGGACGCTGCACGAGAATGCAGAGAAGGATGAAATTGCGCAAAATACCATCGAGCAGCGGCTGCAGAAAAGGCGCAGCGACGCACCAAGCGCAGGCGGCAAGCCGCGCTTCAATTACGTTCCGACGTATTTCATCGATGCGGCACAGCACTTTCGGCAACTTGGCGACTCGATCTGTGAAGAGCTTCGCCGCAAGACTCTCGAAGATGATGGAGAGGTTTTTGTCCTCGGAGGAAGGGACAAACACGAAATCAACTTCGACCTCCTTGGTGTACAAATGCGCCAGGGTATATTCGAGTTCTGTGGTGAGGCATATTTCCTCACCGGCGCGAGAATTCAATCGGCGGCCGTGCTGCAGTTTGGCTGGCTACGAACCTTTGAATGTCTCGTCCGCCGCGGAACGGAGTTGGAACGCCGCTTAACCGCTCTATCGCAAGAGACATCGCTCCAAGCGGTCATCGATGTGGTATTCAGTGGACCCGACTCCTCCCGAGTCGAGATCGGTATGCTCAGCGACTCTTCGACCACTCTTGAAGTCGCGCCTCATCTCACCTCTTACGTTCAAGGTGAACGGCTGTCCATTGAGCCAGGCCATGACCGCCTTTCTACATGGCTACTTGCGGAGAAAGAGTTTAAGGAACGCATAGCGCTGTGCGATCACTCAGTTGCGAGGCGTGTCGAAGCAATTACTACTGAAAAGACGGGGAGGAAGGATTACTACGGAAGCTTCGTGCTGCAATTTCCACGCACGGTCGAGGATGTCCAACATGGGATTCCGGTAGGCTTCCTGTACCCAAGAGAGGATGGGGCATGGCGTCGTCAGATCAGTCGCGCCTTTTCTCGCGAAATCAAAGCCATGGGGCCTAAGGGTTGGGAACAGATCCGCGCGGAACTAAGGGCGGTCCGCATCGAAACCTTCTCACACAATGAGTTGCGCTCATATTTGGTTATGGACATGACAATCGAGGAAGCCCTGGATGTGGGCCGACCCAGCGTTAACGATAACGCGCGAAGTCGCCTGACGTAATTGACGAGAAAGGGGTGACGCAATGAATAGCAACCGGATCCGCAGCACTGTGCTTGTCGCGGTTTTCCTGCTTGCGGCGTGCAAGTACCAAGAGCCCACGCGTACGACGGCTCCTGAGAGCGCTGCAGACCGAGTCCTGCGCACTAATACATTGCGCGTGGGCTACGTGATCAGTCCGCCTGCCTGCTACAAAGATCTCCAGATGAATCGCCTCACCGGCTACTCCGTTGAGATTATAAACGAGTTAGGCAAGCGACTCGGAGTGAAGGTGCAATGGACGGATGAGGCTACTTGGGCGACGATGATCGAAGGGCTTAACACAAGACGTTACGACGTAGTTGGATCCGTTTCGTGGCGAAACAGTACACGCGGGAAGGCGGCCGACTTTGTGATACCGATCGCCTACAGTGGTGTTGGAGTGTACGTACGCTCGGATGACCACCGATTCGACAAGAGTTTGCGAGCGATCAACCAACCCGGTATTCGCATCTCTACGATGGATGGAGAACTTGCCGACGCCATCGCGAAAGTCGACTTTCCTCTGGCGCAGCGTGTCTCGCTTCCCCAACTTTCCGATCCGCTGCAGCTTCTCGAGGAGGTGCGATCCGGCAAGGCCGACATATCTTTGATGGAGAACAACGCTGCATATCGCTATCTGAAGCAGAACCCCGGCCTCCGTAACATTGTTCCGGATAACCCCGTCAGGGTGTTTGGTGAGTCGTTTATGGTTCGCGCTGGTGATATTCGTCTTCAGCACATGCTTGACTCCGCCGTCGAGGAGGTTCTCAACGATGGGTTTATCGATCAGGTTCTCGCGAAGTATGAAGAAGGCCCTGGAGCCAAGTATCGCGTCGCTCTACCATATCGACCGTATGCCGGTCAGTAACGGGCACTGTCTGTGGTCAACATCTTGACTCGGTATACTGGCGAATTCCTGCTTGGCCTTTCGGGATCCTTTAAACTCGTTTCCATTATCTGGTGCGTAGGTCTACTCGTTGGAGGCGCGTTAGGTATATTGGCGGCACGGCGGGCCATGATCGGTTGGTCCTTGCGTGTTACCGCATTTATCCTGTCAGGTCTTCCTGGGCTGGTCCTGCTGTTCTGGCTGCACTATCCGCTTCAGGAAGCATTGGGGATCGTAGTCGATCCGTTTCTTACCGCCGCAGCGACCTTCTCGCTGATCAACATATTCGGCGTGGCAGAGATTGTTCGCGGCGCGCTGACCTTGTTTCCGCGTCAGTACATTGAAGCAGCGCAGGCTTGCGGGCTGTCGCGCGCGCACGCTACACGGTATATCGAAATACCCATAGTCCTGCGCGACATTCTTCCTCCGCTGCTGAATCTGCAAGTCATCATGCTTCAGTCCACGCTGTTCGCAAGCTTCATCGGCGTCAATGAGATCTTCCGATCGGTGCAGCGCGTAAATGCAGAGGTTCAGAAGCCGATTATCGTCTATTCCACGCTAGCTATCTTCATGTTGATCGTGTCGCTGCCCATCAACGGATTGGCTATTGCACTCGCTCGGCGAGTGCGGCGCGATTACTCGGAGCACTGATTGATGCTTCGGGCCATAGGAGTACGCAAGCTGTTCGGTTCGACGCAAGTCTTAGATGCCTGCGAGTTCGCGGTGTCACCAGGAGAAATTGCAGTCGTAGTAGGTCCGAGCGGAGGCGGCAAGACGACCCTGTTGCGCGCTATTTCGTTGATTGATCCACCCACTACTGGCGTGATCGAAGTGGATAGCGATAGTTATAAATTTCCCTGCCGATCGATGCCTACGCCACCATGGCCGCGCCTAACAGTCGTCTTCCAGCAGTTTTTTCTGTGGCCGCATCTCACGTTAAGACAGAATATAGAGTTGCCTTTGCAACTTCGCGGTGTAGCTGATCCTGCATATGTGGCCAATCTCATAGAAGAGTTTCAGATGACCAACCTCATTCAGAGATACCCGAACGCGGTTTCCACAGGAGAGCGACAACGCGCTGCCCTCATTCGGGCCATCGCTCTCCGGCCTCGCTACCTTCTTCTGGATGAAGTGACAGCCGCTCAGGATGTGGAACGCGTAGCACTTGTTCTTCGCAAAGTTCAAGCTTTGAGGGCTGAGGGGGTCGGTATCGTGATCGTAACGCACGCGCTTTCGTTTGCGCGGCGCGCCGCAGACGCAGTATACTTCGTCGACGGCGGTACGGTTACACGCGAAGGCGATGGCACCATTCTCGACAGCCCGTCCGGACCTCGTTTCCGACAATTCTTGGCAGACATGAACCAGGCCAGGTAGTGCGCATGCAGGGGACGCGGCGAGGCTTGGCGCCACAACCGCAGGAGACGACCGAGGGGAGCTTCCCGGTGTTTCCGGTTACTGCCGGAGCCAAGCCGATCACGATGGGATGGTCCAACGGGCCCTCGAAGAGAGCTGATAGGGACCTCTTCAAAAATCGCTTCTTGACAGCGAAGCCCCCGATCAGGACGTAGCGGGCCTGCGCTTCGTTGAGGGCTCGGCCGATCCGGGCGACATCTTCGATTGTTGGCGGGTGTGAGTATGCGCCAGACGACAGCCGCTCATCCCCGATCCGCAGGTCGTCGTGGAACTGCTCCGGTTGCTGCGCCGCCGGGTCCCCTCACCTCCCTGGCCCTCCTCCCGCCTCACGCCCCACCCTCTCGGGCGAAGAGGGAGACTGCTTGAAGTTGGCAGGGGCAGGCTGCTTAAGTGGATTCTTGTCGCTGCCCGGCTCGGGCTCCTCGCTTCTGAGGCCTTGATCCGCGGCTTCGCTCCCTCGATAAGCCACCCTATTGCGCTAAAGGCTAAGTAGTGTTACATTGCTCCAGTCGTTCGCTGGATCGGGATGTCCAATACCGCAGCATAGGCGCGGAGGCGACGGCAAGCGTATGAAGTCGTTGGCCGGGACGGGATGCCGGCCGCAACCCCGAAGGAGGTAGATATCCGGCGTCATGAAGGCGCCGGTGTTCCCCGGCCCCTCGAAAAGGGCCGGAAAAAGGAGAAGGACCATGCCGAAGCGACAGAGTTATGCGGAGCACCTCAAGGAGTGGGAGGACACGGTGGCCTCAGTGGCCGCCAATGCCTCCGACTTGCCGCAGTTGGAGGGCGCTCGCGTCCAGCTCGAGCAGATGATCGCCGAGCTACGCGTGCTGCTCAACCAGCAGGCGGTCCACACAGCCAACAAGCAGCAGACGTCCAAAGGGCTGCGCCGGCTGGTGACCAGCGGCAAGAAGAAGGCCGCGATGATGCGGTCGGTGCTCAAGGAGCACTACGGGCACACCAACGACAAGCTGGTGGAGTTCGGAGTGCAACCGCTGCGGACCCGCCGGCGCAAGCCCCCGACCTCGGAGGAGCCGAATCCGGAATCCCCGGAGAAGGCCAAGCCGCAGACCGCGGATCCGCCCTCATCCACCACTGAGTAGTCCCATCTCATGCGGGGAGCGTGCCTCGTGCACGCTCCCCTTTTTTGTCCGATGACCGGACCAGAACGGACCCGATCCGGCTCGGATCACCTTCGATCTCGGGCAGATCACTTTCGATCTTCTCCAGATTGACTTCGATCCGGCCGAGATCAAAGCCGATCTGTTCCAGATCGAGCTCGATCTGGATGAGATCTAGCCTGATCTGCTCCAGATCAGGTCTGATCTCGGGCAGAGCGCCTTCGATCTCGGCGAGATCGGACTCAATCTGGACGAGATCACCTTCAATCTGCTCCAGATCGAGGGCGATCTGCTCGAGATCGATCTCGATCTGAAGGAGATCGAACCTGATCTGCTCCAGATCAGGTCTGATCTGAAAGAGTCGCCGGGAGTGGAGGCTCGCTAAGTCCTTATGTTGCTGGCATGTAGGTCCGGTGTCCTAGAAAGAGGGCGGCCACGCAGGGCCGCCCCTACAGGAATCAGGCCTACTCATCCTCCTCCCCTTCTTCCTCCTCCTCCAGCGCGCGCACGAAGCCGGCGTGGACGGGCGGAGGCATGGGGGAATCCGCTCCTCGCACGGATTTCCAGACGATCTCGTTGAGCTCCAGGTCGGGGGCGCGGTCGGCTTCCTCCAGGTTCATGGCCATGGAGGCGGCGGCGCCCCAGGCGTTGGGCGCGTTCATCTCGTCGAGCGGCACCCGCGCCTCGCGGCGGGTGAAGGGCGCGAGGTCCGGCGTGGGCTTGAAGGCGCCGTACATGGGGGTCGCCGCGGCGTCGTACTGGCTCATCGGCGGCAGGCCGAGGATGAGCTCGATGGTGCGCAGCATGCCGGCCGTGGTGTAGAGCGTGCTGTCGAGAGCGCCCAGGCGGGAGTAGGGGCTGACGACCAGCGCCACGGAGCGGTGGGCGTCCACGTGGTCCGGCCCGGCCTGGGCGTCGTCTTCCAAGACGAAGATGGCCGATTCCTTCCAGTAGCGGCTCTTGGAGACGGCCTCGACGATGCGCCCCAGGGCCTGATCGTTGTCGGCGATCATGGCCCGCGGCGTCGGATAGCCGGGGCGTGCGCCCGCCGTGTGATCGCCGGGGAGATGGAAGATCGAGAGGCGTGGCAGGTTGCCGTCCCGCTCGAAACGCCGGAACTCCTCCAGCCAGATCTCGGCGCGCCTGGCGTCCGGGATCTTGAGATCGTAGGGCGGATAGTCCGGATTCGTCCTTCCCAAGAGCGCTCCGCCCGCGCCTTCGTAGGGGCCTTCCGCCTTGCCGTTCTGTTCTTTCTGGGCGCCGCTTTTCTCGACGGAGAACTCGCCGTAGCTGCGGACGCTGAGGCCGGCGCGGGCGGCGAAGTCCCAGAGGAAGCCGTTGAGCGGCGCCGTGATATTGCCGTAGGCGTTGCGCGGCTCTCCCTTGACTCCGATGAGGTAATCGGCGCCGCGGCCGGCGTAGCTCATCGGCCAGACCTTCTCGACGAAGTCCGTGGTATAGGCGCCGGTCGAGTAGGAGTGGCCCTGGTAGCTCACCTCGGCGTTGACGTAGAAGTTGTCGAAGAGGACGAACTCGCGGGCGAGGGCATGGGCGTTGGGAGTGACCTCCTCGCCGAACAGGCAGAGGTTGGGATCGCCGTTGCCGCGCTCCATATCGCCGAGGATCTGATCGTAGGTGCGGTTCTCGCGGATGATGTAGAAGACGTACTTGATGGGCGAGGCGTCCCCCACCTTGGCGGGCACCGGCGAGCCCTGCGGCGCGCCGGCCGGCGCCAGGCGGCCCGCGGCCGTGTACGGCGTCAGGCGGACCACCGTGCGCGTGTACTCGGCGAGGGCCTCGTCGCCGGGAGCGTCGAGGATGGAGAGCGAGCCCTGGAGCATCTCGCCGACGTACTGGCCGGTGGGCTCGGGAATGCCCGGCTGCGGGCCGCGGGGATTGGCGGACGAGGTGAGGCCCTTGCCGCTCAAGATGTAGATCCGCCGGCCGTCGCGGCTGAACTGCGCCGCGGTGGGATACCAGCCGGTGGGGATGTAGCCGCGCACGGCGCTCGCTCCGGGCCGCGAGACGTCCACCACGGCCACGGCGTTGTTGTCGGCGTCGGCCACCAGCAGGGTCCTGCCGTCCGGCGAGAGGCCGACCCCGTTGGGCGTGCTGCCGGGCGGCGCGGCGGGATCGAAGGCGATGGAGATTTGCTCCTTGGCGGCGCGCGCGGCGAGGTCCACCACCCAGACGGCGTTGGTGTTGGCGCAGGCGACGAAGAGCCGGCCGCCGTCCTTGGAGAAAGCCATGGCGTTCGGATGCTCCCCCACCGCGATCTCGCCGGCCGGCGCGAGGGTCGCGGCGTCGAAGAGGAGAACCTTGGCGCCGCCCCAGAGCGAGACGTAGAGCGTCTTGCCGTCCGCCGAGACCAGGGTCGTGTAGCCCTCGGCCGGCAGCTCGGCCTCCTGCACGACCTTGCCGGCCGCGAGGTCCACGGCCGAAAGGAGCTTGCCCAGCGCGTGCACGGCGAACAGGCGAGTGCCGTCCGGGCTGATGGCGAGGCCGCCGACGAAGCTCTCCTCGGAGACCTTCTTGAGCTGGACGACGGCGCCCGGCTCCAGCCCTTTGTCGGTCACCTTGAGCTCGTTGACCGTGTTGGCGCCGCCGCCCGAGACCCACAGCCGCCGGCCGTCCGGATGCCAGGCGAGCCCGAGCCAGGCGTTCTCCAGAGGGACGGTGGCGGGGACGGTGAAGCGCTGCAGATCGACGACGCTGAGGCTCGGCTTGGAGTAGCCGTTGTTGCTCACCACGAGCCGGGCGCCGTCCGGAGATTCCGCCATGGCGAGCGGCAGGTCCCCCACCGGCAGATGGCGGCCGGCGGGAGCGATGCGCCAGCCGTTGGGCAGCAGGGTGACGCCGCCCTCCTGGCGGCCGGGGCGTGCTTGCGAAGGCTTGGTTTCCTCGGCGGGCGCGGGCAGGGTCAGAGCGAGTCCGAGAAGAGCGGAGAGGGTCGCGAGGTGTCTGAACATGGGGGGAATCCTATGCTGAAAGGCATGCCCTCCGAAGCCCTCACTCCCCTAAC
>JBIOVX010000225.1:0-8041 GCA_044868005.1 Thermoanaerobaculia bacterium | reverse complement strand
CCCCCCCGCCCCTACGCTGAACTACGCCGGGTTCTTGAACGCCAGATACGCGGCGATTCCACCCAGCAAAGGCAGGATCCACCAGAGCATCGGCGTGAGGCGTGGCGATCGACGGATGAGGACGATGACGGCTCCGAAAGCCAGCCAGATCGAGACCTTGATCCACAGCCATGCCGGCCAGATCGCCGGGTTCGACATGCCGATCTTGGCCAGAGCGCCGAAGCCGCTGACGAGAATCAAAACGAGAGCGAGGCCGTGAGTCATGCCCGCCAACTTGCGGCCGGCGCTGTTCTGTCCTCCGGCGCCGGCGGCGAGCAGCAGGCCGCCGAAGGCCGTGAACAGCAACATGATGCTGAAGATATGGATCACTTTGTAGACGATCATGTCCATCGGGAACCCTCCTCCGGAAAAGGACGGACGGATTCTATCCCGGCGTGGTCTCGACGGGGCTCGGCATCGGCTCGGCGGACGTCGGACCGGGCGCGGTCAGGCCTTCGAGGGTGTAGGGCGTGATCTCCTGGCGCGGGTACCAATGCCGGCTGTGCTCGGCGAAGCGCTCCAGTCTGTGGTGCCAGCGGTAGTGCGAGACCACCATGGACTTGCCGTCCACCTGGATCCAGTTGCAGGTGTTGGCCTCCCGCTCGCCGCCGCGGCCGCGGTTCGAGGTGGTCGTCCCCGAATGGAGGATGACGACCGGCGGCCGGCCCTTGGGATAGAACTCCTCCGAGTTGCCGATGTAGGCCTGGTGCAGATGCCCGGAGAGGATGAGGTCCACGCCGGCGCTGGAGAACAGGTCGATCGCCTCGTAGGCGTTGGCGAGCACCCGCTGCGTGCCGAAGTTGGGCGGCGGGATGAGATGGTGATGCGCCACCACCACCTTGAAGACGATCTCGGGAGTTTCGCGCAACAGCTTCTCCACCTCCAGCAGCCGGCGGAGGGTGATGCGTCCGTCCTTGAAGGTCCAGCCGAAGGCCGTGTTGATGCCGATGACCAGCATCTCGTCGTCGCGGTAGACCGGCTCGAGCTCCGGGCTGAAGTGCTTCCGATAGCAGCCGTAGGGATTGAAGATCCGCTCCCAGACCCGGTAGAGGGGCACGTCGTGGTTGCCCGGCACGGTGAGGGTCGGCACCGGGATGCGGTCGACGAACTCGCGGGCCTGGCGGAACTGCTCCGGCTTGGCCCGCTGCGTCAGGTCGCCGGAGATGACGACCAGGTCGGGCCGGTTGCGGGCGATGAGCTCCAGCACTCCCTGCGACACCCGGGGCAGATGGGGAGGGCCGAAGTGGACGTCCGAAATGTGAAAGACGGTGCGCAGGGCTAGCCAGCCTCCCGGCTGAGGAGCTGCTCGACGTTGCGCGAGACCTCGGCCGCCGCGAAGCCGGATACCGCGGCGATGATGTCCGGCCCGTGGCGGCGGCCGACCAGGAACCCGCCGAGGGCGGCCAGCAGCAGGGCCGGGATCGGATAGGTCACCACCAGACGCTCCCAGTCAAACCCCTCCGGCACGATCTCGTCGATGATCTCGTCGATGATCGAATCCCGCTCCTGGATCTCCGTCGTCATGTGGGTCTCCTCCTGATTGCCTCTCCGGTCACGCGCGCGCTGTAGGGGCGGCCCTATGTGGCCGCCCTTGCCGAACGCCTGTGATCGCCCAATCAGGGCGGCCACACAGGGCCGTCCCTACAGCCCTGGTGATCCTACTCCTCCTCGCTCTCCCCGCGCCCGCGAACGATCAGGCCGAGCAGGAACCCGACGCCGGCCGCGATCAGCAGGGCCTTGCCGGGATTGTCCCGCACGAAGAGGCTGACCTCGCGCGACAGGTTGCCCGCCTCGGAGCGCACCCGCTGATAGCTCCGCTGCGCGTTCTCGGAGACCTCTTCATAGGTCTCCCGCGCCCGCTCCGCGCCGCGGCGGATCTCATCCGACGCGCGCTCGGCGCCGCGCCGCACGTCCTCGGAGACCTTCTTGTATTTGCTCTGCACTTCCTCGCCGAGCTTCTGGAATCTCTGGCGTGCGGAAACTACTCCACCGTCACCTTCGCGTGCCATATCGGCATCCTCCGGGGTGACCGGATTGGCTGGTTCGGCCATGACTAACCTCCGTTCTACAAGGTATAGAGAAAAAATCCTGCCGGCCTCTGGCAGGGGCTACAGCATAGGTTTAGCAGAATTCGTGCCGTGGGGGGAATGGGGGGAATTCCCCAACCGGCCTGCCCTCGAGGCCTCACCCCCTGTCCCCCTCTCCCTGACGGGCGAGGGGGGACGCATGCGAAGGGTGTTGCCAGATAGGTGGCGACTACTGGCAAGATCGGTTTTGAATCGTCCCCCCTCGCCCGTCAGGGAGAGGGGGACAGGGGGTGAGGCCTCGCGGGCAGACCGGTCCGCCTTACAAAGCGCGAGGGAGCAAGGCGCGCTCACGGCAGTGGTAGCAGCGGCCCCCACGCCCATTCCGGCCGCTCGCCGCCTGTGGGAGCCATCTCCTGTTTTTCGCTCATCTGGTCGAGGGGCTCGGCGGCCTTGCGCAGACTGTCGTACTCGGCGCGATTGCTGCGCACGGCGTCCTCGATCCAGGCGGGCTTGTGGGGTGAGGCGAGGTCTTCGGCAGCGTCGAGAGGGAGAAAGAAGGCGTCGCACGGATGGGCGAGAAAGCCGCGCTCGGCGGCGGTGCGGGCGAGGGCGCGGTAGAGCGGCGCGAGCTGGCCCAGCGCGGCCCTCCAGGCCTCGCGAAAGCGGCCCCGATAACGGTCGTGCCCGGGCACCGGATGGATCTCCAGGGCGCGGCGGGCGGCGAACGCGAGGTCCGGCTGATCGGCCCAGCAAGGGATCAGCGGATCCGGCAGGCCGAAGCGGCGGAGATCGCCGCGGCCGCGCGTGCGCAGGGTCCAGGCGCCTTTGCTGAGCACGGGCGGCACGTCCTCGCCGCGGGCGCGCAACGCCCGGCGGTCGATCGAAGAGATGAGATCGGCGAGCAGCGCGTCGTTGGTGCGGCTCAGCACCCGCGTCAGGCTGTCGCGAAAACGCCGCCAGAGATCCTCCGGCGTCTCGTTGCCCTGCAGTGAAACCAGCCGGTCGGCGGGGGCCCGGAAGGGCAGCAGCCGCATGCGATGAAACGACAGCGCCGCCGCGAGCGAACGGGCGGTGGCGGGAAGCGATCCGCCGTCGCCCGGCTCCAGCAGCGCGGCCACCACGTCGGCGCCGCCGGGCTCGCGCGTGAGCAGGGAGCGCAGCGCTTTGGCGTCGAGATAGAGCCGCAGCCGGATGATCTTCACCGGCGGCGACTCCGGCATGGGCAGGCCGAGATGGTAGAGCGAATAGCGCAGGCCGGTGCCGACGGCGTGCCGCAGCAGGGTGACGCCGAAGTGCGAAAGCGGCGGCAGCGGGCCGGGCAGCAGCAAGGCGCGGCTGTAGACGGGGCGCGGCTCCGGCTGGATCCTCACTCCGCTCTACCTTCCTGCGACGGCTTTCATGGGTGTCTGGAGCCTCCCGGGACGAGCGGGAGGGTGATATCTACCCTAGCACCTTCCAAGCCGCGCCTTGACTTTATACCGTCCCGGGAGGTAAAAAAGGCTCGCTTTTAGTCCCATTTTCCGAGTTTCCCTGGCGGGCGGTCACGCCGGAATTCCGCTTCTCGTAATTTTCGGGAATGCGGACCGGATCATCCTCCCGCCATCTCTCTGGTGGAGGCCCTCATGGACGGTAAGCGGATTTTCGTCGTCGCCCTCAGTCTCTTCCTGCTCGGCGCCGGGTTGGCCCTGGCGCAGGGGACCGGCCGTATCGAAGGCAAGGTTACTCGGCAGGACGGCACGCCGCTCGCCGGCGTTACCGTCCGCGTCGAGGACCTGGACCGCGCCGCGCTGACCGACGCGTCGGGAGCCTACGTGATCGCCGGCGTGCCGCCGGGCACCTATGAAGTGACCTTCTCGCTCAGCGATCACACGGTCACCGAGTCCGGCGTCGTCGTGTCGGCCGAAGCGCCGCGCACGCTCGACAAGAGCGTCGACTGGGACGTCAGCTTCGCCGAGACGATCACCGTCTATTCGGTGTCGCGCCGCGAGGAGCGCATCACCGATGCGCCGGCCGCGGTGACCGTAGTGCCGCAGCAGGATATCGAGATCAAGGCGTCGAGCGGCCAGATACCGAAGCTCCTCGAGTTCTCGCCGGGGGTGGACTTCACCCAGAGCGGCCTCTACGACACCAACTTCAACACCCGCGGCTTCAACAGCTCGCTCAACCGCCGCATCCTGACGCTGATCGACGGCCGCGATCCCTCCGTGCCGTTCCTCGGCTCGCAGGAGTGGGCGGCGGTCTCGTTCCCCATGGACGAGCTGGCGACCGTCGAGCTGGTGCGGGGACCGGGCTCGGCGCTCTACGGCGCCAATGCCTTCAGTGGCGTGCTCAACATGACGACGCGCTCGCCCCGCGGCAACGAGGGCGGCAAGATCCGCTTGACCGGCGGCGATCTCGACACGCGGCGAGGCGAGGTCCGCTACGCCGGCGTCGCCAGCGATTGGGGCTGGAAGCTGATGGGCGGCTACACCGAGAGCGACGACTTCACCCTTGCCCGCAACGCCAGCGTGGAGTACTCCACGATCTGCCTCTCCGCGGCGCAGACGAACTGCCTGCGGCGCGAGGCCGTGCCGCTGGCGCTGGATCAGGTGAAGATCGGCTTCGGCGGCGTGCGGCTCGACCGCTATTTCGGCGAGACCTCCTCGCTGACGCTGGAGGGCGGCACGGCGAGCCTCGAGGGCCCGACCTTCGTCACCGGCATCGGCCGCGTCCAGGTGACGGACGTCAACCGCCCCTGGGGCCGGCTGAACTTCAACACTCCGCACTGGAACTTCCTCGGCAGCTACGACAAGCGCAAGGCCGAGGACCAGATCGCCCTCTCCTCGGGCGCCCACCTGTTCGAGGACTCGTCGAATCTCAATACCGAGATCCAGGGCAACACCGGCTTCGCGGGCGGCAAGGCCTTCGCCGTGGGCGGCGTCGCCTACCGCCAGCAGAAGGTGGACACCGCCAACAACGCCGGCGTGCAGACGCTGATGGACTCGGCCAAGGACGAGCACTCGCAGGCCGCCTTCGGCCAGCTCGAATACAACTTCACCGCCAAGCTCAAGGGCGTGGTGGCGGCGCGGGTGGACGACAGCACACTGCACGACACGCAGTTCTCGCCCAAGGGCTCGCTGGTCATTTCGGCGAACCCGAGCCACACGTTCCGCCTCACCTATAACGAAGCCTTCCAGGTGCCCAACTACTCGGAGTTCTTCCTGCAGGCGCCGGCCGGCGCACCGATCACCGCCTTCGCGCCGCTCGAAGCGGCCCTGGCGCCCTTCCTCGGCGGCCAGACGCTCGGCCTGCGCAGCATCCCGCTGCTCGCCCGCGGCAACAACGACCTCACCGTCGAGGAGATCAAGAGCTACGAAGCGGGCTACAACGGCATCTTCGGCAGCAAGCTCTACCTGACGATCGACTACTACAAGAGCCGGATCGAGAACTTCGTCACCGACCTGCTGCCCGGCGTCAATCCGGCCTTCACGCCGTATACGCCGCCGGCGTTCCTGCCGGCGCCGGTGGCGGCGCAGGTGATCGGCACCCTGCGGGCGGGCCTGGGGCCGAACTTCGCCGGCCTGGCCACCGTCAACGGCTTCCCGGCGCTCGTCTTCTCCTACGCCAACGCCGGCAAAGTGGACACCCAGGGCGTGGACGTGTCCTTCAACTACTACGCCACCAACCGCTGGCTGGCGGACTTCAACTACTCCTGGTTCGACTTCGAGGTCAAGGAGAAGAACGAGCGCGACCAGCTTCTGCCGAACGCGCCGGAGAACAAGGCCTCCGCCGGGGTTACCTATAACGGCGACCGGTGGACCGGTTCGCTCAAGTACCGCTGGGTGGACGACTTCCCCTGGGCGGCCGGCGTCTTCGTCGGCGACGTGCCCTCGTACAGCCTGGTGGACTTGGGAGTGATCTTCAAGATCAACGACAACTGGCAGGTCGGCCTCGACGCCAGCAACCTGCTCGACGAGGAACACTGGGAGTCCTTCGGCGGCGACCTGCTGTCGCGGCGGGCGCTGGCCAACGTGTCGTTTTCCTGGTAGGCCCCGCTCTCCGCGGGGCCTCACCCCTGCCCCACCCCCTGTCCCCCTCGCCTTGACGGGCGAGGGGGAGCTCCCGCGATTTCTTGAAACCCTTGAGCCGGAAGGGCTTTTGCGGCTAACCTTGGCGTCGGAGTTGCGTCAACAGCCCGGTTTGGGGGAGGAGCGGATGTTCTGTATCGAAGAGATCGTCGCGCGCGAAATCCTCGATTCGCGGGGGAATCCGACCCTGGAGGTCGATTGCGTGCTCGACGGCGGCGGTGGCGGCCGGGCGGCGGTGCCCTCCGGAGCGTCGACGGGCAGCCGCGAGGCGCTCGAGCTGCGCGACGGCGGCAAGCGGTTCGGCGGCAAGGGCGTGCGCAAGGCGATCGCCAACGTGCACGACGAGATCGCGCCCCGCCTGCGCGGCATGGACGCGCGCGATCAGGCGCGCGTGGACCGCGCGATGACTGAGCTGGACGGCACGCCGGACAAGAGCCGGCTGGGCGCCAACGCCCTGCTCGGCGCCTCGCTCGCCGTGGCCCGTGCCGCGGCCGAGGCCAGCGGCCTGCCCCTCTACTCCTATGTGGGCGGGCCGGCCGCCACCGTGCTGCCGGTGCCGCTGCTCAACGTGCTCAACGGCGGCGCCCACGCCGACAACACGCTGGACATCCAGGAGTTCATGCTGGTGCCCATCGGCTTCGACCGCTTCGGCGAGGCGCTGCGCGCCGGCACCGAGGTCTACCACACGCTGAAATCCGTGCTCAAAGCCAAGGGCCTGGGCACCGGCGTCGGCGACGAAGGGGGATTCGCTCCCGACCTGAAGAGCAACCGCGAGGCCCTGGACCTTCTCGTCCAGGCCATCGAGAAGGCCGGCTACGCGCCGGGCAAGCAGATCGCCCTGGCGCTCGACGTGGCCGCGAGCGAATTCGTGGAGAAGAAGAAAGGAAAGGCGACGTATTCTCTCGCCGACGAGGGACGGACCGGTCTCACCAGCTCCGATCTCATCGCGCTCTACGGCGAGTGGCTCGACGCCTATCCCTTGATCTCCATCGAGGACGGGCTCGCCGAGAGTGATTGGGAAGGCTGGAAGGAAATGACGGCCGAGCTCGGCAGCCACGTGCAGCTCGTGGGCGACGACCTCTTCGTCACCAATCCGGCGATCCTCGCCAAGGGCATCGCCGAGGGTCTCGCCAACGCCCTGCTGGTCAAGGTCAACCAGATCGGCACGCTCACCGAGACTCTGGAAGCGGTGGAGATGTCGAAGACGCATGCCTACGCCAACGTCATGAGCCATCGCTCGGGAGAGACGGAGGACACGACGATCGCCGACCTCGCCGTCGCCACGCGCTGCGGGCAGATCAAGACCGGCGCCCCCTGCCGCAGCGACCGTGTGGCCAAGTACAACCGCCTGCTGCGGATCGAAGAGGAGCTGGAAGGCGTGGGCGTGTTCCCCGGGGCCGCCGCCTTCCCTCGCTGGTCGCCGTGAGACCGCCTGCCGAGGTGCCTGCCCGCAGCGACTCGTTCCGCCCGGTGCTGGGCGCGACGGTGCTGCTGGTGCTCGCCCTGCTGGCGATTGCCTCGCTCAAGAGCTCGCGCGACCTGGAGGCGGCGCGCGACCGCGAGAGGCTGCTGCAGACGAGGATCGCGGAGACCCGCGCCCGCAGCGAGCGGCTGCGCGTGCGCATCGACCGCCTGCGCCACGATCCCGGCATGCTCGAGCGGCTGGCGCGCGAAGACCTGGGGATGGTGCGTGCGGGAGATGTGATCATCGAGCTGCCGAGCCCTGTACCCCCACGGACGCCCGTTCGCGCCGCCGCGCCGAACCCTCACCCCCCGGCCCCCTCTCCCGCCCCCTCCCTTCCCACCACACCGGGAGAGGGGGAGACCCGATTCGTCTGCTCCCTCGACTCGGATCGGAGCCGCGCCGCCGGCCCTCACCTCCCCGACCCTCCTCTCCCCGAGGGAGAG
>JBIOVX010000224.1:0-5712 GCA_044868005.1 Thermoanaerobaculia bacterium | reverse complement strand
CCCGCCCGCAACGGATCAGGGCGGGGACAAGCCCCGCCCCTACGAAAATCATTCAGCGGGAGCGTCCCCCCTCGCCCGTCAGGGAGAGGGGGCCAGGGGGTGAGGCTTCGAAGGGGAGGTCATCCCGCCGTGCCAGGAGCCTTGGAACGCGGAGTGAGGGCCAGCGCCACATACTCCCCCACCGCCAGCCGCCGGTCCGCCAGGCCGGCCGGCGCGAGATAGCGCTGCCGCAGCTCCTCCGCTCCGGCCAGCTCCGCCAACGCGAACCCGCGCTCCTCGAGATAATCGGGCAGGTCCTGCCGCCGCACGCCCCAGGTGAAGGGCTCCCCCACCAGCCATAGCCACGGGCGCACGAGCGGCGTAGCGAAGGGGAAGTTCACCCTGCCGTCCGCCTGCGGTTCCATGAAGGTGAAGGCGAAGCGGCTGCCGGCCCCGGCGTGCTGCCGCAGGAAGGCGAAGAGGGCGTCCATCTCCTCCGCCTGGAGATACATGGTGAGCCCCTCGGCGATGAACAGCGCGTCCGCCTCCGGACGGTACTCCGGCAGCGCGGCGAGCACCTCCTCCGGCCGCGCATGCGCGAGATCGAGCGGGACGAGCTTGAGGTTGGGGTCGAGCTCGCCCCACTGCGCCAACGCCCGCCGCTTCACCTCCTGCGTCGCCGGATGATCGGTCTCGACGAAGAGCACGCCGGGAAACTCGCGGTGCAGGCGCAGCGCCAGCGTATCGAGCCCGGCCCCCAGCACCACCACCTGCGCGATGCCCTCGGCCAGGGCCTGACGCGCCGCCTCCTCCAGCCACCGCTTGCGCGCCGCGTAGTGCAGCGAGACGCCCGGGATGGCGAAGCGCTCCGCGGACAGAGCGAAGGCGCGGAACCACGCCCGGTCCGCCAGTTCGAGCTGCCGCCGCGGCAGACCCGCCGCTTCCAGAAACCGCCGGCACGCCTCGCCCGCGCCCGGCGGTATCAGGCGCGAGAGCACCGGATCGCGCGACAACGTGTACGTCGAGCGGGCGATGAGGATGGCGGTCTGGCTGGGGGAGCTGCCTCTCATAGGGCAAAGCGTCTTGGGTCCTGGGTCTTGGGTCTTGGGTCTTGGGTCTTGAAATTGCGCTGTTCAGGACCCAAGACCCAGGACCCAAGACGTCTAACCGAACATCTCCCGATACCACCTATACCAATCGCTCTGAAACCGTTCCTCCGGATCGTACGCGCGCTTGGCCGCCAGGAATTCCCGCAGCCGCGGATGGCAGACCTCCACCTGATCGCGGCGCGCCCAGCGGTGATAGGTGAGGAAATAGCTGCCGCCGCGCTCGATGGCGAGATCGGTGAGCGCGCGGAAGGCGCCGGCCGCGCGCTCCTTGCCCTCCGCGGTGTGCGCCACGCAGAGATTGAAGACGATGCAGGCCCACGGCTCCCGCGCCCAGGCGAGGACGCTCTCGCCGTCGCGCTCGATCAATCGCACCGTGCCGTAGATGACGTCGGTGCCGCGCCGGCGCAGATCCTCGGCCGCCGCGGCCATGAAGTCCGCCAGCCGCGGCCGCGGTACGTACAGCTCGCCGATCATCTCCGTCGATGCGTGAGCAGATCCCAAACGACGATCGATCTCCTCGTGATAGTTCTCGAAGTAGGGCGTGAGCTGGTGGACGTCCGACCAGTAGACCTGGCCCGAGCTCGCGAGGTAATGCCGCGCGTACAGCTCGTAGGCCCGCGCCTTGTCGGCGTGGGTGAGCCAGATCAGCTCCTTCCAATCCTCGTCCGAAAGCTCGCGCTGGCCTTCCGGAATCGGTGTCTGCGGATCCACCGGCCGGTAGCAGGAGAACACCCCTTCGTCGAGGAAACCGGGCGAGCGCGAGTCGATCGAAAACTGGAAATCGCCGTAGAGGAAGCCGCCGCGGATGCGTTCCTCGAAAGCCGCCATCAGGCCGCCGATCCGCCCCATCTCGACGACGCGCTCCAGCTTGCGCCGCGGCGCCAGGCGGAGGACGACCGAAGTCACGACGCCGAAGAGCCCGTAGCCGCCCACGGCGAGGCGGAAGAGCTCCGGCTCCTCCGTGCGCGAACAGTGGCGCAGTTTCCCCTCCGCGTCGACGAGCGTGAGCGCCTCGACGTCCGCGATCAGCGGCCGCAGGGCGAGGCCGCGGCCGTGGCCGTTGACGGAAATCGAGCCGCCCACGGTGAGCCGGTCGGCGCCAGTCTGTTTCTGCGCGATGCCCCACGCGCCGTCCGCGCGTTGCAGGGCGAGATAGCCGTCGATCAGCTCCGGCCACTCGATGCCGGCGCCGCACTCCACGGTTCCGGAGCCGGCATCGAAGGCGAGCACCTGCCGCATCGGCCGCATGTCGAGCAGCAGCGTGTCCGTGCCGAACTGCTGGCCGCCCATGGCGTGCCGCGCCCCGGCGATCGAGACCGCCAGCCCCGCCTCGCGCGCCCCGCGCACGGCGCGCACCACGGCGGAGACGGAATCGGCCGGCACGATGCGCTCGACCTGCGTCTCGTTGAGGCGGGAGTGGACGTCGTTGACCAGGGGCACGGGGGGAATGGTAACTCAAGGTATGCCCTTCGAGGCCTCACCCCCTGGCCCCCTCTCCGTGACCGGAGAGGGGGAAAACAGCAAGAAACAGCGTCCTTTTCTTGTTTCCCCCTCTCCTGTTAGGGAGAGGGGGCCAGGGGGTGAGGCTTCGAAGGGCATACCCGCCCGATATCCACAAGCCAACTGAATCCTTGGGTATCTATCCCCTGCTACCATCCCACCCCGCCATGCCCTCACGCCGCTCAAGCCGCCCCCTCGCGGGCCTCCGCGTGATCGACGCCTCACGCGTGCTCGCCGGCCCCTATCTCGCCATGCTGCTGGGGGACCTCGGCGCCGACGTGGTGAAGATCGAAAAGCCGGAAGGCGGCGACCAGACGCGCGCCTGGGGTCCGCCGTGGGTGGGCGAGGGAGCGGCGCGCGTCAGCGCCTATTTCGTCGCCGCCAACCGCAACAAGCGGTCGGTGGCGCTCGATCTCAAGCAACGGGAGGCGCGCGCGGCGTTCGAGCGGCTGGTCGCGGGCGCGGACGTGCTGGTAGAGAATTTTCTGCCCGCGGAATGGCGGCGGCTCGGGTTTCGCCGGAGCCGGTTCAATCGCGTTCATCCGCGACTCGTGCAGTGCACGATCACCAGCTACGGCACCGCCGGTCCCGAGGCGGACCGGCCGGCCTACGACGTGGTGCTGCAGGCGGAGTCCGGCCTCATGTCGCTCACCGGCTTTGCGGACGGCGAGCCGGTGCGGGTGGGCGTCGCCATCGTGGACATCCTCTCCGCCCTCTACGGCCTCTCGGCGGTGCTCGCCGCGCTGCACGCGCGGGAGGCTTCCAGCCGCGGCCGCCACGTCGAGGTCTCCATGGTGGACGCCGGCGCCGCCTTCCTCTCCTACGCCGCGCAATCCTGGCTCGCCGACGGCCGCCAGCCCGCGCGGCTCGGCTCGGCGCACCCCAACCTCGCCCCCTATCAGGCCTTCCGCGCCAAGGACGGCTGGTTCGTCGTCGGCGTCGGCAGCCAGGACCTCTGGCGCCGCTTCTGCGCCGCCATCGCGAGGCCGGAGCTCGCCGAGGACCCGCGCTTCCGCGAGAGCGAAGCCAGGGTGAAGAACCGCAAGGAGCTGGACGCTCTGCTCAGTGAGATCTTCGCGGCTCATCCGGTGTCTCACTGGGATGCCGCCATGCGCGCCCACCGCGTGCCGGCCGGTCCGCCCGCGACGGTGGGCGAAGCCGTCGCGAAGGCGCGGCGGCGCGGGCAGGTGATGGACCTGCCCGATGGGGCCTACGGCGTCCTGCCCACGCTAGCGGCGCCGTTCCTCTTCGACGGCCGGCGCGCCACACCAGCCGGCCCGGTGCCCGCTCTCGGCGAGCACACGGAGGAGGTGTTGCGCGAGACGGGCATGAGCAGTAAGGAGATCTACGATCTCTCTGGTCGCCAATCGACTTCAAGCGATAGGGCCCGATAGGCCATAAAGCTCGCGCATTGAATTTTCCCCGTAGGCGCACCAGCGCTTGTGCTCGATGAAGACGAAGCTCGGAGCCATCTCGCCGCACTCCGGGCAGAAGACGAACGAGTCATCCTCCTCCGGCAGGGTATAGACATCGTGGCTCAGCATCTCGTGAGCGATGAACCCCGGATCGTCCTCCATGTCGTCCCAACGATTGCGGGCGGTCGCGTTCATGGCGAACCTCCGTTCCGGCCGTTCCCGGCCTGTCCCGATTGTTCGCAGAACGGTGCCCGCGCGCCACGCGCCGGGGGGTGGCTCCGGACCTACCTGGTTGGGTAAGCGGTCGGAAACTCGGGAGCTGCTCCGGATTGACGCTGCCTTGTAACTGGCCTAGAGTTCCCACGCTCCATAGCAACTCGCGACTCCAGGACTTGTTGTATCGCAGGCGTCGATAACGCTCGGCCGCCGCCGAAGCTGGGCGTCGAAACGGGACTGATGGAGCTCGGCGGCAAATACGAGGTCATGACCTAGGCAGTGACCCGCGTCGCCGCGATCTACGACATCCACGGCAACCTCCCGGCGTTGGAGGTCGTGCTCGAGGAGATTCTCCGCTCGGACGTGGACCACATCGTCGTCGGGGGCGACGTGCTGCCGGGCCCGATGCCGCGGGAATGCTTTGACCGTCTGAACGGCCTCGATATTCCGGCTCGTTTCATCCTCGGCAACGGCGAGGTCGCGGTGCTCGCGGAGAGGGCTGGTACAGATCCGGGCATCCCGGAACAGGCCCGCGAGGCCGTGCGCTGGACGGCAGAGCAGCTCCGCCCGGAAGACGAGCGTTGGATCGCCGGCTGGCCGAAGACGCTCCGTCTCGAGATTCCCGGCTTGGGCGAGGCGCTGTTCTGCCACGCCACGCCGCGCAACGAAAACGAGTGCTTCACCCGCTTGACGCCTGAAGACCGCCTCCTGCCGATCTTCGAAGGGCTCGGCGCATCTCTCGTCGTCTGCGGTCACACCCACATGCAGTTCGACCGCAAGATCGGGAAAGTCCGCGTAGTGAACGCCGGCAGCGTCGGCATGCCTTTCGGTGAGCCCGGGGCCGATTGGCTCCTGCTCGGACCCGACGTTCAGCTCCGGCATACGCCGTACGACCTCACGGCCGCCGCCGCGCGCCTTCGGGACACGGCGTATCCCCAGGCTGAAGACTTCGCGGCGCGATACGTCCTGCATCCGCCTTCAGAGAAAGAGATGCTGGAGGTCTTCACCCGTGTCGAGCTAGCCGACTCGCCTTGATGCTTATCGCACTCTGCGCATCTTCCTGCAGGAGGTCTACGCACACATCTCTCGATGATGCTCCGGAGGCTCAAAGTTGAGGTGCTGCAGCCTCTTACCGTTCGCCAGGCAGGTTTGAAGGCTGTAGCCATATCAAACGAGGCGAGCGCCATAAGCACTCCGGGATGCCGCCATATTCCAGCCGTCCTACTTCCTTGACGCAGGCTGGTGGGTGCCCTACCATGATTCAAGTGCTTGCAGGAGAGCGGCATTTGCCTTTGGCTATTCGCGACTACCTCTGCTCGGAGGGTATGCCAGTGAGGTCAGAGGCACTCAGCGGAGAAGATCAACTGTAGGTTGAACAAAACCGCTCCGCGGTAGCTCTCTTCTAAAATCTTTCTATTGTAGATCGTTTCGGCCTTCAGTTCCAGGTTGGCGTAGCCTTTCGGCGAACTTCCCGAAAGGAGACCTTGTTATGG
>JBIOVX010000223.1:0-23612 GCA_044868005.1 Thermoanaerobaculia bacterium | reverse complement strand
TCATAACCGGTTTTGCTAATAGGCAGCCGCCTTTTTCAGCAAGACCCTTCGCAGACGTCCCCCCTCGCCCGTCAGGGAGAGGGGGACAGGGGGTGAGGCTTCGAAGGGTACTCCGCCCCAACCACCGCCGCCCCTCCGGGGCTCGGTCTGGACGCGCCGGGCTCACCAGATCCCCAACTCCTCGAGCCGCGCGAGGATGCCCTGGAGCTGGCGCGCGGCGTCGTTCATGTTGCCCTTGGCGTTGGCGAAGTTGCCGGCGTCGCGGTAGAGGCCGATCGCCGAGGTGAAGTGGTCGCGGGAGGCTTCGAGCAGCTCCACCTCCTGGT
Source organism: Thermoanaerobaculia bacterium (assembly GCA_044868005.1). Taxonomy (GTDB): domain Bacteria; phylum Acidobacteriota; class Thermoanaerobaculia; order Multivoradales; family UBA5704; genus DATARR01. The sequence continues at coordinate 23,286 of JBIOVX010000223.1, read as the reverse complement.
CGGTGTCCCGCGCCCGGGTGGCCTGCGACAGCAACTGTTGGGCGCGCATGCGGTAGCCGTCGGCGAGCATGGCCTTCTCGCGGCGGCCGAGGGGGTAGCCGCGGCGCTCCGCCTCGACGAGCGCGGCCTCCAGCTCCTTGAGATCGGACTGCTCGTAGGCGTAGACGCGCGCGAGGCCGAGGTAGGGGTCCGGCCAGTTGGGGGCGAGGCGCGCCGCGTCGCGGAACTCGGCTGTGGCGTCGCGCACCTTTCCCCGCGCCGCGTCGCGCTCGCCGCGCGCGCGCAGCGTCTGCGACTCGATGCGGGCGAGATGGCCGCGGGCGTAGAGCATCTTCGCCCGCGTCTCGCGGTCGCCGTAGTCGAGGTCGACGGCCGCCTTCAGCCGCTCGTGCGCCGTCTGCCAGCCGCGCTCGGTGGTGACGGGCGCGTCGCCGTGGTAGCTCTCGAGGATGCGGTCCGCCGATTTGAGCAGGGCCTCGCGCAGCTCCACCCGCAAGTCGCCGAGGCCGGAGCCGGGCAGGCTGAAGGCGGCGAGCCGGCGGTAGCGGCTCCACAGGTCGTCGAGATCGGGCGCGGACTCCGTCGCCAGTTCGTGCCGCATCTCGGCGGCCTCGCTGCGTACCCAGACCTGAGCGGCGAGGAGCAGGCAGCCGGCGAGGATGGCGAGCGCTCCCAGGGTCTGCAGCCCGATCCGGCGCCGTTCGGGCGGCGGCGCGGGAGGCGGCTCGTGCGCCGCGGTTACCGCGGCGACCGGCGCGGCTCCGGCCACCAGCGGTTCCGGGGACGCTGGCACGGCCGGCACCACCAACGGAGCCGGCGCCGCGGGCACGGCCGGGATCTCCCCCGGCTCGGCCGTGCGGCGGGTGGCGTCGAGGGCGCCGTTGCGCTGGCCGCGGTCGGTGCGGCGGGTCTCCGAGGACTGGAAGGAGCCGGAGTCGTCGAGCGATGTCCCCGACGGGCGCGACGTGCGGCGGGTGGCGTTGAGGTCGTCCGCCGCCGGCCGCTCGGCGGGCGGGCCCTCGCTCGGCAGCGGCCGGCCCGCATTCCAGGCTTCGAGGTCCGCCTTCATCTCCACCGCCGTGGCGTAGCGGCGGGCCTGATCGAAGGCCAGGCTCTTGTAGATGATCTTCTTGAGCCCGGGCGATACGTCGTCGGGCAGCGGCCGCGGCGGCTCGCCGGAGCGGATCTTGTCCTCGATCTCCTCCGGACTGTCGCCGATGAAGGGCGGATAACCCGCCGTCATCAGGTAGAGGACGACGCCGACCGCCCACAGGTCGGAGTGGCGGTCCACGCCGCCGCGGTCGAGCCGCTCGGGAGGCGTGTAGGGCAGGCTGCCGAAGAGGTTGACGGTGAAGCGCCGGGTCACCGACAGGTGCTTGGCGATGCCGAAGTCGAGCACGCGCACGCGCTCGCCGCCCTGCAGGCGGATGTTCTCCGGCTTGATGTCGCCGTGCACGATGCCGTAGACCTTGCGGCCGGCGATCTCGGCGGAGAACTGGTGGCAGGCGTCGAGCATCTCGCAGAGCTGGTGGGCGATGGTGGCGGCGCGGTCCTCGGGCAGCGGGCCGCGGCTGAGCGCCTGCGAGAGGTCGGCGCCGTCGATGTACTCCATGGCCACCCAGAACAGGCCGTTCTCCTCGCCCCACTCGTAGACGGCGGCCACCTGCGGCGCCGCCTGGGAGATCTGCGCCTGCAGCGCGACGCCGTTCCTCTCCGCCTCCAGCATCTCGGGATCCGTGTGCTGGGTGCGCACGACCTTGAGCGCCACCTCGCGGTCGGCGTCCGGATCGTGCGCCAGATAGACGTCGCCGATGGCGCCGCGGCCGAGGAAGTCGCGCAGCTCGAAGCGGCCGACCTGCTGCTGGGTGAGCATCACCGGGGGCCTCGCGAGCGGGGGGTTTGGGCCGGCGGCGGGGCCGGCGTGCGCACGGCGTCGGCGCGGGTAGCGCCGAAGAAGAAGTTCCAGGCGAGGACCTCGGCGGCGCGCTCCGGGGCGGCGAGCAGCACGCCGCCGCCGCCGTTGCCGTCGAGCCGGTTGTCGATGAGCTCCGGCATGGCGCCCTCGCGCACCTCGACGCCGGGCCGCACGGGAGTGGCCGGCGGCCGGCCGTTGCGGGCGATCAGATTCCCCAGCAGGCGCGGCGCCGCCGGTCCCTCTACCAGCACGCCGCCGCCCGGGTTGTCGTGGAGATAGCTGTAGCGGATGGTCGAGCGGTCGTTGCCGGAGACGGTGATGCCGGCGGCGCTGGCGCCGGCGATCTCGACGCCCTCGACCTCGACCGCCGAGGCGGTGAGGCTCAGGCCCACCTGCAGCGGCGCCTGCGCGTCGCCGGTGATGCGGAAGCCCATGAGGCCGGCGTCCGCGATGCCCTGCGCCGTCACCGCCGGCTCGGCGCTGCCCGCCGGCGGCAGGATGACGGCGGCGCGCGGCACCAGGCTCACCAGGGCGACGCCGTCGCGGAGCTGCACGCTCTCGCGGTACTCGCCGGGCGCCACCTCGACGCGCTGGCCGGGCTTGGCGCGCGCCAGCGCTTCGCCGATCGTCGACAGGCCGCCGTCTCCCACGCCGACGCGCAGCACGCCGCTTTTCGCCGGCAGGTGGTCGAGGGGAGTTCCTCCCTGGCCGAAGACGGCGAAGGCGACGGCGCCGAGGATCAGTCCGTAGAGGAGGAAGGCGGCGCGGCCGGCGAAGAGGCGCAGGAACCTGCGTACTCCTCCCGGCCGCGCATGCGCGGCGCCGCGCAGGGGCCGCCGCGGCTCTCCTTTCGCCGGCTTGCGGCTGCGCACGCCGGCGGCGTAGCGCTCGCCCTCGACCAGCACCACCGAGACGTTGTCCTTGCCGCCGGCGGCGTTGGCCTCGGCGATGAGCTCGTCGACCGCCGTTTTGGGATCTCCGGCGTGAGCCTCGGCGACGGCGAGGATGGTCTGCGAGGGCACCAGGTCGGTGAGGCCGTCGCTGCACAGCAGCAGGGCCGAGTCCGGCGCGAAATTCTCGTGGGTGAGGTCGATGAAGCCCTCCTCGTCCGGCTGGTGGGGCGAGGAGCCGACGTCGCGGAAGATCTCGTTGCGCCGCGGGTGGTGCATCGCCTCGTCCTCGGAGATGTCGCCGGCGTCCTCGCGGGCGCCCACCGGGGAATGGTCGCGGGTGACCTTGCGGATCTCGCCCGGCCGCAGCAGGTAGAGCCGGCTGTCGCCGACGTGGCCGATGGTGGCCTGGCCGTCGTCGACCACGGCGACGGTGAGCACGCAGGCCATGCCGGCGAGGGCGGGGTTGGCCTGCGCCTGCTCCCAGATCTGTTTGTTGGCGAGGGCGATGGCCTCGCGGATGAGGCGGCCGGCGTCCGTGGTGCGCCGCGAGAGGCGGGCCTGGAGGATCTCCAGCGCCGTCTGCGCCGCGATCTCGCCGCCGGACTCGCCGCCGACGCCGTCGATGACGGCGTAGATGCCGCGTTCGGCGTCGCAGAGGACGCGGTCCTCGTTGTTCTCCCTCTCGCGGCCGGGATCGCTGCCGCAGGCGGCCAGCGGGCGTTTCACCGCCGCGCGCGCCAGGGCTTACTCCTTCTCCCGCAGGGCCAGCGCCGCGAGCACGCCGGCCATCAGGAGCAGGACGGCGAGGAACGCCAGGCGGGCGAAGAAGAGGGCGGTCACGGCCGGGCGATCCTCTCGAAGTCGAGATAGACGATGCCGGCGAGGCCGATGCGCGCCTTGTCCGGCAGGTCCGCCCAGCGGTCGAGATCGCGCACGCCGCCCTCGGCCGCCTCCAGGCTGCGCGGCAGCGGCGCGCCGTTGACGGTGGTGCCCAGCTTCGACAGGTCCTTGATGCGGAAGGCCCCCTGCGGCGTGTGCTGCAGGCGGGCGTGCTCGCGCGACACGTCGAGCGAGGTGTCGAGCGAGAGGTCCGCCCACACGTCGGGCGCCTGGCGGCCGATGACGATCTCGTCCTTGGTCATCAGGAAGGTGTGCTTGCCGCGGTCGTCCTGGTAGAGGATGCGCGCGAGCGCCGCCGGCGTCGCCGACTCGGCGGTGGCGGCGAGGGGCACGGTCGCGCCTCCGGGCGGCGGCGGGGGCGCCTCGGCCGTCTCGCGCTTGGTGGTCATCTGGCCGAGCCGCCGGGTGGTGGAGATGCGGTGCGTCTTCGAGCCGGCGCCGAAGCCCACCTCCGGCGGCCTTGCGAACTCGGAGACCACCTCGACGTCGCCGGGGTTGAGCACGCTGTTCGGATCTTCCTGGAAGCGCACGGTCCAGCGGCCTTCGGCGCTGACGTACTTGGGCGCCTGCGGCGCGCCGTCGCGCTTCTTCCCCAGGAAGCGGGAGAACGCCGGCGCGGCGGCGCGGTTGAGCCGCGCCAGCTCTTCGTCGAGCAGCCGCTTGGCCTCCTCCTCCAGCTCGCCGAAGAGCGTCCGCAGATGGTCGTAGTCGTCGGCGTGGAGATACACCTGGTAGAGGCTGGGCGCGATCGTCTTCGTCACCAGCGGCTCCAGGCTCTGGCGCATGTTCTCGCCGATGGCGAGGATGACGTCGCGGCCGGTGGCACGGTCCTTCGTCAAGCGTCAACCCTCCCGAGGGACTGCAAGGCGCTGCCCGCGAGCGGACAGCGCTCCGGGGCCTTTCGAGTATACCTTTACGAGAATCGTGCCAGGTTCGTTCCTATCTTTGAAACGCGTACGAAATCTTCACGAACACCAGCCGGTCTGCCCGCTGCAGGTCGCCGAAGCGGTCCTGCAGGCGGTCGTCGCCGTAGCCCACGAAGAGCACCGTCTGCCAGTTGATCTGATAGGCGAAGAGGGCCGAGCCGGCAAAGGAGCCGCTCTCGGCGCGCACCGGGAAGGTGTAGAGCCGCGGATCGCGGTCGACGTCGAGGTATTCGCCGATGACGCGCAGGAAGGCGCGGGCGGTGAAGTTGTAGGTGGCCTTGAGACGCTCGATCTGGGCGGTGAAGAGGCGCCCCTCGAGGCCGCCGCCGGCGTTGACGTCGAGCCACTGGCGGTTGGCGTTGAAGTCGAGCGACAGGTGGTCGGTCGGCTTGACGGTGCCGAAGACGGCGAAATTGCCCCCCTGTCCGACCCGGGCGTTGGCGAAGTCGATGGCGTCGCCGAGGACGCCGTTGAAGCCGATGCGCGAGAAGCGGCGGCCGGGATCGATCTGGAAGTAGTACTCGAGCTCGCTGTGCTCCAGGACCTCGTTGCCCACCCGTGTCTGATCTTTCACCAGGAAGTCGAAGCCGGCTGCCATGTTGCGCCGCCCCTGGGTCTGCACGCCGGGAATGGTATTGCGCTGGATCAGCTCCCCCTCGGGAGTCTCGATATAGCGCAGGATCACGTATGGCTGGATGCGCCGGAAGAGGCCCTGGGCGGGATAGAAGTTGCGGTAGAGCGAGGCGCGGCCGGAGCGGTAGCCGACCTGGGGCACGAACCCCTCGTCGGCGCGGAAGTCCTCGCCGATATCCTGGAGGGTGGCGCGCCAGGTCCAGTCGCGGCCGGTGTGCAGCCACTCCAGATAGCCGGCGTGCGAGGTGAGCTGGCGGCCGTCCCATGTGGGGTGGAGGTCCGGGCGGTTGGGAGTCTCGGTGTCGCTCACCAGGAGCTGCCCCGTCATCTGGTCGGTCTCGCTCCGCCGCCAGAGGAAGTTGGGGCCGCCGACCCGGTTGTAGCCGCCGCCGTCGCCGCCGTCGTTCTCGCGCGCGGTGATGAGAAACCCGAGATAGGAGGCGCCGAAGTCCCGCCGCAGGCTGCTCATCAGGACGTTGGAGGAGAAGTCCTGCGGCGCCAGGTCGTTGCCCGTGGGGCCCGGGATGATGACGCTGCCGCCGCCTTCGTCCTCGGAGACCAGCAGGGTGAAGGTGGAGCTCCCCAGCTTGCCGGTGTCGCGGACGCCCCAGCGGGGATCGGTGATGGTACGGGTGTAGACCGCCTGGATGGGCGTGTCGAAGAGGTCCAATCCCTCGAGGAAGAAGGGGCGCTTCTCGGGGAAGAAGATGGCGAACTGGTTGTTGACCGCGAGCTGGCCGACGTCGGACTCCACCTGCGAGAAATCGGGGTTGATGGTGGCGTCGAGCGCGTTGCTGGCGCTCGGCGTCCACTTGAAATCGACGCCGGCGTCGGCTTCGGGGTCCTGGTCGCGCAGCGGCGAGCCGAGCCCGGCCTCCGGCTCGCCGAGGCGCTGGCCGGTGGCATAGGGCGCCACCACGAGATGGCCGCCGCCGGGAAGGCCGGTCAAACCCGTGATCTCGCGCGACGTGCAGATCAGACAGTTGTTGCCGCGGGCGAGCGGGCTGCTGTGGATGGCGTAGCGCTGGTCGCGCGGGTAGTTGCGCCACACCAGGATGCCCCAGCGGTTCTCCGGCAGCTTGGGGTAGCGCAGCGAGGAGAGGGGAATCCGCATCTCGGCGGTCCAGCCGTCGGCGGCGAGCTGCGCCGCGGTGTCGTAGAAGAAGTCGGGCGAGGTGTCCTCGTTGCCGGTGCCGTCGTTGTAGACGGCGTCGAGCTGATTGCCGCGCGGATTGACCCGCAGCTCGATAGCGGAGCGGCGGTCGTTGCGGGTGTCGAGGAAGACGGCGACGTTGTCGTCCGTGCCGATGACGTTGTCGCGCTCGACGAACGGGGCGCGGATCTTCTCCGGCTCGGGATCGAAGGCGTGGATGCCGACGTAGAAGTAGCGTTCGTCGTAGGTCAGGTAGACCACCGTCTTCGCCTTCGGCTCGGTGTTGTCCCCCGGGTAGACCTCGTAGAAGGTGTCGAGGACGGCGGCCTGCTGCCAGGCGGGGTCGTCCAGCTTGCCGTCGATGTCGATCTTGCCGGCGGCCCGCGACACGGCGAGCGGCGGGCCGATGGCCGGCGCCGGCTGGGCCGGCGCCTGCTGAGGTTGCGCCGCGAGCGGCAAAGCGAGCATGAGCAGCACGGAAAACACGAGACTCCCTCTACGGTCCATCATCCCTCCTGCGCACACCGGCGCCTTGACTACAGGGGTAGTACGGAGGAGGGGTGAATTGGTTGCGGGGGCCACCACAAAAGGATGAAAGAGACTCCAGGGACTGCAAGGACTACAAGGACAGGATACCCGTTGGGGTTCGCCTCCCTGTCCTTGCTGTCCTTGTCGTCCTTTTGCAGAACAGCTATTTCGCCGGCTCGCCACAGACGGGCGTACGCGGGTTCGCCACACAGGCGCGCAGGTGTGTCACCACCGGTGGGCTGATCATGGTCTGTTCCTCATCGAGGATTGCGGAAAAGACGCTGGTGGGCACGGAGACCTCGCCGAGGAGCTTCGACAGCCGATCGGCGCCATCGAAGCGCCCCCAGAGATAGTCGTTCTCGCGGCCGGGGCGCTTGATGAACGCTCCGAAATGAAAGAGGCTGCTGCCGGCGAGCCTTTTGGCACCGACGCCCTTGCCGCTGAGGGAATCGGCGTCCCGGGGGCTCAGTCGTTTGACGTGTGCATGCAAGAGCTCGCCCGTTCCGGAGAAGGCGGTGTATGGATAGGCCACGCGGTCCCAGTACGGGAAACCCAGGTAACGGGCGAGCACCGCACGGCGGGCCTCCTTGTTCGGCTCTTTCTTTAGATCATCCTTGTACCATTTAGCCGTTTGCGTGATGAATTGCTCGAAGAGTTCGCCGCGGATGCGGTCCTGTTCTTGCAGCAGCTTGGGTGTGAGGCGACTCACGAAACCGTCGATAAGCTCCCTATTTTTGGAGATCACCGACGCAGCTTGTTCGCTGATCAATATGTTCGGGTCCGGCCTCACGCACAAAGCGCCGTAAAGCCGATCGAGGTCTCCGTCTCCCGCAAGAGAAGTCAGCCTGTCACCGCGCACGAGGGCACTCACCTCGGCGATCGCTCTCGTTACTGCGTCGTGGGCCTCTTCCACCTGGGCAACGGTCAGCCCGTACCAGTAATCGGGCGCCCCTCCAGGATACTGACCGTCGATCCAGGCGAGCACGAAGCGGAGGTTGCGCCTCAGGTAACCGAGGTCCCATGCCGTCAGGAACTTTTTCCTGTAATCGCGCTCCTGGGGTTCGGACGGTTTGATCAAGCCGCTTGCGGCCGCCCATTGAAACACGATCGTTCGCGCCAGTGAGACTCGTGGACCGATATAATCCTCCGGCAACTGGCACACGTCGGAAGCGAGGTCGCGGGCGAGTTGATCGAGGACGGAATGCACGCGTAGCCTTATGTAGGCCTCCTCTTCGACGGCGGACGAGGCGTTAGCCGCGTTCTCTTCGAGCCGCTGTCGCTGCAGGGTGACCGCTTGCCGGTCCAGCGGTGCCTCCGGGAGCGAGGAGCCCTCCTGTTTCATCGAGCTGGGGAGTTCTTCGTCGTCGAGCTTGTAGGGGAGAACCTTTTCCACCAACCCGGCGACCGTTTCCTCCTCCTTGAGCTTGGTGCCAAAGCCCTTCCCTTCCGCTCGCGCCCGCGCCTCGTTGCTGGCCAGCAGGTCCAGGATGCGATCGACCCGCTCGTTGTGGCGCGCGAGCTGCCGGAAGTCCTCGGCGATGGGTTCGTTGCTGGGAATGCTGGCGCTCGCTCCCCAGAACGTCCGCCAGGAGTTCGGGGCGCCATTGATCTCTGCGCCCTCTACGGGCGGCTCGGATGGATCCGGCTCGAGATACAGAAAAATTCGCTGTCCTGGCACTGACGGAGTCGTGCGACCGGCCTGCTGAAAAGCAAGGTTGAGAGGGTAGTTGTCGAGCACGCCGCCGTCGATGAGGAACAATCCCTTCGCGAGCTCCTGCGCGCAATCCCGTACCGCTTCGCCATCCTTTCCGCAGTTGCCGCGATCCGCGAGCTGGTGACTGAACACTTGACGTGCCAGTGCGACGTCGTCGAGAGGGACTTCGGGAAGCGCTTTGCGCAGACCCTCGATGTTCATCGGGGGGAACGCTACGGGAAAGGAGGCGCTCGAGCGGGCGGCGAAGGCGAGAGTGGCGTTCGCAATCCGGCCGGCGAAGACGTCCTGATCGCATTGCTGGCCCGGATACTCAAAATGGAACACCTGGTTATGGTATTGATCATTACTGGTTGGCGGATCTCCGACCTCCACCACACGGGGGCTGCCGTAGAAGTCCGTGCTCGCGACGAGGAGGTTGAGCCGCGTGCCGCGCGGTAGCAGGGTCGCGCTCGGAGACGACGGCAGCCGCTCGTCCATCGTCTTGAAAGCCTGGTAGAGCTGCTGCAGCCAGCGGTCTCCCGTCAGGGCCGGCTTCTTGAGCAGCAGCCGCCCAAGCGCCTTCAGGGTCCAGGGACGGCCGCCAGCGAGGCGGACGATGTCAGCTTCCTCAAACCAAAGCTTACGAAGGTCATCGATGGGCCGATTCGTGGCGATCGCCTTCGCCAGGATGATGCCGTTGATTCCGCCTGCAGAGTTGCCGCTGATGATGTCGACGACGACGCGGGTGCGGACGCCGTCTTGCAGCCATTTCCGGGAGAGAAGGTCGTAATAGTGGCGGGCGCTCGCGGAGAGCTTGCCCCCCTGCTCGCCGGGGAGCACCGGCGGACTGGCGTGCGCGTCGAGCTCGAGGGCATCCGAGGCGAGCAGGAGGTTATGGAGCTCGCGGGTCGTGCCGAACATGTAGATGGCCAGCGAGATCCCGCCGTAGCAGATTACTCCCAACCTCAGCTCGCGGACGCCGTTGCCGGGCGGAGCGGGGATCGGTCCCTGGCCGAGCCCCTGCGGCTCGGCGCGGCCGCTGAGCAGCAGGATCGAAAGGGTGAGCGTGAGAAGAATTCGTCTCATGGGAGTCCCTCCTGAAAGATGCGGCGAAAGACCCGCTAGGGTTGCGATCCGCCGGCATGTCGCGGAAGGGGTCTTGCGCTCGGTCTGAGAAATGAGACGGACGCGGCGTCCGGATTCCACAGGCCTCGCTCCTCCTATTGCCTTCCCATACGAGCCGTGATATGGGTATCCTATATGAGCGAATCCAAGGCGGACGTCTGGCAGGGAACCCTGGCCCTCATGGTGCTCAAGACGCTGGAGACGATGGGTCCTCTGCACGGCTACGGCATCGCCCGGCGCATCGAGCAGACGAGCGGCGATCTGCTCGCCGTCAACTACGGCACGCTGTATCCATCTCTGCTCAAGCTCGAGCAGGAAGGCTACATCGCCTCGGAGTGGGGCGTCTCGGAGAACAACCGCAAGGCGAAGTTCTACAAGCTGACGCGGGCGGGCCGGGCGCAGCTCGCCAAGGAAGCGCGGGAGTGGGAGCGCACGACGGCGATCATCGCGCGCTTCTTCGCCGCCGGCGAGGAGCCGTCGTGAGGGGGTTGCGCGCCTGGCTGCTGCGCTTCGGGGCGATGTTCGGCCGCGGCCGCCTCGACCGCGAGCTCGCCGCCGAGCTCGAGGGCCATCTCGCCATGGCCATCGACGACAACCTGCAGGCCGGCATGACGGCCGCGGAGGCCCGCCGGCAGGCGCTCCTCCGCCTGGGCGGCTTGGCGCAGGTCGAAGAGCGCTACCGCGACCGCCGCGGCATCCCCCTGCTGGAGAACCTGGCGCGCGATCTGCGCTTCGGCGCCCGCACGCTGCGCCGCAACCCCGGCTTCGCCGCCGTCGCGGTGCTCACCCTCGGCCTCGGCATCGGCGCCAACACGGCCATCTTCAGCGTCGTCAACGCCGTGCTGCTGCGGCCGCTGCCATACCCGCAGCCCGACCGCCTGGTGCTCGTCTGGGGGACGAACACCGACAGCGGCACTCTGCAGGACGTCGTCTCCTATCCCGGCTTCGAGGACTGGCAGGCGCGCAGCCGGAGCTTCGAACGCATGGCGGCGTTCACCACTCGCGGCATGACCCTCGCGGGCACCGACCAGGCGGAGCTGGTGGAAGCGGTGCAGGGCACGCCGGGGTTCTTCGAGACGCTCGGCGTCCAGCCCGCTCTCGGCAGGACGTTCCGGCCCGAAGAGAGCGTGGAGGGGAATTCCCGCGTCGCGATCCTCAGCGACAGCTCGTGGCGGCGCTATTTCGGCGGCCGCAGGGACGTGTTGGGCAAGACGATCCGGGCGAACGAAGAGGCCTTCACCATCATCGGCGTCATGCCGCCGGCGTTCCGGTTCGCCTTCTCCGCCAAGCCGCCGGAGATCTATACGCCCATCGTGCGCGATCCGAGCCGCGGTCACGGTTACCTGCGGGTGCTGGGCCGCCTGCGGCCGGGCGCACGGATCGCCTCGGCGCAGGCGGAGATGGACGTCGTCACCGCCGCTCTCGCCAGGCAGTACCCGGACAGCAATCGCGGAGTTGGCGCCAACGTCGTGCCGCTCGTCGACGCGCTGGCCGGCGACGCGCGGACCGGCCTGATGATCTTCCTCGGCATCGTGGCCCTGGTGCTGCTGATCGCCTGCACCAACGTGGCGAACCTCATGCTGGCGCGCAGCGCCTCGCGGCAGCGGGAGCTGGCGTTGCGGGCGGCGCTGGGCGCCGGGCGGCCGCGGCTGCTGCAGCAGATGGTCATCGAGAGCACGGCGCTGGCGCTCGCCGGCGGCGCGGTCGGCCTGCTGCTGTCGAGCTGGACGGCGCGGCTGCTGGTGCGCCTGCTGAGCCAGAGCTTCCAGATCCCGCGGCTCGAGAGCACGGGCATCGACGGCTGGGTGCTGGGCTTCGCCTTCGCGCTGTCGCTCGCCACCGGCGTCCTCTTCGGCGCCGTCTTCGCGCCGATCGCTGTCTCGCGCGATCTCCACGAGGGCTTGCGCGAGTCGAGCCGCACGGCGACCGGAGGCCGCGGCGGGCGGCGCCTGCGCGGTGCGCTGGTGGTGACGGAGACGGCGCTGGCCCTGGTGCTGCTGGCCGGCGCGGGCATCCTGCTCAAGCATCTCTGGGTGATGCGCCACACGGCGCCGGGATTCGAGACGAAGAACATTCTGGGCGTGAGCTTCTCCCTGCCGAAGAACAAGTTCGCCAACGACGTCGAACGCTTCAGGTTCTTCGAGGCCCTGCAATCGCGGGCTGCGGCGTTGCCCGGCGTGCGCGCGGCCGCGCTGGTGGCCAATCCGCCGATGGGCGGCGGCTGGGATCAACTGGGATTCAAGATCCCGGGAAAGACCGCTCCGCCGCCCGACGGCTATTTCCGCGCCAATTTCAACATCGTGAGCCCCGGCTACTTCCGCACCATGGGGATTCCGGTGCGCGCAGGGCGCGAGTTCAGGCCGCAGGACGCGGCAGGCTTGCCCGCCATCGTCATCAACGAATCGGCGGCGCGCCTGTGGCACGGCGAGGAAGCGCTCGGCAAGACGATCGACCTGCCGGTGGATGACGACAAGAGCGTCACGCTCACCGTCGTCGGCGTCACCGCGGACGTGCGGCAGATGGGGCTCGGCGTGGCGCCGCGGCCCGAGGTCTACCTCAATTTCCTGCAGCCCGGCCCGAAGTGGACCTGGCTCGCCCTGATGGTCCGCACGGAGAGAGAGCCGGAGAAGCTGGCCGGCATGGTGAGGGGCCTCGCGCGCACCGTCGACCGCGACGTGCCGATCGCGCAGGTGAAGACGTTCGACGAGATCCTCTCGGCGTCGCTCGCCGAGCCGCGGGTCTACACGCTACTGCTCGCCGTCTTCGCCGCCCTGGCGCTGACGCTGGCGACAATCGGGCTCTACGGCGTCGTCTCCTACACGGTGGCGCAGCGGACGCCCGAGATGGGAGTCCGCCTGGCGCTCGGCGCCGAACGCGGGGCCGTGGTGCGGCTGGTGCTGCGCCAGGGCCTGGGACTCGCGCTGGCCGGCACGGTCCTCGGGCTCGGAGGCGCGCTCGCGGCGTCGCGGCTCATCACGCGCCTCATCCCCGGAGCGCAGCCCGGCGATCCGCTGACGCTGGCGGGCGTGTGCGCGCTGCTGATCGGCGTAGCCCTGGCCGCGACGTATGTGCCCGCCCGGCGGGCCTCGCGGGTGGATCCGACGGTAGCGCTGCGGTTTGACTAAGTAGTCCACTCCCGTATTCAGCAGGCCTGGCAGACCGAGAAATCGCATGGCCCGACCCGCGCAGCACGGGGCTACGCTCCCGTAGCAGGCTGCTACGTGCTGTAGCAGGAGTCTACGCGGCTGTAGCAGGCTGCTACGTGCTGTAGCAGGCGTCTACGCGGCTGTAGCAGGAGTCTACGCAGCTGTAGCAGGAGTCTACGCGCCGTAGCAGGAGTCTACGCGGCTGTAGCAGGCTGCTACGCGCCGTAGCAGGAGTCTACGCAGCTGTAGCAGGCTGCTACGCGCCGTAGCAGGCGGCTACGCTGCAGCCCGCCAAGCTCCTGAGGCGAACTACGGCGAATCCCCCATGAAACACGGGGCGCCGACTCAGCTCCTCGCCAGCTCGCGATGGAGCGCATAGGCGGCGATGCCGATCCAAGGAAACGTGCACAGGGCGTTCACGCGCTGAAAGATCCCGACGTTGGCGCGCGTAACGAGGCTGCCGACGCCCATCATGATGGCGAAGAAGGCGGTCATCACCACCGCCGTCGCGATGAGAAAGATCTTCAATGCGCGCAGGTTCTTGCGTTTCCAGAGCGCCAGGGCGAGGAGCACGGGCGCGACTTGGAATGCCAATCCCAGGCCGTAGCCGCCATGTCGCGGATCCGGCATCGGAAAGAGCCCACCCATCACGAAAGCGATCCCCGCCAATGCGATGGCGAGACCCGCCAGCGCCGGCAGCAGAATCTTGCCGGTGAGCCGGCGGAGCGCCAGGAAAAACCCCGCTCCGGCGGCGAGGGTGGCAAGTCCGGTCAGCACCACGCCGGTATTGAAGATAGAAGGCCGGGGCGCGTCGGGACCGCCCAGCTCGCTCGCGTACTGCGTCACGTGGCTGTAGCCGGGATAGAACAACGGGCTGATGAGGAGGTTCCCGAAGTAGAGGATGGGCACGGCCACTCCGGCGAGCAGCAGGATTCTCTCCAGACGCATGATGATCACGTCCCTCCTTGGGGTCGCTGTTTGAGCATGAAACAGCGCCGGAGGATTCTATGGCAGTTCTCTATCCCCAGATCGACGCCTTCTTGGCCCACGCGCTGTCGGAATAACGCTCCTTGAACGCCGCGGTGGTCGCGGCGAGCGCGGAGGGATCGTTGGTGGCCTTGTAGCGCGTCACGCCGCGCCAGTACTGGGCCTCGGGCGCCGCATCCGTGGATGGAAACCGCTCGAGGACCTCGTCGAACCACCGGGCCGCGCCGTCCCACTCCTTGTCGGCGAAGGCGATCTTGCCCAGGCCGAGGGTGAGTTGCGCCAGGAAGTCGTCGACGTCGAGGAAGCCCTCGATGCGGTGATGCTCCTTGCCGTCCGGTCCGAGGAGGAGGATGGTCGGCGTCCACTGGACGTTGAACCGCTCCATGGCTTCCGGGTTCTCCCGGATGTGAAGGCGGACGGCGATGAAATTTTCGCTGATCAGCTTATCTACGCGGGGTTCGGGGTACACCTCGGCCTCCAGCCGAGCGCATCCCCCTCAGAGCGGGGCGGCGGTGAAGTCGAGGAGGAGCGGGCGGTGCTCCCGCTCCGCCTCCTCGAGGGCAGCGTCGACGTCCTTTCGCCAGTCGATCATGGGCGATCTCCTTTCGTTTCAATCCTCTCTGTCTCTCTGCAAGGTGTCTGCCATTTTCGAGGACAAAGAGAGCGGCGCTCGTGCTAACGTGAGGCGACATTCCAGTCGCGTAGATGCCCGGTGCAGGTGGACCTCGAAAGGAGGCCGCTCATGAAGCAGCTCATCGCAATCCTGGTCCTCGCCTTTCCCCTGATGGCCGTCCCGCTCGGCGCCCAGGCTCCTCCGGCGGGGCCGACCGTCATCAGCGGACAGGTCCTCAGCAGCGACGACGGCAGGCCGCTGCCGGGAGCCGTCGTCAGCCTGCCGGCCCTCAACCTCACCGCCACCACGGACGCCGCGGGCCGCTACACCCTGACCGTGCCGGCGGACCTCGCGCGCGGCCAGACGGTCGAGCTGCAGGCCACCTTGGAGGATCTCGAGCCGCGCACGGTCGAGGTCACGCTCAATCCGGGCGCCGTGACGCAGGACTTCGTGCTCGGCATCGCTTTCTTCGAGACGATCACCGTCGGCTCGCGCGCCGTCGGCGCCGAGGCGCAGAAGGCGGTGCCGGTGGACGTCTTCACCGTCCAGGATATCGAGACGGCTGGAGCCAGCGAGACGAACCAGATCCTCGAGGCCCTCACCCCCGCCTTCAACTTCCCGCGGCCCACCATCACCGACGGCACGGACACGGTGCGTCCGGCCACCCTGCGCGGCCTCGGCTCCGACCAGGTCCTCGTGCTGGTCAACGGCAAGCGGCGGCATACCAGCGCCCTCGTGCACGTCAACGGCAGCATCGGCCGCGGCTCCACCGGGGTGGACCTCAACGCCATTCCGGCCTCGGCGATCGAGAAGATCGAGGTCCTGCGTGACGGCGCCGCCGCCCAGTACGGCTCGGACGCCATCGCCGGCGTCATCAACATCGTCCTCAAGTCCAGGCAGGCGCTCACAGTCGACTTGAAGGCCGGCGCCACCACTCACAGCGACGGCGAGCTGGTGGACGCCGCCGTCAGCCAGGGTTGGTCGCTGGGTGGCGGCCGGTTTTTCGCCGCCGCCGAGTACCGCGATCGCGACGAGACCAACCGCGCCGGCCCGGACCCGAGGCCGCAAGGCTCGGTCAACCCGGTCGAGCAGCCCAACCATCACTGGGGAGACTCCAAGGCCAAGGACGCCATGCTGTTCTTCAACGGCGACAAGCCTCTCAACGCCAACGGCTCCGTCTCCTTCTACACCTTCGGCGGCGCCAGCCGGCGCGAGGGCTCTCATGGCGGCTTCTTCCGGCGCGCGCTCCAGTCCCAAAACCAGCCGGCGATCTATCCCGATGGTTTCCTGCCCCTCATCGAGCCCGAGGTGACCGACTACTCCTTCGTGGGCGGCGTGCGCGGCGCCGCGGGGGATTGGTTCTGGGACGCCAGCCTCGACTACGGGCACAACAAGTTCCAGTTCAACGTCACCGACAGCCTCAACACCTCGCTCGGGCCCAACATCCCACCCAACCAGACGAGCTTCGACGCCGGCGCCCTCGGGCTCGATCAGTGGGTGGCCAACCTCGACCTCAGCCGTCCGTTCGATGTCGGCCTCGCCGGACCGGTGAACGTGGCCTTCGGCGCCGAGGCCCGCCGCGATGGATACGAGATCATCGCCGGCGAGCCCGCCTCCTACATCGACGGCGGCTTCCCGGACCCGTTCGGCGGCAGGGCGCCGGCCGGAGCGCAGGTGTTCCCCGGCTTCCGGCCCTCCAACGAGGTGGACGTTCACCGCGACAGCTACGCCGCCTACGTCGACCTCGAAGGAGACGTGCTCTCCAAGCTCCGCCTGGGAGTGGCCGGCCGCTATGAGGACTACTCGGACTTCGGCAGCACCAGCGACTACAAGCTGACGGCCCGCTTCCAGCCGGTCAAGCCTTTCGTGCTGCGCGGCGCCGTGAGCACCGGTTTCCGCGCTCCGTCCCTCGGCCAGTCTCACTTCTCGACGGTGAGCACGAATTTCCTCGCCGTCGGCGGCGTGCTGTTGCCTTTCGAGATCGGCACCTTCCCGGTGGGAAGCCCGGTGGCGCGGGCGCTCGGCGCGACCGACCTCAAGCCGGAGGAGTCCGACCACAAGAGCCTCGGACTGGTGTGGAACCCGGTGAGCGCCTTCGAGCTCAGCGTCGACTATTACTGGGTAGACATCCAGGACCGCATCGTGCTCTCCGGCAACTTCACCGGCGCGCAGGTGGCAGCCATCCTGGCGCCCTTCAACGTCACCGGCGCCCGCTTCTTCACCAACGCCATCGATACCGAGACCAAGGGCTACGACGTGACGGCGAGCTATTCTCTCGCCGGTCCGGCCCTCGGCACGCTACGTCTGTGGGCCGGCTACAACTCCACCGAAAACGAGGTGACCCGCATCGCGCCGACGCCGCCCCAGCTCGCCGGGCTGCAGGAGGTGCTCTTCGACGCCATCGAGCGGCGCCGGGTCGAGTGCGGGCAGCCGGAGAACAGCCTGCGCTTCTCCGCCGATTGGGAGCGTGGCAAGACCTTCGCCCAGATGCGGGAGTTCCGCTACGGCGAGTACTGCCTGGTCGATCGGCAGGTGGTGGATCAGACCTTCGAAGCCGAATGGCTGACCGACTTCGAGATCGGCTACAACTTCCAGCGCTTCACCCTCGCCGTCGGCGCGCAGAATCTGTTCGACGCCTTCCCGGACCGCAACCTGCCGGCGAACTCGAACCTCGGCATCTTCACCTATCCCAGCCACTCGCCGTTCGGCATGAACGGCCGCTTCGTCTACACCCGCGTGTCGTTCAAGATCTGAGGAAGACCCTCACGGCTCACGCAAAGCCGTGAGGGGATCGATCCGCGTTGCCCGGCGCGCCGGAACGTAGCTCGCGGCGAGCGCGACGAGCATGACGATTGCCGCGATCGCGCCGTAGGTCAGCGGGTCCGTCGCGGCGGTGGAGAAGAGGAGGCCGGCGACGGCCCGCGAGAGCGCCGCGGCACCGGCGAGCCCGAGGACCAATCCGGCGAGGACGATCGTCACCCCTTCGCCGAGGATCATGCGCAGCGCGTCCAGCGGCCTGCCGCCGAGCGCGAGGCGGATGCCGATCTCGTGCACGCGCTGGCTGACGAGGCCGGCCATCATGCCGTAGAGGCCGACCACCGCGAGCACCAGCGCGACGGCGGCGAAGAGGGAGAGCAGGAGCATGTTGAAGCGCTGGCGGGCGAGGGCGCCGTCCATCCGCTGCCGCATCGTCTGCAAGTCTGCGATGGGTTGATCGGGATCGACGGCGCGTACGGCACGGCGGAGGGCGGGTGCGAGCGCGGCCGGCTCGGCGGCGCCACGCGCGACGACGAAGAGCGGACCCTGCGGCCGTTGCAGGTAGGGCATGTAGATCTGCGGCTCGCCTTCCTCCTGGGGACCCGCGTTGCGCACGTGCGCCACGACCCCGACCACCGTCGCCCACACGCCTACGTCACGGCCGATCACGTTGATACGTTTGCCGACCGCCGGCTTGTCGGGCCAGTATCGGCGGGCCAGCAGCTCGTCCACGATCACCACTTCCGGCGCGCCGGCATCGTCGTGACCGGTGAGCTCGCGCCCCGCGCGCAGGGCGATCCCCATCGTGCGAAAGTAGCCGGGCATCGCCACCGCGTACTCGGCGTGGGGCTCCGGCTGGCCCGGCGGCACCGGTTGCCCTTCGACGATGAACGAGCCGCTCCAGCCTTCGCCGCTCATCGGCAGCGGATAGACGGCCGAGGCCTGACGCACGCCCGGGATCGCGGCGGCGCGGCTCTGCAGCTCGCTTTGAAAGGAGGTCAACTTCTCGGGGCTGTCGTACTTGGCGCGGGGAAGCGAAAGGCGCATCGAGAGCACGCCTTCGCCGCGGAATCCGGGATCCACGCGCTGCAGTGCCGCGAAGCTCCGTACCAGAAGCCCCGCCTGGACGAGGACGACGAACGCCATCGCCACCTCGGCCATCACCAGGGCATTGCGGAAGCGCCGGTGGCCGCGGTCTCCGGTGGTGCCGCGGCCGCCGCTCTGCAAGGCGCGGCGCAGGTCGAGGCGCGACTGCCGGAACGCTGGTGCCAGCCCGAAGACGAGACCCGTGAGCGCCGAGACGCCCAGCGAGAAGGCGAGCACGGCGCCGTCGATGCGCACGCCGTCGAGCCGCGGGATGTTGCCCGGATCGAGCCGCACCAGCGCGCGCACGCCCCACCAGGCCAGCAGCACTCCGAGGGCGCCGCCGGCGAGCGAGAGCAGCGTGCTCTCGGTCAGGAGCTGGCGCACCAGCCGGCCGCGTCCGGCGCCGAGCGCGCCGCGCATCGCGAGCTCGCGCTGGCGGAGGGCGCCGCGGGTGAGCAGCAGGTTCGCCACGTTGACGCAGGCGATGAGCAGCACCAGGGCGGCGGCGCCGAGAAGGATGAGTAGCGCCGGCCGCACGTCGCCCACCATCTGATCGCGTAGCGGCACGGCGACGAGGCGCCAGCGGAACGAGCCGGCGTAACGGTCCGGGAATTGCCGGCGGAACCGCGCTGCGATGGCGTCGAGGTCCGCGCGCGCCTGCTCGCTCCCCATTCCCGGTCGCAGGCGGGCGATGACGCCGAGGTACTGATTGCCGCGGTCCTCCGTGCGGGCCTGCTCCCAGCCGTAGGGAACCCAGAGCTCGCCGCGCTCGTTGAGGAAGTCCAGCGGCGCGTCCGGGAACCCCACCCCCGCCGGCATCACCCCGATCACCGTCCGCGGCCGGCCGCCGGCGTCGATGACGCGGCCGACGACCGCGGGATCGCCGCCGAACCTGCGCCGCCACAGGCCGTGGCTCAGGAGGACCACCTTCTCGGCTCCCTCTTTGCCGTCCTCGGCGCTGAACCCGCGGCCGAGCTGGGGTCTGGCTCCCAGCAGGTCGAACAGGTTCGGCGACACGGCGTAACCCATGAGCTGCTCCGGCTCGCCCTCGCCGATGAGATTCATCGTCTGGCGGCTGACGGCGGCCATGCCGTCGAAGGCGCGCCGCTGTTCGAGGAAGTCGGCGAACTCGGCGGGCGCGATGGCGGCGTGCTCCAGCCCGGCCTGCTCGTAGCTGTTCCAGATCACCACCGCGCGCTCGGCGTGGCGGTACGGCAGGGACTGCAAGAGCACCGCCTTGACGACGCTGAAGATCGCCGCGTTGGCGCCGATGCCCACCGCCAGCGTGATCAGCGCGATGGCGGTGAACAGGGGATTGTTGCGCAGCAGGCGCAGGGCGAATCCCGCGTCCTGCCGCAGCTCATGGCGCAGCTCGGCTCGCCGCATCTCCCCCTCCATCTTGTGTCCGATGGCGCGGCACTCTCTCCGTACCCCTGTGGGATCTCCGAAGCGCTGCAGCGCCGCCTCGCGCGCGGCCTCAGGGTGCATGCCCTCGGCGAGATAGCGGCGGGTCTGCATCTCGAGATGGAAGGCGATCTCCTCGTCCACCTCCTGCTCGATGGGGACTTTCCAGAACAGCGTGCGCAGGCGCCGCCTCGGCTTGCTGCCCGTCATGGCATCCTCAGGCCGGCTGCATCACGGCCGCCACCGCGGCCACGAAGTGGGCCCACTGCGACGCTTCGAGCCGCAACTGCCGTCGCCCGTCCGCGGTGAGCGAATAGAGCTTGACCCGCTTGCCGAGCTCCGAGGTTCCCCATTCGGCTTCGATCCACCCCTTGCGCTCCATGCGGTAGAGGGCCGGGTAGAGCGAGCCCTCTTCGATCTGCAGCGCGTCCTGCGTCCTCTCCTCCAGCCAGCGGGCGATGGCATAGCCGTGCCGCGCGCCGCCGCGGAGCGTCTGCAGGATCAGCATGTCGAGGGTGCCTTGCAGCAGTGTCGTACGCGGTTTGGTCATGTACCTAGATCTCCTAGGGATGACCCTACCAGGGCCGTACCTAGGATGTCAAGGTATGGCCGGAGCTCAACGGTTCAGCCACGGCAGATACTGGCCGAAGAAGCGCACCGCCTCGGGATCGCGGGACAAGCCGCTGAGGGCATGCTTGCCGAAGGCGCCGCCACCCATGGCGTAATAACCGAACGCCGCACCGCCGACCGCGACCGCGCCGAACGCCGCGCCGCCGATGGCAAGGCCGCCGATGGCCGCGCCGCCGAGGGCGAGCACGCCGATGCTCAAGCCCCCCAGGCTCACCAGCCCCGCGGCCACACCGCCGAAGGCGACGAGCCCGCGCGCCAGGCCGCCGATGGCGATCCAGCCCGTGGCGATGTCGCCGATGGCGAGGACCCCCCGAGCGTGGCCGCGCACCTCGCCGCGTTCGAAATCGGGACCGACCGCGATGGAGACCAGCGGCAAGTCTCCGAACTGTCCTTCCGATCTCCAGCGAATAGCTTGTGTGAGGTTGGGCATGACCGGATTCTACGCCTGGATGACCGCCTCGAGGCCGGTCCTGCGCTAGGATCGATCTATGCCGAAGACCGCGAAGGCTCAGCCCCTCGACCGCCTGCGCGAGATCTGTCTCGCCCTGCCCGAAGCCGCCGAGAAGGAGACGTGGGGCGAGGCGACGTTCCGCGTGCGCGACAAGATCTTCGCCGTAGCGGGCGTCGAGGAAGGTCGCACCTCGATGAGCTGCAAGGCCCCGCCGGGCGTCCAGGAGATGCTCGTCGGCTCCGATCCCGAGCGCTTCTTCCGGCCTGCCTACGTCGGCCACCGCGGCTGGGTCGGCGTGCGCCTCGGCGCCAGGACGGACTGGGACCAGGTCGCCGATCTCGTCGAGGAGAGCTACCGCCGGACGGCGCCGAAGAAGGTGGCCGCTCTCCTCGACGCTCGGTAAATCCTCACGCGGCCGGCCAGAGAAGCTTGAAAACCAGGCCGGTCGTCAGGGCGTACAACAGGCCGTCGAGGAGGCCGCGCAGCGAGTTCGGCCATGGGATCGCCATCCAGATCGACTCCTGGATGCGGCCGAACGCGTAGGCCATGAAGGACACGGTCGCCGTGAGGCGCAGTACCTCCATGCCGTCGGCGCCGGGCGCGAGGCAGTGGCGCGCGACGTAGCCGGTGACGAAGCTCACCAGAAAGCAGAAGAGGAACCACTGGCCGAGGTACTTCCCCATGTTCGGCGGCGCGGGGCGCATCATGGCGAGCACCCCGACAGGGCCTTCCTCGAACTTCTTGCGCACGGCGGGATCCTTCATCTGGCTCTCCGTGCAGTAAGGGATCATGTAGAGGCCGGGGCCGGGCACCGCCTTGCGCAGCGCCTGAGCGACGGCTTCCTCGTCGGCAAGGCCCTTGTAATCGGCCTTGTGGTACTTCAGGACCATATGGACGATGGCGCTCACCACGAACACCGCGACGGCCGAGACGACGACGGGCAGCCACAAGCTTCCGAAGGGCATGACGGCCTCCTCTCCTGAAAGGTTCGAGGACCGCAGTCTATCTCAGCTTCACTGCCGCGGCGGTGACGGCGGAGGAGGCGGATTGCGTTCGGGTTTGCCGCGGCCACGGTCGCCGCGGCCCGCGGCCGCCGCGGCGCGGCGGGAGGGCAGCTCGGCGGAGCTTCCCTGCCATTTGCCGGCGGCGTCCCACAGGGGCTCGTGACGCAGCGTGCGCAGGCGGATCATGAGGTCTCGCGACTGGTTGAGCAGCTTCTGGGCGTAGGCCAGCCGCGAGACCGGCTCGAGGAAGACGCGGGCGCGCACCTGGTCTCCCACGGCGACGGAAAAGCCGATGTCCGCGAGCACGGCGGCCGGCGCCACCAGCACCTTGAACTCGCCGTCCCGCGTCTGCAGCTCGAGAGTCACCACCGGCAGATCTCCCTCGCCGGCGGTCTCGCCGACGGCCGCGACCTTGCCTTCCAGGGTGCGCAGCACCGTGTCCGCGGTATCCCTTGGCGAGGGAGCGCCGAAGAGCAGAGCCGCGAGGAGGAGGCACGCCGGCGTCACCTGCGCCGCCTCGGCGTGGTCCGGTTCCAGCCGCCTTCTCCGGCGACCGAGACGCCGAACAGGAATCCGATCTCTTCCTCGGCGCCGGTGAGGCCCACGGTGGCGCTGAGCCGCCACGGCCAGCGCCCGGAGCCGCGGACTCCGAGCCCGAGGGCGCTCCGCGCCTCCGCGCCCGCGACGACGGCGCCGTAGCCTTCGATCCAGACGGCGCCGCGCATCTCGCGCCAGGGCTCGCTCTCGATGCCCAGGTAGCCGTCCGGCACGTCGCGCAGCTCGAGCTGCCGCGGATCTCCCAGGCGGTTGAAGCCGGCGCCGCCGAAGAGGGTGGCGGACCAGAACCGCCGCTCTCCCAGCAGGCCGATGCGCGCGTCCCACCGGCCGGTCCCCAGCCGCCGGTCCGCGTCTGCCGTAGGCGCCTTGGCGTCCAGCTCGGCGGCGAGCCGGTAGAGCCTGGCGCCGCCTCCCGCCAGCTCGCTCATGATCTCGACGCGGACGTCTCCCAGCCCCGTCTCCCATTCGCCTGGCACCTGACGCTGCAGGCGCTGCAGGGCGCGGTTGTTGCCTTCGGCGAGGGCCTGCAGGACGCGCGGCGTCGGGCCGAGGCTGGAGAGGAGGGTCTGGGACGAGCGGGCGCGCACGGCGGGCACCTCGACGCGCAAGGCCAGCCGGTCGCTCGGCGCGAAGCCGATCCCGAGCGTGACCGCGCTCGCCTCGGTCGTCCGGTCGCCCGTGAACGTCGCCGACAGGTGCTCGGCGGTGACGTCGAGGGAGAGGTCGGTGGCGTGGATGGGGGCGGCGAAGAGGAGAAGGATGACGGCGATCAGGAACGTTGTACTGAAGTTGCAACGGCTTGCCCGTGAAGCCTCACCCCCTGTCCCCCTCTCCCTGACGGGCGAGGGGGGACGCAGGCGAAGGAATTTTGCTGAATCCGAGCG
>JBIOVX010000222.1:0-5375 GCA_044868005.1 Thermoanaerobaculia bacterium | reverse complement strand
GCGGCCACACAGGGCCGCCCCTACAGATCGGAAATAGGGCTCCCACGCAGAGGGCGCCCCTACAGGATGGACGCTGTTAAGGAGAGAAGAATGGCTATCGCGACCGAAGAGTTCATCAGTCAGATCGACCAGATGACCGTGCTCGAGCTGAACAATCTGGTCAAGGCGCTGGAGGAGCATTACGGCGTCTCCGCCGCGGCCGCCGCCGTGGCCATGCCGGCCGGCGGCGGTGCGGCCGCGGCCGCCGCTCCGGCCGAAGAGAAGACCGAGTTCGACGTCGTGCTGAAGGCGGCGGGCGACAAGAAGATCAACGTCATCAAGGCGGTGCGCGAGGTGACGAGCCTGGGCCTCAAGGAGGCCAAGGACCTCGTCGAGTCCGCGCCGGCCACCGTCAAGGAGGGAGTCTCCAAGGACGAGGCCGAGTCGATCAAGAAGAAGTTCGAAGAGGCCGGCGCGACGATCGAGATCAAGTAAACGCGGAGCGGACGCCACCACGTTTACCTATCCGACGAGCTGTCGTTTCCGGAACGGCCTCCGGCGCGGGATTAAATCCGGCCCCGGAGGTGTTCTGCTTTGCGCACACCATGCCTGGGACCTTCCGCGGGGCGAGCGGAGGGTTGGGCATGGTGTCGCCTGCTTCCGGAACCGGAGCCCGGACGCCGCCCCCACGGCAGACCTGAGGGTAGCCGCGTAGAGCCGTACACATCTACCGAGGCATCGAGGAGACAGCAAAACCCCTATGGACAAGCTTTCCACTCCGCAGAAATCCGCGCCCAACGGCCATCGGAAGGACTTTTCCCGCATCACCACGTCGCTGCCCATCCCCAATCTGATCGATGTGCAGCGGCGGAGCTACGAGCGCTTCCTGCAGATGAACCTGCTGCCCGAGGAGCGGGCGAATCAGGGCCTGCAGTCGGTCTTCACCGGCATCTTCCCGTTCTCCGACTTCCGGGAGACCTGCTCGCTCGACTTCGTCAAGTACTCGATCGGCGACTGGCAGTGCAAGTGCGGCGAGCTGAAGGGACTGGAGTACCTCCGCATGACCTGCACCAACTGCGGTGCCAAGATCATGACGGACCACCCGCACGAGGAGACGGTCACCTGCACCGAGTGCGGCTTCGTCAACAAGAACCGGGTCACCAAGTGCGACATCTGCGGCAACCCGGTCGACCTGCAGCTCAAGTACTCGATCTCGGACTGCCAGGAGCGCGGCATGACCTTCGCCGTGCCGCTCAAGGTGACTTTCCGCCTCTTCGTCTACGACCGCGATCCCGAGACGGGCACGCGCATGATGCGCGACGCCAAGGAGGAGGAGGTCTACTTCGGTGACATCCCGCTGATGACGGACAACGGCACGTTCATCATCAACGGCACCGAGCGGGTCATCGTCTCGCAGCTCCACCGCAGCCCGGGCGTCTTCTTCACCAAGGAAGGGCCGCGCTCCTATCTCGCCAAGATCATCCCCTACCGCGGCTCCTGGGTGGAGTTCGAGTACGACCAGAAGGACGTGCTCTCGGTGCGCATCGACCGCAAGCGCAAGTTCCACGGCACGGTCTTCCTGCGCGCCCTGGGGCTGGAGTCGGACGAGTCGATCCTGCGCCAGTTCTATACCCCGGTGGGCGTCACGCCCCAGGGCGGCGGCAAGTACCTGCTGCACGTGACGCCGAAGGTGCTGGAGCCCGAGCGCCTGAAGGACCGCCAGAGCCGCGGCCGCCGCGAGCAGTACCCGGTGTTCGCCGGCATCACGCTGTCGAAGGAGAACATCGGCAAGCTCGACACCGGCCAGACCCTCTCCTTCGAGGTGGACCAGGAGGATCTCGAGCGGGCGTTCTTCATCGCCGACGTCGTCGATCTCGACACCGGCGAGGTGATCTTCGAGGCCAACGAGCTGGCGCCGGAGGACCTCGACGAGCGGCTCGACGGCCGCAACGCAACGCCGGTCGAGGTCTTCTTCCCCGACTGGGAGCTCACCGGCGCCACGCTCTCGAACACGCTGGCCAAGGACGCCACCCGCACCTCCAAGGAGGCGCTGATCGAGATCTACCGGCGCATGCGCCCGGGCGATCCGCCGACCCTGGAGAGCGCGCGGTCGCTCTTCTACGGCATGTTCTTCGACGCCAAGCGCTACGACTTCTCGCGCGTCGGCCGCTTCAAGTTCAACATCAAGGTGGACACCGAGGTGCCGGTCGACCAGAAGACGCTCAACGCGGACGATTTCTTCCGCGTCATCGAGTACCTGCTGCGCCTGCAGAAGGACGTCGGCCGCGTGGACGACATCGACAACCTCGGCAACCGCCGGGTGCGCGCCGTGGGCGAGCTGCTGGAGAACCAGTTCCGCATCGGCCTCGTGCGCATGGAGCGGGCGATCAAGGAGAAGATGTCGGTGCACCAGGACATCGACTCGGCGATGCCGCACGACCTGATCAACTCCAAGCCCGTGATCGCGGCGATCAAGGAGTTCTTCGGCTCGTCGCAGCTCTCGCAGTTCATGGACCAGACGAACCCCTTGTCGGAGGTGACGCACAAGCGGCGCCTCTCGGCGCTGGGTCCCGGCGGCCTGTCGCGCGAGCGGGCCGGCTTCGAGGTGCGCGACGTGCACGCCACGCACTACGGCCGCATCTGCCCGATCGAGACGCCGGAAGGCCCGAACATCGGCCTCATCTCGTCGCTCGCCACCTACGCGCGCATCAACGACTACGGCTTCATCGAGAGCCCGTACAAGAAGGTGGAGAACGGCCGCGTGCTCGACCACTTCCGCATCTTGAAGGTGGGCGACGGCCAGTTCCGCCTCGGGCAGATCGTCACCGGCGACGAGCTGGAGGCGGAGAACAAGCGGCTGAAGAAGGCCGGCAAGCGGCCGGTGGAAGCCGAGCCGCACGCCTTCTACCTCTCGGCGTGGGAGGAGGAGAAGTACATCATCGCGCAGGCCAATACCCGCATCGAGGCCAACGGCACGTTCGTCAGCGAGCGGGTCAGCTCGCGTGCCGGCGGCGACTTCGGCACCATCGAGCGCGACCGCATCGACTACATGGACATCAGCCCGAAGCAGCTCGTGTCGGTGGCCGCGGCGCTCATCCCGTTCCTCGAGAACGACGACGCCAACCGCGCCCTCATGGGCTCGAACATGCAGCGCCAGGCCGTGCCGCTGCTGCGCAGCGACGCGCCGATCGTGGGCACGGGCCTCGAGGGGATCGTGGCCCAGGACTCGGGCGCCGTGGTGCTCTGCAAGCGGGGCGGCATCGTCGACTCGACGGACGCCGAGCGCATCATCGTGCGCGTCGAGGGCGAGGACCTGGAGACCGGCGAGACCAAGGACTTCGGCGCCGACATCTACCAGCTCATCAAGTTCCGCCGCTCCAACCAGAACACCTGCATCACCCAGAAGCCGGTGGTCTACGAGGGGCAGCGGGTGAAGAAGGGCGACGTGCTGGCCGACGGTCCCTGCACGGAGCGCGGCGAGCTGGCCCTCGGGCGCAACGTGCTGGTGGCCTTCATGCCCTGGCGCGGCTACAACTTCGAGGACGCCATCCTCATCTCCGAGAAGCTGGTGCGGGAGGACTACTACACCTCCATCCACATCGAGGAGTTCGAGATCGAGGCCCGCGACACCAAGCTCGGCCCCGAGGAGATCACGCGCGACATCCCGAACGTCTCGGAGTCGGCCCTCAAGGATCTCGACGAGAGCGGCATCGTCCGCATCGGCGCCACGGTCAAGGCCGGCGACATCCTGGTGGGCAAGGTGACGCCGAAGGGCGAGACCCAGCTCACCCCCGAGGAGAAGCTGCTGCGCGCCATCTTCGGCGAGAAGGCGGGCGACGTGCGCGACGCCTCGCTCAAGGTGCCGCCGGGCATCGAGGGCACCATCGTCGACGTCAAGATCTTCTCGCGCAAGGGCGTCGAGAAGGACGTGCGCGCCAAGGAGATCGAGCAGTCGGAGATCTCCCGCCTGGAGAAGAACATCAAGGACGAGGTGCGCATCCTGACCGAGGAGCGCAACAAGAAGGTCAGCGACCTGCTCATCGGCAAGAAGGTCACCGCCGCCGTCAAGGCGCGCAACGGCCAGGAGCTGCTGAAGTCCGGCCAGGCCATCGATCTGGCGACGCTCGAGCGGCTGACCCGGCAGGAGATCCTGCGCCTGCCGGTCGACGAGCGGCGGCTGATCGACGCGGTGGAGATCGTCTACAAGAAAACGGACTCGCACATCGAGGTCCTGCACCGGGTCAACGACGAGCGCGTCGGGCTCTTGCAGAAGGGCGACGAGCTGCCGCCGGGCGTCATCAAGCTGGTCAAGGTCTACGTCGCCATGAAGCGCAAGCTGCAGGTGGGCGACAAGATGGCGGGCCGCCATGGCAACAAGGGCGTCATCTCGCGCATCCTGCCCGAGGAGGACATGCCCTACCTGCCGGACGGCACGCCGGTGGAGATCGTGCTCAACCCGCTCGGCGTGCCGAGCCGCATGAACGTCGGCCAGATCCTGGAGACCCACCTCGGCTGGGCCGGCAAGGTGCTGGGCTTGAAGTTCTCGACGCCGGTGTTCGACGGCGCCCGCGAGCCGGACATCAAGGAGCTGCTGCGCCAGGCCGAGCTGCCGGAGTCGGGCAAGACGCCGCTCTACGACGGCATGAGCGGCGATGCCTTCGAGCAGAAGGTGACCGTCGGCTACATCTACATGCTCAAGCTGTCGCACCTGGTCGACGACAAGATCCACGCGCGCTCGATCGGACCGTACTCGCTGATCACCCAGCAGCCGCTGGGCGGCAAGGCGCAGTTCGGCGGCCAGCGCTTCGGGGAGATGGAGGTCTGGGTGCTGGAGGCCTACGGGGCGGCCCACATCCTCCAGGAGATCCTGACCGTCAAGTCCGACGACGTGGTCGGGCGCGTCAAGACCTACGAGGCGATCGTCAAGGGCGAGGAGATCATGGAGGCCGGTGTGCCGGAATCCTTCAAGGTCCTCGTCAAGGAGCTTCGTAGCCTCGGGCTTTCAATCGACGTCATCAACGAGGACGAGCAGACGGTGGAGTTCACCGAGGACACGTCACGCGATCTGCTTTCCAATCTCGACCGGATCAATCTGAGCGGCTTCGAGCGAACTGTCGACTAGGCGCAGCGCACTGGTCAGAACCGGCGAGCGGCCGGTTCGACGCGGGAGGGCCTGCCCTCCGACCAGGGCACGGGAGGAATCATGTCCAGCACCAATATGGGCAGTTATGGCGAAGACGCGGCTCGACGCGCGCTCGGAGGATCGGGCGGATCGGCGTCGCGCGGGTATTCGCGAAGTGAGCGTCAGGACCGGAGCCGGGTCCTCGATGTGAACAATTTCGATGCGATTCGGATCAGCCTCGCCGCGCCCGAGGCGATCCGCGGTTGGTCGTACG
>JBIOVX010000221.1:0-3126 GCA_044868005.1 Thermoanaerobaculia bacterium | reverse complement strand
CTCTCCCAGAGGGAGAGAGGGGA
This sequence comes from Thermoanaerobaculia bacterium, assembly GCA_044868005.1. Taxonomy (GTDB): domain Bacteria; phylum Acidobacteriota; class Thermoanaerobaculia; order Multivoradales; family UBA5704; genus DATARR01. The sequence continues at coordinate 3,103 of JBIOVX010000221.1, read as the reverse complement.
ACAAAGCCAAGAAAAGAAAGACCTTAGCCATAGATTTCTCAATCTTTCTCCCTCCACTCCCTCTGGGAGAGGAGGGCCGGGGAGGTGAGGGCTTCGGAGGGCACATCGCCCCCCTTGCTATACTCCTTCCCCAATATGTCCTCTAACCCCCATTCCTCCCGCCTTTCCCGCTCCGCGGCCCTGGCATTCGTCGCCTTGGGCGTTCTCGGCCTCCTGGCCCCCATCCTCGCCGCGGCTCCCGCGGCGGGCTCCGGCGAGGTGCTCGCCGTGCGCGTCAAATCGGCCATCCATCCCGTGTCGGCGGAGCTCATCGAGGACGCCGTGCGCGAGGCGGACCGCACGGGCGCGGCGGCGCTCGTCATCGAGCTCGATACGGCGGGCGGATTGATGACCTCCACCCGCGATATTACGACGGCCATCCTCGGCGCGCGCACGCCGGTGGTGGTCTACGTCGCTCCCAGCGGCGCGCAGGCGGCGTCGGCCGGATTCTTCATCCTCATGTCGGCCGACGTGGCTGCCATGGCGCCCGGCACCAACGCGGGCGCGGCGCATCCGGTGGGCGGGCAGGGGGAGGACCTCCCCGAGATCCTCGGCAAGAAGATCGAGCAGGACGCGGCGGCCAACATCCGCTCTCTCGCCGCGCGCAACGGCCGCAACGCCGCGCTCGCCGAGGAGGCGGTGGTCAAGAGCCGCTCGTTCACCGCCCAGGAGGCGCTGGAGGGAAAACTGATCGATTTCGTCTCGCCGAACCTCGCGAGCCTCGTGCGCTCTCTCGACGGCCGGCAGGTGAAGCGCGGCGATACGACCGCGGCCCTCCGCACCGCCGGCGCCGAGGTGCGGCGGTTCGAGATCTCGCCGCTGCGCGAGCTCCTCGGCGTGCTCGCCGATCCCAACGTCACCTATCTCCTCTTCGGCCTCGGCTGGCTCGGCCTGCTCTTCGAGCTTATGCACCCGGGCGCCATCCTGCCCGGCGTGGTGGGCGCCATCTGCCTGATCCTTTCGTTTTACGGCTTGTCCGTGCTGCCGGTGAACTACGCAGGACTCGCGCTCATCTTCCTCGCCGTCATCTTTTTCATCCTGGAGATCAAGGTGACGAGCTACGGTATGCTGACCGTGGCCGGCGTGATCAGTCTGGTGCTGGGATCGCTGATGCTGTTCAAGACGCCGGAGCCGGCGCTGCGGGTGAGCGTGGGTTTGATCGCGATGCTCTCGACTTTCACCCTGCTGGTGGTGGGTTTCCTCGCCTTCATGGCCCTGCGCGCCCAGCGCGCGCCGGTGCGTACCGGGGTCGAGGGGTTGATCCACGAGGTGGGGACCGCCCGCTCGCCGCTGAATCCCCGCGGCAAGGTCTTCGTGCACGGCGAGTTCTGGGACGCGGTGTCCGACGAGCCGGTGGCGGCGGGGGAGCCCGTCGAGGTGGTGGCCGTGCGCAATATGACCCTGGCGGTACGCCGCCGCCAGGATGTGGCCGTCGTATAAGGAAGGGACTCTACGATGTCTTATGGACTGATCGTCGTCATCTTCATCGCGATCTTCCTGTTTTTCAAGTGGGTCAACATCCTCCGCGAGTACGAGCGGGCGGTGACCTTCTGGCTCGGCCGGTTGTCCGCTCAACCCAAGGGCCCCGGACTGGTCTTCATTTTCTGGCCGTTCGAGGTGATGATCAAAGTCTCGCTGCAGACGGTGGTGCTCGACGTGCCGCCGCAGGACGTCATCACCCGGGACAACGTCTCGGTGAAGGTGAACGCGATCGTCTACTTCCGCGTGGTCAATCCCCAGAAGGCGGTCGTCGAGGTGCAGAACTACCTCTATGCCACCAGCCAGCTCGCCCAGACGACGTTGCGGTCGGTGCTCGGCCAGGCCGAGCTGGACGACTTGCTTTCGGAGCGCGACAAGCTGAACTTGCAGCTCCAGGAGATGATCGATCGTCATACCGATCCCTGGGGTATCAAGGTGTCGATGGTGGAGGTCAAGAACGTCGACCTGCCGCCGGACATGCAGCGGGCGATGGCGCGGCAGGCCGAAGCCGAGCGCGAGAAGCGGGCGAAGATCATCCACGCCGCCGGCGAGCTGGAAGCCTCCGTCAAGCTGGCCGAGGCGGCCAATATCGTCTCCTCGAACCCGGTAACCCTGCAGCTCCGCTACCTGCAGACGCTGACCGAGATCTCGGCGGAGAAGAACTCGACCGTGATCTTCCCCTTCCCCATCGAGTTCATCAAGGCGTTCTCGAAATTTGAAGTGAAGTAACAGGGAGTCCGAACCGACGTGGCTGAATCGCACGAGCCGAGCTATTACGAGATCGCACTGACCAACCGTCAGGTGATCGTCGCCTTCGTCATCCTTCTGGTCTGCCTGCTCTCGGCGTTCTTCTCCGGCGTCTGGATCGGGCGCGAGAGCACGGCCCGCGCGGCCGAGGACCAGATCGTCCGCAACACGCCGCCCGCGCAGCCGAAAGAGGGCCAGAACCTGGAGGAGCTGGAGTTCTTCGACTCTCGCAACAAGGCCAAGGGCGGGAAGGACCGCGAGGAGAATCCCGGCCAGACCGCGGCCGATACGACGCTGCTGGAGGACTTCGGCGGCAGCGAGCCCGCTCCCGAAACGACGGTACCGCCGGCCGGGGATGAGCCCGCCTCGCAGCCGGACTCCCAGGCCCGGCAAGCCGACGAAGCCGCGGCCGAGCCCGGTACGGACGAGATGACACCGGCGGAGCGGCGGCGAAAGCGCAGGGAGCAGGCGGCGCAGAGAGCGGCGCAGAAACCGGCGGCGGCCGCCGAGCCCGCCGTTCCCAAGGGCTCGGTGGTGATCCAGGTCTTCTCCTCCGCGGACCAGGGCCAGGCGGACCGCATCCGCAACCGCCTAGCCGGCGGCGGCTACAAGGCCTTTCTCTCGCCCGTGGAGGTGGGAGGCCACACCATGTACCGCGTGCGCCTCGGACCCTTCAAATCGCGCGAAGAAGCCCAGCAGACGGCCGAGAAGGTGCGCCAGGGATACAAGCTGGATACCTGGGTGACGGAGTAAGTCCTCAATCCCTCTGTGCCAGCGGAGCGCTTCTGCCCTTCGAGACCTCACCCCCTGGCCCCCTCTCCACAAAGTGGAGAGGGGG
>JBIOVX010000220.1:0-33116 GCA_044868005.1 Thermoanaerobaculia bacterium | reverse complement strand
TTCCTGGGCGGGGACAAGCCCCGCCCCTACGAAAAAACCCCAACGGAAATCTCCCTCCTCTCCCTGGGCGGGTGGGTGTGAGGCGGGAGAGGAGGGCCGGGGAGGTGAGGGGCCTCGGCGGCGCGGCCGACGCTACGATGATCTCAACCATGGGGATCGGCCATATCGGCCCTGGCTTTTTCAGCGGCCGGCTGCGATCTCCGCCTCCCGCAAAATCAGCCCCGCCACCTGCCCATAGTCGCCGCCGAAGTGGTGCGCGCCGGAGAGCGCCACGGCCTTGCCCAGCGCGGGAGCGATCTGCGGGCAGAGGCTGTCGTCCTCGCGCTTGCCGTAGAGGCAGAGAACGTGGCGGCCGGCCAGCTTCCGGACCTCGGGCAACACCGGCCGCTCCGCATCCGCGCCGAGGCCCAGCCATTCGCCGACGTGGAACTCGAAGCTCGCCGAGCGGTCCGGTCCGAGCAGCGCGATGAGGCGCACGCGGCCGAGCAGCTCCGCCGGCAGCCGCTCGGCGAGGAATGGCAGGACGTCCGCGCCCATGGAGTAGCCGATGAGCACCGCCTCCTTGCGGCCCCAGGCGGCGAGGTAATGGCGCAGGATGCGCGCGAGATCCCGGGACGCGCCGTCGGGAGTGCGGGCGGTCCAGAAGTAGCGCAGCGAGTCGAGCCCCACCACCGGCACCCCTTTGCCGGCGAGCTCTCCCGCCACCTCACGGTCGAGCCCCGCCCAGCCGCCGTCTCCCGAAAGGATCACGGCGAGGGCGTCGCCGGACGCACCCCGCGCGGGCACCTCGACGAGCGGCAGGTCTGCCAGATCCTTGGCCGCGGAGGGCCGCGAGGCCGCCTTGTCCGCCGCGACGAGGCGCTCGAAGCTCCGGCGGAACTGCGGCACCCAGCGGGCCTGCTTGGCGAAGCCGTGCCCGACCTTCGGCAGCAGGACGGTCTCGGCGCCCTTGACCTTGGCGACATAGCGGACGACGTCGTCCTTGAAGCAGACCTTGTCCGCGTCCCCCTGGAAGGCGATCCAGGGCTGCTCCAGGGTGCTGGTGGGGAGGAAGCTGATGCCCTTGCCGTGCGGACCCGGCTCGCCCTTCAGCCCATGTCCTTCGCAGAACGGACGCTTCAGCGGCAGGTCCGGGCAGAAGCCCATGCTGATGGCGCCGCGGAAGGTGTTCGGCGGCGCCTGCACCAGGGCGGCGTAGACGAGGGTGGCGCCGGAGGAGTAGCCCACCAGCACCGGCGACTCGTAAGCGGTGAACCCGAGCTTCTTCTGGATCACCTTGCTCAACCCTTCCAGATCGGCGGCGGGGTAGGAGCAGGCCTCGTGGGTGGAGCCGAGCTGTTTCAGATAGCGGGGCAGGTCGATGCCGGCCACCACGGAATCCATGCCGGCGAGGATTTGCGCCATGTCGACGACGCCCTTGTTCCAGCCGCCGTCGCCCGAGAGGAAGAGGACGACATGGCGGGGGTGCGGCGACTCGGGGTAGAGGGTCACGGTGCCGAGGCGGCCATACGTCAAGGTCTCGGGCGCCGATACGGACTCCTGGCCGAAGACAGGTGCGAGAGACGAGAGGACAAAGGCGAACAGGAAAACGGTCTTCTTGAGAATCACAGCGGTGCTCCTCGAGGCCGGCTCAGAACCAGCCCTTGCGGCGGAAATAGGCGACCATCACCCCGGCAACGGCCGCCATGATGGCGAGGGAGAAGGGGTAGCCGAAGTACCAATTGAGCTCCGGCATGTTGAGTGGGCTTCTCTCGGGATTGAAGTTCATACCGTAGACGCCGGCGATGAAGCTCAGGGGGATGAAGATGGTGGAGATGATGGTGAGCACCTTCATCACCTCGTTCAGCCGGTTGCTGGCGCTCGAGAGATAGACCTCCAGCAGGCCCGAGGCGAGATCGCGGTAGGTCTCGATCATGTCGATCACCTGGATGGTGTGGTCGTAACAGTCGCGCAGGAAGACGCGGGTCTCCGGGCGGATGAGGTGGGCCTCCTCCCGCTGCAGCGCGTTGATGACCTCGCGCTCGGGCCAGGCGGTGCGCCGCAGCATCAGCAGCTCGCGCTTGATGCGGTGGACCTCGTTGAGCGTGGCGGGCGCGGGCCGCAGGATCACCTCGTCCTCCAGCTCCTCGACCCGCTCGCCGTACGATTCGAGCACGGGGAAGAACTCGTCCACCAGGGCGTCCACGAGAGCGTAGAGGAGATAGTCGGGCCCCATGCGGCGGATCTGTCCCTTGCCATGCCGGATGCGCTCGCGCACGGCCTCGAAGGAGTCTCCCGGCACCTCCTGGAAGGTGATCACGTAGTTGCCGCCGAGGAAGAAGCTGATCTGCTCGATCTGCAGCTCCTGCTCCTTCCGCAGGAGCGACTTCATGACCATGAAGTGATAGCTCTCGTAATCCTCGATCTTGGGCCGCTGGCCGCAGTTGAGGACGTCTTCGAGAGCCAGGGGATGGAAGCCGAAGTGCTTGCCCACCTTCTCGATGAGCTTGACGTCGTGAAGCCCCTCGACGTTGATCCAGGTCACCGTCTGGGAGTCGCGGTAAGGGAAGACGTCCTCGATCTTCGAGATCCGCTTCTCCTCGAAGTGTTCCGGGCCGTAGTCGATGACGGTGACCCGGGCCGGCGCCGCGCCGGGAATCTCGGTCGCGCGCAGGGTGCCCGGCGCCGTACCCGGCTTGTGGTACCGCTTGCCGACCTGCATTTTCCGCCCCTTGCGCGCCATGCCGGCTCCCTCCTTGCCGGGGAGATTATGCCGCCAAGCTTTTTCAACCGCCAAAGCGGGGAGCAGATTCCGAGGAGGGAACGCCGCCGTCCCTCCTTCCGATGGCTGGCGGCAGGAAGGGACCGCCATGGTCCCTCCGTCTCATGAGCCGTCGGAAAGAGGGACGGTGGTCATCCCTCCTTGCGGCGGCTGGCCGGATAAAGGGACGGCCGCCGTCCCTCCTTCATTTCAGACGTTTCAGAGAGGGAACGCCGCCGTCCCTCCGTCTCTCCGTTCGCGGCAGAAAGGGACTGTGAGCGTCCCTCCCTACAACGCCTCGGCATGAAGAGGGACAGCCCCTGTCCCTCCTCTCAACCGGTGAAGGCAGAAAGGGACGGCCGCCGTCCCTTTCTTCAATGAGCCGTTGCAGGGAGGGACGGCGGCTTTCCCTTCTCGTCTCAGCTCGACCAAGAAGGGGACAGTCGCTTTCCCTCCTGACCGTGCCTGGAGAGGAGGAGGGACGCCGGCTTTCCCTCTCTGCCTCAGAGGGAGAAGAAGAGGGATGTCGACGGTCCCTTTCTACGTTGAAGCGTCGTCTCGGGGGACGGTGGCTTTCCCTGCTTGCAACGAGGCGCCGCAAAGTCCCTGCGAGCTATGTCGCCGGCTCGTCGGAGGACGGCGGGCCGTTCTCCCCCGGCGTATCCTCTTCCTTCTTCTTACGCTTCTTGCCGCGAAAGGGTTGGATGTGGAATCGGGCCAGTTCTTCGCTGTCTGGCCCTTCTCGAACTTGAGCTCCCTCCGCAGGAGGGTTGCCCCTCTGCGGCTGTCTTCCAGAAGCTCCCGAATCTCGCGCGTCGCCTCTTGTTGCCGGGCTTCGTGGAAGTCCCGCTCGGTGATGAGCTGGTGGATGCGTTCGATGTTCTTCCGCAGCTCCCCGTGCGAATGCTCGAGATGAGGCCGCCCGGCCGTGTCCTCCGGAGTGACCGAATTGGCGAGCTTCTCCAACTCGCCGAGGGTGTGCGCGATAGGCGTTCTGGGCATCGTCGAGCTCTCCGAAGTCGGCGGGCATGGTACACCAGAAGAAGAGGGGGACGGCAAGGGGTCTTCCAAGAGCGGTTGGCTGATCCGACAGAGTTTTGGCCGCATAAGCCGGTCTCTTTCGCCGAGGAAATCCGCCCAAGTGTTGCGATACCCTGGAGTTGTCCGCCCTCCAGCCGCTACCGAGCTCGAAGCCTTATCGCCCAAAGCCGAGCGGATAGACGCGCAAGCCGCTGCTTATCCGTCCGCCCGCTGAGATTGACGCAGATGCTGGACTACCCTATGATGAGTGTAACTCCCGACGCTAGAATGAGATAGGCTCATAGCCATCTCTCGCTTGTATTCGGAGTCGGAGGATAAGATCTGTCGATAAGGTAGCAGGGCATCGGTGAGCTATGCCTAGGACCCTCTACGTCATTTCCGATCTGCACCTCGGTGGTCGGCTAGGCTTCCAGATCTGCTCGCAGACGGGACGTGAACTGCTGGCTGATTTTCTAAACTGGATTGCCTCGCGTGCCGAAGGCGGCGAGGACCTGCATCTGGTCGTCAACGGCGATACGGTAGATTTCCTCGCCGAACAGCCGTTCGAGGAGTTCACCGCCGACAACCAGAAGGCGACCGCGAAGCTGCAGTCGATTCTCGATTCGAGCAAGCCGATCTGGAGCGCCTTTCGAAAGGTGGCCGGTACCGGCGCCGAAGTCACGTTCCTCCTCGGGAATCATGACTTGGAGTTGACGCTCCCCGGGCCGCACAAGCTGCTGCGCGAGACGATTGGGCCGGGCCGTTTCACATTCATGTTCGACAACCAGGCGCTCGATCTCGGCGATGTGCTGATCGAGCACGGTAATCGCTACGACGCCTGGAACATTGTCAATCACGACGTACTTCGAAGTGTCCGATCCGCGGTCTCACGGCGCGAAGCACATCCGGACTTTCCAGCCCCGGCTGGATCGCGGCTCGTAATCAACGTCATAAACGAAGTTAAGGATGCCCTGCGATTCGTGGATCTGTTGAAGCCGGAGAATGATGCCGTGCTGCCGCTCCTCGCCGCCTTGAGCCCGGTCTCCTGGACTCAGATTCGAAGGGTCATCGAGTACCAGCGACAGATGAAACGCGTTCGCTTCACGGACGAAGGAACACCCGTCGACTCCGCAAACATCGCCGATTCGGGCGCCATGGGAGGCATGTCCGATGTGGGAGACATGGCGATGGAGACCGACCCGGGAGCTGGCCTCGCGGTGGCGATGATCGACGCCGAGGTCGGCGGTGACAGCGCCGATATCGGTTTCCGCGAGAACCTCGATTTCCTGCATCTGTGGCGCACCTCCGGCAACGCCGCGCGACGTGACGAATTGCTCGACCGGCTCTACACCGCATTCAGACATCGGCTCGGCGCGCAGTCGGAAACGTTCAAGGTCGATCGCGAGCTCCCTGAGTATCTTGCCGCTGCGGAGTCCAGCGCGAGAAACGGCTTCAAGCTGGTGCTGTACGGACACACGCATCTCGTCAAGCGAATGTCAATCGCGAACGGGACCGCCAGATACCTGAACACCGGAACGTGGGCGGACCTGATGATGCTTCCACGGGCGGTCCTCGTGGAGGACAGAGCCGCTGCGATGCCGGCGTTGGCATCTTTCGTCATGGATCTCGAGCGCAATGAGCTGGATAAGTGGCGCCGGCCGCTTCCCTCCTTCGCTCGGCTCGAAATGGAAGGGACGCAACTGCTCGATGCGGACGTCTTCATCTACAAAGGACAAGGTCACTTCGATCCGGTTCCCGCCGGATCATTGGAGCCGGTCGCGATTGATCCTGCAGATCCGGGGGGTGTCTGATGGCTGGTGTCATCGTGCCCGGATCGTTTGAGGCGCTGAAGGCGGCAACCTGCCTGATTGACTGCGCCGGGAAAAAAGGCACGGGCTACCTGGTGTCGGCCAACCGCATCGTCACGTGCTACCACGTGGTCGACGGAGCTTGCGAGGGCCAGATCGCAACCGTCACGTTCTGCGATCGCCAGCCGACGCGTGCGCTCGTCACCGACAAGATCGACAAGGAGTCGGACGCGGCAGTCCTCGAGTGGCAGGAGCCCTTCGCGGACATCGCGCCGCTCAGATTTGGCAGAGCCCCCACGCGCAAGATACCGTGGGAAGGCTATGGCTATCCCAAACTGACGGGCGGTCAAGGTCTGCCCATCGACGGGACAATAGACGATTTGAACGGCAAGGACACTCGCGGAAAAGCGGCGTTCATCGTGACCTCAGCCAAGTTCGAAGCCGGTACCGGCGCCCCGGCGTACGGCTTTTCGGGCTCGCCCGTCACCTTCAACGGGCGTGTCATCGGTCATTTGAAACGCATCGTGGAGGACCCTGATGATAAGGGGCACGTCGCGTACGGGACGGCATATGCCGCTCGCGCTGAGGACTTTCTCGCGGCGCTGCTGCCCGGTGAGATTTACGACAGCATCGCCCCCGTCGTGCTGTCTCCGTCGCCTGCGCTCGCGCCGGCGGACGGATACGACGTGACGCTGTCGGCGTCGGCTCGCGATCTGCCCAAGGCCGCCAAGCTGGTCGAGGCGCTCGAGATGCGAGGCAAGCGCGTCTTCTTTCCGATACGAGACATCCGACCGGGACAGAGCTTCGCCGATACGATCAAGACCGCATTGTCCAAGTCGCACGCCGCGCTCGTCCTCGTCGGCCGCTCATGGGATGAGTCACTCGATACTGAACGCAACCTGCTTTGGTCATGGCACGAGCTCGTTCCACATCCGCTCGTGCCGGTGCTCATCGACAAGGCGTCTGAGGAACTGCCTGCACACTGGAGCAACCTTCGTCCACTGGACTTGAGGGACAGGGAGTTTGCCGGCCCCGCTCTCGAGCGATTGGTTTACGCTATCGAGGGCAAGGCAGCGCCCTACGACATCGTTGCCGCCGATATCGCGACAAAGCTCGAGCCAGCCGACGATCTGCAGGTCACCATCGCCAACGCACGGCGGCTGATCGCCGTCGGGAATCCGCGTAAGGCACTCAGCATGCTGCCATCGGACTCGGCGGATGTGAATGTGCGTGGTACTCGCGCGCTCGCCCTCGCCAAGTGCCGCATGACCAACGAAGCCATCGTGATTCTCGAAGGCATCCAGGCTGAAGGAAAGCTCAACGCCGAAACGGGCGGCATCCTCGGCGGTCGATATCGCGAGAAGTGGGAGCGCAGCGGGCGCCGAGACTACCTCCAACTGGCCCTTGATGCGTACCGGGACGTCTTCGAAAAGACGGGCGACCCGTACCCCGGTATCAACACCGCGTCGCTGTTGCTGCAATTGGGAAACACTGCCGACGCCAGCGACGTCGCGTCAAAGATACTGAACACGGCGAGTCTCATTCCGGCCGCCAGGGCCGACCACTGGACGTACGCGACCCTGGGAGAAGCCTGGACCATTCGCGGAGACTTTGCGCGAGCACGGCAGGAATATGGACGGGCCGTCAGGCACGACCCCGAGCTCGTACAAGACATCGCCGTCATCCGCCGCGGCGCGCGCCGCGCGCTTCGCGCGCTCGGCCGCGACGAGCACGAGTTCGACGACATCTTCTCTGTTCCGCGGCCGGTGGCATTCGTTGGTCACGGCATCGACCTGGCGGGGCAGCAACCACCGAGGTTCCCTCGTGAATCGGTGGGCGAGGTGCGACGCGCCATCAAGAACGCGCTCAACCGGCTGAACGCTCGACTGGGCGTCGCGTCGGCAACAGTGGGAGGCGACACGCTGTTCATCGAGGAGCTCCTTGAGCGAGAAGGGTCGGCTCGTGTCCTGCTCCCATGCCCACAGGGTCAGTTCCTGGACTACTTCGTCGTACAACCCGATCGCCAGTACGATGTTCGGAAAATCTTCAACCACGAGCGGGCCGACGTCATCGTCGTCGACGAGCCGGCGGACCCCACCGATCTATGGAGTGACTTCGGACCTCGCCTGCGCGATCACGCCAAAGAATGGGGCCGCCAACTCGACGAAACTCCCGTGCTGCTGACCCTGTGGGATGGCCGGCCGTCGTTTCTCAAGTCAGTGATCGACCTCTGGCAGGAGCAGAACTTCGACGTGGAGATTCTCCACATTCGAGACGGCCGTGTGACGACGACCGCCCCTTCCGCCTAACTCTACGACCGCGGTCCATAGTGCGGCAGCGGCATCTCGGGCGGCCGTCGTGCGGGGCCGCCCATACGCCCAGGCAATGTCGTTGACCTACCCTTCGCAACTCGGCTAGGCTCGAAGCAACTGGTTGACTGGAAAGGACATCGGGGTAGCTCCCAGTGAGGCGCAAGGAGACTCGTCGGCATCGCCGTGATGCGGACCGCGCGGATCTGCGGACGCGCGCAGACCGGCGGCGTGTGTGGCTGGGCGTCTCGCTCGCTGCGGTGATCGCGCTGCAGATCGTCAGCACATGGGGCCGACTTGACGCTCCCTTCCTCGATACTCGCCTCCATTACAGCTACGACAACGCGGATTTCGGCTTCAAGATCCGCAACGGCCTACGGAACGGCGATCTGCGGTCGCAATTTGGGGTGACGGTGAACGCCTATGACTCCTGGGGCGAGAGAACAGGTCAGCCCCGGTATTACACGGACCATCCGTTTTTGCTTAAAACACTGCTCCAACTGTACGGGCGTGTAACCGGGGTTTCGGAATGGACGACGAGATCCTTCTATCTGTTGGTTGCCATGGCGACGGTGGCAGGATTCTACTGGATCCTTCTACAGACCACGGGGAGCCTGTGGCCCTCGGCCGCCGGCGCAGCTACGCTGGTCACCCTGCCGCTCTTCGCCGTCTACCAGATTTGCGTGAAGTTCGAGGCGGACGGGATGTTGCTCGCGGTCTGGATCTTCGTGGCCTTGATCGCCTATCTCAGGAAGGGTACTCGCGCCATTCGGCTGCTCTACGCGGTCCTTGTGGCCGCTGCCTTCCTGACCCATTGGACGGCGATTCTTTTTGTCGGCTGTCTCGGTGTCTACCAACTGCTCCTCGTACGCCGTTTCCCGAGGGCTCGCGAGTTGTTGCGTACGACCGTTTTAGCGTCCGCTGCCGGGCTCTCGGCCGTTCTGGCCCTGATGAGCTACCTTCAGCGGGGCTGGGTCCATGCAATGGAAGTACTGATGCGAGCGTTCGCGGTCAGATCTGCGTCAATTCCCTTGAGCACCTGGATCGACCGGCAGCTCATCTACCTGCAGAAAAACTTCACGGTGCCCATGGTGTTGGCGTGCCTCGCAATGCTGTGGCTGTTTGTGAGTCATCTATGGAATCCAGATCCACGAGTGAGACGACGCATGACCCGTCGGGTCCCGAGGGTCTGAATCTCCTCGCGGGTTTCATTGCCGTGACTTCCGCGGTTGCCTGCATATGGCTCGTCATGTTCCGGCAGGGCAGCTTCATTCACGTCTACTGGCAGTATTGGTTCTGCCTGCCGATCGGGGCGCTCGTCGCGGGGACTATGACGCTCGCCGAGAAGAGGTGGCGCACGCCTGGGATCTGGAGGGTCCTTGCGTGCGGTCTCGTGGTCTGGCTCTTCGTTTCCGGCCAGCGCGCCTACCGCGGTATCGTTGCGGATCGGCTCGGCACGCCTGCGGACATCGAGTTTCTGCGCTCGCTGCGAGCTGATCCTTTCGATAGGCTGGTGTTCGTGCCGGTGACACACACGGCGCTGACTCAATGGTTTCAGGGCCCTTTGTTCCTTTATTATACAGACAGACCCATCGTTGTTGCCGCCAAGCGGGAGGAGGTACGTCAGGGCGACAAGCTCCTTGTTCTGCGATACGAGCAGCGCCCGATCGTGGAGAGGCACATCGAACAGTGGACGGGTGTAGAGCTCGCGAATGAGAAGTGTGGTCTTCGAATCTGTGCTTATGACGTCATGTAACGCTAACAGTTACTCGCACCCACCCCCCGCCACGCTCGCCACCGCCGCGCAGGCATCAGCCTGGATGATGTGCGTGGGGTTCAGCGGGCGGGCGGTCTTGCGGATGACCTCGGCGACGCGGGCGGGCGTGAGCTTCGGGTCCTTCTGCAGCAGCAGGGCGGCGATGCCGGAGACCTGCGCCGCGGCGAGCGAGCTGCCGGAGAAGAAGTCGTAGGAGCCCTTGGGCACGGTGGTGAGGACGTCCACCGCCGGCGCCGCCAAGGCCGGACCTTGTGAGCTCGCGGGAGCAGGGGGCGCTGCGGCGCCTCCCTTCACATCGTCGCTGCCGACGATGCCGATCACCCCCTGCACGCTGGCGGGAAAGTCGCGATTCGGACCGCCGTTGGCGGCCACCACGACGATGCCTTTCGACAAGGCGACGCCGATCAATCGTCCCAGTAACGGGTCCGGCGGCCCGCCGAGGCTGAAGTTGATCACCTGGGATCCCTTGCTGATGGCGAAGTCCATGGCCTTGGCCAGCGTGTAGCTGTTGCAGACCGCCTCGCGCGCCGACGGCGGCTGCTGCCAGCACGCCTTGAGAGCGTAGATCTCCGCGCCCGGCGCCACGCCGACGATGCCGACGTCGTTCACCGAGGCGGCGATCACTCCGGCGACGGCCGTGCCATGAATGTCGGTGGTGAACGTCCGCTCGCCCCGATCGACGAAGTTGTTGGCCACGGTGACCCGATCGCGCAGGTCCGGATGATCGAAATCGACGCCGGTATCCACCACCGCGACGCGCACGCCCTTGCCCGTCGCCAGGCGATGGGCCTGGTCGAGGCGCAGCGTCTGAACGCTGTGCTGCAGATGAGCGTAGGGATCCTTCTTCTCCAGTCCTTCCTGGGGAGCGCTCAGGGTCGAGAAGGTTTCGACCGGCTGGACCGAGCTGACGCGGCGGTCGGAAGCGAGCCGTTTGATGATGTCGGGCACCGACCGGCCGGGGGGAACCTCGAAGACCACGCACTGCTCGCCGAGGGAGGCCATGGTCCACGCGTAGAGGATCCGCATCCGGTAGATCTCGGAGAGCTCCGCCGAGGTGCGGGCCCACAATGGAGGCGGGCCCGGCGGGTAGGTGACCATTACCTGCCGATCCGCCGGCGGCAGGGCTTCGGCGTCGTCGCGGTCCTTCGCCGGACTCGCCGCAGAGACGCTGGCACAGCTCAGGAGGATCATCAATGTCAGGGCCAGCGTCGCCTTGCGCCCGGGGCAATCAACGGCCATGGGACTCCTTCTCCGTTTCCCCGCCGGCAACCGGCTCGGCGAACGCCACCTGGGGCTCCGAACGCAGCCGCGCGAGGATGACCTTCAGGGGATCGCCATCCGCCGGCACCTCGACGGTGTAGACGCCGATCGGCGAGGGACCGGCTACGATCTGCCCCCGGATGCCGTGGAGCAGACCGCGGATCTCCCGCTCCGTCGCCTGCGGCGAGAACATCACCCGCACGCCGAGCGAGGGGGCGGGCACGGGAGCGGGGTCCGAGAGGGTGACGTAGTCGGCTGAAGGCGCGGCCGGTTGCGTACGGAGCTGCTGCCAGGCAAGCAAGCCCACCAGCAGCAGGATGACCGCCGCCTGGGCCACCAGCGAGACGCGCAACGGACCCGGCGTGGCCGCAAGCAGCGCCCGCAGCGGCATGGCGCGCCACCAGCCGGCGCGGGAGCGCTCCTCGCCCTCACTCTCCTCGATGCGGGCGAGCATCCGCTGGAGCTGCACCGGATGTGGAGAGGGAGCCACTTCCCCCACGGCCTGCACCGCCGCGGCTGTTCGCCGGCAGATTTCCTCCTCCTCCTGGCAGCGAGGGCAAACGGCAAGGTGGGCTTCCACCTTCTCCCTCTCCACTGCGGCGAGAGTGCCGTTCGCGTACCAGGGGAGGAGCTCCCAGATCCTCTGGTGCACCCTCCCGCCCTGTTCGTCCAGGTGTTGCATGGTCTCGGTCTCCTAACCCGCGTGGCTCGAGATCCCCAGCCCGGGCAACAGATCCCTCAGGCGTCGGCGGGCATGGAACATTCGCGTCTTGACGGTATTCACCGGGCAGCCCACGATCTCCGAGATCTCCTGATAGGCGAGCCCGTAGTAATAAGCCAGCTCCACCACCGCGCGCTGCTCCGGCGACAAGGCGCCGAGCGCCCGGCCGAGGACCCCCGCCAGCTCCCGCCGCGCCGCCAGGCTCTCCGGCTCCTCGCTATCGAGAGGCTCGGGCCTCTCCCTCTCCTCGTCCGGCTCCTCCGGCCGCCGCGCCAGGGCCTTGAGCGCCTTGTGGTAGGCGATGCCGAAGATCCACGTCGACACCCGCGACCGGCCGTCGAAGCTCGCCGCGCCCTTCCAGACGGCGAGCATGACGTCGTTGAGAACCTCTTCCACCAGGTCCACCCGCCGGGTGAGCTTGAGGAGATAGCCGAAGAGACGGCGATAGTAGAGATGATAAAGAGCCTCGAAGGCTTTGCGGTCCTTCGCGGCCACCCGCCGGAGCAGCGCGAGCTCGTCGTTCGGTGGCATGCTGAAGAGTATGTCCTGGAATGGGGGTGGAGGGTTCAAGGACGGACGAAAACTGGACCGTTCTGCCCTGCGAAGCCTCACCCCCTGTCCCCTGACGGGCGAGGGGGGACGATGCAGAACGGACATTGCCAATAGGAAGGTCCGGCTTCGGCAAGATCCTTCGCAGGCGTCCCCCCTCGCCCGTCAGGGAGAGGGGGACAGGGGGTGAGGCTTCGCAGGGTAAACCGCCTCCTGAACCTTTTCTCCCTCCCCCGGAACCTACGGCGCAGACGAGGGAGGGATCCCATGCTGCTTTGCCGTGCCTTGAAGCTCGGAAGGGGAGGTCTGATGACGGCCGTGCTGCTGTTCCTCGCCGCCTGCGGAACGGTGAAGACGCCCACCGAGCCGCTGGAAACCCCGGGAGGCACCGCAGCCTTCACCTTCTCACAGATCCAGGGCAACATCTTCACCCCGGTCTGCGCCAAGTCGGGATGCCACGCCGGATCGACGGGCGGGCAGGAGGGTCTCATCCTCGACGCCGGGGTGAGCTACGGCCTGCTGGTGAATCATCCCGCCACGGAGAACAGCACCCTGGACCGCGTCGAGCCGGGAGCTCCCGAGCGGAGCTATCTCATCCTGAAGCTGCGCGGCGATCCGAGCATCTCCGGCGACCGCATGCCGCAGGACGGGCCGCCCTATCTGAGCAACGAGCAGATCGAGGCCATCGCGGCCTGGATCCGTGCCGGCGCACCGAACAACTGAGGAGGATCAAGGGATGCGAACGCTCGTTCCGGCGGCCGCCCTGGCCGCTCTGTTCCTCGCCGGCGCCGCCGCGGCGCAGCAGCCGGGTCCTTACGAACCGGTGCGGCGCGATCCGGTGGGCACCCGGCTGGTCAATAGCGCGACGCCTTTCCCGATAGGCGGGCACCGGCTGGAGGTGCTCTTCACCCACCGCTTCCGCCAGTCCATCGACGACGGCGACTCGCACAACCTCTGGGGCCTCGACAGCGGCGCCGACGTCGGCATCGGCCTGGCCTGGGGCGCGACGCCTCACCTCGACCTGTCGTTCTACCGCGTCTCCTTTCAGGAAGACTTCGAGCTGGCCGGGAAGTTCCTCTTCCTCGAACAGGCCGCCCGCGTGCCGGTCACCGTCTCCCTGCGCGCGGGAGCCGACATCCTGCGGCAGACCGGCGTGGCGGATTCGAGCCGCCCCTTCGCGCAGCTCCTTCTCGCCCGGCGCCTCGCTCCCGGCGTGAATCTTCTCGTCTCTCCATCCTGGGTGGCGGACACGCCGAGCCTCGAGAACGCCTTCAACGTGCCGCTCGGGCTCACCCTGCCGCTGCCCGGCAAGCGCATGCTGGAGCTGGAGTACGTGCCGGCGAACCGTGACCTCGACGACAGCCACGCCGCCTGGCACGTGGCGGTCTCCAAGCCGCTCGGCGGCCACATCTTCGAGGTCACCTTCGGCAACTCGCGGGCCACCACGGTCGATCAGATCCTGGGGGGAGATTCCGCCGCCGGCTTCGAGGAGGACGACGTCCGCCTCGGCTTCAACATCATTCGCTACTTCAACCTGTGAGGGAGGGAGCCATGTCCTCGAAGCCCCTCGCCCGGCTCTTCGGTCTCGCCCTGGCGCTGCCGCTCGTCGCCTGCGCCGCCTACCAGGCGCAGCATCAGGCCGCCGCCAAGCCTTCAGCCGGCTCGCAAGAAGCCGCGCCCGTCACCGTGAGTCCCACGGGCGAATTCAGCGAGCTGAGGACGGATCTGCAGCTCGCCCGTGTCAAGGGAGAGCTGGAAGAGATCAAAACCGCCCTCGCACAGCAGGGCGCCTACTCCTGCTGCGTCGATCCGCCGTGCACACAGTGTGCGCTCCGGCCCGGCGAATGCCGCTGCCGCGACGCGGTGCGCAAGCACGGCGCCGCCTGCGGCGAATGCACCCACGGCTGGGTCGAAGGCAGAGGGATCGTCGAGGGCGTGGACGCCAAGGAGCTCGTGGAGCGCAGCAGAAGAGCGGAGGACGAGGCGCTCGAAAAGAAAAGCGGAGAAGCGCCGCCGGAGCCCCCGCATCACTGACGAGAGGCTGCTGTGAACTTCAGCCGCCGCCTCGCCATTGTCATCGGCATCGTCACGCCTTTGGCCGAGACCTTGCGCCGATGGCATCAGTTGTCGGACCTGAGCGTCTGGCCGTTCTGGCTGGACGATTTCGTCCTCGGAGGTCTGTTGCTGTACGGCGCCTGGCGCGTGGGGAAGGACGTGCGCACGGGACGGCCCTTCCTCGCGGCGGGCTGGGCCTTCACGTGCGGCATGGCCTACAGCAGTTTCTTCGCGCAGCTCAACCACCTTCACGAACCGGATCCGGCGCCGATTCCGTCCACCTGGGTAGCGGTCATCAAGGGAGTGGGGCTTGCTTTGGCGACGGTGGCTTTGATCCTAACCCTGAGACGTGACACGGACGAACAAGAGAGTTGACAGCGTCAGTGCGCCTCATGATGCGCTGCGCTGTTCAGCCGGCCATCGAAGGAAGAGAACTGCACGGGTTCTCCGAGATTTGTTCTAGATAAATGGAGAAAGGATGCGAGGTGAAGGCTGTCGAATCCGCGTAGAGCGTGCTTCTCGGCCAGGTCTCCCGCAGTCCGCCAGACCTCCGGCGTCACGTCAATCGCGAGATAATGCAGCCAGTCTTGGTCCAAATTGCGTTTGGCTACAGAGTGCGTCTCAGCGGTCAAGCCTCCTTCACGGTAGAGCCGGGCAAGAGCGCTGCGAGTCTCAGCGTAGGTAATCACAGACGTGCAAACGAGAGATGCCTGGATCGCGAGACGCTCGACTTCAGGGGACTCCTTTTCCTCGACGTAGAGTTTGACGAGACTGCTGGTGTCAAGGTAGAGGATCAACGACGGTCTTCCAGGACAATCGCTGAGGCGCTCTTGCCGCCGAGTACTTTCGGCCTTTGGCGCGATACCTGGGGCTTGCCGCCGCTCCAGCTCGCGACACCGCTCTCCACGAGCTTCCAAGCTCGCTTCGTCACTTCGCTTGTTTCAATGGGACTCAAGATAGCGATCGACTGTCCACCCTCGGTGATGAGGATTCGCTCCCCCTCCTGAGCCAACCGCAGATAATCGCTCAGCCGAGCCTTCAGGGTCTCGATCTCTACTTCCGTCATGGTGGCCAGTTTAGCAGAAACGATGGGGTGGGTTCTCTCTCCGGCTACCCGGCACAACTTTCGCAACGGCCATGCCGCCATGGCGGAGATGCGCCTCAAGGTGATGTCCTACAACGTCGGCGGCCACGGCGCGCGGTGGTCGCGGAGGCATGTGGACCGGGTGGCGGCGGCGATCCGCGAGGCCGAGCCGGACGTGGTGGGCCTGCAGGAGGTGCACCGCGCCACGAAGCACTCGCGGCTGGAGGATCAGGCGGAGACGCTCGCACGCCTCACCGGCCTCGAAGTCCGCTTCGGCAAGAGCCTGCACCTGCACGGCGGCGAGTACGGCAACGCCCTGCTCACTCGCGGCGAGGTACGCTCGACTCAGATCCATGTTTTGCCGGGTCAGGGGGAGCAACGGACGCTCCTTCATTCGCGCATCGGCTTCGCCGAGGCCGAGATCGACTTCTACGTCACCCATCTCGCCGCCTGGGGCCGCTGGGGCCGAGCGGCACGGACCGTGCAGATCGCCGGGCTGGTCGAGCGGCTCAAGCGGTCCAGCGCGCCTTTCGTCCTGGTGGGAGACCTCAACGCGCCGCCGGGAGCTCCCGAGATCGGCACCCTGCTGGCGGCCGAGCTGTTCCGCTTGTGCGGCGACGACGCGGCCTGCACGCACCGCTACATGCGGCAGCGCATCGACTACGTCTTCGCCGATCCGGGATGGACCACCCGCGCCTATCGGGTGATTCGCTCGGGGCCTTCCGATCATTGGCCCGTGCTGGTCGAGCTGCATCGGGAGGGGGCCGGCGGGGATCGACCGCTGACGCCCGCGCGACCTCACCCCCTGGCCCCCTCTCCTAAAGGAGAGGGGGAAGGTAACTTTTCAAGCCCCTCTCCTTTAGGAGAGGGGTTGGGGTGAGGTCGCTATGGCCATACCGTTCCGAAAAAAAGCCCGTGATCCCAAGGTCCCGCCCCACGATCGCTGGTGGCGGCGCACTCTCCGTGTCTCCTACGGCGGCGCTGCCGTCTACGTTTTCATCTTGCTCTTGGTGCTGGCTCTCCTGTGGTCCACACAGCGCGAGCGCGCGTCGCACGTCAGCGTTCCCGACGTCGCTTCCTTCGCACAGGCCCTGCCCTCGATCGCCTACCTCACGGGCTCGCCCATCCTCTCCGGCAACGCCGTCCAGGTGCTGCAAGACGGCGACGGCTTCTTCCCGCCCCTCTTCGCCGATCTCGCCCGGGCGAAGGAGAGCGTCCATGTGGAAACCTACGTGTGGTGGAAGGGAGAGATCTGTGAGCGCCTGGCGCGGGCCCTCGCGGCCAAGGCGCGGCAGGGCGTCGAGGTGCGGCTGACCGTGGACGCCGCCGGCTCGAACAAGGGCGACGATGAGCTCTTCGAGGAGATGACCAAGGCCGGTGTCAAGATCTCCTACTACCATCCCTTCCGGCTCGGGGACATCGGCCTGCTCAACAACCGCACGCACCGCAAGCTGGCGGTCTTCGACGGCCGGGTGGCGTACGTGTTCGGCCACGGCATCGCCGAGGAGTGGACCGGCCACGGCCAGGACGCCGAGCACTGGCGCGACACCGGCGTGCGCCTGGAGGGACCGATCGTCAACGCCGTGCAGGCCGTGTTCGCGGAGAACTGGGTGGAGATGACGGCGGAGGTGCTGGTGGGGGAGAAGTACTTTCCGCGGCTCGGCGCTGCCGGTCCCGTGCGCGCTCACATGACGGCCAGCTCGCCGCACGGCGGCGTCTCCCAGCTCGAGATGCTCTACAAGCTGGCGATCGCCACCGCCCACAAGCGGCTCATCATCCAGAATCCCTATTTCATCCCCGATGACGAGATGGTGCACCTGCTGGAGGCCGCCGTGCGGCGCGGGGTGGACATCCGCCTGATGGTGCCCGGGCCGGTCACCGACAGCTCGGTCGTGCGCCACGCCGGCCATCGCCAGTTCGGGGACCTGCTGCACAGGGGGATGAAGATCTACGAGTTCCAGCGCACCTTGAGCCATCAGAAGGTGATGATCGTCGACGGACTCTGGGTGCACGTCGGCTCCACCAACTTCGACGACCGCTCGCTCGACATCAACGACGAGGCGAGCGTGGGTTTGATCGATCCCGCCGTGGCCGCCGAGTTCGAAGCCGCTTTCGAAAAGGATCTCCAAGACTGCAAGCAACTCGACGCCGAGAGCTGGAGCCGCCGGCCGCTCTGGCACAAGCTGGTCGACCGGGTCTCCTACATGATGAACGAGCAGCTCTGAACGCTATGATCGAAATTCCCCTCTGGCTGTTCATCCTCATGGTCGTGGGTATCGTCCTGCTGGGGACGATGCTGTGGACCAACCTGCGCGAGCGTAAGTTCCGCGTCCGCGTTCCCGATCTCGACTCCTTCGAGGAGGCGCTGCCCTCCATCGCCGGCATGACCAATGCGGTGATTCAGAAGGGCAACGACGCCGAGATCCTGCAGAACGGCGACGAGTTCTTTCCCGCGCTCCTCGACTCGATCGCCCGCGCCAAGGAGACGATCAACTTCGAGACCTACGTGTGGTGGTCCGGAGACATCTGCGACGAGGTTGCCAACGCCTTTGCAGCGCGGGCGCGGGACGGCCTCGAGGTGCGCATCATGGTCGATGCCATGGGCTCGATGAAGTTGAAGCCCTACCTTCGCGACCGCATGACCGAGGCCGGCTGCAAGGTGACCACCTACCACCCGATCCGCCTCATCGACATCGGTCAGCTCAACAAGCGCACGCACCGCAAGCTGGCGATCTTCGACGGCCGCGAGGCGTTCATCTTCGGCCACGGCATCTCGCGGATCTGGACGGGACACGGCCAGGACCCGGAGCATTGGCGCGACACGGGAGTGCGGCTCCGGGGGCCGGTGGTCAACGCCGTGCAGTCCGTCTTCGCGCAGCACTGGATCGAAGAGACCGGCGAGGTGCTGGTGGGGGAGAAATACTTTCCGCATCTCGAGCCGGTGGGCGATATCCGCATGCACGTGCTCGCCGGCGCGCCGCTCGGTGGCGTCTCAGACCTCGAGCTGATGTTCAAGATGTCGATCGCCGCCGCCCAGAAGGAGCTGATCATTCAGAATCCCTACTTCATCCCCGACGAGGAGACGACCACGCTGCTCAAGCGCGTCGTCAAGCGTGGCGTCGACGTCAAGATCATGGTGCCCGGCAAGATCACCGACAGCCCGATCGTCAGCCACGCCGGCCACCGCCACTTCAGCGAGATGCTGCACGCCGGCGTGCGCATTTTCTGCTTCGAGAGGACGATGATCCACCAGAAAATCATGGTGATCGACGGCATCTGGTCGCACGTCGGCTCGACCAACCTGGACTCCCGTTCCTTCGACATCAACGAGGAGGCCGGCGTGGGGATCATCGACAAGGGCGTCGCCGCCGAGCTCGAGGCGGCCTTCAAAGAGGACTGCAAGGACAGCGTCGAGCTGAAGGCCGAGAGCTGGGACCGCGGCTACAAGCTCTGGCACCGCACGTTCGACCGCGCGTGCTACATGCTTTCCGGGCAGTTGTGAAGCCTTACTTACCCGACAGCTTGAAGTCGGCGTTCTTCCACGCCGCTGCGAATCGCTGCTGCGCGGCGGCGGCGTCCTTCTTCTGCAGGCGCAGGCTCTCGGCGAGGCCGTAGAGCGCCCAGCCGTTCTCCGGATGGCGGCGGAGGTTCTCCTCGTAGACCTTCTGGGCCTCGGCCGGCCGGCCCGCGGCGAGGAGCGCGGCGCCGAGCGCGTGCCGCACCGGCACATACCAGTCGGGCGGCTCGTCGTAGCGCAGGCCGTCTTCGGTCTTCGTCGCCTCTTCGAGCCGGCGCACGGCCTCGGCCATGTCGCCGCGCTTGGCCGCGATCTCTCCGGCCAGCATGTTCTCGGCGATCGAGAGGAGGCTGTGCGCCGAGTTGAAAGCCGCCATGGCGTCCGCGGGCAGGGCGCCGTCGATCTGCTTGGTGGCCGCGAGCTCCTTCTCGGCCTCCTCGAGGCGGCTTGAGGCCGCGAAGGCGAGCCCGCGGGCGGCGTGCCACACCGCCGTCGCGTAGCCGAATTCCGCGGGCGGCGCCGGCTCGGCGAGGGCTTCCTCCCAGCGGCCGAACTTCACCAGCGTCCAGATCGGATACCCGAGGACGAAATCGAATCCCGGCATCGCGCGCAGCATCTCGACCGGTGCCTGGGTCACCACGGCGCGGGCGTTCTCCAGGGCTTCGGCGCTGCGCCCCTGCATCATCGCCGTGTTCCAGAGGAACTGGTAGTTGTGGGCGACGTACATGAAGTAGAAGCCGAGCGGACCCGCCTTCGGCAGGTAGCCTTGATCGACGGCGATGGCCTTGCGGTTCGCCTCCGAGGCGTCCTCCCAGCGCCCCACGCGCGCGAAGATGTGCGAAGGCATATGGACCAGGTGCGCCGCCCCGGGCTCGAGCGAGCCCAGGCGCTCGGCCGCGGCGAGGGCCTTCTCCGGGTGCGGCGAGGCTTCGACGGCGTGGATGTAGTAATGGTTGGCTCCCGGGTGGTTGGGGTTCTTCGCCAGCACGCCTTCGAGCGTTGCCAGGATCTCCTGCGTGCCAGGTTGCGCCTGGCCGTCCATGGTCCACAGGTCCCAGGGGCGGAGGTTCATCATCGCCTCGGCGTAGAGGGCGGCGGCGTCGAGGTCGTCGGGGAAGCCTTTGACGACGTCGCGCATGGCGTCCGCGTAGGCGGTGTCGAGAGCCTTCCATCCGGCCGCGTCGGCGGGCGGCGGATCCGAGTAGCGCTTGGTGAGCGCGGCGATCAGGGCGCGCTCCACCGGCGAGGCGTCCTTCGCCAGGGACGAGGCCTTCTGCGCCGCGGTGTTGGCGGCCTTGGTGCGGTCCGCCTGGGCGGCCATGTTGATGTGCGGTCCGAGGCTCATGCCCGCGCCCCAGAAGCACATCGCGCAGGCGGGATCGCTCTTCGCCGCCTCCTCGAAGGAATGCTGGGCTTCTTCCAGGTTGAACGCATAGAGAAGCCGCAGCCCCTGATCGAAGTACTTCTGGGCCTCGGGCGCGCCGGTGGTGATCGTGCGGTGATAGGTGCCGAGGTCGAAGATCTCGGCCTTCTGCGGCGCAGCCGGCTCGGAGCCGGGATGCTCGTGCTGCGCGCCGGCGGGCAGGGAGAAGGAGAGAACGGTGGTAAGGCCGAGACCGAGGATCGGACGGATGGGCACCATGGGGTTTCCTCCTGACACCGGATATTCTGCCTGAATCGGAGCCTTTCTTGTCCTTGCTGTCCTTGTTGTCCTTGTTGTCCCTTTGCACAGTGGCCGTTTGGTTTTTCCCCCGAGGGGCATTCATCTTGCAGAGGTGCTCTACCAGGAGGCCGGAGGCGGTGTGAGCCCGGCACGGCTTTTCATCCAGAAGGAGGTTTCCGATGATCCGGCTGAATACGATTATGAAGCGGGGCGCCGTCGCGGGTTGGCTGGCCGCCCTGCTGGTTCTCGCGAGCTGCTCGACGAACCCCGCTACCGGCAAGCACCAACTCGCCCTGATCTCCGAGCAGCAGGAGATCGCGATGGGCAAGGAGGCCGACGGCCAAGTCCAGCAGCAGTTGGGCCTCTACAACGATGCGGAGCTCCAGGCCTACGTCAACCGCGTCGGGCAGAGGCTCGCGGCGGACTCCGAGCGGCCCAACCTGCCGTGGACCTTCCGCGTGGTGGACGATCCGGTGGTGAACGCCTTCGCGCTGCCCGGCGGCTTCATCTACGTCACGCGCGGGCTGATGACTCATCTGACCTCCGAGGCCGAGCTGTCCTCGGTCCTCGGGCACGAGATCGGCCACGTGACCGGCCGCCACAGCGTTGAGCAGATGAGCAAGGCCCAGCTCGCCCAGATCGGCCTCATCGCCGGCATGATCGTCAGGCCCGAGCTGGCCAACTACGGCGACCTGGCCAATACCGGTCTCCAGCTCCTGTTCCTCAAGTACGGCCGCGACGCCGAGCGCCAGGCGGACGACCTGGGTCTGCGCTACCTCGACCGCGAGGGTTACGATCCGCGCCAGATGGCGGAAGTTTTCCAGACACTGGAGCGGGTGAGCGCGCAGCAGAAGCAAGGCCGCATCCCCAACTGGCTCTCGACCCACCCTGCGCCGGGCGATCGTATCCAACGGGTCAACGCGCATATCGCCGAGTCGGGCCGCGACTTCTCGAAAGCCAAGGTAGGCCGTGAAACCTACCTGAAGGCCATCGACAACGTCGTCTTCGGCCAGAACCCGCGCGAGGGGTATTTCGTCGGCAACACCTTCATCCAGCCCGATCTCGGCTTCGAGATCCGTTTCCCCCAGGGCTGGCGCACCAGCAACGAGAAGCAGGCCGTGGGCGCCATGAGCCCCAACCAGGACGCCATCGTGGTGGTGACCCTCTCCGACCAGCGCTCGCCGCAGGCGGCGGCGCAGCAATTCTTTGCGCAGCAGGGCGTCCAGGCCGGCCAGAGTCTGCGGACGGACCTCGACGGATTGCCGACAGTGGCGAGGATCTTCGGCGCCAGCACGCAGTCCGGCGAGCTCGAAGGCATCGTCGCCTTCGCGGAGAAGGACGGCAAGGTCTACCGCATCCTCGGCTATACCTCGGCCCAGAGGTTCCGCAACTACAGCGACGAGTTTTCGAGCGCGATCGGCAGCTTCGGCCGGGTGACCGACCGCAACGCGCTCAACGTCGAGCCGAAGCGGGTGGACGTGGTCTCGCTGCCGTCGTCCATGACCCTGGAGGAGTTCTCGCGCCGCTATCCCTCGACGGTGGACCTTGAGACGGTCGCCATCATCAACCAGGCGGACGTGAACACCCGCTTCCCGGCGGGCACCGAGGTCAAGCGCATCGTGGGCGGCGAGCTGCCGTCGGAGCGGGGACGGTAGGGGAGCCTGGGAGCGCCGGCGTCGGCCGGCGCCAAAGTCGCTGGATTGGCATGCTTGTAGGGGCGGCCCCTGCGTGGCCGCCCTAACCGCACCTCCGCCTACACCATAAATCCCAGATCCGGCGTCGCAAACCGTCCCAGGTTCGGCAGCACGAGCGGCAGGTCGCTGTTGGCCACGCCGAACCAGCGGGCGAGGGTGGACGAGTACTCATCGACCGAGGTGGTGGGAATCCAGCGTCCGTCTCCCGCGTCGTTCGGGCCGTCCACGGCGAGGGTGGGGAGCTGGCCGTAGAAGCGGCCTCCGCGCACGGCGCCGCCGAGCACGAAGTGGTGGCTTCCCCAGCCGTGATCCGAGCCGTCGCCGTTGGCGATGAAGGTGCGGCCGAAGTCCGAAGCGGTGAAGGCGGTCACCGTGTCGGCCACGTTCAGCTCGGTCATCGCGGCGTCGAAGGCGCTCAAGGCGCCGTCCAGCTCGGTGAGCAGGTTGGCGTGGGAGCCGTCGAGCGCGGTGGCCCCGATCTGGCCGCCGTGCGTGTCGTAGCCCTGGGCGGCGCAGAAGAAGATCTGCCGGCGCAGCCCCAGCGCCTCGCGCACGGCGATGAGCTGCGTGATCATCAGGAGCTGCTGGCCGAGGTCGGTCTCCGGAAACACCGTGGTGAGCGCGGGCGCGGCGGCCAACGCGCCGGAGAGCAGCTCCTGGTTGTCGAGCGCGCGCTGGAAGACGCCGCTGTAGCCGCGCTCGAAGAGGTTGCCGTAGCTGCGCGCCAGCAGGCCGCGGATGGCGTTCGAGGAGGCGTCGGCTCCTTCGGCCGCCGGCACGTAGGAGCTCAGGCCCACCGGCCCTTGCTGCGAGACCTGGTACTGCGTCACCACCTTGCCGACCTGGAAGGTATTGGTGCCCGCCACCGAGATGGACATCGAGATGCGGGCGTTCTCGTTGAGCGCGTGCAGCAGGTCCGCCACGCGGCCGCCCCAGCCGGTCTGCGCCGGCTGATCGGGCAATGAAGTCTGCCAATGCACGGTCTGGTCGCTGTGCGAGAAGAGCTGCGGCGGCACGGCCACGCTGTGGTTGAGGTACTCCTCGCGGGTGAGCGGCGCCACCAGCGGCCCGACGTTGGCGACCACCGCGGCCCGGCCGGCATTGAACATCCCCTGTACCTTGGCGAGGCTGGGGTGGAGGCCCCACTCGCGCGGGTCGCCCGGCGGGACGCTGAGCGGGTGCAGCGGCAGCAGCGAGGTCTGCGGCAGCGCCAGGGAGTCCCGCGCCGCGGCGTACTGCGCGTAATCGCCGGCGAGGGTGGGCACGAGGACGTTGTTGCCGTCGTTGCCGCCGTAGAGGTAGACGCAGACGAGCGTCTTGTAGTCGGTGAGCGGCGCGGCGGCGGCGATGCGCTCGAGGTCGAAGATCGTGTTGGCCACGGCGGTCATGCCGACCGCGGCGCAGGCGGACTGGCGGAGGAAATGACGGCGCGTCGTGCGGCGGATCTCGGTCATCTTCGTGCCTCCTACTTCTGCACCACGGATTCGGGAGCCAGGCTGGCGAGCCAGAGGAGCCTGAGCACGCGCTGGTCGGCGGCGGTCGGGAAATCGGCATCCGCGAGGGCGCCGCGAAGGATGCCGCGCGTCGCGTCGGACATGGCGCCGGCGAAGAACAGCAGGTCGATACGGTCGAGGAGCGCTTCGTCGTTCGCCACCTGCGGCGGCTTGAACGGCGCCAGGTCGAAACGGAACAGCCGGTTCTGCCCTGTCCCGCCGAGCACCATGAGAGCGAGGTTGGCGTTGCCGATGACGGTCGTCTCGGTGGCGATCTGGAACTCCGGCGAGACGAGGCCCGCCTGGGCGATCTCCCCCGGCAGCGCGAAGCCCGGCTCGAAGAAGTTGAACACCGTCGGCGCGCGCAGGGGCGTCTGGCCGAGGCTCCGGCTCGGCCGTTCGAGCGGCCCGAGCGAGTCCCACCGCCCGTTGCTCGGCTCTGCATCGACGGCGCGCAACAGCCCCACGAAGCGCACGAGCGGCTCGCGCAGGTGCCCCTCGTCCGGCCGCGCCGCGAGCTGCGCCGCCCGCGCCTCGTAATCGAGGAGGATCGTGCGCAGCACCACCTTGAGATCGCCGCGAACTCCCTCGCCGTTGTTGTCGAAGGCCTTCCCGCAACGGTAGACGTAGGCCGGACTCGGGTTGCTCGTCACCAGCCGCTGGATGAGGAAGCGGCAGAAGAAGGGGCCGACGTTGGGGTGCTGGAAGATGACGTCGTGCGCCTGCTCGAGATCCTCCTGAGCGCTCAAGCCCGCGGGCAACACGGCGCCATCGAGGAGGACCTTCTCGCCGACGTCGTGGTAGAACGCCCAGGGCTCCATCGGGATGCGGAAGTTGCGCTGCGAGCGGAAGAAGCGCCGCGGATCGCTTTGATTCTGGCCGCCGAGCGTCCAGCCGGTGAAGGCGCGGGCGAAGGCCTTCACCACCTCCTGGTCGTAGGTCGGGATCGGCTGGTTCTCGCTGTCCAGGCGCAGCGTGCCGTCGGGGTGCAGCTCGTAGAGTCCGATGGAGAAGAGCTGGAGGATCTCGCGGGCGTAGTTCTCGTTGGGGTTCAGCCCGAGCTCGGGGATCGTCTTGCTGCTCGCCGCCATGTCGAGGTAGACGCCCATGCTGGGACTGAGCGTCACCGCCTCCAGCAGCTCGCGGAAGTTGCCGAAGGCGTGCTGCGACAGCAGATCGAGGTAGGCCGCGAGCCCGGCCGGGTTGTTGCGCACGTCGGCGTCGCGGTCCGAGACGACAAGGAGCTCCGAGAGCGCGAAGGCGACGCGCTGGCGGAGCTGGTCCGGCCCGTTGACGGCCTGGTTGAAATAGGACTCCCTCACCAGTCCCGTCACCGGCTCCTGGCCTCTTGCCACCGATCGGTCGTAGGTGGCGAGGTGGGAGGAGGTGGGCATGGCCATCTGCTCGTCGAGCCAAGGCTTGAAACCCTTCTGTTGCAGAGCCTCCACCTCGCCGGGCCGCGGTCCGTAGGCGGCCTGGAGGAGGAAGCGGGCGGCGTCCTCCGCCGTGGGCGGGCCTGCCGGCAGCGGCGGCGGCGCGGGCGGCGGCTTGAAGGTCTGGCTGCCGCTCGACAGGCGGAAGAATCCCTTGATCTCGCCCGCCGGGTAGAGCGCGGTGTGGAGGTTGAGGTAGCACTGGCCGCCGCGCAGCTCGGCGAGGATCTTCGCCTTGTCGAAGGTGCCCACCGCCTTGATCTGCCACACCCGCGAGCCGTCGGCCTGCGGCTTCGTGGTGTCGAGGTCGAAGAGGATGCTGCCGTCGGACGCGTGAATGTGCTGGCTGCTGAGCGGGCCGGTGAGGCCGGAGTAGGAGTAGCGCAGCACGGCCGTGGTCTGGTTCTGCGTCAAGGTCAACGTGGCCGAGCCGGAGCCGCCGGTCTCGGCGCCGGTCTGCGGCGTGAGCGTGGCGAGAAAAAGGGTGCCGCCGCTCTCGTCGGGAGGTGGCGGCGGCGGAGGAGGAGAACTGAGATCGAAGACACCGGAAGTGACGGCGCTCGCCGCGAGGCTCTTCTTGTAGGCAAACGCCTTGAGCGTCGTCTTGGCGGTGACCTGGATCGGACCCTTGTAGACCGGGCTCTTCTGGCGCGAGGGGCTCGAGCCGTCCGTCGTGTAGTAGATCGTCGCGCCGGCCGTCGTCGTGGTGATGGTGACGCTGAGCGGCGGCGCGTACGTCCCGGCCTTGGGAGAGAAGACGGGCGCCGCGGCGCTCGCCTTGGCCGCCACGGCATCCCGCGTCAGCACCGGTATCGCAAGGAAGAGCAGACCCGCGACCAACGATCCGCTTCGACGTCCCATGGTGCGCCTCCGATCTCGCTGCACCGAATCCGGGGTGCCGCTTTTATGGATGGAACCCCCTCTGCTGCGGTTTCCTACGGGTTAATCGAAACTTGGCTATGAGCAAGCGCGATGCCAGGGCGAAGGGCCTTGGTTTGCCCGCGAGGACCGGCCGGGGTCCGACGTTTTCGTCGAGCAGCGGCGACGAAGCTGTCGAAGAGGAAGAGTGGGGAAAAAGACAGCTTTGACGCTTGCGGTGCCACTCATGGCGCGGGCCCCCCAGAAGTTTATAGGACTATACCATAATCTTCCGGATCTCGCGTCAGTAGTCCCTGTGCCAGCGCTCATGATCGAGGACTCTGCGCACCTCCCATACGTTGTTCAGTCTCACGGCGTGAGCCGGATCGGGTAGGTGCCGTCCGGCTCCGGCGAAGCGGAGCCCACGGCCCAGCGCTGAAATCCCGGGTGCTCCACGATCAGCGTCAAATCCTTGACGGACCGGGACAGCGGTACCTGGAAGCGGCCCTGCGCATCGCTGCGGGCGGCGCCGAGAGGCTCGTCCCCCCAGCTTTCCGCCCGCACCAGAGCGCCGGCGATGGCGTGGCCGCGCAAGTCCGTCACCCGTCCGGAAGCCATCGGGGACTCTGCGTGCGCCGCCGCAACGGCGCCGATCAGGAGCAGGTCCCTGCAAGGAAGGAGCTCCACGCCTTGCGCCCGAGCATGGCGACGACTCGTGCCGTCAGTCCAGAAACACGACGTTGGCGGCCGCGCGCGACTGCGCTTCGGTGTTCATGAAGACCCGATGCCAGGTCTTGAGCACGATCGTCTTGTGGTCGGGATGGCGCACCCACCCCTTGGCATAGACCTCGGGGTCGCGAGCCATCCGAGTCCAGCCGGGCTGCTTGCGGACGTCTTCGGAAAGCGCGCGAAACTGGCCTTCGGTGATCCCGCTCGGAGCATGACGCTTGTGCACGTGCACGAGTGTGCCGCCCAGCCGGTAGATGAAATCGACCATGTGCGGCTTGGAGCCGCCCCCGCGGCTGAGCGGCTCGTTGCGCAGCACCTCGACGGCAGGAGGCTCGACGTCGGCCGCCACGAAGAACCACTCGCCTTGCCGGATGTAGGCCTCGTTGCGCCGGCGAAGCTGGCGCTTGGGCCTGACGTGCTTCTCCGCGATCTTCTCGCGAACGGGCTCGGGCTGCAGCGCCCGCTTCGCCGTGATGACGTCGCGCACACCTTCCTTTTCCGGCACCGCGCAAACGAACCAGTGCCGCTCGTCGTGGCCGCACAAGAACTTGGCCTTGTCGCCATTCGCTTTGCGAGCCAGCAGGAGCAGATGGCGGTCGTCGGGCTGGAAGTCCACCACCTCGATGGAGCCCTCATCCGGCACGGCGATATCGAAGTACTCGCCCTTGCGGTCACTCAAAACATCCAGCCGCGGCCAGTCCCCCGAAGTGTCGCGCGAACGGCCACGCCACTGAAGCGGCCTGATCGTCACCCGTGCTCCCATCTCGTCGAACTTCTTCTCGACTGCTTCACTCATACAAGGATCCTCTCGGTTGCCGTTCGGCGATGATGCCATGCTGTCAGGCCATAAGTCAACGGCTGACGGGCACGGCCGGCTTGGTGAGCGGCAGTCACTGCCGGATAATGGGGAGGTGGCCAGGATTCCCGAAGCGGTTCTCGATTCTCTCCGCGAGCGGCTCGAGCGTCGGCCCGAGATCCTCGAGGCCTACCTGTTCGGCTCGCACGCGCGCGGTGAGGCGATGCCTCACAGTGACATCGACATTGCCGTCTACGTTCACCGCGAGCACCTGCCGCCGGCTCCCTGGGGGTATGCCGCCGAGCTCACTGCCGACTTGATGGCCGGCCTTGGCCGCAACGACATCGACGTCGTCGTGCTCAACGACGCGCCGCCGCTCCTCTACCACCGGGTGCTGCGCGACGGCGAACGCCTGCTGAGCCGAGATCTCGCCGCGACCACGACGCGCGAGGGCTACGCCATTTCACGTTACTGCGACTACCTGCCGCACCTCCGCAAGATCGACCGCGAGTTGGACAGGCGCCTGAAAGACGGTAGCTTCGGACGATGACTCCTGGACGGCTCGATCTGGCTGTCATCCGGCGCCACCTGCTGGCGTTGGACGAGGCGGTACAGGTCCTCCGCAGCCACCAGGGGCGCAGCTTGGAGGAGCTGATCTCCGATCCGGAAGAGCGCTGGATCGCTGAGCACGGACTTCAGCTTTGTGCCCAAAACGCCCTTGACGTGGCGACTCACCTCGCGGCGAGCACTGGCCGCGACGTTCCGGACTACGCCGGCGCCATCGATCGCCTCGCCGAGATGGGTATCCTGCCGCACGATTTTGCTACTCGCTTCCGCGGCGTCGCTGGCTTCCGCAACGTCCTCGTCCACGGATACTTGGATGTCGACATCGCTCGTCTCCATAGCCTGCTCAACAGTCATCTTGACGACTTCTCTGTGTTCGCGAGGCACATCCGGTTGTACCTAGGACTGCCGGATAGCGGCTCGTAGGTTATTCGCCTTCGAGCACCCCCCGCAGCCGCGCCGCCGTCGGACCCACCGGAATCTCCCTGCCGTTGATTCGCGACACCGGCAGCACGCCGATGAGGCTGTTCATCAGCAGGACCTCGCGGGCCATGGCGAGGTCTTCTGGGGCTAGGGGCTCTTCGGCGATCGCTCCCTTTTCGAGCAGGCGGCGGCGGACGGTGCCGGGTACGCAGCCGTCGAGCTTCGGCGGCGTGACGACTCCGTCGGGGAAGACCAGGGCGACATTGGTGCGCGAGCCCTCGACGAGCCGGCCGCGTTCGTTGAGGAGTAAGGCTTCCCAGGCTCCCTCGATTTCGGCTTGCTGCAAGGCCAGGCGGTTCGCTTGATAGGAGAGGCTCTTCAAGCCCGCCAGCGGCCCGGCGGAGTTGACGCTGAGCTGGAGGAGGAGCTGCACGGCGACGCCTTTGCGACAGAGATTCTCGTCGGGAGGCTCGTAGGGGACCGCGGTAATCAATCGCGTCGGGATGGCGAGTTTTCCGCGCGTGATGGTCATCCGCATCCTTGCGACGGGCCGAGGCGCGGCTTCCGAAACCTCGGCAACGGCGCGCCGGAGCGCGCGGCGATCCTCCGGCAGCTCGATACGGATTCGCCGCAGTCCGGAGAGCAGGCGGTCGAGATGGGCTTCGACGTCGCGCGCCTTCCCTTCATCCACCCGCAGGGTCTCGAAGAGGCCATCGCCGAAGAGGAAGCCGGCGTCGTCCGACGCGATGGCAACCTCGCCGCAAGGCGTGATGCGGCCGTTCCACCAGGTGACGCTCATGCCGTCTCCGCCGCGCCGAGGGCAGTGAGAAAGGCTCGCGCCTTGGCCGCGCTCTCGGCGAATTCGAGCTCGGGATGCGAATCGGCCACGATGCCGCAGCCGGCGTGGTAGGCGACGCGTCCGCGCGCCGCTACGGCGGTGCGGATGCCCACCGCGAGGTCGAGGTCGCCTCCCAGCGAGATCCAACCGAGGGCTCCCATGGCGGGGCCGCGCCGGCGCTCTTCCTCCGCCGCGATGACGGCCATGGCCCGGATCTTCGGCGCGCCCGTGATCGAGGCCGGCGGGAAGGTGGCGCGCAGGAGGTCGGCCGGGCTGGTATCCGGGCGCAGGCGGCCGCGCACCGTCGAGACCGTGTGGTGGACGGTAGGCAGGCTCATCAGCTCGGCGTGGCTCGCCAACTGTACGCTGCCCGTCTCGCAGACCCGGCCAAGGTCGTTGCGCGCCACGTCCACGATCATGGTCAGCTCGGCGCGATCCTTCTCGCTCTCCAGCAATTCGCGGGCGAGGGCCTTGTCCTCGCGCGCATTGGCGCCGCGCGGCCGGGTGCCCTTGATCGGCCGCGTCTCGATCTCGCCGGACCTCGCCGTGAGGAAGACCTCGGGCGAGATCGAGAGCACGGCCTTGCCGCGTCCGAGGTCCAGGAAGGCGCCGCGCTCGGCCGGGCTCGCGGCGCGCAGCCGCTGGTAGAGGGGCCAGACGTTTCTCGGCGTGAGCCGCGTTTCCAATCGACGGCAAAGGTTCATCTGATAGATCTCTCCGCTCGCGATGCGCTCGACGATCCGTTCCACCGCCGCCTCGAAGCCGCTGCGGCTCGGCCGGCTGATCACGCCGCCGCGGGCCAGGCTCGCCGGCGGCACATCGGCCTCGGTCCTCCGGCGCGCCGCGGCGAGGAGGCGCTCGGCCTCGATCACCGGGTTGGGTCCGCCCCAGGCGTCCGTCGCCTCCACCGTCCAGCTCCGGCCGTCCCAGCGCAGGCCGGAGTCGTAGAGCCGTAGGGAGAGGTCCGGCAGGCCGAGATCGTCCGGCGGCGAGGGAGGAAGCTCTTCCAATTCGCACCCCAGCTCATAGCTGAAGTAACCCACGAGCGTACCTCCCGAGCCGGCGCCGGCCCAGGCGGCGAAGGCCGCGGCCAGCAGATCGAAGCCGCCCGCCACGAACCGCGCATGCCCTCCAGGGCCGACGATCGATGCCCGTCGGTTGCGAACATGCAGAACCGCAAGGGGCCGCTGATAGAGACGGTGTCCGGTCTCGGCTCCATCGAGCCAGGCGAACCCGGTCTGCTGCCGCAGCTCCTCGGCGACCTGCTCAGGACTCGGCGGCTCGGCCTTGGGGCCGGGCAGGCGCACCGGTGTCTTCGAGCCGCGGGAGCCCGGCCGCGGAGCGGGAAGCACCGCAAGCAGCCGTTCGACGAGGCGCTGCCGCCGCCTGGGCGGAAGGTGGTCGGACCACATGGCGCGCAAGTGTACAGACTTAGAATGCGCGAAGTGCAGCCTCGTCCCTCCGTCCTCCAAGCTCTCCTCCGCGGTCTTCGCCGGCGCTGCCCGCGCTGCGGCGAGGGACCTCTCTTCGCCGGCTGGAACCGGCTGCACGAGGAGTGTCCCGCCTGCGGGCTCGCCTTCGAGCGGCGCTCCGGCGACACGTGGTTCTTCATGTACATGAGCACGGCGGGCCTGACGGGCCTCCTCGTCGTCACCATGTTCCTGCTTCACCCGCGGGTGCTCTGGATCGGCCAGGTTCTGGTCTGCCTCGCGGCGGTCGCGCTCATCGGGTTCTCCCTGCCGTACCGCAAGGGAATTGCGGTGGCGCTGGATTACCTGCTGGAGCGGGAGTGAAGAAAGGACCCAAAGGACCACAAGGACAGCAAGGACAGGTGCGAATCCCGGGATCGGCGCCTTACCGTGGCACCTCGCCCAAAATCTCCCCGTCCTCTCCCAGCGCCGGATACGCCATGCCCCGCTTCCTGCACTGCCGCGCGATCGCCGGATACGTCCATTCGAAGAGCGTCCGGGCGTAGGTCTCTGTATCCAATCGCGGGAGGTCGTAGAAGCCGGCTGCTCTCCTCTGGCGCTGCGCCTCGAAGAGGATCAGGGCGGCGGCCACCGAGACGTTGAGCGAGGTGCCCATGCCTTCCATGGGAATGGTGACGACGGCGTCGGCGCCTGCCAGGGCCTCTTTCGTGAGGCCGTTGTCCTCGTTGCCGAGCAGCAGCGCGGTCGGGAGGGTGTGGTCGACATCGCGAAAAGGAATCGCCTGCGGCGCGGGATGCGCGGCCAGGACGCGCAGGCCCCGCTCCTTGAGGCGTTCCAGAGCGGCGGCGAGCGTCCGGTGCTTGCGGACGGGCAGCCACTTGCGGTTGCCGCCCGAGGCGGGACGGGAGATCTTGAGCCGGCCGCCGGGCCAGACGGCGTGGGCCTCGAAGACCCCGGCGGCGTCGCAGCTTCGCAGGATGGCCGCCAGGTTGCGCGGCACCTGGACGTCCTCGAGCAGCACGGTGAGGTCCGGCTGGCGGCGGTCGAGGACGGCGCGGAGGCGGTGGAAGCGCTTCGGCGTGCTCATTAGGTGACGCTCCGCGGCCGGAGGGCTGATAACATACCCCGCGCGGGCGTCGTGGTGCAGTACCGAACCGAACGGAGGAAGGTCCTTATGGCGATCATGGAACGCACGGCGAGCGGCACCCTCGACCGCATCGCCGAGCTGCTCGGCGACGAGGCGGAGAGCCTCCTTTCCTTCACCTGCAAGGGGATTCCCAAGGATCAGCTCATGCTGCCCGGCCCCGATCACGTGGGCCAGGCCTGGGCAACCTCCGACCGCAAGCCGGGCGTGATGGTGAACCTGCAGCGCCTCTACGGCACCGGCCGGCTCGCCAACACCGGCTACCTCTCCATCCTGCCGGTGGACCAGGGGGTGGAGCACTCCGCCGCCGCTTCCTTCGCGCCGAACCCGGCCTATTTCGACCCGGAGAACATCGTGCGCCTCGCCATCGAGGCCGGCTGCAACGCCGTCGCC
This sequence comes from Thermoanaerobaculia bacterium, assembly GCA_044868005.1. GTDB lineage: Bacteria > Acidobacteriota > Thermoanaerobaculia > Multivoradales > UBA5704 > DATARR01. Next base: position 818 of record JBIOVX010000220.1, on the reverse strand, counting down.
TCCACCATGGGAGTGCTCGGGTCGATCGCCCGCAAGTACGCGCACAGGATCCCGTTCATCGCCAAGATCAACCACAACGAGCTGCTCACCTATCCCAACCAGTTCCAGCAGATCCTCTTCGGCCAGGTGGAGCAGGCGTGGGACATGGGCGCGGCGGCCGTCGGCGCCACCGTCTATTTCGGCAGCGACGACGCCGGCCGCGAGATCGTCGAGATCGCCGAGGCCTTCTACCGCGCGCACGAGCTGGGTCTCGCGACCGTGCTCTGGGCCTACACCCGCAACAGCGCCTTCAAGAAGGACGGCGTGGATTACCACACCGCGGCGGACCTCACCGGCCAGGCGAACCACCTGGCGGTGACGATGCAGGCCGACATCGTCAAGCAGAAGCAGGCGACGAACAACGGCGGCTACAACGCGCTCAACTACGGCAAGACCAGCTCGAAGGTCTACGGCGAGCTGGTGGCCGACCATCCGGTGGACTGGAACCGCTGGCAGGTGGCGAACTGCTACATGGGCCGGGTCAGCCTCATCAACTCGGGCGGCGAGTCCAAGGGCCAGGCCGACCTCGCCCAGGCGGTGCGCACGGCGGTGATCGCCAAGCGCGCCGGCAGCGCCGGCCTCATCTCCGGCCGCAAGACCTTCCAGCGTCCCATGAAGGAGGGCGTCGAGCTGTTCCACGCCATCCAGGACGTGTTCCTGTGCGCTGAGGTGACGGTGGCGTAGAGGATTGATCTCCCAGAGGACCTTGCCGGACGGAGAGATCTGCCCTTCGAAGCCCTCACTCCCCTGGCCCCTCTCTCCCTGAGGGAGAGAGGGGA
>JBIOVX010000219.1:0-24296 GCA_044868005.1 Thermoanaerobaculia bacterium | reverse complement strand
CCATAGCGGGCTGCTCGGACTCGCCCGCGGCTTCGTTCAACCTGCGTCTATCTGAAATCCTCCCAGCACCGTCCGAGGACTTCGGAGCGACTTGCACGGGAGGACTTCAGATAGACGCTTTCAGGTTGGGCGTCGGTATCGGACCAACAATGGGAGAACCGAAGATTGAGATGATGGAGTTGTCTTGAGAGCATAACTGACGGACAAGCATGCTACCATGGAGTCATTTCGCTTATGGCCACCTCTGAAACATCTCTGGAAAATGTACTCGAGGCCGAGATTCTGAAGAGAATCGCTAATGCCTGTGAGATTAGGACACACGTCACCGTTGAGACATCTTGGGGAAGGTTTAACCTAGGCTTTCTCTTGACAGTCGGCTCTCGAAGAGTTGGGCTTGAGTGCGATGGTGGCAAGGACTACACTTCGAACAGCGGTAGGGATGAATTCAGAGATGCTCTTATCTTAGCAGCTGGAGGTGCCGATATCATCTATCGGTTCCCGGGTGGTCTCGTATGGAGCCGTCCTGCCGACGGGCTCTATGTACTTGCCACAGCAGAGCCGCAGCTGTTCTCGTCAATCGGCTTGACTCAACTTGAACGGTTGTGTACTAGCAGATGGGATCCAGAGTATGAGGCTGAGGACATAGATGATGAATCGCTACAGATTGAGGAGAACAGCTTAGGTTTTCGATTGACATACCGAAGCGAAGATACTTCCTTCTACCAGGAATTTTTGCTTACCCGCAACAGACTGCTTTCGAGCACTAATAAGCCGACGTTCTTGCGGACTTTGGCAGAGTTCGCAAAGCGCCACCCAGGAAAAAGCCTTCGTAAACTTGAGCAGCTATCGCTTAAAGGACTACAATGAAGGCGTGGTGCTTGAACCCGACGCGGGATAGGCGCCCAATCCCGACAGTAGAGCGGACGGAAACCGCAAAAAGCGCGGTTCCCGCCACTCACCGCCAAGCCGTTAGGTGCCAAAGAGGTGCATAGCGGATGAAAGAACTCTCGACGTTTCTGACCGGCAATCCCGATTGGGCCAATGCAATCGCGGCAATCGCGAGTGCAATGGTTGCGCTCTTAGCGTTCGTTGTCTCAGCAATCTCTTTGTATGTGGCGCACGCAACCCTGAAACATCAGCGCCGACACAACGTTCTCTCAGTTACACCAATTCCACATGTCTCTGTAGGTGACTACGAAAATCGAATCACTGTCAAGATTCGGAATGATGGTACGGGGCCGCTCATCGTCAAACGCGTCTCTGTTGGAGACGGTAACCAGGTTGAGAATGCGCTCATTGACTGGATGCCTGCACTTCCAGATGGCATGTACTGGACAACTTTTGTGGGCGAAATGTCTAATAGAAGCATTGCGCAAGGAAGAGAAGTTACCTTGCTCGAATTGGAGGGGGACGCCAGCGATCCAATCTTCGCAAGCGTGCGAGATGTAGTGCGAGTGTCCCTTGCGCCGCTTACGGTCCACGTCGAGTACACAGATGTGTATCAATCACCGTTACAGCCTTGTCAAAAGGAACTATCGTGGTTTGGCAGGCACTTTGCGCGGAAGGTCTAGTCTCTGCTTCCAGTCACCTAGCCCAACTGTTCACCGGACGGCTACGCGGTTAGCAGCAGGACCGTTATGGGCGATCGTTGGCGACATATCCCTGATTCCCAAGTACCATGCGGAGGGCAGAGCACGAGGGCGGCTGGCGTGAAGTACCGATGCACGATACTGGAGGGTAGGAAAGGCAGTTGTCGTGGACAGCGTCCTCGTGCCGCATGGGGATTTCGAGACGGATGTGGTCCTTGAAGCTTACTACGAACCAATTGGGTGAAGATGTGAATGTTGAATGCCCTCCTTCGCGGCGTCTCATGGCACGCAGGGCATTGCGCACCATTGAGGGCGTGAAGCGCTTGGCAGAAGCGAGGTAGGCGATGCGCCTCTGCAACCACAGGCCGCCCAACAACGGCATGCAGCGGCCGGCGCTCAGCGCCGTGGTGCTGCCGCGATGGCGTGTCGTTCCAAGCTTTCATCGGCTCTTCGGAAGGATTCGGCGGCCCGTTGAAGGTTTCCGATGGGCCATTGGAAGCTTTCAACGGGCCTTTCAAAGCTTCCATCGTGTCATTGGAACCTTCCAACGGCTCACCGGAATCTTCGGCGTGCCGTGGGCAGCTTCCAATGGGCCACCGGAAGTTTCCGGCGGCGCGTTGGAAGTCTTCAACGTCTCATTCGGAGTCTTCAAAGAGCCGTTGAAGGCCGCCAACGAGCCGTTGGTGCCTTCCAATGGAGCGTCGAAGATTCCGAAGGCCCGTTGGAAGCTTCCAATGGTCCGTTGGAGACTTCCAATGAGTCGCCGAAGGTCTCCAATAGTCCATTGGAGACTCCAATGAGGCGTTGAAGGTCTTCAATGGCCCGTTGGAACCTTCCAATGAGCCGCCGAAAGTCTCCAATGCCTCTTTGGAACCTTCCAATGGGCTATTGAAAGCTTCAGGCGAGCCGTTGAAGGTCTGTAATGGGCCGTTGGAGACTTCCAGAGAGCCGCCGAAAGTCTTCAATGCCTGGTTGGAAGCTTCCAATGGAGCTTTGGATGTTTCCGGCGAGCCATTGAAAGTCTCCAAAGAGCCGTTGTAGACTTGGATCGAGCAAAAGGGGGAGCGTGCTGGGGGCATGCTCCCCGAATCCTGCCTTACGGATTACTGCTCATCGGTGTCACGGGCCGGCTGGGGGCTCTCGACGGATTGCGATGGCGGAACGTCGGGGGTCTCGGCCGGTTTCGCTTTTCTGCCGCGGAACGGTTGCAGGCCGAACTCCGTCAGCTTCTCGGCGCGGTTGCCATAGCGATGCTTGAGGCCGCCGCGCATGACCGTGGCCAGTTTCGCGCCTTCGACCATCACCGTCTGCAGGCGCTTCGAGGCCTCCTGCTTGGCGGCCTGGTGGACCGCTTGCTGCTTGGTGAGGTCCCGCGCCTCCTGGAGCAGCCTTTCCAGATCGACGCGGAGGAGCTCGAGCTGAGGCAGCTCGGAGGCGTTCGCGGCCGCCGCGGCCGTGATCTCCTCCCACTCCTTGAGGTGGTCTGCGTAACGAGTCTTGTCGGGCACCTTCTCACTCCTTTCCGGACCTTCGGGTCCAGTCCACTGACGCCTTCATGGCGCCAGGAGTCTCGATTTCGAAGCTCGTCAAGAGTACGAAGGTTGAGCCTGCCAGGCCTGGCCATGAGAAAGCGATCTTCGGCCAAGGCTATTCCCGATTCGGCCGGTCTCTTTTGGACCGAGGAGAGGATATCTCCATGATCCTGAATGGTTTAGCGCGATACTTCGAAGACGGAGAGCGTCCGGAAAACAGACGGCAAGCGTAAAGTTTCCTTACGGCGGAGACCCAGGCGCGTTGGCCGCCCGCCCCCTCACTCGCGGCGCAGCGTCTGCATCGGGTCGATGCGGGTGGCTCTCCGCGCCGGCAGCAGCGAGGCCGCCAGAGCCGCCGCCGAGAGCACCGCCGCGGCGGCCGCGAGGCTCGTGGGATCCGCCGGCCGTACGCCGTAGAGGAGACCGGCGAGCCCCTGGCCGGCGGCGCCAGCCAGCGGCAGTCCGGCGAGGATCCCGACGCCACAGAAGCCGAGGGCCCAGGCGACCGTGGTCCGCACCACGTGCGCGGGCCCCGCGCCAAGGGCGATGCGGATGGCGATCTCCTGCCGCCGCGCGGCGAGCGTGAAGGCGATGAGGCCGTAGAGCCCGACCGTGGCCAGCACCAGCGCGGTGGAGCCGAAGAGCCCGAGCAGGACGGTGAGCAGCCGCTCGCGATGGGTCGCCTCGGCCAGGATCCCCTCGAAGGTCCGCGCGTCGTAGAGCGGGCTCTCGGGGTCTAGCTGGCGCACCGCCTCGCGCAACGCCGGGAACAGCGACATCGGCTCGCCGGAGCGGACGCGCACCAGCAGAGCCACCTTGCGCACGGCCGTCGGGGGGTCTCCCAGCCGCTCCTGCCCGAGAGGCACGAACACCTCGGCCATCGGCGCCACTGTCAACCCCTCGATCCGCTCGTCCGCCACGACGCCGACCACCTGCCGCCACAGCGGCTTATCCAGAGGGGCATCGGTGGAGATGGCGATGCGCCGGCCCACGGGGTTCTGGCCGGGGAAGTGGCGCCGGGCGAGGGTCTCGTTGACGACCACCACCGGCGGCGAAGCTGCATCGACGCCGGGAGCGAAGCCCGGGCCGCGCACCAGGCGCACGCCGGCGGTGCGGAAGTAGCTCGGGGTGACGATGCGGCGGTGGAACTCGACGTCGTGTTCCTCGGGCGGCCGACCCTCGACGAGGAGGTCCGACGTCCACACCTTGCCTTCCAGGGGCAGGCTGCTCGCGAGCGCCGCCTCGGCGACCCCAGGCAGCGACCGGGCCCGCTCGAGCACCCGGTGCTGGAACGCGGTCACCTGCGCCGACTCCGGGTAACGCGCCGGCGGCAGGTCGAGGTTGGCGGCGAGGACGCCCTGCGCGCGGAACCCTGGATCGACCGCCGAGAGGGCCGCGAAGCTGCGCAGGGTGATCGCCGAGCCCGCGAGCAGGACCATGGCCAGCGCCACCTCGAGGGCCACCAGCGCGCCGCGGCTCCACGCGGTCTCGGGGCCGGCGCTGGTCCCCTGCTGGCGCAGCCGCCGCGCGGGAGGCGAGCCTGCCAGACGCAGGGCCGGCGCGATGCCGAAGAGCAGGGCGGCGAGGGCGGTGGCGCCGAGAGCCGCGGCGAGCGCCGGCAGGCTCGCCCCGACCTCGTGCGCGCGCGGCAGCGTCTCGCCGGCGAGCGCCAGCAGGAGGCGGGTGCCCGCAACGCCGAGGAGCGCTCCTACCGTCCCACCCAAGGCGGCGAGGACGAGGCTTTCCGTGAGGAGCTGCCGCGCCAGCCGTCCGCGTGAGGCACCGAGCGCCGCGCGCAGCCCGAGCTCGCGAGCCCGCGTGCCGGAACGCGCCAGCAGCAAGCCGGCGACGTTGGAGCAGGTGACGAGGAGCAGGAGCACCACCGCGGCGAAGAGCACGGCGAGGGGCTTCTCGATATCGCCGACGATCCACTCCTTGAGCGGCGTCAGGCCGCCGGTCATGTCCTTGTTCGTGTCGGGATAGCGCTTCTGGAGCTGCGCGGCCAGGGTGCCGAGCTGCTGCCGCGCTCCCGCGACCGTCGCCTGCGGTGCGAGGCGCGCGACGGCTTGCAGGAAATGAGCGCGGCGGAACCACGCCTCACCCTTGAAGGAGGCCTGCCAGTCGAAGGGGATCCAGACGTCGAGCCCCGGCCGCGGGAAGGCGAAGCCGCGGGGAGCCACGCCGACCACGGTGCGCGGCCTGCCATCGAGCTCAATGCGGCGGCCCACGATATCCGGCGCGCCGCCGAAACGCCGCTGCCAGAGCTCGTAGCTGATCAGCGCGGCCGGTTCGTCTCCCTTCCAGTTGTCTTCGTCGCGGAGATCGCGGCCGAGCTGCGGCGCCACGCCCAGGACCGCAAGGAAGCTGCCGAGAACCTGGCAGCCCTCGACACGTTCGGCGCGCCCTTCGCCGCCAAGCGCCCAGCCGCCCGGCCAGCCATAGCCGGTGACGCCGCCGAAAGCCCTCACCTGCTCGCGCCAATCGAGGAGGTTGGCCGGCGAGACGTTGGCCTGTTCCCAGCCGGGCTCGGGGCTCGACTCCCAGAGAGCGACCAGCCGCTCGGGGGAGGGGTACGGCAGCGGCGCGACGAGAACGCCGTAGAGGATGGGTGCGATGGCCGTCACGGCGCCAATGCCGATGCCGAGCACTGCCACCGCCGCGGCGCTGAACACAGGGTTCCTGCGCAGCGAGCGGAGCGACCAGCGCACGTCTTTCGCCAGGGTCTCCAGCGGCGGCATGCCGCGCTCGTCGCGGCAGGCCTCCCGCACCTGTTCGACGCCGCCGAAGTCGCGCAGCGCCGTCCGGCGCGCCTCTTCCGGCGTCATGCCGCGCTCGCGGTTCTGCTCGATCGCCATCTCGAGGTGGAAGCGCAGCTCCTCATCCACCTCGCGCTCGCGGTCGGCCGCCGTCACCAGCGTGCGCAGCCGATGGCGGAAGCTGCTCGCCGTCACCCGCGCCCGTTCGCCGATCATGTCGTGCGGAGCACCTGGGAGACGGCCGCCGCCAGCCGCTCCCAGCTCTCCTTCTCCTCGGCCAGCCGCCGCCGGCCGCTGGCGGTCAGCTCGTAGTAGCGGGCCCGGCGGTTGTTGTCCGAAGGCCCCCAGGACGAGCGGACCCAACCCTGCCTCTCCAGCCGGTGGACGGCGGGGTAGAGGGAACCCTGCTGCACCTGGAGAACGTCGTCGGACATCTGCCGCAGCCGCTGCGCGATGCCCCAGCCGTGCATCGGTCCGGTGGAGAGGGCCTTGAGCACGAGCATGTCGAGGGTCCCCTGGAGGAGGTCGGGCTTGTCGTTTCCCATGAGCTCGGAGTCTCCCTGTGATGTTCTACAGGAAGAGGTTAGAATACTTCCTGTAGAATGTCAAAGGGAGGGAGGGTTCTCGGGCTCGTGGTACATGTATAATGGCGAGCGGAGAATTCGATGAGAGTTCGAGTCCACCGCTCCAGCGGCAATGTATTCAGGGACCTTGGATTCAGCGAAGAGGAAGCAGAGAACCTAAAGATCCGAGCCGATCTGATGATTGAGCTGACCAGGCTGATCGAAGCCCAGGAGCTTACACAGGCCGCCGCCGCCAAGCGTCTCGGCGTGACACAGCCGAGGATCAGCGATCTCATCCGCGGCAAAATAGATCGTTTTAGCGTCGATAGCCTGATCGAGATGTTGGGTCACGCTGGCGCTTCCGTTTCCGTGGTGGTCACCCCGCGCCAAGTGGCATAGGAACGGTGCGCCAGGGACCTCGTTTCCAAGGTCCCTGGACATAGTTCTAAGGCTTCTGGTACGCCGGAGGCAGCGGCTTGTTGAGGTCCTTGTAGCGGTCGCGCAGCTCGGTCTGCCGGCTGGTCATCGGGATCTCGCGGCCGCGGATGAAGACGGCGTCGGCGAAGGTGGTCAGCTCGAGCGGATCGCCGTCCCAGATCACCACGTCGGCGTCCTTGCCGGGCTCGAGGGTGCCGTAGCGGTCGGCGAGACCCCAGATCCTGGCGGGGACGGCGGTCATGGCGGCGAGGGCGGCGTCCCAGGGCATCCCATAGGCCACGGCATTGCCGGCGGCCTGCTTCAAGTTGCGGGCGTTGTGGGCATCGCCGGTCATGAAGGCCATCGTCACTCCGGCCTTGGCGAGACGGGCGGCATTCTCCAGCGTTGCGCCCAGGGTCTCGAAGTTGCCGGGCAGGTCATCCAGCGGACTCACCAGCACCGGCACCTTGGCGTCGGCGATCTGCCGCGCCACCAGCCAGCCCTCGTTGACTCCGGCCAGGATCAGCTTGAGGTCGAACTCCTTGGCCAACCGCAAGGTAGACTCGATATCGCTCGCCCGATTGACGGCCACGACGAGCGGCAGCTCGCCTTTGACCACCGGCACCAGGGCCTCGAGATCCAGCCGCGAGAGCGCGTATTCGCGCCGGTCCCCCTGCTCGAAAGCCTTGCGGTTGGCGGCGTAGTCGAGAGCGTCCTGCAGGGCCTCGCGCAGGCGGAGCAGGGCCCCGCTTCTGGCGCCGCCGGCGAGCTCGGCTCCGTTCTCCCCCAGCACGGCGAACATGGCGGCGGGCGAGCGCACCAGGTAGTCGCCGGGACCGCTCAGGTCGACAACGGCGCCCTGACCCGCGATCAGGCTCTTGCCGGGATTCGGAGCTACGACGGCGCGGGTCAGCCCCTCGATGCGGTTGACGGGAATCAGCGTCGAGCGCGGATTGTAGGCGTCCACGACTCGAAAGGCGGCGGTGACGCGGTCGTCCTCGATCCTGGCGTCATTGCTCCCCTGGACGGCGCCGACCTCGACGACGCCGAGGCGCGAGAGCGAATCGAAGAGCCCCGGCGTCACCACCTTGCCCTTGGCGTCGATGATCCTGCGGGTTCCCGCCGGCACGGGCAGCGCGGCGCCGACGGTGCGGATCTTGCCGTCCTCGATGATCAGCGTGCCATTCTCGATGGTGCCCTGCGGCCCCACGGTGTGGATCTTGGCGCCGGTGATGGCGATAGTTTCGGCCAGGGTTGGGGCGGCTGCGAAGACGAAGAGAGTCAACAGAATTCTTAACGTAGGGGCGGGGCTTGTCCCCGCCCAGGCGGCGGTAAATCCTGCCTTTACGTTGCGGGCGGGGACAAGCCCCGCCCCTACGTTTGAATAGCGCGACAAGATCATCGCTCCACCTCCGCGTCCCGGATACCGAGCTCGAAATCCATCTCCGGCTGACGGGCAGGGTCGTTGCGGTCGTAGGCCAGCGCGCCGTCGATGTAAACCTTTTCAGCGCGGCTGTAGACGCTGAACGGGTTGCCGCTCCAGACGACGACGTCGGCCATCTTGCCCGCTTCGAGCGAGCCGGTCTGTTGGGCGATGCCCAGCGACTTCGCGGGATTGAGGGTGATCCAGCGGATGGCGTCCTCCTCGCGCAGGCTCATGCCCATGCGATTGCCCGCCGCCATGGCCTTGGCGGCTTCCTGGTTGAGCCGCTGGATGCCTTCGGCCGAGTCGGAGTGGACGACGGCGCAGCCGCCGGCCTTCTCGATCAGGGCGATGTTCTCGCGGATGCCGTCGAAGGCCTCCATCTTGAAGCCCCACCAGTCGGCCCACATGTCGGCGCAGATGCCGTTGGCGGCGAGCACGTCGGCGATCTTGTAGGCCTCGACGGCGTGGTGGAAGGCGGTGATCTTGTAGCCGAACTCCTTGGCGATGTCGATCATGGTGAGCATCTCGTCGGCGCGGTAGCAATGGTTCTGCACCAGGATGTCGCCGGCGAGCACGCCCGAGAGCGTCTCCAACTCGAGGTCGCGGTCGGGCGCGCGGCGGCTGCTGTTTTCTCCCGACCGTCCGTCGCCGTTCTCCGTCTCCTGCTCCCCTTTCTTCCTGCGCCGCTCGTACTCCTCCCAGTCCCGGCGATACTTCTGGGCCTTGATCCAAGCCGCGCGGTAGCCGGCGACGTTGCCCATGCGGGTCGAGGGCGCGCGGTTGCGGTTGCCGTAGACCCGCTTGGGGTTCTCGCCGCAGGCCATCTTGAGGCCGTAGGGAGCGCCGGGGAACTTCATGCCGTCAACGCCGCGCGCGGGCACGTTCTTCACCGTCACGCCGCGGCCGCCGAAGAGGTTGGCCGAGCCGGGAAGGATCTGCATCGCCGTCACGCCGCCGGCGAGCGCCAGCGGGAACTGCGGGTCCTGCGGCCAGACGGAGTGCTCGGCCCACACCTCGGCCGTATTGGGATCGGTGGCCTCGTTGCCGTCATCGTGCCCCTCGACGCCGGGAGACGGATAGACCCCGAGATGCGAGTGTGCGTCGATGATGCCCGGCGTGACCCACTTGCCGCTGGCGTCCACGACGGTGACGCCGGCCGGCGCCTCGATCGTGGCACCGACGGTAGCGATCTTGCCGTCGCGCATCAACACCGAGCCGCGCTCGATGCGCTGGCCGGCGGCCGTGAGGATCGTGGCGTTGGTGATGAGGACGGGCTGCGAGGGGAGGGGCTGGTAGGTGGAAGCATAGGCTGCCTCGCCGGCTTTCCGCGTCTCGGGCTCGCTCGCCGGCCCCTCGGCCTTGGGCGCTGGCACTTCCTCCTTCTTCGCCTCCTCCTGCGGCGCGGCGGTCGGGGAAGGGGAGGGAGTGCTGGCGCAGCCGCCGGGTCCTACGGCGAGCAGGAACGCAAGGGCGCCGAAAGCCATGCTTCTTCGCTTGTCGATCATGGTCTCCTCAATCGTGGATGGGAGATGGATCGTAGCATGGACAGCCGCCCTCCCACCCAGGGCGCCCACGCAGGGGCGCCCCTACAGATACGTCGTCGATAGCGGATGGGCGATGCTATTCTGGGCTCGGTAAAGCCGAAAGAAATCTAGTGCAATCTCGCAGGTTGTTGCTCGCTCTGCTCGTCCTGGCTTTCGCCGTGCGGCTCCTCGGCCTCGGCCACGAGGTGGAGGGCCGCTACTACCAGGACGAAGGCACCTACTACCATCACGCCACGACGATCCTCGATGGCGAAATCTTCAGCCCCACGTTCGTCTATCCGCACCTGCTCTACTACCTCGACGCGCTGGCCTTGGGACTGGCGTCGCTCTTTCCCAAGGCCGTGGCAGCGCTGGCTGCGGGCCTGTTCGGCGTGGAGGAGCCGCTCGCCGTCTCCTGGCTTCTCCTGCGCGGCGTGGTGGCGGTGCTCTCGGCGTTGACCACGGTGCCCGCCTTCTTCCTGGGGCGCCGGCTCGGCGGGCCTCTCGCCGGCGCCGTGGCCGCGCTCCTGGTGATCTTCTCGCCGCTGTTCAACGAGGGATCTCACTTGAACACTTGCGACGTGCCCTCGGCGTTCTTTGCCACGGTCTGCCTCGCGTTCGTCGCCCGGTTGATCGACGAGGAGCGCTGGCAGGATTACCTCTGGGCCGGCCTCGCTGCCGGTCTTGCCGCCGGCAGCAAGTATCCGGCGGGGCTCGTGGCGGTGGCGATCGCCGCGGCGTGGCTGCGCTGGCGGATCGCGCGTCGCAATTTCTCCTTCGGGCTCCTGATCGCCGGCGTGGCCGCGCTCGCGGCTTTCGTGGCCACGACGCCGAGCCTCCTGGTGTTTCCGGAGCGCGCGTTCTCCGGCGACCGCGGGATCTTCTTCGGCGCCCGCCAGTACGGCGAGGGCGGCTGGATCGGGGTCATGCCGCGGAGCAACGCCCTTTACTACGGGCAACTGCTGGCGTGGAGCTTCGGCTGGCCTGCCGTTCTGCTGGGCCTGGGCGGACTGTTTCTCCTGAAGCCTCCGGAGAGGACGCGGCTTCTGTGGCTGCTGCCGTTCCCGGTCCTCTACCTGGCCCTCATCGGCTCGATGAACATGGTGGTCCAGCGCAACCTCTATCCGGCGCTGCCGATCCTGGCCGTCTTCCTGGGCGCCGGGATCGCGGCCGCGCTTTTCCGGGTTCGCTCGTTGCTGCCGCGGCCCTTGCTGCGGCTCGCCGCCACGGCGGCCCTCGTCCTTCTGGCCGTGGCACCGGCCGTGGCGCGGACCGCCGAGCAGGGGATCAGCCTGAGCCGGCCGAGCACGCGCGACGAGGCGCGGGAATGGATCCGCGGCAACCTTCCGCACGGAGTGACGATCGTCAAGGAGTCCTACACTCCGAGTTTCCAGCCCGAGGAGTTCGCCGTGCTGCAGAGTCGCTTTGCCGGCAGGTTCACCGTCGCCCAAGTGCGGGATCCCCGGAACGACTACCTCCTGCTGGCCAGCGCCGCCTACAACCGGTTTCAGGATGCGTCGGCCGTCACCAAGGAGCACCAGCGCGGCATCGCCGCCAACTACCAGGAATTCTTCCGGTTTCCCCAGGTGCGCGAATGGAGCCCCCGGCGCTGGCAGCGCGGTCCGACGCTCAAGCTGTACCGCATCGATCCCGGCCCCGCCTCCTGGACGGCCGGCGGGACTCTCCCGTCGGATCTCGCCTTCATCCCGGACGGCGGCATGCGGCGCGGCCCGAAGATGCCGGTGCGCTGGTTCGCTCCGGGCCAGTGGTCGCTCTTCAAGGGGTGCTTCGAGCCGGGGTCGTACCGGATCGAGCTGGACGGCACGGTCCTGGCGCCGGGCGAGATCCGCATCCGTTCGGTGGCAGGCCGCGAGATCGGCAAGGCGGCGCTGGCGGCGGGGCAGAGGGCGGTCGGCCCATTCACCTTTCCGCGCCGGGAGAAGGTGCTGGTTACGCTCTTCCTGGCGCCGGAGAGCCGGATTCGGCGGGTGCGGCTGGTGCCGGCGCCCTGACGCGCGTGCTAGCATTTCGCGTATGTCTATTCCCCTGACCGATCAGGATGCTGCGCTTCCCGCCGGCGGCGGCTCGCAGTTCACCAAGGAGAGCATCCTTCGCGACTACCGGATCGCCTTTCAGAGCCGGCAGGCGAGCCTGATCGGCCGCCGGGAGGTCTTCACCGGCAAGGCCAAGTTCGGCATCTTCGGCGACGGCAAGGAGGTGGCGCAGGTGGCGCTCGCGCGCGCCTTCCGGCCGGGGGACTTCCGCGCCGGCTATTACCGCGATCAGACGTTGATGATGGCGCTCGGCCTCCTCACCGTGGAGCAGTTCTTCGCCCAGCTCTACGCCGATCCCGACGTCGAGCGGGAACCCTGCTCGGCCGGCCGCTCGATGACCGCCCACTTCGCGACCTGCATGCTGGAGCCGGACGGCCGCTTCAGGAACCAGCTCGACGAGGTCAACGTGCCGGCGGACGTCTCGCCCACCGGCTCGCAGATGCCGCGTCTGGTGGGCCTCGCCTATGCCTCGCGGCTGTATCGCGAATTGCCGGAGTTGCAGGGGATGGCGGAGCCCTTCTCGCGCCACGGCGAAGAGGTGGCCTTCGGTACCATCGGCAACGCGAGCTGCGCCGAGGGGATGTTCTGGGAGGCGGTCAACGCCGTCGGCGTCCTGCAGTCGCCGATGCTGCTCTCCATCTGGGATGACGGCTACGGCATCTCGGTGCCCAACGAAGTCCAGATCACCAAGGGGGATCTGTCGGCCGTTCTCTCCGGCTTCCGCCGCGGACCGGAGAGCCGGCAAGGGTACGACCTCTACACGGTGAAGGGTTGGGATTACGCGGGCCTCTGCGAGACCTACCTCTCGGCCGTGCAGATCGTGCGCCGCGAGCACGTGCCGGCCATCGTCCACGTCACGGAGATGACCCAGCCGCAGGGGCACTCCACCTCGGGCAGCCACGAGCGCTACAAGTCTCGCGAGAGGCTGGATTGGGAGGCCGAGTTCGATCCCATCCGCAAGATGCGCCTGTGGATGATCGAGCAGGGCATCGCCACCGCCGCCGAGCTCGACGCGGCGGAGGAAGAGGATCTGCGCGCGGTACGCGAGGCGCAGCGCCGGGCCTGGGGGGATTTCCGCGCGCCGATCGAGGAGGAAAAGAAGACGGCGCTGGAGCTGCTCGACAAGCTCGCCCGCCAATCGGCGGCCGGCGAGGAGGTGCGGAAGCTCCGCCAGGAGCTGGAGCGGCAGCCGGCGGTGCTGCGCCGGGACATCCTGGCCGCCGTCCACAGCGCTCTCGTCGCCACGGCGGGGGAGGAGGCCGCCGGCCGGCTGGTCGAATGGAAACGAGAGCAAGAGCGGAGCGGCGAGGATCTTTACAGCTCCGATCTCTACAGCAACACGCCGCAGGCCGCGCTGAAGGTCGAGCCGGTGCCGGCCGTCTATCAGGAAGACTCGCCGGTGCTCAACGGCTTCGAGATCGTGAACGCCTGCTTCGACGCGGCTCTCTCGCGCTTTCCCAACGTCATCGCCATCGGCGAGGACGTGGGCAAGATCGGCGACGTCAACCAGGGCTTCGCCGGCCTGCAGGCCAAGTACGGCCCCCTGCGGGTGACCGACACCGGCATCCGCGAGACCACGATCATGGGGCAGGCGATCGGCATGGCGCTGCGGGGCTTGCGGCCGATCGCCGAGATCCAGTACCTCGACTACGTCCTCTACGGCCTGCAGATCCTTTCCGACGATCTCGCCACTCTGCGCTGGCGCACCAAGGGCCGCCAGAAGGCGCCGGTGATCGTGCGCACGCGCGGCCACCGCCTGGAGGGCATCTGGCACTCCGGCTCGCCCATGGCGGGCATCCTCAACCTCGTGCGCGGGATCTATGTCTGCGTGCCGCGCAACATGACCCAGGCCGCCGGCTTCTACAACACCCTGCTCGAAGGGGACGATCCGGGCCTCGTCGTCGAGGTGCTCAACGGCTACCGCCTGAAGGAGAAGCTGCCGGCCAACATCGGCGAGCTGCGGGTGCCGCTGGGCGTGCCGGAGGTGATCCGCGAAGGCACAGACGTCACCGTCGTCACCTACGGCGCCTGCTGCCGCATCGCCCTCGACGCGGCGCAGAAGCTGGCGGAGTTGGGGATCGAGACCGAAGTGGTCGACGTGCAGACCCTGCTGCCGTTCGATCTCTCGGGAAAGATCGTCGAGTCGCTCAAGAAGACGAGCCGCGTCCTCTTCCTGGACGAGGACGTGCCCGGCGGTGCCAGCGCCTACATGATGCAACAGGTGCTAGAGAGGCAAGGCGGCTTCGCCTGGCTCGACGGCGCGCCGCGCACCCTGACCGGCAAGGAGCACCGTCCCTCCTACGGCTCGGACGGCGATTACTTCTCAAAGCCCAACCGCGAATCCGTCTTCGAGGCGGTGTACGAGATCATGAACGAGGCGGATCCGGCGGCGTTTCCGATTTTTTGGCGCTGAGAACGGCTCCGAATTGCAATCAGCCTCTGAATCCTACTTCCTCCGTCGCCTCCGCCGCCGCCGGCGCTTGCCGTGGGCGCCGTTACCCTCACCGGCTGCGCCGGCTTCCGGAGTCTCCTCCTCGTCGGGTCCTTCTTCTTCGGCCTCTTCGGACGGATCAGATGGCTCGGACGGATCCGCGATCTCGCTGACAGCGCCCGCTTCAGCCGTCGCACCCTCACCTCCGGCCGCCTTCTTCTTGCGCTTGCGCCCGCCGCGGCGACGCCGGCGTCGTTTCTGGTCCCCTTCTTCCGCGGCTCCGGGCTCTTCCTCGCGATCTTCGACCTCGACGGGTTCTACTTCTATCTCTTCCTCTTCTTCCTCCTCCAACTCGGGTAGCGCCAGGTCCCAGGGCTGGAGAATGACGGGGGCGGGCTTGGCCTGCTTGGGCCGCACGGGCCTCTCGCGCTTCTGCCAGTCGATGCGCTCATCGGGACGGTGTAGGCCCGGCGTGGCGGAGATCCCGATCTCGATATCGAACTCTTCCTCCAGGGCGGCGAGCTCGCGGCGATAGAGATTCTGCAGCGCGTCCGCCAGCTCCGGATGGAGGCTGATGCGGACGCCCTGGATCGAGCCGGTGGCGGCGCGGGCCTCGATGCGGCGCAGGAGGGAAAGGCTCACCATCTCCTCGCTCGCCAGGCTGCCGACGCCGTTGCAGGTGGGGCAGGTGCGATGGGTGCGGAGCTGCAGGGCCTGCTGGATGCGCTGGCGGTTGATCTCGAGCAGGCCGTTGGCGGAGATGCGTCCTACCGTCGTGCGCGCCTTGTCGTTCTTGAGCGCTTCCTTGAGCTCCTTCTCGACCCGGCGCTGGTTCTTCGACGCACGCATGTCGATGAAGTCCACCACCACGATGCCGCCGATGTCGCGCAGGCGGAGCTGGCGCGCCACTTCGGCGGCCGCTTCGAGGTTGGTGTTGAGGGCCGTCTCTTCCTGGGTGGCGGCGCGCGTCGAGCGGCCGGAGTTGAC
Source organism: Thermoanaerobaculia bacterium (assembly GCA_044868005.1). GTDB lineage: Bacteria > Acidobacteriota > Thermoanaerobaculia > Multivoradales > UBA5704 > DATARR01. The sequence continues at coordinate 9,018 of JBIOVX010000219.1, read as the reverse complement.
GTCGATCGCGGTGAGCGCCTCGGTGGCGTCGATGACGATCGAGCCGCCGCTCGGCAGCTCCACCCGGCGCTCGTAGATGCGGTCGATCTGCGGCTCGAGGTCGTAGCGGCTGAAGAGGGGCAGGCGGTCGGAGTAGCGCACCAGGCGGGTCTTCGAGCGCGGCATGAAAGCCTGGATGTACGCCTGCGCCTTGCGGTGGGCCTCGTCGTCGTCGACCAGGACCTCGGCGATGCTCGCATCCAGGTAGTCCCGCAGGGCCTGGAGGATGAGGTCCTGGTCGCTGTAGAGCAGCCGGGTTCCCTTGCCCTGGATGGCCGCGGCCTGCACGCGCTTCCACAGCCGCAGCAGGGCCGCGAGATCCCGGGTGAGCGTGGTCTTGGTCTGGCCGAGGGCGTTGGTGCGCAGGATGACGCCGCAGCCGCGCGGCAGGTCGAGGCCGCCGGCGAGCTCCTTGAGCTTCCGGCGAGTGTCCTCGTCTTCCACCTTGCGCGACACGCCGCGGGTGTCGTCGAAGGGCGTCAGCACGAGATAGCGGCCGGCCAGCGACAGGCTGGTGGTGAGCGCCGCTCCCTTCTGGCCCATGGGATCCTTGGTCACCTGCACGACGATCGGCTTGCCCTTCTCCAGGACCTCCTCGATGCGGGGGTGGGAGTGCTTCGGCTGCCGGTAGAACGCCTCGGGGACGACGTCCTGAATGGCCAGGAAGCCGTGGCGCTCGGCGCCGTAGTCGATGAACGCCGCGTTGAGGCTGGGCTGGACGTTGGCGATGACGCCGCGGAAGATGTTGCCGCGGGTCAGGCCGGCCTCCGCGACGTCGACCTTGTAGTTCTCCAGGACGTTGCCCTGGACGATGGCGACGCGCAACTCTTCCGGACGCTGCGCGTTGATCAGCATTCTGCGAGTCAAGTTGTCTCCGTTTCGGCTAGCTCATGCGGGAAAGGGGAGGGTGGGGGAGGCGGGGCGATGGGTTGGCATGTCTTGCGGGACCGTATTGTGAACTACGTTGGGTATTCCCGCAACCGCGTATACTTCCCTCTCATGCGAAGAGCCCTTCCCAACCTGGCGCTCGCCATGCTGCTCCTCGCGCCGGTGCTGCAGGCGCAGACAGACCCGGCTGCGTCGCCGGCCGAGAACGTCCAGCCCACGCCGGCCGAGGACACCGCGGAGGGGCAGAGGCTCCTCGCCAGCCGGGGCACCGCCGATCTCCTAGCGGCGCGCCAGCGCTTCGAGCGGGCCATCGCCGGCGATGCCAAGCTCGCGCCGGCCTTCGCGGGGCTGGCCGAGACGCGGGCCCTGCTCTTCGATTACCCGGGGGCCAAGGAGGCGGCGGAGCAGGCGTTGGCCCTCGACGATCATCTCGCCGCGGCGCACGCCGTCCTCGCTTTCGTGCGGCTGCACAAGGATTGGGATTGGGCCGGCGCCGAAGCGGCGTTCCAGCGCTCCCTGGAGCTGGAGCCCGGGCGCGCCGGCACGCACCTCTGGCGCGCCATCCTCCTCGAGGTGACCGGCCACGCCGAGGAGGCCGTGGCCGAAGCGCGGCGTGCCGTGGAGCTCGCGCCCGGCCGGGTCCACGTCCGCGCCGGGCTCGGCTTCCGTCTCTTCTGGGCCCGCCGCTACGACGAAGCGGTGAAGGAGCTGGAGGCCGTCCTCAAGATGGATCCGACCTACGAGACGGCCCATTACTTCATCGGCCGCGCGCGCGTCCAGCAGCGCAAGCTCGATCAGGCACAGGTGTCCTACGCCCGCGCGCGCAAGCTCTCCCCCAAGGACGCCAATCTCCTCTCGGCGCAAGGCTACCTCGACGCCCGAGCCGGCCGGCGCGACGCGGCACGCAAGGTCCTCACCCAGTTGGAGCGTTTTGCCGCGGGAGACCTCCCCTTCGCCTCGCAGATCGCCGCCATCCATACCGCATTGGGGGAGAAGGAGCCCGCCCTCGAATGGCTGCAGCGCTCCTTCCTGGCGCACGAGGGCGCGCTGACGTGGATCAAGATCGATCCGCGGTTCGATGCCCTCCATGGGGATTCCCGATTCAAGGAGATCGTGCGGAAGATGGGACTCGAAGCGCCTGTCAGTGCTGGGGGTGAGGCGCGGTAAGCAGCGCGTGGTACATTGAAGTGAAGTCGGAGGTGAAGAGAGTGACGATTCCGGATGAGATTCTCCAAGCGGCCCGCATGTCCGAGGATGAGCTGCGGCAGGAAATGGCCGTCCTGCTTTTCCAGAAGGACCGGCTGACGCTCGGGCAGGCCAGTCGCCTTGCCGGGATTGATCGTCTCCGCTTCCAGCACCTCCTCGCCAGCCGCGATATCCCGGTGCACTATGGTAGCGAGGAGTTTGAGCAAGACCTCGCTACCCTGCGCGACCTTGGCCGGTCGTGATCGTCGTCAGCAATGCATCGCCGATTATCAGTCTCGGCTCGGTAGGTCGCCTGGAGTTACTGTTTCAGCTCTACGGCGAGATTTCGATTCCGACAGCTGTCCTGGATGAGGTCAGGTCCGTCGATCTCCGCACAGTGGATTGGGTCATTCCAATGAGCTTGAAGGGCGACTTCGTGCCCCGCGCGCTAGAAGCCGAGTTGGATCGCGGGGAGGCCGAAGCCATAGCCTTGGCCGTGGAGCTTCAGGCAGGCCTGTTGCTGATGGATGAGCGCCGTGGTCGACAGATTGCCGCGAGGTTCGGGCTTAAGATCTTGGGGACCCTGGGCGTACTTGCCGAAGCTAAACGAAGTGGCCTTCTTACTGCGGTCGCTCCGGTCCTCAACGATCTTCGGACAACCGCGGGGTTTCGAGTGACGCCTGAGCTCTACCAGCAGGTTCTAAGAGAGCTTGGAGAGGACTGAGCGACTTCAATTCGCCAGCCGGTGGTCACACGAACAACGGCACTACCTCCAGCCGCTCCACATCCACCAGCCCCACATCGGTCAGCTTCAAGGCAGGGATGACCTCCAGAGCGAGGAAGCTCATCGCCATGTAGGGATCGTGCAGCGCCGTACCCAGGCCGTGGGCGGCTTCGAGGAGAGCGTTCATGTCGTCGCGCACCTCTTCGATGGGGCGGTCGGACATGAGGCCGGCGAGGGGGAGCGGCAGGAGGGCTCGCACGTGTTCGCCCTCGGCCGCGGCCAGCCCGCCGCCGGCGTTCGCCACGGCCAGGGCGGCGGTGCGCATGGAGACGTCGTCGGCCCCGATGACCACGAGGTTGTGATGGTCGTGGGCCACGGTGCCGGCGATGGCCCCCCTCTTCAGACCCACGCCGCGGACGAAGCCGAGGCCGATGCGGCCCGTGCCGTGATGGCGCTCGACGACGGCCATCTTGAGGAGGTCGCGGCCGGGGTCGGCGACGGCGTTTCCATCGCGGAGAGCCGCCTCCATCACCAGGCTCTCGGTGACGAGCTGGTCGGGAATGACGCCGATCACGCGGAGACTGTTGCCCGCGGCGCGGATGGAGAAGTCGAGCCGTTCGGGATCGACATGAACCGTCGGCGGCAAGGACGGAACATACCGCCGGGACCGGTCCGTTTCATCGCCAAGGAGCTGCCCATCCTGCGCCACGAGCTTGCCGCCGCGGAAGACCATCTCCGGCCTCGGCGCCGCGAGGTCGCGGAAGACCACGAGGTCGGCGCGCCGCCCCGGCGCGATGGCGCCGCGGTCGTGCAGGCCGTAGTGCTCCGCCGGGTTGAGCGTCGCCATGCGGATCGCCAGCACGGGATCCACGCCCCCGGCGATGGCGAGGCGGATCAGGTGATCGATGGAGCCCTCCTCCAGCAGATCGGCGGGGTGGCGGTCGTCCGTGCACAGGCAGAGCCGCCGCTCGGTCAGCGGCGAGACGAGGGGGAGCAGGGCGCGCAGGTTGCGGGCGTTGGTCGCTTCGCGCAGGAAGATGGTGAGGCCGGCGCGCAGCTTGCCGAGGGCTTCCTCGACGGTGGTGCACTCGTGATCGTTGCCGATGCCCGCCGCCGCATAGGCGTTCAGCCGGTGGCCGGAGAGGCCGGGGCAGTGGCCGTCGATGGGCCGGCCGCGGAAGGCGCGGAGCTTGGCGAGCACCTCCTCGCTGCCGGCGATCACGCCTGGGTAATTCATCACTTCGGCGAGGCCGAGCACCCTGGGGTGGGCGAGGAGAGAGGAAAGCTCCGCCGCCTCCAGCCGCGCTCCCGAGGTCTCCAGGTGGGTGGCGGGCACGCAGGAGGGCGCGTTGACGAGCACGTCGAGCGGCACGCCCTCGGATTGCTCCAGCATGAAGCGGATGCCGGCGAGCCCGAGGACGTTGCCGATCTCGTGCGGGTCGGTGACGACGGTGGTCACTCCTCGCGGCACGACGGCGCGGGCGAACTCGGCCGGCGGCACCATCGAGCTCTCGATGTGGACGTGCGCGTCGAGGAAGCCGGGAGCCACGAAGCGCCCTTCCAGATCGATCTCCTCCAGGGCCTCGTAGCCCCTGCCGAAGCCGGCGATGAGGCCTCCCGCGACGGCGATCTCGGTGGCGAGGACCTCGCCCGAGAACACGTTGACGAGCCCGGCGTTGCGCAGCAGCAGGTCCGCCGGCCGGTCGCCGCGGGCTGCGGCGAGGAGGTGGGGGAGCTCCATCGACAGAGGATATCTCGTCTGGAGACGTTCCCGAACCTGCCGCCGCTGCGCGCCTGCTCGGGCTGGCTGCGCAAAGGCTGTTGACATTTGGCGGAAAAAACGTAGACTTAATGCGCTTTCGACAAAGGCAACTCCGTCGCGAGGCGGACGACGCAAAGCCCAGGATCTCCCTGAGACGGCCGGGCTGCCGACAAAGTTGGGCGCAAATCCAAATTCATCTGTCCCGTCTCGGCGTGGCGAGCGTGGTGCTCGTCCACCGTTTTCATCGAACTCTAGGGGGTTCAAACATGCGTAGTGTCAAGTTTCTGGTCCTTGCCTTGCTCCTCGCGCTGGTGCCGGCTGCCGCTTCGGCGGCCGACTACGTCCTCACGGCGCCGAACTGGGGAGCCAAGCAAAACGCCGCGGTCCAGGCTGCCGGCGGCATCGTCCTCTACTCCCATGGCAGCGCCGGCATCGGCGTCGTCAGCTCGGACGCGCCTGACTTCCTGAGTCGTGCTCTGGCGGCCAACGCCTTCCAGGCTGGGGAAGTGGATCAAGTTGTCGAGTGGGCGCCGCAGGGGCCGGTCCAGCAAGCGGTCGTCACGGGCGACGATCGGTTCTTCCCGATCCAGTGGAACATGCAGGCCGTCGAGGCTCCAGCGGCCTGGGCGGCCGGCTGCACCGGGCAGGGTGCGCGGGTGGCCGTCATCGACGGTGGCATCTTCGACGCGCACCAGGATCTCGCCGGCGCGATCGACACGGCTTGCTCCGTATCGTTCGTCCCTGGCTTCAACTTCAACCAGGACGGCGGTACGTTCTGGCACGGCACCCACGTCGCCGGCATCGTCGCCGCGCGGGACAACAACGTCGGCACGGTCGGCGTCGCTCCCAACGCGACGATCATGGGCGTCAAGGCCCTGCACAACGGCAGCGGCAGCTTCGGTGCGGTCATCGGGGCCATCCTCTACGCCGCCGATCCGGCCTCCTTCGGATTCGGTGGCTGTGCCCGCGCCGACATCATCAACATGAGCCTCGGCGCGGTCTTCCCGAAGAACGCTACGGGCGGCGGTCCGCTCGTCGCGGCCATCAACAAGGCCGTCAACTTCGCCGCCAGCAAGGGTGTGCTCGTCCTCTCGGCCGCCGGCAACGACGCCATTGACTTCGGTCAGGCGGGCAACCTCGTCGATGTGCCGGGCAGCGCCGGCAGCGGCATCGCCGTCTCGGCCACCGGTCCGGTTGGCTTCGCCCTCGGCGCGACCAACTTCCGGCGCCCTGCTTCCTACAGCAGCTACGGCGAGGGTTACGTCTCCGTGGCCGGGCCCGGCGGTGACGGAGTTCTGCCCGGCAACGCCATCTGCACGATGACGACGAACGCGGCTCCGACCACGAACTTCTGTTGGGTGTTCGACCTGGTGCTCGCTCCCTGCCGCGGCACCACGACCAACAACTACTGCTTCGCCGCCGGCACCAGCATGGCAACGCCGGCCGCGGCGGGTGTGGCGGCGCTGATCAAGGGCCGCTTCCCCGGAATCTCGCTCGGCGCTCTCAAGGCGAAGCTCCTCCAAACCGCCGACGACGAGGGTAAGGTCGGCAACGACGAGTTCTACGGTAAGGGCTTCGTCAACGCGCGCCGCGCTTGCACCGAGTAAGCCGGTCCGTCTAGATCTTGCTTCGGGGGAGGGGTCAAACCCTCCCCTTTTGCTTTTTTGAGCGGCTCCAAAAGCCCGGCATAGAATCCGGAGCCATGGAGCTCATCTCGACCCACCTCGGCGCCGACTTCGACGCTTTCGCCTCGATGCTCGCGGCGCGCCGGCTCCACCCGCAAGCGGAGCTGTTCTTTCCCGGCTCGCGCGAGGGGACGGTGCGCCGGGCCATCGAGGCGCGGCGCATCGAATTCCCGGAGCTGCGCCGGAAAGATGTCGATCCCGCCTCGCTCACCCGCGTCATCCTCTGCGACATCCGGCAGCGCGACCGCATCGGCATCGTCGCCGACTGGCTGGACGCGAACCCGCGCATCGAGGTGTGGGCCTATGACCACCATCCGCCGACGGCGTCCGATCTCGCCATCGCGGGAGGCCTCGTCGATCCCACGGTGGGATCCACCGCGACGTTGATCGTCGAGGAGTTCCGCCGCTGCGGTCTCGCCTCCTCGGCGGAGGAAGCGGACCTCCTGCTGATGGGGATCTACGAGGACACCGGCTCCCTGACCTACGCCACCACGAGCTCCCGCGATCTCGCGGCCGCCGCCTGGCTGCTGGAGCAGGGTGGAGACCTCGAGGCCGTGCGCGGGTCGGTGGCGCGTCCCCTCGATCCGGAGCGGCTGGACGTGCTCCACCGCATGACGCAGCGGCTGGAGGTGCACCGCCTGCGCGGCCACCGCATCGGCATCGTCGAGGTGGAGCTGGGGAAGTACCTGGAGGAGCTGGCACCGCTCGTCTCGCGCTGCCTGGAGATCTTCGAGCTGCCGCTCCTCTTCGCCCTCTTCGGCGAGGGAGACCGGGTGACGCTCATCGCGCGCGGCAACCTGGAAGGGTTCGACCTTGGGGAAGCCCTCGCCGAGATCGCGGGCGGCGGCGGCCACGCTACCGCCGCCTCGGCGCGGCTCAAGGACCGCACCCTGCTCGAAGCCCGCGAGCGGCTGCTGGCGTTCTTGCAGCGGGCTCTGCCGCCGGCCGCCCGCGCTCGCGACCTGATGATCGCGCCCTTCCACGTCCTCGCCGCCGAGACCTCGATCGGTGAGGCGAAGAGCGTCCTCAACACCCGCCGCATCAACGCGGCGCCGGTGGAACGCGGCGGCAGGATCGTGGGCACCGTCTCGCGGCAGATCCTCGACGCCGCCATCCAGCACGGGCTGGCGGAGCGGCCGGTGGCCACGGTGATGTCTCCCGAGCTGGAGTGGGTGGAGCCCGACGCTCCCGCCGAGCAGGTGCGCGAGCGCATGATCGCCCGCCATCCGCGTTTCGTGCTGGTGGGGGACCCGGCGGCGGGAAGACCGCTCGGCCTGGTCACCCGCATGCAGCTCCTGCGGCATCTCCACGGCCAGCTCTCCGATTTCGAGGAGCGGATCGACCGCCGCTCCGAGCAGCAGCGCGAGCGGCGGGAGCACATCGCCCATCTGCTGGAGAAGCGGTTGCCGCCGCCGCTCGCCTCGCGCATCGCGACGATCGCCGCCGTCTCGCGCCAGACGAGCACTCCCGTCTACCTGGTGGGCGGTTTCGTCCGCGACCTGCTGCTGGAGCGCGAGAACCGGGACCTCGACCTGGTCGTCGAAGGCGACGGGCTCGACTTCGCCGCGAGGCTGGGCGAGGCCGTCGGCGGCCGGGTGCGGGCGCATCACGCCTTCCTGACGGCGGTGGTGGTGGACAGCGAAGACTTCCACATCGACGTGGCGACGGCGCGCAGCGAGTTCTACCGCGCTCCCGCCGCCCTGCCCGAGGTGCAGACCTCGGCCCTGCGGCAGGACCTCTTCCGGCGCGACTTCTCGATCAATACGTTGGCGATCCGTCTGGGCCCGGAGCCGAAGCCGGAGCTGATCGACTACTTCGGCGGCCGGCGCGATCTCAAGGACAAGACCCTGCGCGTGCTGCACAGCCTCTCGTTCATCGACGATCCCACGCGCATCCTGCGGGCCGTGCGCCTGGAGCTGCGGCTCGGCTTTCGCATCTCCCCGGAGACCCTGCACCTTGCCGAGGTGGCGCTCGCCGAGGGCGTCTTCGATCACCTCTCGGGCTCGCGGCTGCGCGAAGAGCTGGCGCTGCTGCTCGACGATCCGGCGCTGGCCCTGCGCGGCGTCGAGCGGCTGGCCGAGCTCGGCGTGCTGCGCGCTCTGGATCCGCGCCTTGAGCTGGACGAAGCGGCCCGCGCACGGCTGCGCGAGGCGCGCGCGGCTCACGACTGGTATCGCCTGGAGGGCATCGCCGATCCTCCCCTGGAGGCCTGGCGGCTGCTGCTGATGGCGCTCGCCGCGGGCTTCGACGAGGCGGACCTGGCGCGTCTCGCCGGCCGCTTGATGCTCGTGGGCGAGGATCGGCGAGTACTCACCGGTTTCCCGGAACGGCTGGCTGGCGCGCGAGCCATCCTCCATGGCTCCGGCGAGCAGGCGCCACACCGCATCGCCGAGGCCCTGGAGCCCTTGAGCGGCGAGGAGGTGCTTCTCCTCATGGCCGAAGGGGATGAAACGGTCCGCGCCTGGATCCGGCGGTATCTGACGGAGCTGCGCCGCCTGCGGCTCGCCATCCGCGGCTCGGACCTGCTGGCCGCGGGCATGCCCGCCGGTCCCAGGATCGGCGAAGCCCTCCGCGCCACCCTGCAAGCCCGGCTCGACGGCCGCATCGAGGAAGAAGAGGAGCTGCGGTACGCGCTGGGGTACTTGGCGGAGGAGCCGGTTTCAGAGGAGAGGCAGCCCGCCGAACGTCGTTCGTAGGGGCGGGGCTTGTCCCCGCCCGCAACGATTCAGGGCGGG
>JBIOVX010000218.1:0-3403 GCA_044868005.1 Thermoanaerobaculia bacterium | reverse complement strand
GACGTTTCAGGGCGGGGACAAGCCCCGCCCCTACTTTTTCGGCAATACCCTTCGTCCGCGTCCCCCCTCGCCCGTCAGGGAGAGGGGGCCAGGGGAGTGAGGGCTTCGGAGGGCAGGACGTTGAGGCCAGCAAAGAGCCTTGTACCGGCCCTCACCCCACCGCCCTCTCCCGAAAGACCTTCCAGTCATCCAACCGCAGCGCGACCAGCTCGCGTCCCCAGGCACAGCCGGTGTCGAGCGCGGCGACGCCCTTCCCGATGTGGAGACCCAGCGCCGCCCAGTGACCGAAGATCACGGTGGCGCCGGCGCTCTTGCGGCCGGAGACGGCGTACCAGGGACGGCACCCCTTGGGCGCTTCCTGGGGCGGACCGCTGAAGTCCGGGCACATGCGGCCCTCGTCGTCCAGCGTCCGCAACCTGGCGAAGCCCGCGAGCGCGGCGCGCGCCCGGTCGTGGCCGGCGAGGTCTTCACTCCAGCGCTCCGCGGTCTTCTGGTCGATGGCGGCGATGAGCTTCAGGCCTTTCTCGCCGCGCAGCCGCTCCTCCACCTCGCGCGCCAGGCGCTCCGCTCCGGCGGGGCTCCAGCCCGGGAAGAGACCGGCGTGCACCAGCAGCGCTTCGCCTTCCCGATGGACGAGGGGCCGGTGCCGCAACCAGAGCAGGAGGTCGTCCCGGTCGCGAGCCTCGAGGACCGGCTCCAGGGTGTCGCGCCTCTTGGTCCCGGTGAGGCCGGCGGCCAGCGCCAGGAGGTGCAGATCGTGATTGCCCAGCACGGCGACGATGCGGTCTCCCTGCTCCACCGCCCAGCGCAGCATTTCGAGCGAGCGCGGACCGCGGTTGACGAGGTCCCCCACGAACCAGAGGCGGTCCTGCCGGCGATCGAAGGCGATCCGGCGCAGCAGACGCTTGAGGGTCGCAAAGCAGCCGTGGACGTCGCCGATCGCGTAGGTCGCCATGGGCCGTAAAGATCTCGCGGCGGCGGGAGCAATGCAAATCGAAGGGCCTGGCGTACTATCTGCGCGCGTGAAGCGCGCCAAGGCTCTCCGTCCGTCACCACCGCCGCCGCCGGCCGTGCCGCTCCCTGGCGCGGCGCACGCCGCGATCGTCGGGGCCGCTTTCGTGTCCTTGCTGGCCTGGACCTGGTGCACCTGGCCGGACGTTCTCGTCGACTTCGGCCGCGAGCTCTACGCCCCCTGGCAGATCGCGCAAGGCAAACGGCTCTACCTCGACCTGGCGTGGTTCAACGGGCCGCTGTCACCCCACTGGAACGCCTTGATGTTCGGCCTGTTCGGCGTGGGGTTGCGTACCCTGGTCTGGGTCAACGCCTCCCTCTTTGCGCTCATCCTGGCGCTCTTGTGCTCCCTGCTGCGGTCGTTCGGATCCCGGACGTCCGCTACGATCGCATGCCTGCTGGTGCTCGCCACGTGCGGCTTCGGCCAGCTCGTGGGGATCGGCAACTACAACTACATCTGTCCCTACTCGCATGAGGTTACCCACGGTCTCCTGCTGGGACTGGCCGCCCTGTTCTTTCTGCAGCGCTGGTCCGGCAACGGCCGGCTGCGCGAGCTGCTGGCTGCGGCGAGTCTGGTGGGGCTCTGCTTCCTGACCAAGCCGGAGATGTTCATCGCGGCGTTCGCGGCTTCGGCGGTCGTGGTGGGGCTGCGGCTGTGGAACGAGCGCGAGCGCGGTCCCCGAATTCCGGCGGCCGCGGCCGTTCTCGCTCTGGGGCTGATCCTGCCCGGGCTCCTGGCCGCAGGCCTCCTCACCCTCGTCATGCCTGCAGGAACGGCTTGGCGAGGGGCGCTGGGCGCCTGGCCATCGCTGTTCGCGACCGAGGTGGCGGCGTCTCCTTTCTATCGCGCGGGTGCAGGGCTCGACGCGCCGGCGGCCCATGTGTCCCAGATGCTCCAGGGGGTGCTTGGTACGGCCGGCCTGCTCCTGCCGGGGCTCCTGCTGGCACTCTCGACCCGGAGCTCCCGCCATGCCCGGATGACAGCCTGGATCGCATTCGCGATCGTGGCGGCGATCGTCGGAGTCCTCTACGAACAGATCCCGTGGTTGAGCGCGGCCAGGCCCTGGCCGCTGCTGTGCCTGGGGGTGCTCGTGGCAGCGTTCCTGCGGCTCCGCGCCGGAGACGGCGGAGCGGCGCCGGTTGCCGCCATTGGATTCGCCGTCTTCTCTCTCGCCTTGCTGGGCAAGATGCTCCTGAACGCGCGGCTCTACCACTACGGCTTCGCCCTCGCGATGCCCGCCCTGGCGCTCTTGACGGTGGTCCTGTACGACTGGCTCCCGGGCTGGATCGCCGGCCGCGGCGGTACGGCGGCGGTGGCGAAAGCGGGCCTGCTGCCGGTGCTGCTGGCCTTCGCGCTGGCCCATCTGAGCGTTACTTCCGGATATCTCGCGGGCAAGCAGGAGTGGGTGGGCACCGGACCTGACGCCTTCCGGGCCGACGCCCGCGCTCGCGCCGTCAAAGCGGCCCTGGATTGGATCGCCGCCAACCCCGTCGCAGGACAGCGCCCTCCTACAGTCCTCGTCGTGCCGGAAGGCGTGATGATCAACTATCTATCCCGCACCGAGAACCCCACGCCGTTCGTCAACTTCATGCCGCCGGAGATGACCCTCTTCGGAGAGCCTTCCATGATCAAGGCTCTCGAAAGCCGGCCTCCGGACGTCGTCGTGGTCACCCACAAACGCACGCACGAGTACGGCGTGCCGTGGTTCGGCCGGGATTATGCCAGGGACCTCTCCGCGTGGCTCCAAGGACGCTATCGCGTCGTCCAGATCTTCGGCGATCCGCCCCTGCAACCCGCTTCGCGGTTCGGACTCGCCATTTTGGTCGTGGGCGGCGGAGGTCGTCCGGCATCTGCCGAACGACCTCAATAGGTCGTTGACGAGGACTCCGGTCCGTCAGGGCCCGGGTACGGTCAGGCAGACGATGCCGGCCTGGCCGTTGCCGTTGCTCTCGTTGCGGAACCGGCACGTGAACTGGGCCGTGCTGGCGTCGGTGTTGAAATTGATCGCGTCCTGGCTCAGCAGGACCACAATGTCGTTGCCGGTGCTGTGGCAGAAGCCCGAGAGGGCGATGTCGTTGGCGTCGTTGCAGGACGCCGTGCGCGCGAACGGGCCGACGGCCGGCGCTCCGCCGCCCACCTGATTGACGTAGATGTTGTTCTTCGTGAAGGCACCGCCGCCGACGATCGGCTCGCAGGTCCAGCCGCCGGCACCATCGGAGGTGACCACCTCGCCCGCGGCGCAGCCGGCCTGCGGCAGTTGATAAGGGGTTTCGATGGACACGGCCGGCACCGCCGGATTGGTGTTGTCGACGTCGATGCCGGTACCCTCACCCACGCCGGTGACGGTGCCGGTGCTGGCCGGCTCGCAGCTCCAGCCGCCGGCACCATCCG
>JBIOVX010000217.1:0-29848 GCA_044868005.1 Thermoanaerobaculia bacterium | reverse complement strand
TGGGCCGCATCGACCACCAGGTGAAGCTGCGGGGTCTGCGCATCGAGTTGGGAGAGATCGAGTCGGCGCTCGCGGCGCTGCCGGGAGTGCGCTCGGCGGTGGTGATGGCGCGCGCCGACGGCGGCGGGGAGACGCGGCTGGTGGCGTACGTGGTGGCGGACCCGGCTCCTTCGCTGGCCGAGATCCGGTCCGCTCTGGGCCAGTCGCTGCCGGAGTACATGGCGCCTTCGGCGGTGGTGGCGCTCGAATCCTTCCCGCTGACGCCGAGCGGCAAGGTGGACCGCAAGGCCCTGCCGGCCCCCGAGGCGCGGCGGGAGGCCGCGGTCGAATCCGTGGCGCCGCGCACGCCCTTGGAAACCTATCTCGCCGGTCTCTGGCGGGAGATCCTCCGCGTCGAGCGGATCGGGGTCCACGACGACTTCTTCGTGCTGGGGGGAACCTCGATCTCCGGCGCGGTGCTGATCAACCGGCTGCAGCAGGAGCTGGAAGAGATCCTCCACGTGGTGGTGATCTTCGACCGCCCGACGGTGGCCCAACTCGCCGCTTATCTATCTGAAAACCACTCCGCGGCGGTGCGGCGGCTCGGGCTATCGGCGGCCGGCGAGGCCGCCGGCCGGCAACCGGTCGTGCGGGTGGACGAGGAGATGCTGGTCCGCCTGCGGCCGGCGGTCCACGAGCCGCCGCCGCTGCCGGCGGAGATCGCCCGCCTGCCGAAGAATCCGCCGGCCCTCTTCGTGCTGGCGCCGCCGCGCTCGGGCACCACGCTGCTGCGGGTGATGCTGGCGGGCCATCCGTCGCTCTTCGGGCCGCCGGAGCTGGAGCTGCTGCAGTTCGACACCCTACGGGAACGGCGCGACACCTACAGCGGCCGCGACGCCTTCCGGCGCGAAGGAGTGCTGCGGGCGGTGATGGAGGCCCGGGGCGCCAGCGCCGATGAGGCGAAAGCCCTGGTGGAGGACCTCGAGGAGCGGGGGACGACCGTCCGCGAATTCTACGGCCTGTTGCAGGGTTGGATCGGCGGCCGCATGCTGGTGGACAAGACCCCCACCTATGCCTGGAGCCTCTCGTCGCTGGCGCGCGCCGAGGCGGGCTTCGAGGGCGCGCGTTACGTGCACCTGCTGCGCCACCCGTACGCAACCATCGCGTCCTTCGAGGAGGCGCGCATCGAGCAGGTGTTCTTCCCGCGCGCCGAGGGCTTCACCCGGCGCCAGCTCGCCGAGATGAGCTGGCTGCTGGCGCAGCGCAACATCCTGGAGTTCCTCGCCGGCATCCCGGCCGAGCGGCGGCACGTCCTCCGCTTCGAAGAGCTGGTGGCCGAGCCGGAACGGGTGCTGCGCGAGCTGTGCGATTTCCTCGGCCTGGCCTACCACCCTGACATGGCCGAGCCGTACAAGGAAAAGTCCGCGCGCATGACCGACGGCCTGCACGCCGAGTCGCGGATGCTCGGCGACGTGAAGTTCCACCAGCACAAGGGGGTGGACGCGCGAGCGGCCGAGCGCTGGCGCGATCTCGCCGCCGAGGACTTCCTCGGCGGCGAGACCCGGCGCCTGGCGGCGCTCCTCGGCTACCCGGTGGAGCCGGAGCGCGAGAGCTGGGCGCCCATTCCGCGGCTCGCGAGCGACGGCGCCCTGCCGCTCTCCTTCGCCCAGGAGAGGCTGTGGTTCCTCGACCGCCTGGAGCCGGGAAGCTCGACCTACAACCTGGTCAACGCCCTGCGCCTCGCGGGCCGGCTGCAGCTCCCGCTGCTGGCGCGCGCCCTGGCCGAGGTGGTGCGGCGCCACGCCGCGCTGCGCACCACCTTCCGCGACACGGCGGCCGGCCCGGCACAGGTGGTGGCCCCGGAGGCTGCGCCGCCGCTGCCGCTGGTCGACCTCGCCGCCCTGCCCGCGGCGCGGCGCGAGGCTGAGGCGCGCCAGCGCGTGCGGGGCGAAGCCCGGCGTCCCTTCGATCTCGCGCGCGGGCCGCTGGTGCGCGCCCTGCTGCTCCGCCTGGCGCCGGAAGAGCACGTCATGGTGCTCAGCCTGCACCACATCGTCAGCGACGGCTGGTCCATGGGCGTGCTGGTGCGCGAGGTGGCGGCGCTCTATGCCGCCTTCGCGCGGGGCGCCGCTTCGCCGCTGCCGGAGCTGCGCATCCAGTACGGCGATTTCGCGGTGTGGCAGCGCCAGCGGCTGCAGGGCGAGGCGCTCGCAGCGCAGCTCGGCTATTGGCGGCAGAGCCTGCAGGGAGTGCCGCCGCTCGATCTGCCGACGGACCGTCCGCGGCCGCCGATGCAGACCTTCCGCGGCGCGCGGCTGCCGGTCTCGCTGCCCCCGGATCTCACTGCCGCCTTGACGGCCGTCGGCCAGCGCGAGCAGGCCACGGCCTTCATGACGCTCCTCGCCGGCTTCGCCGCCCTCCTGCACCGCTACTCCGGCCAGACCGATCTGGCGGTGGGAACGCCGCACGCCAACCGCGACCGGCCGGAGATCGAGCCGCTGATCGGCTTCTTCGTCAACACCCTCACCCTGCGCCTGGACGCCGCCGGCGAGCCCACCTTCCGCGGCTTCCTGGGCCGCGTGCGGGAGCGGGCCGTCGGCGCCTTCGCGCATCACGAGGTGCCGTTCGAGAAGGTGGTCGGGGAGCTGCGCCCGGAGCGCAACCTCGCCCGCTCGCCGCTGTTCCAGGTGATGTTCATCCTGCAGAACAACGCCGGCGATCCGGTGGAGCTGCCGGGCCTCGCCGTCGCGCCCTATGCCTTCGAGACCGTCACCGCGAAGTTCGAGCTCACGCTGACGCTCTTCGAGCTGGCTGGCGGGCTCGCCGGCTCCCTGGAGTACAACAGCGACCTCTTCGAACGCGCGACGATCGAGCGCATGGCGGGACATCTCGGCCGCCTGCTGGAGTCGGCGGCGGCCGCTCCCGAGCTCGGCGTCGGCGAGCTGCCGCTGCTCGACGCGGCGGAGAGCTCCCAGCTCCTCGCGGCGTGGAACGACACCGCCGCCACCCGTCCTTCCGGGACGCTGATCCACGGCCTCTTCGAGGCGCAGGCGGCGCGCACGCCGCGGGCGATCGCCATTTCCCAGGGCGGCGAGGTCCTCACCTACGGCGAGCTGGAGGAGCGGTCGAACCGGCTGGCGCGCCGCCTGCGGCGTCTCGGCGTGGGACCCGAGGTCGCCGTCGGCCTGCACGTCGAGCGCACGCCGCAGATGGTGGTCGCGTTGCTGGGCGTCCTCAAGGCCGGCGGCGCCTACGTGCCGCTCGATCCCTCGCACCCCGCCGAACGGCTGCGCATGGTGGTGGAGGACAGCGGCATGCGCGTGCTGGTCTCCCAGGCGAGCCTCTCCGAGTCCCTGCCCGTCCCCGGCGCGGCTGTCCTCAGCCTGGATCGGGACGCCGGCGAGATCGCCGCCGAGAGCGCCGAGCCCCTGGAGCCCGCCGCGACGGCGGAGAACTTTGCCTACGTGATCTACACCTCGGGCTCGACGGGCCGGCCGAAGGGCGTGCAACTGCCCCACCGCGCGGTGGTGAACTTCCTGCTCGCCATGGCCGAACGCCCCGGCCTCGGAGCAGGGGACGTGGTGCCGGCGCTGACCACCCTCTCCTTCGACATCGCGGGCCTGGAGATCTACCTGCCCCTCGCCGTCGGCGCGCGCATCGAGATGGTGAAGCGGGAGGAGGTCACCGACGGGCCGGGGCTGGCGGCGCGCCTCGCCGCCTGCGGCGCGACGCTGGTGCAGGCCACCCCCGCCACCTGGCGCCTGCTCCTGGAGTCGGGCTGGCAGGGCGACCGCGCGCTCAAGGCGCTGTGCGGCGGCGAGGCGTTGCCGCGCGAGTTGGCGAGGTCGCTGCTGGCGCGGGTGGGCGAGCTGTGGAACGTCTACGGCCCCACGGAGACGGCGGTGTGGTCGGCGGCGGGGCGGGTGGATTCCGGCGACGGTCCGGTGTGGCTGGGAGCGCCCATCGCCAACACGGGCCTCTACGTGGTGAGCCCCGCGCAGCAGCCGATGCCGGCGGGCGTGCCGGGCGAGCTGTGGATCGCTGGCGACGGGGTGGCCCGCGGCTACCTGAACCGGCCGGACCTGACGGCCGAGCGGTTCGTGCCCGATCCGTTCGCGGCCGCGCCCGGCGCGCGCCTCTACCGCACCGGCGACCTGGTGCGCCGGCGGCCGTCGGGCGAGCTGGAGTTCCTGGGCCGCATCGACACCCAAGTCAAGGTGCGGGGCTTCCGCATCGAGCTGGGGGAGATCGAGGCGGCGCTGCTGCGCCATCCGCGGGTGGCCGCGGCGGCGGTGGTGGTGCGGGAGGAGGGGGACGACAAGCGGCTCGTCGCCTACCTCGTCGCCGCCGGCGAGCGGCCGCCGGCGGACGACCTGCGGCGGCACCTGCGGGAGCTGCTGCCCGACTACATGGTGCCGGCGGCCTTCGTGGCGCTCGACGCCTTCCCGCTGACGCCCAGCGGCAAGGTGGACCGCAAGGCGCTGCCGGCGCCCGAGGGCACCCGCGAGACCTCGGTGGCCACCGCCTACGTCGATCCGCGCAGCGAGATCGAGCGCACCATCGCCGCCATCTGGCGCGACGTGCTCAAGCTCGACCGCGTGGGCGTCAACGACAATTTCTTCGATCTCGGGGGGCACTCCCTGCTGGCGGTGCAGGTGCACGCCCGGCTGGGCGAGATGCTCGGCCGCGAGCTGGCGCTGGTGGATCTCTTCCGCTATCCGACGGTGGCCTCGCTCGCGGCCTTCCTCGGCGGCGCCGTCGAGCCGATCGTCGAGGCCGGCCTGGCGCGCGCGGCGGCGCGGCGGCAGGCCGCCGGCCGCGGGCAGGAAGCCATCGCCATCGTCGGCATGGCCGGCCGCTTCCCAGGGGCCGGCGACATCGAGGCCTTCTGGGAGAACCTGCGCCAGGGCGTCGAGTCGATCTCCTTCTTCAGCGACGAGGAGCTGCGAGCGACGGGGGTCGCGGATTCCATGCTCGCCGATCCGCGCTACGTGCGGGCCCGCGGCATCATCGCGGGAGCCGACGAATTCGACGCGCCGTTCTTCGGCTACAGCCCGCGCGAGGCCGAGATCATCGATCCGCAGCAGCGGCTGTTCCTGGAATGCGCCTGGGAGGCCTTCGAGAACGCCGGCCATGAGCCCTCCCTCTTCCCCGGCGACGTCGGGGTCTTCGCCGGCGCGGCGATGAACACCTACATCGCCAACTTCCTGTCGAATCCGGAGCTCGTCGAGGCGGTGGGCGCCTTGCAGCTCGCGATCAGCAACGACAAGGACTTCCTGGCGACGCGGGTGTCTTACAAGCTGGGGCTCACGGGGCCTAGCCTGTCGGTGCAGACCGCCTGCTCGACGTCGCTGGTGGCGGTCCACCTGGCGTGCCAGAGCCTGCTCGCCGGCGAGTGCGACGCGGCCCTGGCCGGCGGCGTCGCACTGCGTCTGCCGCAGACCCTCGGCTATCGCCAGCAAACCGGCTCCGTGATGTCCCCCGACGGCCACTGCCGCGCCTTCGACGCCGCGGCGGGCGGCTTCGTCGGCGGGAACGGCGCCGCCGCCGTGCTGCTGCGCCGGCTCTCGGACGCCCTGCGCGACGGCGATACCATCCGCGCCGTCATCCGGGGCTCGGCGGTGAACAACGACGGCTCGCGGCGGGCCGGCTACACGGCCCCGGGGGTGGACGGGCAGGCGCGCGTCGTCGCCCAGGCGCTGGCGGTGGCGGGCGTCGAGCCGGAGTCCATCGGCTACGTCGAGGCCCACGGCACGGGCACCGAGCTGGGGGATCCCATCGAGGTCGAGGCCCTCCGGCTGGCCTTCGGCTCCCGCCCGCCGGGAGACCCCTGCCTGCTCGGCTCGGTGAAGACCAACATCGGCCACCTCGACACCGCCGCCGGCGTCACCAGCCTGATCAAGGCCACCCTGGCGCTGGAACGGCGGCAGATCCCGCCGACCCTGCACCTCCAGCGGCCGAATCCCAAGCTGCGCCTGGAGGAGAGCCCGTTCCGCGTCGCCGACCGGCTCACCGACTGGGCCGAACCGGCGGCGTGGCCGCGGCGCGCCGGCGTCAGCTCGCTGGGCATCGGCGGCACCAACGCCCACGTCGTCCTCGAAGAGGCGCCGGCGGCCGAGCCGGCGAGCGCCTCCCGCCCCTGGCAGCTCCTCCTCCTCTCGGCGCGCAGCCCGGAGGCGCTCGCCGCCGCCGCGGACCGCCTCGCCACTTTCCTCCGCGAGCGCCCGGAGGTGAGCTTCGCCGACGCCGTCCACACCCTGCAGGCCGGGCGGCGCAGCTTCTCTCACCGGCTGGCCCTCGTCTGCCGCGATCGCGAGGACGCCCTCGCCGCGCTGGCGGACCTCCGCTCGCCGCGGCTGTTGCGCAGTGAGCAGGAGGACGCCGGCCGGCCGGTCACCTTCCTCTTCTCCGGCCTCGGCGAGCACTACCCCGGCATGGCCCGGGACCTCTACGCGGCCGAGCCCGCGTTCCGCGCCGCCCTCGACCAATGCTGCGACCTGCTGGCGTCTCACCTCGGGATCGACCTGCGCCAACTGCTGTTCCCCAATGTAGAGACGCCCCGTGGGGCGTCTCCTGGGTCCGGCCCCGATCTCCGCGCCATGCTCGGCCGCGCCGAGCGGCCGGCGAGCGAGCTCGACCGCACGCTCTACGCGCAGCCCGCGGTGTTCGCCGTCGAGTACGCCCTGGCGAGCCTGCTCATGGAGTGGGGGATCCGCCCGCAGTCCATGATCGGCTACAGCCTCGGCGAATATGTAGCCGCCTGCCTCGCCGGCGTCCTGCCGCTGGCGGATGCCCTGGCCCTCGTCGCCCGGCGCGCGCGCCTTATCGACGGCCTGCCGGCCGGAGCCATGCTCGCCGTGCCCATCCCGGAAGAGGAAGCGCGCGCGCTCCTCGGCGGCGAGCTGTCCATCGCCGCCGTGAACGGCGACTCCCTCACCGTGGCCTCCGGGCCCGAGGCCGCGATCGTGGACCTCGAGCGCCGGCTCGCCGAGCGGGGTCTCGCCGGCCGGCGCCTGCCCACCACCCACGCCTTCCACTCGCGCATGATGGGACCCATCCGCGAGGCCTTCGCCGAGATGGTGGTCGGCCTGCGGCTGGCAGCGCCGCGCATTCCTTACGTATCGAACGTCACCGGCACCTGGATCACCGCGGCGGAGGCGACCGATCCCGGATACTGGGTCCGCCACCTCTGCCAGAGCGTGCGCTTCGCGGACGGGCTCGCCGAGCTCGGCCGCGAGCCCGAGCGGGTGCTGGTCGAGATCGGACCGGGCCAGGGCCTGACCGCGCTGGCCGTGCAGTCGCGGGAGGAGATCCTGGCGATCCCCACTCTGCGTTCGTCGTGGGACCGCCAGCCGGATACGGCGTTTCTCCTCACCGCCCTGGCCAAGCTCTGGCTCGCCGGCCTGCGCGTCGAGTGGAGCGGGTTCTACGCTCACGAGCGCCGGCGCCGGGTGCCGCTGCCCACCTATCCGTTCGAGCGGCGGCGGTACTTCGTCGAGCCGGCGGGCTCCCAGCAGCGGCCGGAGGCCCGGCCGCTCTCCACGGGCGTCGCCGCCAGCCGCCACGCCCGGCCCGCCCATCTGCGGAACGCCTACGTCCCCCCCGCGAGCGGCCTCGAACGGCGGCTCGCCGAGGTGTGGCAGGAGATCCTCGGCATCACCGAGGTCGGCGTCCACGACAACTTCTTCGACCTCGGCGGCCATTCTCTGCTGGCCACGCAGATGATGTCGCGGCTGCGGGGCGACCTCGCGCTGGACCTCGGCGTGGAGGCCGTCTTCGACTTTCCCACAGTGGCGGGCCTGGCGCGGCTGGCCGAGGAATCCCGGGGCCGGAGCGGGGAAACGCTCCTCTCCGCGATCACCAGGAGACCGGGAACCGGGCCTCTCCCCCTGTCTTTCTCCCAGGAACGGATGTGGTTCCTGCACCAGCTCAACCCTCGCGGCTCCGCCTTCAACCTCGCCCAGGCCGTGCGGCTGCAAGGGAGCCTGGACGTCGCCGCGCTCTCCCGCTGCTTCGGCGAGCTGGTGCGCCGGCACGAGTCGCTACGCACCGTCTTCCGCGTCGAAGGGAGCGGCCCGGTGCAGGTCGTCGAGCCGCCGGCGCCCCTGCCGCTGCCCATGGTGGACCTCGCCGCGCTTCCCTCGCCGCAGCGCGAAGCCGAAGCCGGGCGCCTCGCCACCGGCCATCAGTCGCTCCCCTTCGACCTCGCTTACGACTGGCCCCTGCGCACCGCCCTGCTCCGCCTCGGGAGCGGCGATCATGCCCTGCTGCTGACCATGCACCACGTCGCCTCGGACGGCTGGTCGTTCGGCGTCCTGGTGCGCGAGCTGGCGGCGCTCTACCCCGCCTTCGCGGCGGGCGAGCCTTCGCCCTTGCCGGAGCTGGCGGTGCAGTATCCCGACTTCGCCGCCTGGCAACGGCAGGTGCTCTCGGGCGAAATCCTGGAAGCCGAGATCGCCTGGTGGCGGGGGCGGCTCGCCGGCGATCCGCCCCCCTTGCGGCTCGCCGCCGACCGCCGCCGCGCCGGAGTCCAGGGGTTCAAGCTGCAAGGGGAAACCCTGATCCTGCCGCCGGAGCTCAGCGCCGGGCTGCAAGCGCTGTCGCGTCGGCAGGCAGCCTCCTTCTATATGACCCTGCTCGCCGCCTGGAAGGGGCTGCTGGCGCGCCTCACCGCGGAGGAAGACATCCTCGTCGGCGCGCCCATCGCCAACCGCAACCGCGTCGAGGTGGAAGGCCTGATCGGCTTCTTCCTCAACACCCTGCTGCTGCGCACCGACCTGGCGGGCAATCCGCGCTTCTCCGCGCTCCTCGGCCGGGTGCGGGAGACGGCCCTGGGCGCCTTCGCGCATCAGGACCTGCCGCTGGAGAGGGTCCTCCAGGCCGTGCACCCGGAGCGCGACGCCGACCGGACGTCGCCTTTCCAGATCATGTTCCTGCTGCAGAACGTGCCGGTCACCGAGCTCGCAGTGCCGGGCCTCACCTTCTCGGTGCTCGACGCCGAGCAGCGGCTCGGGGATCTGGGGACGCCGGCCTTCGAGGTCGGCCTGACGCTCGTGGAACGCCGCGACGGCAAGGGTCTGGCGGCTTCCATCACCTACAACAGCCTGCTCTTCGATCCGCCGACGATCGGCCGCTTGCTGGAGCGTTACGGACGTCTTCTCGCCGCCGCCGTGGCGAATCCCGAGCAGCGGCTGTGGGACTTCGATCTGCTGGCCGACCCCGAGCGGAGCCAGGTGCTCCTCTGGGGCGGCGCGGCGGCGGACCTTCCCGCGGCTCCGTTCGTGCCCGTGCACGGCGCCTTCGAGCAGCGGGCGGCGGCGGCGCCGGAGGCGGTGGCGGTGATCGCGGGCGAGCGGCGCCTCACCTACGGCGAGCTCGATCGCCGGTCGAACCGGCTGGCGCATCGCCTGCGGGCGCTGGGGGTGGGGCCGGAGCGCGCCGTGGGCGTGGCCGTCGAGCGGTCGCCGGAGCTGCTCGTGGCGTTCCTCGCCGTGCTCAAGGCCGGCGGCGCCTACGTGCCTCTCGACCCCTCCTATCCCGCCGAACGGCTGGCCTACATCCTGGAGGACGCCGGGGCCGCGGTGCTGTTGACCACCGCCGCCGTTCTCGCGGCCGCGCCCGCGCTCGGCGAAGCGCGCGCCTTGCCGCTGCTCCTCGACGGCGACGGCCCGGCGGGGGAGAGCGAAGAGCCGTTGGACGTCGCGGTGGACGCGGACCATCCGGTCTACCTGATCTATACCTCCGGCTCGACCGGCCTGCCCAAGGGCGTGATGGTCCGCCACGGCGCGCTCGCCGGCTACGTGGCCGCTTTCCGCGCGGAGCATGCCTTAAGTGCGCAGGACGGCGTGCTGCAGTTCGCCTCCATCGGTTTCGATACCAGCGCCGAGGAGATCTATCCCTGCTTGACGAGCGGCGCGGCGCTGGTGCTGCGCGACGAGGCCATGCTCGCCTCGACGCCGGATTTCCTGCGCGCCTGCGGCGAGCTCGGCGTCACGGTGCTCGACCTGCCCACCGCCTTCTGGCACGAGATGGTGGCGCGCCTGCTCGAGGAGCCGGTCGCTCCGCCGCCGGCGCTACGCCTGATCATCCTCGGCGGCGAGCGGGTGCTGCCGGAGCGCCTCGCCGCCTGGCACCGGCTCGGTCACCGCCACGTCCGGCTGGTCAACACTTACGGTCCGACCGAGACGACCATCGTGGCGACCCGCTGCGAGCTGGCGCCCGACGCCGCTGTCCCCGGCGAGGTGCCGATCGGCCGGCCGGTGCCGGGCGCCAGTGCCTGCGTCGCCGATGTCCGCCTGGAGTTGGCGGGCCTCGGTGTTCCCGGGGAGCTGTGCGTGGGAGGCTCCGGCCTGGCGCGCGGCTACCTGGGCCGGCCCGACCTGACGGCCGAGCGCTTCGTGCCGCATCCCTGGACGCAAGAGCCGGGAGCGCGCCTCTATCGCACGGGCGATCTGGTCCGCTGGCTGCCCTCGGGAGACCTCGAGTTCCTCGGCCGCATCGACGACCAGGTCAAGGTGCGCGGCTATCGCGTGGAGCTGCGGGAGATCGAGGCCAACCTCGGCCTGCACCCGCAAGTGGCCGCGGCGGTGGTGGTGGCGAGAGAAGAGGCGTCGGGAGACCGCCGCCTGGCCGCCTACGTCGTGCCGAGCAACGGCGAGGTGGCCGCCTCCGAGCTGCGGGCGTTTCTCCGCCAGCGGCTGCCGGAGTACATGGTGCCCGCCGTCTTCGTCGAGCTCGCGTCGCTGCCCCTCACGGCGAGCGGCAAGGTGGACCGCCGCGCGCTGCCGGCTCCCGAGCGTCTCCGGCCCGAGGCGGACGGCGGTTACACCGCTCCGTGCACGCCGACGGAGGAGACCGTCGCGGCCATCTGGAGCGAGCTGTTGGGAGTCGCGCAGGTCGGCGTGACCGACAACTTCTTCGAGCTGGGGGGCCACTCGCTGCTGGTGCCGCAGGTGCTGCACCGGTTGCGCTCCGCCTTCCAGGTGGAGATTCCCTTGCGCGCCCTGTTCGACGAGCCGACGGTGGAGAGGCTGGCCCTCGCGGTCGAAGAGATCCTGGTCGAGGATATCGAGAGGCAGCTCGCCGCCCTGGAAGGAGCCGACGGCGTTGCCGGATAGCGTGATGGAGGTCCTGCGCGCAGAGGAGGCGGTCCTCCGCCTCCCTGCCGGTATGGAGGGCGCAGGCGTCGACGCAGCCTGCCTGCACCAGCTCTTCGAGGGACGGGCCGACGCGGAGCCCGGTGCCACCGCCCTGGTCGACGGCGAGGCGCGGTTCTCCTACCGCGAGCTGGAGCGGCGCTCCAACCGCCTGGCGCACCGGCTGCGCGAGCTGGGAGCGGGCCCCGAGACGAGGGTGGCGGTCTGCCTGGACCGCACGGCCGAGCTGATCGTCGCGCTCCTCGCCGTCCTCAAGGCGGGAGCCGCCTACGTCCCCATCGATCCCGTTTATCCCCGCGAGCGGCAGGCTCTCCTCCTGACCGACAGCCGGCCGGCCGTCCTCGTCAGCCAGGAGCGCCTTCTGGGGCGGCTCCCCGAGGTCACGCCCACCGTCTGCGTGGACCGCGACCGCGGCGAGCTCGCGCGGCGCAGCGAGGCCCGCCCCGCCGCCGCGGCCATGCCGTCCAACCTCGCCTACCTCATCTATACCTCGGGCTCCACCGGCCGCCCGAAGGCGGTCGCCATCGAGCACCGCTCGGCGGTGGCGCGCATGCGCTGGGCCGCCCGCATGTTTTCCCGCGGCGAGATGGCCGGCATGCTCGCCTCCACCTCGGTCTGCTTCGACCTCTCCGTCTTCGAGATCTTCGCGACCCTCGCCGTCGGCGGCACGCTGATCCTTGCCGAGAACGCCCTGGCCCTGCCGTCCCTGCCCGCCGCGGGCGAGGTGACGCTGGTCAATACCGTCCCTTCGGCGGCGGTGGAGCTGGCGCGCGGCGGCATGCCGTCTGCCGTGCGCGTGGTCAACCTCGCCGGCGAGCCCCTGCGCCGGGCGCTGGTGGAGCGGCTGTACGCCCTGGGCCACGTCGAGAAGGTCTACAACCTCTACGGCCCCTCGGAGGACACGACCTACTCGACGTGGGCGCTGATGCGGCCCGCCGACCCGCTGCCGCCCGCCATCGGCGTGCCGCTCGACGGCACCCGCACCCACCTGCTCGACCGCGAGATGCGGCCGGCCGCAGCGGGGGAGGAGGGCGAGCTGTACCTGGGCGGCGCCGGGCTTTCCCGCGGCTATCTCGGCCGGCCGGAGCTGACCGCGCAACGGTACGTCCCCGATCCGTTCGCGGCGAGCCCCGGCGAGCGCCTCTACGCCACCGGCGACCTCGCCCGCCTGCGGCCTTCCGGCGAGCTGGACTACCTGGGGCGGATCGACTTCCAGGTCAAGATCCGGGGCTTCCGCGTCGAGCTCGGCGAGGTGGAGGCGGCCCTCGACCGCGCTCCGGGAGTGGCGGACGCGGTCGTGGTGGCCCGCGAGGTGGAGAGCCGCACCGACGTCGCGGAGAAGGTGCTCGTCGCCTATGTCGTCCCCTCTCCGGGGACGCCGGTGGAAGTCGCCGCCCTGCGGGCGCACCTCCAGGCGAGCCTCACCGACGCCATGGTGCCCGCGTACTTCGTCGCCCTGCCCGAGCTGCCCCTCAGCCCCAACGGCAAGGTCGACCGCAAGTCCCTGCCGGCGCCGGACCTCACCGCCGCGCCGGAGGCCTGGGTGGCGCCGCGGACACCGCTCGAGGAGACGCTGGCCGGGATCTGGGCGGAGGTGCTCGGCCTGCCCCGGGTAGGCGTCGAAGACCACTTTTTCGCCCTCGGTGGTCACTCGCTATTGGCCTACCAGGTGGTCTCGCGCCTGCGCGAGGCGCTCGGCGTCGAGCTGCCGATGACCAGTCTCTTCGAGCGGCCGACCGTGGCCAAGCTCGCCGAGAGCCTCGCGGCCGCGCTCGGCGCCGGAGAAGCCCTGGCGGCGTTGCGCATCGAGCCGGTGCCGCGGGACGCGCCGCTGCCTCTCTCCTACGCCCAGCAACGCCTGTGGTATCTGGAACAGCTCGCGCCCGGCTCGCCGGTCTACAACCTGTCGTTCCGGCTGAGCCTCGCGGGGCCGCTCGACGCCTCCATCCTGGAAGGGACCCTCGGCGAGATCGTGCGCCGGCACGAGGCGCTGCGCACGACCTTCCCGCGCCTGCGCGGAGAGCCGTATCAGGCCATCTCGCCGGCCGCTCCATTCTTCCTGCCGATCGTCGATCTCGCGGCTCTGGCCGCGCCCGCAGGCGAGAGGGAGATCGAGGCGCTCGTGGATAGGGAGGCCCACCGGCTGTTCGATCTCGAAACCGGCCCCCTCTTCCTGGCCTTGCTCCTCAGGGTGGAGCGGCAGCGTCACATCCTGCTGCTGACCATGCACCACATCGTCTCCGACGGCTGGTCGATGGACGTCCTGCCGCGCGAGCTGAGGGCGCTCTACGAGGCCTTCGCCGCGGGCCGGCCGTCGCCGTTGCCGGACCTGCCGGTGCAGTACGCCGACTTCGCCGTGTGGCAGCGCCATTGGCTGCGCGGCGGGACGCTCGAACGCCAGCTCGAATACTGGCGCCGGCAGCTCGCCGGAGCGCCGGAAGGCATCGACCTGCCGACGGATTTCCCGCGGCCGGCGATCCGCGGCTTCCGGGGCGCCAACCGCTCGGAGACGCTGACCCTCGAGCTGTCGGAAGAGCTGCGCGCCTGCTGCCGGCGCGAAGGGGTGACGCTGTTCATGCTCCTGCTGGCCGGCTTCGACGTGCTGCTCGCGCGCTACTCGGCGCAGGAAGACCTCCTGGTGTGGTCGCCGGTCGCCAATCGCACCCGCGCGGAGGTCGAGGAAATGATCGGCTTCTTCGTCAACACGCTGGTGCTGCGGGCCGACCTCGGGGCGGTGGCCTCCTTCCGCAGCCTGTTGCGCCAGGTGCGGGAGACGGCGCTGGGAGCCTATGGCCACCAGGACCTTCCCTTCGAGATGCTGGTCGAGGATCTGCGGCCGGGGCGCGACCTCTCCCGCCACCCGTTCTCCCAGGTCATGCTGGTCCTGGAGAACCTCCGCGAGCTCCCCGACGCCGGCGGTCTCCAGCTCGGGATCGTGGAGGACGTAACCGCTACCGCGAAGCTGGACCTCACCCTGTTCGTCGTCGAGGGTGGAGCCGCGCTGCGCACGCGGATCGAATACAACACCGACCTCTACGAGCCGGCGACCATCCGCCGCCTGCTTGGCCATCTCGGCCGGCTGCTCGGGGCGGCGACGGAGGATCTGGAGCGCGGCTGGCGGGACCTGCCGCTGCTCTCCGCCGCCGAGCGGGAACAGCTCCTGGTGGGCTTCAACGACAGCGGCGCTGCCGCGGGCCCCGACCTCTGCATGCACGAGCTGTTCGAGGCGCAGGCGGCACGGATCCCCGACGAGACGGCGTTGGTGGCGCCCGAGGGTGTGCGGCTGACCTACCGCGAGCTGAACGAGAAAGCCGAGCGGCTGGCGCGGCGGCTGCGGGCGCTGGGGCTCGGCCCCGAGCGGCTGGCCGGCGTGCTGCTGGAGCGCACGGCAGATCTGATCGTCACTCTTCTGGCCGTGCTCAAGGCCGGCGGTGCCTACGCGCCGCTCGATCCCAATTATCCGCAGCAGCGGGTGCTGCTGATGCTGGAGACGGCGCGGGCGCGGGTGCTGGTGACCCGGCGGCGCCTGGCCGAGTCGCTGGGCGAGGAGCTGCCGGCGGGGATGTCCACGGTGCTGCTCGATGCAGGCTGGGAGGAGGAGCCGGAGCCGGTTCCCCCCGCGCAGCGCGCCCTGCCGGACAACCTGGCCTATCTCATCTTCACCTCCGGCTCGACGGGAGTGCCGAAGGGAGTGGCGATCCAGCACCGCAGCGCCGTGGCGATGCTGCGCTGGGCGCGCACCCTCTACACGCCGGCGGAGTATGCCGGCATGCTGGCGTCCACCTCGATCTGCTTCGACATGTCGGTGTTCGAGATCTTCGGCGCCCTGGCTGAGGGCGGGAAGCTCCTCGTCGCCGAGAACGCCCTGGCGCTGCCGGATCTCGTGGCCAAGGACGAGGTGGTGCTGATCGACACGGTGCCGTCGGCGATGGCGGAGCTGCTGCGCATCGGCCGCCTGCCGGCGTCGGTGCGCACGGTGAACCTCGGCGGCGAGCCGCTCAAGGGCTCGCTGGTGCGCGAGATCTACGACAAGCTGCCGGGCGTCGAGCGGGTGGTCAACCTCTACGGCCCGTCGGAGGATACGACGTTCACCTCCTATGCCGTGGTGCCCCGCGAGACCGACGATCCGCTGATCGGCCGGCCGGTGTCGGGGGAGTCGGCCTACGTGCTGGACGCCGGGATGCGGCCGGTGCCGATCGGCGTCCCGGGAGCGCTGTACATGGGCGGGACCGGGGTCACGCGCGGCTACCTGCACCGCCCCGATCTGACGGCGGAGCGCTACATCCCGAACCCGTACGGTCCGCCGGGCTCGCGGCTGTACCGGGTGGGAGATCTGGTGCGGGTGCTGCCGGCCGGGGAGCTGGACTTCCTGGGCCGCCTGGACCACCAGGTCAAGGTGCGGGGGTTCCGCATCGAGCTGGGGGAGATCGAGTCGGCGCTGGTGCGTCACGGAGAAGTGCGGGAGGCGGCGGTGCTGGCGGTGCCGGAGGTAGGCGGCGCGGGCAACCGGCTGATCGCCTTTGTCGAGACGGATTCCTCCCCCGAGCTGCGGGCGTATCTGAAGCAGAGCCTGCCGGACTACATGGTGCCGTCGCAGTTCGTGGTCCTCCCCGAGCTGCCGCTGACGCCGAACGGCAAGATCGACCGCCGGGCGCTCGCCGCGCTGCCGCTCGCAGCGGAAAGCGCCGCGGTGGCAGGGGAGCGCGCCCCGCGCAGCTACGCCGAGGAGGTGCTGGCCGGCATCTGGAGCGAGTTGTTCGGCCGGCCGGTGGGGGTGAACGAGGACTTCTTCGATCTCGGCGGCCATTCGCTGCTGGCCACCCGGGTGGCGTCGCAGGTGCGCGAGGCGTTCGGCATCGAGCTGCCGGTGCGCCGGCTGTTCGAGCAGCCGACGGTGGCGGAGCTGGCCCGCGGCGTCGAGGCGGCGCTGGGCGCGGGAGGGGTGTTGGAAGCGCCGCACATCGAGCCGCAGCCGCGCCGCGGACCCTTGCCGCTCTCCTTCGCGCAGCGGCGGCTGTGGTTCCTCGATCAGCTCGCGCCGGGCTCGGCGGTCTACAACATCCCCTATCCGCTGAGCCTCGGAGGCAAGCTCGACGCGGCGGCGCTGGCGGCCGCTCTCACCGGGCTGGTGTGCCGGCACGAGGCCCTGCGGACCACCTTCATCAGCCGCGACGGCGAGCCACAACAGGAGATCGCTCCGGCCGGCGCCTTCCCGCTGCCGATCGTGGATCTGGAGGGACTGGGGGAGCCGCTCCGCAGCGCCGAGGCCGCGGCGCTGGTGGCATCGGACGCGGCGCGGCCGTTCGATCTCGGGGCCGGGCCGCTGTTGCGGGCAACGCTGGTGCGGCTCGCGGCGGAGCGGCACACGCTGCTGCTGACCATGCACCACATCGTCTCGGACGCCTGGTCGATGGATGTCCTGCTGCGGGAGATGGCGTCGCTCTACGAGACCTGCCTCGCGGGCGGCGCGGCGCCGCTGCCGGAGCTGCCGGTGCAGTACGCCGACTTCGCGGTGTGGCAGCGGCAATGGCTGAGCGGCGAGGCCCTGCGGAGCCAGCTCGAATACTGGCGCCGGCAGCTCGCGGGCGCGCCGGCGGGCCTCGATCTGCCGACCGACTTTCCGCGGCCGGCGGCGCAGACCTTCAACGGCGACGGCCGCGCGGCGGAGCTGCCGCCGGATCTCTCGGCCCGTCTGCAGGCGTTCCGCCGGCGCGAGGGCGTGACGCTGTTCATGCTGCTGCTCGCCGGCTTCGACGTGCTGCTGGCGCGTTGGTCGGGACAGCGGGACGTGCTGGTCGGCTCGCCGATCGCCAACCGCAACCGCACCGAGACCGAGGGCCTCATCGGCTTCTTCGTCAACACCCTGGTGCTGCGGACGGATCTCGGCAGGTCGGCCTCGTTCCGCGACCTCCTGCGGCAGGTGCGCGAGACCGCGCTGGCCGCCTATGGCCGCCAGGATCTCCCCTTCGAGACGCTGGTCGAGGAGCTGCATCCGCAGCGGGACCTCTCGCGCTCGCCGTTCTTCCAGGTGCTGCTGTCGGTGGAGACCGCCGTCCGCCAACCGCCGCGCATGGGAGATCTCGCGCTGTCGCCCGTCGAGGCGCCGGTTGGGACGTCGAAGTTCGATCTCTCGCTGTTCGTCGCCGACGCGGAGTCGGGCATCGCGGCGACGGTCGAGTACAACACGGACCTGTACGAAGGGGCGACGGTCCGGCGCCTGCTGGGCCATCTCGAGCGGCTGCTCGACGCCGCGGCGGCGGAGCCTGAGCGGAGCTGGCGAGACCTGCCGCTGCTATCCGAGTCGGAGCGCGAGCAGCTCCTCGTCGGCTTCAATGACAGCGGCCCGACAGAGGGTCCCGATCTCTGCCTGCACGAGCTGTTCGAAGCCCAGGTGTCACGGATTCCCGACGAGACGGCCCTGGTGGCGCCCGAGGGCCTGCGGCTGACCTACCGCGAGCTCGACGAGCGGGCCGAGCGGCTGGCGCGGCGGCTGCGCGCGCTGGGGCTCGGGCCCGAGATGCTGGCCGGCGTGCTCCTGGACCGCAGAGCGGACCTCATCGTGACCCTGCTCGCCGTGCTCAAGGCGGGCGGCGCCTACGCGCCGCTCGATCCGCGCTATCCCGAGCAACGCGTACGGGTGATGCTGGAGACCGCGCGGGCGGCGGTCCTGGTAAGCCGGCGGGAGCTCGCCGCGGCACTGCCTGCCGGTCTGCCGGCGATCTACCTCGATGCGGGTTGGGAGGAGGAGCCGGCCGCGGAGAGCGACGAGAGGCCGGCCGTGCTGCCGGACAACCTGGCCTACGTGATCTTCACTTCGGGCTCGACGGGCGTGCCGAAGGGGGTGGCCATCCAGCACCGCAGCGCCGTGGCGATGCTGCGCTGGGCGCGAACGATCTACTCGGCGGCGGAGTATGGCGGCATGCTGGGCTCGACCTCGATCTGCTTCGACATGTCGGTGTTCGAGATCTTCGGCACCCTGGCCGAGGGAGGCAAGCTCCTGCTGGCGGAGAACGCCCTGGCGCTGCCGGAGCTGGCGTCCAAGGAGGAGGTGGTGCTGGTCGACACGGTGCCGTCGGCGATGGCGGAGCTGCTGCGCCTGGGACGGCTGCCGTCTTCGATCCGCACGGTGAACCTGGGCGGCGAGCCGCTGAAGGCCGCGCTGGTCGCGGAGATCTACGAGAAGCTGCCTGACGTCGAGCGGGTGGTTAACCTCTACGGTCCGTCGGAAGACACGACGTTCACCAGCTATGCAATCGTGCCGCGGGGCGCGGCGCACCCGTTGATCGGCCGGCCGGTGGCGGGGGAGGCGGCCTACGTGCTCGACGCCGAGATGCGTCCGGTGCCGATCGGGATTCCGGGAGCGCTGTACATGGGCGGGGAGGGGGTGACGCGCGGTTACCTGCACCGTCCGGAGCTGACGGCGGAGCGCTACATCCCGAACCCGTACGGGCCGCCGGGGGCGCGCCTGTACACGGTGGGCGACCTGGTGCGGGTGCTGCCGACCGGAGAGC
Source organism: Thermoanaerobaculia bacterium (assembly GCA_044868005.1). Classification (GTDB taxonomy): domain Bacteria; phylum Acidobacteriota; class Thermoanaerobaculia; order Multivoradales; family UBA5704; genus DATARR01. Next base: position 11,202 of record JBIOVX010000217.1, on the reverse strand, counting down.
TGGACTTCCTGGGCCGCCTGGACCACCAGGTCAAGGTGCGGGGTTTCCGCATCGAGCTGGGGGAGATCGAGTCGGCGCTGGTGCGCCACGCGGAGGTGCGGGAGGCGGCGGTGCTGGCGGTGCCGGAGCCGGACGGCGCGGGCAACCGGCTGATCGCCTTTGTCGAGGCGGACCGCCAAGAGAGGGAATTCGCGGGGGATCTGCGAGCCTACCTGAAGCAGGGCCTGCCGGAGTACATGGTGCCGTCGCGGTTCGTGCTCCTCCCCGAGCTGCCGCTGACGCCCAACGGCAAGATCGACCGCCGGGCGCTGGCGGCGCTGCCGCTCGACGCCGAGAGCGCCGCGGCGGCAGGGGAGCGCGCCCCGCGCGGCTACGCCGAGGAGGTGCTGGCCGGCATCTGGAGCGAGATCTTCGGCCGCGCCGTCGGGATCGGCGAGAATTTCTTCGATCTCGGCGGCCACTCGCTGCTGGCCACGCGGGTGATATCGCGCGTGCGGGAGGCATTCGCGGTCGAGCTGCCGGTGCGCCGCCTGTTCGAGCAGCCGACGATCGCCGGGCTGGCCGCGAGCGTGGAGGCGGCGCTCGCGGCGGGGGGAGCCGTGGAGGCGCCGCGCATCGAGCCGGCGCCGCGAGAGGGGCAACTCCCCCTCTCCTTCGCGCAGCACCGCCTGTGGTTCCTCGATCAGCTCTCCCCCGGCTCGGCGGTGTACAACATCCCTTATCCGCTGAGCGTCGAAGGAGAGCTCGATCAGGCCATCCTGGAGGAGTGCCTCCAGGAGGTGGTGCGCCGTCACGAGGCGCTGCGCACGACGTTTCCAAGCGCCGACGGCGAGCCCTATCAGGCGATCGCGCCCGCCGGCTCCCTCTCCCTGCCGGTCGTGGACCTCGCGGGATTGGCGGCTCCGGCCCGCGACCGCGAGACCGCGGCCCTGCTGGAGAGGGAGTCGGCGCGGCCGTTCGATCTCGCCGCCGGGCCGCTGTTCCGCGCGGCGCTGCTCGCGCTCGCTCCGCAGCGGCACGTGCTGCTGCTGGCGATGCACCACATCGTCGCCGACGGCTGGTCGCTGGAGGTCCTGCTGCGGGAGCTGGCGGCGCTCTACGACGCCTTCGCCGCGGGCCGTCCGTCGCCGTTGCCGGAGCTGCCGGTGCAGTACGCCGACTTCGCCGTCTGGCAGCGGCGTTGGCTGAGCGGCGAGGCGCTCGCCCGCCAGCTCGCGTACTGGCGCCGGCAGCTCGCGGACGCGCCCGCGGGCCTCGACCTGCCGGCCGACTTTCCGCGGCCGGCGGTGCAGACCTTCAACGGCGCCACCTTCTCGGCGGAGCTGCCGGCGGAGCTTTCGGTCGCTCTCCTGGCGCTCTGCCGGCGCGAGGGAGTGACCCTCTTCATGCTGCTGCTCGCCGGCCTCGACGTGCTGCTCGCCCGCTGGTCGGGGCAGCAGGACGTGCTAGTGGGCTCGCCCATCGCCGGCCGCAACCGGGAGGAGACCGAGGGCTTGATCGGCTTCTTCGTCAACACGCTGGTGCTGCGCTCCGTTCTCCCGGCCGAAGTATCCTTCCGCGACCTGCTGGGGCAGGTACGGGAGAACGCGCTCTCCGCCTACAACCACCAGGACCTCCCCTTCGAGCTGTTGGTCGAGGAGCTGCGGCCGGAGCGGGACCTCTCGCGTCCGCCTCTCGTGCAGGCGCTGCTGGCGGTGGAGAACGCCTCGGCGCCGTCCCAGCCGGCGAGGCTGCGCCTCGCTCCTCTCGCGCTCGCGGAAACGACGGCGAAATTCGACCTCGCGCTCAGCGCGCAGGAGGTCGAGGGCCGCCTTGCCCTGGCCTTCAACTACAACACCGATCTCTTCGCGGCGCCGACCGTGCGGCGCCTGGCCGCGCATCTCCAGGCCCTGCTGCGAGGCTTGGCAGCCGATCCCGAAGCGGGGATCTGGCGGCAGCCGCTGCTGGCGCCGGGCGAGCGCCACCAGCTCCTGGTGGAATGGAACGACGCGCTCCCGGCGGCGGAGCCGCGGGGCGTCGTCGAGAGGTTCGCGGCGCAGGTGCAGAAGACTCCGCACGCGGTGGCGCTGAAAGCCCCGGGCGGGCGCCTGAGCTATGCCGAGCTGGACCGGCAGGCCAACCGGCTGGCGCACCGGCTGCGCCGGCTGGGAGTGCGCCGTGAGACCACCGTCGGCCTCTTTGCCGAGCGCTCGGCCGAGATGGTGATTGGCCTGCTCGGAATCTGGAAGGCGGGCGGCGCCTATCTGCCTCTCGATCCCGGGTATCCGCCGGCGCGCCTGGCCTATCTGCTGGAGGATTCACAGGCGCCGGTGATCGCCGTCGGCAGCGGGCTCGCCGAGGCCCTGCTGCCCCACGGTTGCCGGACCGTGCCGCTGGATGCGGCGGACCTGGCGGAGGAGAGCGACTTGCCGCCGGAGGGCACGCCCGGCGCCGGCGATCTGGCCTATCAGATCTATACCTCCGGCACCACCGGCCAGCCCAAAGCGGTGCAGGTGGAGCACGGCCAGCTCGCGGCCACCCTCGGCGCGGTGCAGGAGGCCTTCGGCTTCGGCGTCGGCGACCGCATGCCCTGCATCGCCTCCAACACCTTCGACATCTTCCTCTTGGAGCTGCTGGGGATGCTGCTCTCGGGCGGCACCTGCGTCCTCCTGCCGTTGCGCCCGGCGCTCGACCTCGAGCGGCTGGCGGGCGAGCTGGAGACGGCCACGCTGCTGCACGCCGTGCCGGCGCTGATGCGCCAGGTCCTGGAGGCCGTCCGGCAGCGGGGCACCGTGACACCTCGCCTGCGGGCGGTGTTCACCGGCGGCGACGCGGTGCCGGTGGACCTCCTGACGGACCTGCGGGCGGTCCTGCCGGAGGTGGAAGTCTGGGTTCTCTACGGCCCCACGGAAGCGGCGATCGTCTGCTCTGCGTGGCCGGTCCACGCCGGCGAGGCGATGCGGCCTCTCCTCGGGCGGCCCCTGCCCGGCACCGAGCTCCGCGTCTGCGACGCCGCCGGGGAGCCCGTGCCCATCGGCGTGGCGGGAGAGATCTGGATCGGCGGCGCCGCCGTGACCCGCGGCTACTGGCAGCGGGAGGAGCTGACGGCGGAGAAGTTCACGCGGGCCGGCGGCCGCCGCTTCTACCGCAGCGGCGATCTGGCCCGGCGCCTGCCGGACGGCACGCTGGAGTTCCTCGGGCGCGTCGACCAGCAGGTGAAGGTGCGGGGCTTCCGCATCGAGCTGGGGGAGGTCGAAGCGGCTCTCGCCTCGCACCCGGCGGTCACGGAAGCGGCGGTGCTGGCGCTGCCGGATCCCACCGGCACCGGCAACCGGCTGATCGCCTACGTCGCCGGCCAGGAGACCGGTGCGGCGTCCGGCTTGGCGGCGGAGCTGCGGGCGTACCTCGCGCGGACCCTGCCGGATTACATGGTGCCCTCGCTGTTCGTGCGGCTGGACGAGCTGCCGCTGACGCCGAACGGCAAGATCGACCGGCGGGCGCTCGCCGCGCGACCGCTGCCGGAGGCGGGCGCCGCCGCGGACCGCGCGCCGCGCGGCTACGTGGAAGAGGTCCTGAGCGGCATCTGGAGCGGGATCTTCGGCCGGGCGGTGGGCCCGCGCGACAACTTCTTCGACCTCGGCGGCCATTCGCTGCTGGCGACGCGCGCCGTGTCTCGCCTGCGCTCCGCCCTCGGCGTCGAGCTGCCGCTGCAGCAGGTCTTCGCCACGCCGACCGTGGAGGCCCTGGCGGACTGGATCGAGCGCGAGATCGCGGCGCGGCGCGGCGTGCCCCTGCCCCCGATCGAGCGCGCCGGCCGCGACGGCGAGCTGCCGCTCTCCTTCGGCCAGCAGCGCCTCTGGCTCCTCGACCGCCTGGAACCGGGAACGGCGACCTTCAACCTGCCGGCGCCGCTCCGCCTCGCCGGCCGCCTCGACGCCGCGGCGCTGGCCGGCGCGCTGGCGGCGATCGTCGAGCGCCACGAGTCGTTGCGCAGCGTCTTTGCCGAGCGCGAGGGCCGGGGCTGCCAGCGCGTGCTGCCGGCGGTCCCCCTGTTCCTGCCCGTCGCCGACCTCGGCGCGATTCCCCTCGCCGCACGGGAGGCCGAGGCCCAGCGCCTCCTGGACGAAGAGGCGCGGCTCCCCTTCGACCTCACCCGCGCGCCGCTGCTGCGCACCACCCTGCTGCGGCTCGCCCCCGACGAGCACCTCCTGTTGGTGACCCTGCACCACATCGTCACCGACGGCTGGTCCACCGCCGTGTTCGCCCGCGAGGTCGCGGCCCTCTATGAGGCCGCCGTGACCGGCAGGCCGTCGCCTCTCCCCGGGCTGCCGTTCCAGTATCCGGACTTCGCCCTCTGGCAGCGCCGGGCGCTCGACGGCGAGACGGTCTCCACGCTTCTCGCCCGTTGGAAGGAGCGCTTCGGCACCGACGTGCCGGCGCTGCGCCTGCCTATCGACCGGCCGCGGCCGGCCGTGCAGACGGCCTCCGGCGGCTACCGTTACATCGTGTTGCCGCCGGACCTCACGCAGAGCGTCCGCGGGCTCGCCCGCGCCTCCGGCGCGACGCTGTTCATGACTCTTCTGGCGGCATTCCAGGCGCTGCTGGCCCGCTATTCCGGCCAGGAGAAGATCGTCGTCGGCTCGCCGGTGGCCGGCCGCGACCGCGCCGAGCTCGAAGGGCTCATCGGCTTCTTCGTCAATACCCTGGTGCTGCCGGCCGACGTCTCGGGAGATCCCACCTTCGCCGAGCTCCTGGAGCGGGTGCGCGGCATGGTCCTGGAGGCTTACGCCTGCCAGGCTCTGCCGTTCGAAAAGCTGGTCGAGGACCTGCAACCGCAGCGCGACCGCGGCCGCAACCCTCTGTTCCGCGTCATGTTTTCGCTGCAGAACGACGGCGAGGCCGCCGCCGGCGGCGCGGCAGGATTGACCCTCTCGCCGGTCCCGGCCACCAACGGTACCTCGCAGTTCGACCTCACCCTGGCGATCGACGAGACGCCGGAGCGGCTGTGGGCCGTCGCCGAGTACGACGCCGGGATGTTCGATGCCGCCGCCATCGAGCTCCTGCTGGAGCATTACCGGCGCCTGCTCGCCGCGGCGGTTGCCGAACCCGCGACCCGTGTCTCGGCGCTGCCGCCGGCGCCCGAGGAGCTGCCCCGTCCCCTGCCGGAGCCCGTGCTCGCCGCAGCGGCGGCGCCGGCGCCCGACGTAGACGCGCGCCGCGACCGTCTGGCCGCGCGCATGTCCAAGCTCACCGCGGCGCAGCGCGAAGCTCTCGAGCAGCGGCGGCGGGGAGTTTCCTGAGCATGACCGCGAACGATCCCGCCTCGCGCCGCGCCCGCCTGCTCGAGCGCCGCGGCCAGCTTTCGGAGGAGCAACGGCGGCTGCTGGAGCAGCGCCTGCGCGGCGTTTCCGGCGAGCCCGCGGCACCGGCGGCGGCTCCCTGTCTGGTGGAAATCACACCGGCCGGCGCCTCTTCCCACCCGCCGTTCTTCTGCGTCCATCCCGCCGGCGGCGACGTGCTCTGTTTCATTCCCCTGGCGCGCCACCTGGGAGCGGAGGTGCCGTTCTACGCGTTCCAGGCGCGCGGCCTCGCCGACGATCTCGAGCCCTGGGCCACCCTCGAGGAGATGGCGGCGTGCTACGTCGCCGAGATCCGGCGGGTGCAGCCTGCCGGCCCCTACCGCCTGGGCGGCTGGTCGTTCGGCGGCCTCGCCGCCTTCGAGATGGCGCGCCAGCTCGCGGCGCAGGGGGAGGCGATCGGTCTCCTCGCCGTGCTCGATACGACCCCGGGCCTGCCGCCGGAGGCGGCGGCGAAGCCCTCGCCGCCCGCAGACGACGACGTGCCCTGGCTCCTCATGATCGCCGACTATCTCCGCGGTCTGCGCGGCGTCGATCTCGGCTTGACCGCGGAGACCCTCGCGCCTCTCCCGCCCGAAGAGCGGCTGCGGGCTTTCGTCGACCGCTTGCGCGCCGCCGGCGTCGTCCATGCCGGCGAGGACGGCCTGCTGCAGCTCCGCCGCCTGCTGCGGGTCTTCAAGACCAACGCCGGCGCCTATCGCGCCTACCGGCCGCACCCTTACCCCGGACCGGTCTCCCTGTTCCGGGCCGCGGAGGCCGGCCTCGATGCCAGCCTCGGCCGGGATCTCGGGTGGGGCCGGCTGACGCCCGGGCTCGCAGCGGTCTTCGAGCTTCCCGGCGATCACCATACCTTCATGGCGGAGCCCAACGTCGCCGTCCTCGCGGCGCGCCTGCGCGCCTGCCTGGACGGCGACTTCAAAGAAGAGGAGAGCGTGTGAAGAGACGCCTGCTGAAGATCCTGAAGCTTCTCGGCCTCGCCCTCGCGGCGCTGGCCGTCGTCCTTGCCGTCTTGGCCGTCTGGCTCGTCCGCCGCCCCTGGCCGCAGACGGACGGCGAGCTCGCCGTGGCGGGGCTCTCGGCACCCGTCGAGGTGATCCGCGACGAGTGGGGCGTTCCCCACCTCTACGCCGCCAACGAGCACGACCTGTTCCTGGCGCAGGGGTACGTCCATGCCCAGGACCGCCTCTGGCAGATGGAGCTCAACCGCCACGTCAGCGGCGGCTCCCTCGCCGAGCTCTTCGGGCGCTCCGTTCTCGACGCCGACAAGGCCATGCGCACCTATGGCCTGCGCCGCGCCTCCGAGCGCGACCTCGCCCTCATGACCCCGGCCACGCGGGCCCTCCTCGAGGCCTATGCGCAAGGCGTCAATGCCTACCTCGCCGCGAACCGCGGGCGGCTGCCCGTGGAGTTCGGCATCCTGGGTGCGAGCCCGAAGCCGTGGACGCCGGTCGACTCCATCGCCTGGAGCAAGATGATTGCACTGTCGCTCGGCCAGAACCACACCGTGGAGGAGCTGCGCGCCCGCCTGGCGACCAGGGTGGGCGCCGCCGGCGCGCGCCAGCTCACGGCTCCCTACCCGGACAGCCAGACGGTCATCATCACGCCGGAGGCCGGCGGCTATGGCGCCGGCCCCGCCTCCGGTCCCGCCGTGCACCCCATCCTCACCTCGTATCTCGGCGAGCCGGTCACCGCCCGCGGCAGCAACAACTGGGTCGTCCACGGCAGCCGCACGGCCACCGGCCGGCCGCTGCTGGCCAACGATACCCACCTGGGGCTCAACATGCCTTCGGAGTGGTACGAAAACGGCCTCCACGCGGGCCGCTTCGACGTCGCCGGATTCTCCTTCCCCGGCGTGCCGATGATTCTCGTCGGCCACAACGCCCGCATCGCCTGGGGCATCTCCAACATGTGCGGCGACTCGCAGGATCTCTTCGTCGAGACCCTCAACGTCCGCCGCCAGGTGAAGGTGGGGGAGGAGTGGCGCGACGCCGAGATCGTCAAGGAGACGCTCGCCCTGAAGAGCGGCAAGCGCGAGACCTTCGAGATCGTCACCACGCCTCACGGCCCGATCATCAACGCGGCGGACGGGCTCACCGGCCTGCCGCCGCTCGCCCTGCGCTGGACCATCGCCGAGCCGAGCCGCCTGTTCGATTCCCTGGCCGGCTACAACACGGCGCGGGATTGGGACTCCTTCCGCCGCGCGCTGTCGCTGTGGAGCGCTCCCACCCTCAACTTCGTCTACGCCGACGTGGACGGCAACATCGGCTACCAGGGAGCCGGCCTGATCCCTGTCCGCGCTGCCGGCCAGGACGGCCTCTTCCCCGTGCCCGCCGGCGCTCCCGAACGCGATTGGAAAGGATTTCTGCCGTTCGATCAGATGCCGAGCCTTTACAATCCGGCGGCCGGCTTCATCGTCACCGCCAACAACAAGGTCGTCGCCGACAGCTATCCCCACCTGATCGGCCACGACTATGCCGATCCCTACCGCGCCGGACGCATCACCGAGGTGCTGGCGGCCAATCCCAAGGTGACGCTGGACGACATGCGGCGCCTCCAGGCCGAGGTCTACTCGCCGCCCGCGGCGGCCCTGCGCCCCTACCTGCTCGCCGCCGTCCAGCCGGCCGGCGACGTGGAGCGGCGCGCCCTCGAGCTGATCCGCAGTTGGGACCTCCGCTTCACCCCCGAGAGCGTCGCCGCCACCATCTATTTCGCCTGGCACGCCAAACTCATCCCCGCCATCGCGGGCGACGAGATCGGCTACGATCTGGCCAAGGACTACCGCGGGTACAACGACACCCCGATGTACATCGAGATGATGAAGAACCCCGCCAACCCCTGGTTCGACGACCGGCGGACGAAGGACAAGGTGGAGACCCGGGACGACATCGTTCGCCGCTCCTTCCACGAGGCGATCGAAGATCTCCACAAACGGTTGGATGATGGTCCCTCAACCTGGCGTTGGGGCCGGCTCCACCGCGCCGTCTTCGCGCACCAACCGTTCGGCAACAGCGGCATCGGGCCGCTGATGAAGCTGTTCAACGGCAAGCCGGTGCCCCTGTCCGGCGAGGCTTTCACCGTCGAGGCCCAGACGCCGAACCGCCGGAATCCCTACCGGGTGCGCTTCGGCGTCTCGCAGCGCATGATCGTGGACCTCGCGGACCTCGCCCGCTCGCTCTCCGTCAACAGCACCGGGCAGAACGCCCAGCTCTTCCACCGCCACCGCGAGGATCAGACCGACCTCTGGAGCCGCCACGAATACCACCCGATGCTGTTCGCCCGCGACGCGGTGACCAAGGCGGGCAAAGAGAGGTTGGTGCTGAAGCCGGGAGGAGCAAAGTGATCGAGCTGCCGTACTCTGGTAAATTGGGGCCGTGCCCAAACTCTACGAGTACTTCGGACTGGTCGTGCTCTTCTACTCCAACGAGCATGATCCTGTTCACGTCCATGGCAAGTACCAGGGCCGGGAGAGCAAGGCCGAATTGATCATCGAGGAGGGGGCCGTCGTGGAGATCCGCTTCGGCCCCGTTCGCGGCCGCCGCCCGCTGATCGGTGCGCAGTTGCGCGATTTTGAAACATTGACGCGCCATTTCGCCGATGATATCGTTCGCAAATGGATCGACTACTTCGTTCTGAACCGTCAGATCCCATCCGTGACAGTGAATCGGAGGCTGCGGTGACACTTGTCGAGGGTGTAGGCATCGATGTGCTGCGAGCAGAACATGCGGGAGCGCATCGGTTGCGGATCGCCTTTGACGACGGCACCGAGAGGATTGTCGACTTCGGGCCTTTTCTCAGGAATTCCAGCCACCCGGCCATCCGCGCTTTCCTCGATCCGGAAAATTTTACGAGCTTCAGGGTTGAGCACGGCGACCTGCTCTGGGGTGACTACGAGTTGTGCTTTCCAATTGCGGATTTATACGAAGGGCGCATCGCCTAGGCTGTTATAAAGATTGATGAAGCGTCACGTTTTCCCCGCGCTCCTCCTGTTCCTCCTGCTTCCCTCCCTCCTCCCAGCCCAACAAACCCCACCCATCCAACTCGCCAAGCCGGAGGACGCCACCGCCAAGGCCATTGCGTTCCTCGATCTGCTGGTCAAGGGGGACTTCCAGAGCGCCGTCCAAAACTTCGCCGCGCCCATGAAGGCGGCGGCGCCCCCGGCGAAGCTCGCCGAGATCTGGTCGTCTCTCCAGACCCAGATGGGCTCCTACAAGCGCCGCGTCGCCACCCGCAGAGTGAAAGAGGGAATCTACGACGTGGTCCTGGTCACCACGGCGTTCGAGCGCGCCACGGTGGACCTCAAGGTGGTGGTCGACGAACACGGCCGCATCGCCGGCTTCTTCATCGTGCCGGCGGCGCAAGAAGCGGCGCCGGCACCAGCCGACCCAGGTCCGCCGCCCTACGCTAAACCGGACACTTTCCGCGAACGCGAGGTGACCGTGGGCTCCGGCGAATGGGCCGTCCCCGGCACGCTGGCGATGCCGGTGGGGCAGGGACCCTTTCCCGCTGTCGTGCTCGTCCACGGCTCGGGTCCGAACGATCGCGACGAGACCGTGGGCGCCGCCAAGCCGTTCCGCGATCTCGCCTGGGGCCTCGCCTCGCGCGGCATCGCCGTCCTGCGCTACGAGAAGCGCACCCGCCAGCACGCGGCGAAGGCCTCCGCGATAGACAAGCCCACCGTCCAGCAGGAGACGATCGACGACGCCCTGGCCGCCGCGGCCCTGCTGCGCGCGACTGAGGGCATCGATCCTGCCCGCGTCTACGTCCTCGGCCACAGCCTGGGGGCGATGCTCGTGCCCCGCATCGGCGCCCAGGACCCGAAGATCGCCGGTTTCATCGTCATGGCGGGAGCGGCGAAGCCGATGGAGGACCTCATCCTCGAGCAGGTCACCTATATTGCCGGCCTCGACGGCATCAATTCCGAAGAGGAGAAGCGGCGGATCGAAGAGATCCGCGGGGAGGTCGCGAAGGTGAAATCCCTGCAGCCCGGCGCGGCCGAGATCGTGCTGGGAGTGCCCGCGTCGTACTGGCTGGACCTGCGGGGTTACAACCCGGCGGAGGCGGCGAAAGCGCTGAAACAGCCGCTGCTGGTCCTGCAAGGAGAGCGCGACTACCAGGTGACTCCCGCCAACCTCGCGGCCTGGAAAAAGGCTCTTGCGGACCGGCCGGACGTGACCTTCAAGTCCTACCCGGGGCTCAACCACCTGTTCATCGCCGGCGCGGGTCTATCCGGCCCGGCCGAGTATCAGCGGCCGGGCCACGTGGCGGAAGCCGTGGTGTCCGACATCGCGGCCTGGGTCCGGAGATAGACCGGCGCGCCGTGTGACGCGCCGGTCCTCATGGCGCTGATCCGGCGCGCGCGGTCAGGGCCCGGGTACGGTCAGGCAGACGATGCCGGCCTGGCCGTTGCCGTTGCTCTCGTTGCGGAACCGGCAGAGGAACTGGGCCGCGGTGGCGTCGGTGTTGAAGTTGATCGCCTCCTGGCTCAGCATGACCACAACGTCGTTGCCGGTGCTGTGGCAGAAGCCCGAGAGGGCGATGTCGTTGGCGTCGTTGCAGGACGCCGTGCGCGAGAACGGGCCGACGGCCGGCGACCCGCCGCCCACCTGGTTGACGTAGATGTTGTTCTTCGTGAAGGCTCCGGCGCCGCCGCCGCCGGCGATCGGGTCGCAGCTCCACCCACCGGCACCGTCGGAGGTGACCACCTCGCCCGCGGCGCAGCCGGTCTGGGGCAGTTGATAGGGGGTTTCGATGGACACGGCCGGCACCGCCGGATTGGTGTTGTCGACGTCGATGCCGGTACCCTCACCCACGCCGGTGACGGTGCCGGTGCTGGCCGGCTCGCAGCTCCAGCCGCCGGCACCATCCG
>JBIOVX010000216.1:0-2969 GCA_044868005.1 Thermoanaerobaculia bacterium | reverse complement strand
AGGGCCGCCCCTACAGATCATTTCGCTCGTAGCTTCCGATCAAAGTACTCCGCCGTCGCCTGATACACCTTCACCCAGCTCGCATACCGCAGGAACGAATGGACCTCATCCGGCAGGATGAGCTGCTCCACCTCGACCTTCCGCTCGCGGAGCGCCTCCACCAGCTCCACCGTCTCGCTGAAGGCGACGTTGCGGTCGTCGTCGCCGTGGATCACCAGCACGGGCGAGCGCCAGCCGTCCAGCCAGGCCATGGGGGAGGATTCGAAGGCGAGCCGCTCCTCCTCCGGCTTCGGAGCGTACTCGGGGATGAAGTTGCGGATGCCGTTGTTCCAGTTGTGCACGCCGTGGATGTCCACCCCCGCAGCGAACAGGTTCGAGGCGCGGGCGAGGCCGAGCGCCGTCAGGTAGCCGCCGTAGGAGCCGCCCCAGAGGCCGATGCGGTCGGGATCGACGTCGGGCCGGCTGCGCAGATAGAGACCCGCTCCCAGCACGTCGTTGAACTCGCTGGCGCCGGCAGCCCCCTGGCTCAGCGCCTCGCGGAACGCCATGCCGTAGCCGATGCCGGCACGGAAGTTCACCGAGAGCACGACGTAGCCGCGGCTCGCCAGGTACTGATTGAGCGCGTAGGAATTGTTGTAGTAGGAGAGATAGTGCCAGCCGAGCAGCATCTGCCGGGGCGGGCCGCCGTGGAAGAAGAGCACCCCCGGCCGCCGCTCGCCCTTCTTCAGATTCGGCGGCAGGAAGAGCTGGCCGTGGACGCGCAGGCCGTCCGAGGCGTTGAAGATCACCTGCTGCGGCTCGACGAGCGCGCGCTCGGGGAAGTCGGCCGGCACCGTGCTCGGCGCCAGCTCGCGCGCCGCCCCGCCGATCTCGATCACCGCCTCGGCCGGCCGCCGCGCTCCGGAGCGGAAGTAGGCCAGGGCCTTGCCGTCGCTCGTCATCACCGGCAGCCATTCGATGCCCGTGCCCTTGGTCAGCGCCACCGGCCGGCCGCCGGCCACGTCCACCCGCCAGACGTGGCGGCGGTCGATGTCGTCCTGGTTGGAATTGAAGATCACCTGCCGGCGGTCCGGCGTGAGATTGACGAACTCGACCTCGAATTTGCCGGGCGTGAGCAGCGTGGCCTTGCCGCCCGCGGCCGGGACGGAGTAAAGGTGGATCCACCCCTCCCGCTCCCAGGGAAAGACGAGCCGGTCCTCCGCCGCCCAGAGGATCTCGTTCGCTGCCACCACCCCCTGGAAGACGCTCCCCATTCCGGGCTCGGCGCGCCAGACCACTTTGGCCTCGCCCGAGGTGACGTCCGCCACCAGAATCGACCAGGGCTGCGCGCTCAGGTTCGGCTTGAAGAGGGTGAACTTCGAGGACGCGGGCACACGCAGGAACGCCAGCCGCGAGCCGTCCGGCGACCACGCGGGATCGCTGTCGTTGTCCACGCTCGGCTCGATCCAGCGGAGCGCCTTCGCGGCTACGTCGTAGACGCCGATGAAGCTGTGATCTCCACGCCGGCTCACGAAGACCAGCTTCGAGCCGTCGGGCGAGAAGTGCAGCTCGCCGGCCCCGCCGCGGTCCTTGATCCACGCCACCGGCTCCGCCTTTTCCGCGAACGGCGCCCAATAGACGTCTCCCTTCTGAAGGAAAGCCACACCGTCGCCCCGCGGCGAGACGACCGCGCCCGTCCCAGCCCCGACGCGCACCGGCTCGCCGCCGTCCAGCGAAACCCGCCAGAGGGCCTGCTCGGCACCCGCAGGATCGCTCGTAGGATTCGGGATGTCACCCTGCCGATTGGCACCGCCGCCGCGGACGTAGATCAGTCCCTTGGTATCCGGCATCCACTCGAGGCCGAAGATCGCCTGGCCGTCATCCGCCGTGTACTTGGTGACCTGCCGCCCGCGATACTCCGGCGGCTCGGCCACCCAGATATTGCGGACCCCCTTCGCGTTCTGCACCCAGGCGAGCTTGGCGCCGGTTGGCGACGCCAGCAGCTCGCTCGGGAACGGCGCGCTCAGGAGCCCTTCGAGGGTGACCGCCGGCGTCTGGGCGGCGAGGGGAAGGCAGGACAGCAGGACGAGCGAGGCGGTGAGAGCGAGGCGAGAACGGACTTGGGACATCGGATCCCTCCGCTTGGAGACGTCTGGAGGGCTCTTTTTATCACCTCTGGACGTCCTGTCGCTGGTGCCTAGACGGAGAGGTCAGTAGACTCGGGACGTGCCGACCGTACTGCACCTTGGTCCTTACCGCTTCTTCTTCTATGCTGGGGACCGCAATGAGCCGCCTCACGTTCATGTGGAGCGTGACGACAACATGGCGAAGTTTTGGCTCGATCCGGTGCGCCTGTGGCGAAGTGGAGGATTCCCGAGAGTCGAAATCCAGCGGATTCAACAACTCGTGGAACGGAATCGTGAGCTCCTGCTGAGGAGGTGGAATGAGTACTTCAATGAGTGAGCCCCAAGAAGCTCGCGCGCTTCAGGTCAGCGTGACCAACGAAGAGCTCGCGGTTGACCTCGCGGACGGTCGGACAGTTGTGGTTCCGCTGGCGTGGTATCCGCGTCTCGTCCATGGAACGCGCCAGGAGCGTAACCGGTGGCGCCTGATCGGTCGTGGCGTGGGCATCCACTGGCCCGATCTCGACGAAGACATCAGTGTCGAGGGACTCCTCGCAGGTCGACCTTCAGGCGAAAGCCAGCGATCGTTGAAACGTTGGCTGGAAGGTCGCGAAGCGGCACGGCCCAAGAAGCGCATACAGCCGACGCGCCCGAAGCGTGCGCGCGGCTGATGCTCGACAGATGGAGGATGAAGTTCCGTTCGGGCTCGTCTTAGAGTGCGTCGATAGGGTCTGGCGCTACATCAGGTACCTTTGCAAGCACAGCCAGAAACTTCTCCCGGCTGCCTTGCCTTGCTCTTTCCTCAAGATAATCAGCAGTCTTTAGAGCCGCCATTTTCTCCGCCACGGCAGTGCTGATGAACTGGTT
>JBIOVX010000215.1:0-102169 GCA_044868005.1 Thermoanaerobaculia bacterium | reverse complement strand
TACGGAAACCTCGGCCGGCACTGTATCTATAGGGGACCGGCCCGCGGCCCCCTAGACAGGAATACGTGCCTGCCGTATACGTTCCCATTGAAGGAAATGATGAGACCGATCGGCGCCGTTCTCCTCGTTTTTGCCTGCCTGCCGGTTTTCGCCGGCTGCTCGGGGCCGGGAGCGCGTGCCGCGGACGCCGCGGCCGGGGACTTGACCGTCCACCGCGGTTCCCTCCGCCAGCGGATGCTGCTCACCGGCGAGCTCGCCGCCGAGCGCGGGGAGGCTCTCGTGGTGCCGCGCACGCACGCCTTTCAGATCGCCATCCGCTGGATGGCCGAGGACGGCACGCTGGTGAAGGCCGGCGACCCGGTAGTCTCCTTCGACAATTCCCAATTCGCCTCGGACCTGGAGGAGAAACGCCTCTCCGCCTTCGACGCCGGCAGCTCCCTCGAGCGCACCGTGGCGCAGTCGAAGACGACCGCCGCCGAGAGGCGCTTCCAGGTGGAGAAGGCTCGCTCGGAGGTGGAGAAGGCGCGCATCGCCGCCGCGGTGCCGAAGGACCTCCTCTCGCTGCGCGACTACCAGGAACGCCAGCTCGCCCTCGAACGCGCCCAAGCCGAGCTGGCCAAGGCCGAGGAGGACCTCACGGCGCAGCGGCGGGGGAGCACCGCGGACGTGCAGATCCAGGAGATCTCACTCGACAAGACGCGGCGCGAGATCCGCCTCGCCGAAGAGGCCATCGGCGCTCTCACCGTGCGCGCCCCGCGAGACGGCATGGTGCTCGTCGGCGACCATCCGTGGGAAGGGCGCAAGTTTCAGGTGGGCGACACCGTCTGGGTGGGCATGACGGTGGCGACACTGCCCGATCTCTCCTCGATGATCGTCGAGGCTAACCTCTCCGACGTCGACGACGGCCGCATCGCGCCGGGAATGGAGGCGCTGTGCATCCTCGACGCCTATCCCGGCAGGACCTACCGCGGCCGTGTGGCCGAGATCTCGCCGGTGGCGCGGGAATCGCGGCGCAGCCTCCTGCTGCGGCATTTCCCCGTGCGCATCGCCCTGGAGAGCGCGGACCGGCGGCGCATGCGTCCCGGCATGTCGGTGCGCGTCGAGGTGCTGGGGCCGGAGGTGAAGGATGCCCTGCTGGTGCCGCGGCAGGCCCTGGACCTCTCGGGCGCCCGGCCGCGGGTTTTCCTCGCGGCGGGCGGCGCCACCGAGATCCGCCTCGGACCGTGCTCGGCCAACGAGTGCGTGGTGGAGAAGGGCGTCGAGGCCGGCACGCGGCTGCGCGGCCGTGACGGGAGGAGCGGATGAGCCCGCGCCAGCGGCGGCTCACCCGTTTCGCCGCCAGCGGCACGGCCTTGCTGGCCGCGGCCGTCATCCTTTGGCTGGTGGCAGGCCGGGCTGCGGCTTCGGCGGGCGGCGGCTGGGTGGAGGTGCGGCGCGATCATCTGGTGGTGGGCGCGCCGGTCTCGGGGACCCTCTCTTCCGTGCAGGCGTTGCGCCTCGGCCCGCCGCAGGTCCCGGACGTCTGGGAGTTCAAGCTCGCCTTCCTGGCCCCCGAGGGCATGCAGGTGCATGCGGGAGAGCCGGTCCTGGGCTTCGATACCTCCGAGCTCGAGCAACGGCTCCTCGACAAGATGGCCGAGCGCGATTCGGCGCAGAAGGAGCTGGAGAAGCGGCAGACGAACCTCGAGATCGAGCTGCGCGACGAGAAGCTGCAACTGGCCGAGGCGGAGGCCCGGCAGCGGCGCGCCGCCCTCAAGGTGCAAGTGCCGCAGGAGCTGACGGCCGCCAAGGAGCTGGCCCAGGCACGGGAAGACCTGGAGCTGGCCAACCGCGAGATCGCCTACCTGCAAGAGCGCTTGGGCCTGCAGAAGCTGCAGGCGGGCGCCGAGATCGGGGCCCAGACCAAGCGGCGTGACCGCGCCGCCGCCCGCGTGGGCGAGATGGAGGACGCCATCCGCCGCATGACCGTGACGGCGCCGCAGGCCGGCACCGTCGTCTACGTGGCCAGCGACCAGGGTGAGAAGAAGAAGGTGGGCGACTCCTGCTGGCGGGGGCAGTCGGTCCTCGAGATCCCCGATCTGCGCAGCATGCGGGCCGAAGGCGAGATCGACGAGGCGGACGCCGGCCGCGTCGCCGCCGGCCAGCGGGTGACGCTGCGCCTGGACGCCCATCCGGACGACGTCTTTCACGGCCGCGTGCGCTCGATCGGCGGCTCGGTGTGCAGCCGCTCGGAGTTCAACCCGCTCAAGGTGGTGAAGCTGGAGATCGATCTCGACCGCACCGATCCGCAGCGCATGCGGCCCGGCATGCGTTTTACCGGCACGGTGGAGATCGAGCGCGCGGCGTCCGTCCTGGTGGCCCCGGCCGAGACGGTGTTCAACCGGCCGGAAGGCCCGGTGATCTACCGCCGCCAGGGCTGGAGCTACGAGGAGGTGCGCCCTGTGCTCGGGCGGCGCAACGAGCGGCTGGTGGAGATCGTCCGCGGGCTCACCGCCGGCGACCTGATCTCGCGCCGCGACCTCGCGGAGGAGGATCGGTGAAGGCCTCGCGCCTCGCTCTCGGAGTCGCCGCCCTGGCTGCGGTGATCGCCCTCGGGGCCTTCCTCCCCCTGGCGCGCTCGAGCGGCGGCGACGTGCCGGTGCTCGTGCTCGCGCCGCAGGACTTCGTGCGCCGGGTGCCGGCCCAGGGAAATCTCCAGGCGGTGCGCGCCACTCCCGTCGCCGCGCCGATGGGAGTGCAGGGCCCCTTCCGCATCGGCTGGGTGGCCGCGGACGGCTCGCGGGTCCAGCAGGGGGAGGTGGTGATCCGCTTCGATCCCAGCACCATGGAAAAGCGGCTCACCGACGCCGAGGACGATCTGCGGGAGACGCGGCTGCAGATGGAGAAGGAGGGCAGCGAAGGCCTCGCGGAGGTGCGCAAGCTGGAGCGCGACGCGGCGATGGCGCGCCGCGAGCTCGAGAACGCCCGCCAGTTCCAGAAGAAGGACGAGGTGATCTTCTCCCGCCACGACATCATCGAGTCGGAGATCGACCAGCAGCTCGCGCAGGAGCAGGAGACCCACGCCCGCGAGACGCGGCGCACCCGCCAGCGGCTCTCCGGCACCGAGACCGCCCTGCTGCAGATCAAGATCCGCCAGGCCGACGCCAAGATCCAGCAGGCGCGCCGGGCCCTCCAGGCCCTCTCCGTGACCGCGCCGCACGACGGCGTGCTGATCCTCAAGCGCGACTGGCGCGGCGAGCCGACCCGCGTGGGCGACAACGTCTGGAACGGCCAGCCGCTGGCGGAGATCCCGAACCTCTCCGCCATGAAAGCCGAGGTCTACGTGCTGGAGGCGGACGCCGGAGGCCTGAAACCGGGCCGTCCCGCAACGCTGGTGGTGGAGTCCGCGCCCGAGGTCTCCTACCCGGCCCGCATCGCGCGCGTCGACTCGCTGGCCAAGCCGCGCATTCCGGGCTCGCCGGTGCAGTACTTCGCCGTCACCCTGGAGCTGGCCCGCACCGATCCGCGCGTCATGAAGCCCGGCCAGCGGGTGCAGGCGACGCTGCTGCTCGAAGAGCGCCGGGGAGCCCTGCTGGTGCCGCGGCAGGCGGTGTTCGATCGCGAGGGCCGCTCGGTGGTCTTCCGCAAAGGCGCGCGAGGGTTCGCGCCGGTGGAGGTGAAGCTGGGCCCCGCCACGATGGGACGCGTGGTCGTCGAATCCGGCCTAGCCGCGGGAGACGTGCTGGCGCTGCGCGATCCCACGCGCCCGGCCGGCCAGCCGGAGGTCAAACCGGCCGCGCCGCCTCCGGCCGCTCCCGCCACCCGCTCGGGACGCGTGCGCAGGATGGTCATCATCCGATGACGCCGCGGGAAGCCCTGCACTCGGCGCTCTACAGCCTGGCGGGCCACAAGCTGCGCTCGGCGCTGACCATGCTGGGCATGATCTTCGGCGTCGGCGCGGTGATCGCCATGATGTCGATCGGCGCCGGAGCCGAGCGCCAGGCCATGGCCTCGATCGAGCGGCTGGGCCTGCGCAACGTGCTGGTGCGCGCCAAGACCTTCAAGGACGAGGAGTTGCAGGAGATCCGCCAGACCTCGCTCGGCGTTTCCCCGCGCGACGCGGCGGCCATCGCGGAAGCCATCCCCGGCGTCGAGCTGGTGGCTCCGCGCATCCGCATCGATCCCTACAAGGTGTTCTCGCCGGCGGGCCGGGCGGACGGCACGGCCGTCTATGGCGTCACCCCGCAATACGCCGAGCTGGCTCACCAGGAGCTCGCCGAGGGCCGCTTCCTCGACGCCCTCGACGAGCGCTCGCACGCCCAGGTCTGCGTCATCGCTCCGGCGGTGCGGCGCGATCTCTTCGGCTACGGCGCGGCTCTGGGCCGCATGGTGAAGGTCAACGATCTCTGGCTGGAGGTGGTCGGCGTGCTCGCCGCCGCCGAGGCCGGCGCGCCGGCGCCGAAGGGGAAGCCGGTCAAGGAGGAAGCCGCCGCGTCCGCCGCGCCGGTCTCCCGCGAGATCTACCTGCCGCTCTCCACCGCGGACCGCAAGTTCGAGCACTCGGAGCTCGCCTCGCCGCTCGACGAGATCGTCGTGCGTCTCAAGGACGGCACGGACAGCGGCGAGACCGCCGCGCTGCTGCGCGATCTCCTCGACCGGCTGCACGGCGGCGCGACCGACTACGAGCTGGTGGTGCCCGAGGCCCTGCTGGCGGAGAGCCGGCGCACGCAGCGGCTGTTCAACGTGGTGATGGGAGCCATCGCCGGCATCTCGCTGCTGGTGGGCGGCATCGGCATCATGAACATCATGCTCGCCACGGTGCTCGAGCGCACGCGGGAGATCGGCGTCCGCCGCGCCGTGGGCGCCCGCAGCCGCGACATCCGCTTCCAGTTCATCGTCGAGTCGTTCGCCATCTCCTTGATCGGCGGCCTGGCGGGCATCGTGGCGGGCTTGGCTCTCGCCCGCGGCGTCGCCGCCTACGCCGGCTGGGAGACCATCGTCACCGGCGCCTCCATCCTGCTGTCGACCGGCGTCGCCATGGCGGTAGGGCTCGCCTCGGGCATCTATCCCGCCTCCCGCGCGGCGGGGCTGGACCCGATCGAAGCGCTGCGGTACGAGTAGGGGCGGGCCTACGTGCCCGCCGCCTCGTGGTAGATTCGCCGCCGCTGTACGGCTCCAAGAACGCAAAGGAGAGATCCGCCATGCGTAGGACGATGCGCTTCGCTCTGGCCCTTGCTCTGGCTGCCCTGCCGGCGGCGGCGCAGCAGCAGGACTTCTCGAAGGTCGAGATGAAGATGATCCCCGTCTCCGGCAACATCTACATGCTGCAGGGCGCCGGCGGCAACATCGGCGTATCGGCGGGGAAAGACGGCATCCTGATCGTCGACGACCAGTACGCGCCGCTGGCGGAGAAGATCCGCACCGCTCTGAAGCTCATCAACCCCGGCAACCTCAAGTTCGTCCTCAACACGCACTACCACGGGGACCACACGGGGAGCAATGCCATCTTCGGGCCGGAAGCGCCGATCATCGCCCAGGAGAACGTCCGCAAGCGCCTGGCTGAAGGTGTGACCCGCCGAGGAACCCAGGTCCCGCCGTCTCCCCCCGAGGCGCTGCCGGTGGTCACCTTCACGGATGCGGTCTCCGTCCACTTCAACGGCGAGGAGATCAAGGCCATCCACTACCCTCATGGACACACGGATGGAGACAGCATCATCTTCTTCACCAAGTCGAACGTCGTGCACATGGGCGACGATTTCTTCGCCAGCCGCTTCCCCTTCGTGGACCTGGAGAACGGCGGCAGCGTCCAGGGGCTGATCGACAACGTGGGGAAGGTCATCGCGCAAGTCCCCGCCGACGCCAAGGTCATTCCCGGCCATGGACCTCTCTCGACCGTCGAGGACTTGAAAGGCTTCCACCGCATGCTGACGGAGACCACCGACGTCGTGCGCAAGGGAATGGCGGCCGGCAAGAGCCTCGAGCAACTGCAGACGGAGGGACTCCCCGAGCAGTGGAAGGAGTGGGGCAGCGGCTTCATCGACACCAAGACCTGGATCGCCACCATCCACGGCAGCCTGGAGGCCGCGACGAAGAATCCGGGCGGGTCGACGCACCACTAGGCTCCAGGCGATGTATGAAGCCTACGTCCTGGGCTCAGCAGGGTAGTGGGGCTCAAGGAGCGTTTCTATCGTAAGCCTGCGACGTGCCGTCGTACCTCTATGGCGCGCCGTCTTACCGTTATGACGCCTCGTATAACGCTATGCTGGGCCGCGGGACAGCTATGACGGTTTGTATAGCGCTACGACGAGTCGTCGTACCTCTCCTCCGGGCCGTCGTACAGGTTCGACGGTTTGTATAACGCTACGATGGCCGGCCGTAAGAGTAGGACGGCCCGCGGGAGCGTTCCTCCGGGCCGTCGTAACGCTACGGCGGCCGAAATAGAGCTACGACGCCCAGTCTTACTCTTAGGATGAAGCGGCATACCGTTATGACGAGCTGTCGGAGCGTTACCGCGGCCGGTCTAAGAGTACGACGAGCCGGCATACCGTTACGACACGCCGCGGGATCGCTATCACGAAGCGCGGGAGCGCTATGATGAGACGCGGGATCGCTATGACAAGGCGCGGATCGTTATGCTCAGCCGTGGGATCGCTATGCTCAGGCGCGGGATTGCTATGACAAGGCGTGGGATTGCTATGACAAGGCGCGGGACTGTTACGACAAGGCATCGTAGCTCTGCGACGGACCGTCCTACCGCAACGACAGAATGGAACCGGGGATAGGGGAGACAAAGAAGACGGAGCACGCGAGGCGGCCGTCTGGCTGCATCGCTTGCTAGACCGACCGCAGGGCCTCAGCTATCTTTGTCAACACTCTTGCTTTCGGGTTGCTCATCTTTTTCTTTGCCGAAGATTTGAGTCGCAGCCGACGTCCCGAAATAGAAGGCAATAGTGATACCTATGACACTGGAAAAACTCTCTACGAACGTTTTCGTGACCCCTCCCACTATCGGTGAGTTTCCCACAAAGGCTGTGAAAGAAACCATGAAGAGGTAGCTGAGTACAAGTGAGCAAGCAATCGAAGTTCTCAAGCGCTCACCTCTGAGCACTTGTTGGTTTTTGACTGAGCGGTTCAGCCCTGCGACCCCAAAGAAGGTCACTACCCCGATGCAGAACGCGGTAATGCCGACTACAAAGTCAAGGTCTGGGCCTTCAATGCGAGGAGTGTTTGGGTTATCTTGGCCCGGGAAGAATGACCAAAGTGCTGTCCCTATGATGGCAATGAGGATGAGGATTCCTGCAAGTCTCGTCAAATGTTTCGTCATTTTTTTCTCCGTGAAATGAGCCGCTGCCGCTTCAAAGGTCACGCGGCGTCCGCTTCACCGCGTCCACGAAGGCCTTCGCGTTCTCGACCGGCGTCATCGGCAGGATTCCGTGCCCGAGGTTGACGATGTGGCCGCCGCCCTGGCCGTCCGCGAGGAGGGCGGCGGCGCGGCGCTCGATCTCGGGGATGGGCGCGAGCAGCGCCGCGGGATCGAGATTGCCCTGGAGGACTCGCGGACCCACGACCCGGCGGACCTCGGCAAGGGGCTGCCGCCAATCCACCGACAGCACGTCCACCTCCAGCTCCCGTAGCGCCGGCAGCAGGTGCGAGCCGCCGTTGATGTAATAGATCAACGGCACCTGGCCCTTGAGGGCAGCGACGATCTTGCGCAGCGGCGGCAGGGCGACGCTCCGCCAGCGGTCGAGGTCGAGCAGGCCTCCCCAGGTGTCGAAAAGCTGCAGGGCCTGCGCTCCGGCCGCGACCTGACCCTGGAGGTAGGCGATGGAGGTCTCGGCGATGCGGTCGAGGAGCAGGCCGAGGCCCTCGGGATCGCCGTAGCTCCAGGCGAGGAGGTGCTCGAAGTGCTTCGAGCCGCCACCCTCCACGAGATACGCGGCGAGCGTCCAGGGCGTGCCGCCGAAGCCGAGGACGGGCACCTTGCCGTCCAGCTCGCGGCGCACCAGGCGCATGGCGTCGAAGACGTAGCCGAGGGTCGCCTCGACCTCGGGCGAGCGGAGGCGGGCTACGTCCTCGCGGGTGCGCACGGGATGAGGGAAGGACGGGCCGTCCCCCTTGGCGAACACCAGCTCGGCCCCCATGGCTTCCAGGGGCAGCAGGATGTCGGCGAAGAGGATGGCGGCGTCCACGCCGAGGATCTCCACCGGCTGGATCGTCACCTCGGCCGCCAGCTCGGGGGTCTTGCAGAGGGTGAGGAAGTCCGCCTTGGCGCGCACCGCGCGGTACTCGGGCAGGTAGCGGCCGGCCTGGCGCATGATCCACACCGGGCGGCGCTCGGTGGCCTCCCCGCGGCAGGTGCGGAGGAAGAGGTCGTTCACGCGCGGGAGGATAGCACCCCTCACCTCCCCGGGGTTGGGGGAGTGAGGGTCCGTCTGGAGTACACTTCCAGATCCCATGCTGCGCCTCGTCGCCTACATGCCGGATGGCGTCCGCCGGTTTCTCGTCTCCCGCGGCGAGCTGCTCGTCGGAAGCTGGCCGGAGTGCGACATCTCCCTGGATGTCACCGGGGTGGCCCAGAAGCACGCGCGCATCCTCTACGACGGCAGGGAGCTGAAGATCGAGGACCTGGGCACCCGCAAGGGTCTGCAGGTGAACGGGCGCAAGGTGAAGGAAGCCTCGCTGGAGGTGCTGGACGAGATCCGGCTCGGCAATGTGACCCTCCTCGTCGAGGACGTCGTGCCGGTGCCGGAGAAGGCGCAGGCGCCGCCGCAGGAGGAGCTGCCGGCGGACGGCACGCCGCGCATCACCTCGCGCCGCATGATCGAGCACCTGAACCGCATCAGCGAATGGGTGCTCGCCGACACCGAGAGCCGCACCACCTCCGAATCGCTGGTGCGCGACGTGCTGGCGGACTTCGGGGGCGGCGCCCTTTTCCTGCTCACCGGCGGTCTGGAGGAAGCGGGCCAGAAGCTGGTGGTGACGACGGAGGAAGCCTGGCTGGCGAGCGGCGAGCGGCTGATGGAGCAGCTCCTGCGGCACCGCGAGACGACCGGGAACCGGGAGCGCGCAGGCTCCTTCCGCGGCGAGCTGGGAGAGGCGCCGGCCTGGATCTGCTACCAGTCCTTCGCGGCCCTCGACCGCGACTACACGCTGGTCACCGCGCTGCCGAGATTCGATCCCGAAGCCTGGTCGCCCGCCGCCTCGCTGAGCACCCTGGGCCATCTGCTGGTGCTGGGGCTGGTGCATCACGTGGGCTCGTACGAGCCGATCCTGCCGGGGCATCCCGGCCAGCAGGACCTCACCCTCGATCCCAACCTCGTGGTGGGCGAATCGCCGGCCATGAAGCAGGTGGTCGAGCAACTCCGCGCCGCCGTGGATCCGCCGGTGCACGTGCTGCTCTGCGGTGAGCCGGGCGTGGGCAAGGATCTGCTCGCCCGTTCGCTGCACCTCTCCGGCCCGCGGCGCAACGGTCCGTTCGTGGTCGCCACCTGCGCCGGGGCCAAGGCGCAGCAGCTCGAGGCGGATCTTTTCGGCGCCGAGATCCCGGGCAAGGGCGCTCCGGTGCGGCGCGAAGGCAAGCTCCTGCTGGCCCACGGCGGCACCCTCTTCCTCGACGAGATCGAGGATCTGCCCATGGACCTGCAGGCGCGGCTGGTGCGCTACCTGCGCTCGGGCCAGGTGGAGCCCGCCGGCAGCAACGAAGCTCACCCGGTGGACGTGCGGCTGGTGGTGGGGAGCCGCATGCCGCTCGACTCGGCCGTGGCCCGCGATCTCTTCCGCGTGGACCTCGCCTACCGGCTGTCGCAATTCACCATCCTGGTGCCGCCGCTGCGGGACCGGCGCGAAGACCTGCCGCTGCTCATCCAGTCCTACATCAACCGGTACTGCCACGAGACGGGCAAACGGCTGCAGGGGATCACCGTCAAGGCGATGTCGGCGCTGCTGAGCTACGACTATCCGGGGAATCTTTCGGAGCTGGAGAACACCGCCCGGCAGCTCGTCTACATGGCGCAGGCGAACCGGCCGGTGGACGTCAACATGCTGCCCGAGCGGGTCCGCAACGGCCAGATCTCCGCCACCATGCGGGTGGACACGGCCTCCGACCTCGACCTCGAGCGCCTGGTGGGCGGCACCGAGCAAGTAGCTATCCGCGAGGCCCTGCGGCGCGCCAACGGCAACAAGTCCCAGACCGCCCGCCTGCTGGGCCTCTCGCGCAACGGGTTGGCGATCAAGATGGAGCGGTACGGGCTGAAGGGGTAACTACTCCGTCGCCACCGCCACGACCAACTTCACCAGCGCTTCCACATCCCGCAGATCCGCCACCTCCACGGGGGAGTGCGAGTAGCGGCCCGGCCAGGAGAAGGGGAGCACGGCGGCGCCGTTGGCGAGGAAGAGCATGCCGTCCGTGGCGCCTCCCGTGAAGCCTACCTGGACGGGAATGCCGCCGTGCTCCGCCAGAGCCAGGAAGCGGTCGATCAGTTGCCGCGGCGCGAGATAGCCGTTGTCCATGGCGCGCAGCACCGGCCCGCGGCCGAGGAGCGCCGAGGCGAAGCGGCGCGACTCGATGGGCGAATCCGACGAGACGAAGGTATCCACGGGATGCACCTCGACGAGATCCCGCATCCGCTCCGCGAGCACCTTGGAGCCGTTGAGGCCCACCTCTTCCTCGACCGACCAGGCGAAGGTGACGCGCCGGCGGAGCTTCGCCGGATCGATCTGCCGCAGGGCGAGCAGCAGGGCCGTCGAGCCCACCCGGTCGTCGAAGCTGCGGGCGAGCACGCGGTGGCGGCCGAGGCGGAACATCCGCTTGGGCATGGTGACGGTGCTGCCGGCGTGGACGCCGAGCGCCTCGGCCTCGCGCGCGGAGGAGAGACCGAGATAGACGGTCAGGGGAGCGGAGCGCGCCGATTTCTCGGCCGTCCACCAGTCCTCGCGCGGCTCGACGACCGCCGGCACGGCGCCGCTGTCGCCGTGCACGAGAGCCGACTGCGCCTCCCATACGAAGGACAGGAGGCCGCCGCGCGTCTCGAGGCGCAGCCGGCCGTCCGCCAGCACCTCCGCGACGCGGAAGCCGACCTCGTCCATGTGGGCCACGAAGAGCAGGGGCAGACCGCCGCTGCCCATCGTCACCGTGACGTTGCCCTTGGCGTCCGTCTCGGGCCTGGCCCAGGGCGGCAGATTACGCAGCACCTCCTCGCGCACCGGCCCCTCGGCGCCGCTCACGCCGTAGCGGGCGATGAGCGAGGAGAGGAGCCCGGCCGCTTCTTCGTGCCCCTCACCAGCTTCGGCAATCGCGACCGGAGGCGGCAGCGGCGGTCCCGCGGCCGCGGGTGCGGGATTTCCGCCCAGCGCTCGGAGGAGAGCGCCGGAGAGCGCTTCCACGTCGCTGACGGAGATGGTCTCGACCGGCGTTCCCGGATAGCGGGCCGGCAGTCCGAGGTATCCCATGTGCGCGGTACCCCAGTCGAGCGCTCCGGACGGCGCGTCGCCGGGCACAGGGAAGTGAGGAGCCGTAGCAACGCCTTTCAGCGCCGCCGGGAGCTCGCCGGCGCCGATCGGTCCGGAACCCGGCGCGGGGATGGGCTTCGGCACGGGCGGTCTGTCCAGTACGTCCTCCCAGCCGAACGCAGGCCAGAGGAGGATGACCTCCGCGAACGGTCCTCGCGTGCGCGCGACGTGCACGAGGCCGGCGAGATTGAGCCTGTCGTGCATCGTCCAGGCGAACACCACGGTACCCTGCCCAGGCGCCGCCCGGAACCGCCGCGCCGCATCGGCGAGCGCGATGCACGCGCCTTTCTGCGCGGCTGAGGGCCCGGCGACGAGATCTCCGGCGAGACGTGCCGGACGGCGGATGAGCGCCACCGGATCCATGAGGCGGATGCCCAGCGCCGTCACCTCGGCGGCCGACTCGGCGCCGACGTCGATGTAGAGATCCTCCACCGAGAACGGACGTTCCCGAAGCTGGGTGACTCCCTGCTGGAGATGGACCGAGGGGAGCACCACGGCGCCGGGACGCCAACCTTGGGCGCCGCCGATCACCACCGTGTTCCCTTCGTGCGACTGCGTCCACAGCGCACCGGTGAGGAGGCCGCCGGCCGGCACCACCCGCAGATAGCCATCGTCGCGAATGCCGCTCACCACGAAGCCCGGCTCGCCCAGCGCGCACGCAACGAGCCGCCGGGGCTCGCCGCTGCCGGCGGTGAGCACGACGTTGCCGAGAGCGTCCCGCGACGCGGAAAGCCCGCGCAGGCGTCCGAGGATGAGCTCGGCCGCCGGCTCCTCCCGGCCGGAGACGGAAACGGTCTGGAGGGCGGCCTCGACCTCCTCGCCGAGAGTGGCCGCGCGGAGTGGAGAGGTAAAGAGGACGAACAGCGACAACGTCAGGAGAACGCGGACCTTCATTTTCTTCGAGTCCCGGCCCACAGAATTCCTCCCAGGAGATGTTGAGCGAACGAGGGGTCGCTATATGTCTCGGACCGGTGTCCCAGGTTGGTGTACCAGGCCCGGCCGCGACCGACGGAGTGGTACCAGGCGATCGGGTGGTCTCCCATCGCATCGGAGCCGGGGTCGTAGCTCGTCTCGTCGAGGGCGAGGAGGACGAGGACCCTGCGGCGAGGGTTGGCCCGGAAGTTGTACCACTCGTCGGTGAACGAAAAGCTCGGCGGGTAATGCGCGGTGGAGGGATGGGTTCCTCTCTCGACCCGCAGGCTGGCGCGCTGAATCGCCGGGTGGCTGATGAACCAGGCCCCGCCGCCGAGGAGCGTGCCATAGAAGGGCCAGGCGTGCTCGGTGTCCGCCGCCGAATGGACGCCCACCCAGCCACCGCCGTTGCGGATGTAGGCCTCGAAGGCGGCCTGCTGACGGTTGTTCAGGACCTCGCCCGTGGTGTTGAGGAAGATCACCACCCGATAGGCGGCGAGACGCTTGCGGGTGAAGCGGGAGGCGTCCTCCGTCGCGTCCACGCTGAAGCCATGGGCCGCTCCCAGCGCCTGGACCAGCGCGATGCCTCGGGGAATCGAATCGTGCCGGAAGCCGCCGGTCTTGCTGAAGACCAGGACGCGGAAATCCTCCGACGAGGCCGGAGCGCTCGCCACGAGCCACAAGGCGAGAGCGAAGAGCGGGCGCGGCCTCATGATTGCGGATTCTACGCCTCGATGGCGTCTTGATAGAGTTACGGACTCCTGCGAACCGACGTTTCAAGAACCGAGGGTCAGCCATCGCGTCCAGGGCTCCGAAGGTAAACCGGCCGGGAAAGCAGAAGGCCCCTCAGCCCGCGGCTGAGAGCGTCGCCGGGCGTGCGAGCCTCGGGTGGCTGCTGGGCGCGGGTGGCGCGGTGCTCGCCTTCTATGCCGCGCTGAGGATCGGCGTCGATCTGCCCTGGGGGTACGACGATTACTACCATCTGGGCGTGGCGCGCGAGCTCGGGCGCCAGTTCCCGTTGCGCGCTTTCCCCTGGACGCCCTTCTCGGTCCTGGCGGAGCGCTTCGCCGACAAGGAGCTGCTGTTCCACGTCCTGCTGCTGCC
Source organism: Thermoanaerobaculia bacterium (assembly GCA_044868005.1). Classification (GTDB taxonomy): domain Bacteria; phylum Acidobacteriota; class Thermoanaerobaculia; order Multivoradales; family UBA5704; genus DATARR01. The sequence continues at coordinate 88,666 of JBIOVX010000215.1, read as the reverse complement.
GATCGCCCGTCTGCCGATCGGCAAGGCGGCGCTGATCGGGGCGCTGCTGGGGCAGGCTTTCCTGATCGGATCGATGGCGTGGTTTCTGCGCTCGCAGCGGGTCCCCGGAGCCCCCGGCTGGCTCCTCAGCCTCGCCGCGCTGGGACCGTTTTTCGTCTTGCGCATCGAACAGCTTCGGCCTCACGTCTGGATGCTCGGCTTCAGCGTGCTGGTCCTCGGCCTGCTGTTCCGGGGCGCGCGGCTGTGGATCCTGGCCGCCGTCTGCGCAGTCTTCGGGCTCACCCACACGGCCGGCTGGCTGGCGATTCCGATCGCCCTGACCTGGAGCCTGGCCGTCCGCCTGGCGCCCGGGAGCGGGGAGCGCCGGTTCCGCCTCGGGCCGGTCCTCGCGGCGGCCGGCGGCTGGCTCTTCGGGCAGCTCGTGCATCCGAATCTGCCGCACAATTTCTGGCTGCTGTGGACGCAGAACGTCGTCGTGCCGCTCGCCAGTCTCGGCGCCGAAACCCGCAGCCTGCGCGAGGCGCTGGGCATGGAGCTGCTGCAGCCGTCTCTGTCATTTCTCCTCGAGCAGTGGCCCCTCTTCATCGCTCCCGCTCTCGCCGTGGCATGGCTCGTCCGCCGGCCGTCGGCGCGCACGCCGGCCGCCGTCACCCTCTCGGCGCTGGCCGCCGCTTTCCTCCTGGCGGGCGCCTTCCTCCTTCGCCGGCTGCTCGAGAACGCCGCGGTGCTGGGGATTCTCGCCTTGGCCGTGATCGCCGCCGAGGCGGCGAGCCGCGGCGAGCGCCCACTCCTGCCGCGCCGGGGCCGAGCCATGGCGGCGTTGGCCTTGATCCTCGGCGCCGCCTGGAGCGTCTGGGGAGTACGCGATTTCGGACGCGGCGATCTGCGGCCGCTGGGCAACGCGCGGCCGCTCGCCATGGCAAGCTTCCTGGGCGAGAACGGCCGGCGGGGAGCGCAGGTGTTCACCGCGCAGTGGGCGGATTCCGCGCCGCTGCTCTACGCGGCGCCTCAGCTCAAATCTCTGGTGGCGCAGGACCCTACTTTCTTCTATGCCAAGGACCCGCAGCTCTTCGATCGCTACTGGGCGATCGCCCATGGCCGCAGCGGCGACCCGGTGGGGGAGATCGCCCGGCGCTTCGGCGCGCGCTACGTCACGATCTGGAAGGCCTCCGGCTTCGCGCCCCTGGCCCAGCAGTTGCGGCGCGACCCCCGAGCCTCGATGCTCTACCAGGATCTCGCCTATGAGGTCTGGGAGCTCAATGTCTGACGCTGTCACGGGCTACCGAGCCGGCGGCACTAGACAAGGTGAGAGAAAGGTACTAATCTGGTCACAAATGAGTCACCGGCATCTCACCGCCAGCCTCCTCCTCCCGCGCTGCACCTGTAGCGAGCGGATGTGAACGACAGCGGGTCGTTTGCATTCGCCTCTCCCTGAAAATTCTTCCAAGTCCTTGACGTCCTGACGGCCGCGTTTTCGGCCGCAGCGCGATCCTCGTTCCGACCGAGGAACGATGGAGGTGTCGATGCCCGCAGGCGAGCCCCAGGCGGAGATCACCTGGGATCTGATCCACAAGCGCAACTTCGTGGAGCGCTTGAAGCACGAGAAGGGCGGCCTCGAGGTGATCCGCGATCTGCCGGCCATGATCGAGGCCGGTTACGAAGCGGTGCCCGAAGAGGACTTCGTGCGCATGCAGTGGTACGGGCTCTACCACGACAAGCCGAAGCTCGGCTACTTCATGATGCGGGTCAAGATCCCCGGCGGCATCCTCTCGCCCGCGGAGCTGCGCACCATCGGCGGCCTCTCCCAGCGCTTCGGCCGCGGCCACGGCGAGCTGACGACGCGGCAGAACATCCAGCTCCACTGGCTGGAGCTGGCCCGCTTGCCGGAGGTGCTGCGCATCCTGGCGGCCGGCGGGCTCTCCACCACCGGCGCCTGCGGCGACAACGTGCGCAACATCACCGGCTGCCCGGTGGCCGGCATCGATCGCGAGGAGCTGTTCGACGTCCGCGGCCTCCTCGCGGAAGCGAGCGATTTCTTCGTGCAGCATCGCGAGTACTCGGACCTGCCGCGCAAGCACAAGATCACCATCGCCGCCTGCCCGCACCAGTGCAACGCGCCGGAGATCCACTGCATCGCGCTCCTCGGCGCGCTGCGCTGCGGCCAGCCCGGCTTCGCGGTGCGGGTGGGCGGCGGGCTCGCCAGTTGGCCGCGGCTCGCGGATGACCTGAGAGTGTGGGTGCCGGCGGCGGAAGCCGTCGAGGCGCTGCGCGCCATCGTCGACGTCTGGCGCGAGGACCTCAAGTACCGGCTCTCCCGCGCCAAGGCGCGCCTCAAGTTCATGGTGCACGATCTCGGACCGCAGGCCTTCCGCGCCCGCGTGGAAGAGAGGCTCGGCCGGCGGCTCGTGGACGGCGCCGCGCCGCCCGCGCCGGCGGAGGAGCACGACCACAACGGCGTCCATCCGCAACGGCAAGAGGGGCTCTTCTACGCCGGCTTCCCGGTGCATCTCGGCTTGATGAGCGGCGAGACCATGCTCCGCCTCGCCGATCTCGCCGAGACCTGGAACGGCGAGATCCGCCTCACCCGGCGGCAGAACTTCATCCTCAGCCACATCCCCGAGGAGCGGGTGGACGCGGTGGTCCGCGAGGTGGAGGCGCTCGGCTTTCCCTTGACCGGTACCGGGCTGCGCGGCGTCAGCATCGCCTGCACCGGCGATCCCTTCTGCAACTACACCGTGGCCGAGACCAAGGGGAAGCTCCACGAGATCGTCGAGCACCTGGAGCGGACCTTCGGCGACGAGGCGGCGGGCCTGCGCCTCAACCTCGACGGCTGCCCGCACGCCTGCGCCCATCATTGGATCGGCGACATCGGCCTCCAGGGCACGACGCTGCGCGAGCGCAGTCCGGCGGGGGAGAGGCTGCACGGCTACGACCTCTTCCTGCGCGGCGGTCTCGGCCGGGAGGCCGCCATCGGCCGGCCGGTGCTGCGGCGCGTGCCGGGAACCGAGGTCCATCTCGTCATCGAGCGCCTCTTCCGCGCCTATCTCGAAGGGCGTGAAGACGGCGAGCGCATCCAGCAATTCTTCACCCGCCACAGCGACGAGGAGCTGGTGGCCTTGGGAGCGGCGGAGGCCGTGTCCCTCCCAGCCTGAAAGGAACCTGACATGTTGGAACGTGCGACCGCGATCCGCATCGAGCAACGAGACCTGCTGGACGAATTCGAGGCCGGGCAATTGGCCGTCGAGCTCGATTCCACAACGCCCCAGGAGGTCCTCTCCTGGGCGCTCGACCGCTGGGGCTCGCAGGCCGCCATTTGTACGAGCTTCCAGGCCGAGGGCATGGCCATCCTCGACATGGCGTGGCGCATCGATCCACAAGTGCGCGTGTTCACCGTGGATACCGGCCGCCTGCCGCAGGAGACCTACGAGGTGATGGAGGAGGTTCGCCGGCGCTACGGCGTCGAGGTGGAGGTCTGCTTCCCCGACGCCCGCCAGGTGGAGGCCATGGTGCGCCGGGCCGGGCCGAACCTCTTCCAGCGCAGCGTCGAGGCGCGCCTGCTGTGCTGCAACGTGCGCAAGGTGGAGCCCATCCGCGGCATGCTCGAAGGGCTCGACGCCTGGATCACCGGCCTGCGCCGCGACCAGTGGGCGAGCCGGGCCAACATCCGCAAGCTGGAGATCGATCACGACCACGGCGGGCTCGCCAAGATCAACCCGCTGGCCGACTGGACCCTGGAGGAGGTCAAGGCCTACAACGAGGAGCACGGCGTGCCCGTGCACCCGCTCTACGCCCAGGGCTTCACCAGCATCGGCTGCGCTCCCTGCACGCGCGCCACGCGACCGGGCGAAGACCCGCGGGCCGGCCGCTGGTGGTGGGAGAAGAACGCGCCCAAGGAATGCGGCATCCATTGCCCGATCGAGACCGGCGCCTTCGAGCACGAGCTGGAGGCGCTGTTGCGTCCGCAGGCGCCGGTCCCGTTGAGGACGGTGAAGTGAGTGCGCCGGCCGCCACTGCCGGAGCGCTCGCCGTCGATCCGGTTCAGCGGGAGATCCTGCTGGAAGAGCTGGCGACCCTCGTCGTCTCGCTCCAAGGCAAGCAGGCCCGCGAGCCTTGGGAAGAGCTCGCCGCGGCTGTGGACGCCGGAGAGGTGGAGGAGCCGTTGCTCGGCCGCCTGGAGACGGTGCTGGAGATGACGTTGCAGACCGGACGGGCGCGGCGCATCCACGGCGCCGAGGGCGAGCAGGCCCTGCTGCGCCTCTTCCACCAGACCGTGACAGGGGCCAAGGCCCGTCAGGCCACGCGGGCGGTCAACGAGACCCTCGCCACGCTGGCGGGGCAGAGGATCGAAGGCGCGTTGTTCACGGTCCAGGGTCCGGGCGTCTACCGCCTCGGCCTGCAGACCGACCGCTGCAAGCTGACGCTGGAGATCGACCGGCACGGCGTCGCGGTCGAGAGCCTGGAGGTCTGAGCCCATGGCCCACTACCCCGTCTACCTGGATCTGAAGGACCGGCACTGCGTCGTCATCGGCGGCTGCAGCCTGGCCGAGGAGAAGGCGAAGGGACTGCTCGCGGCCGGCGGGCGCGTGACTATCATCAATCCGCATCTCACGCCGGATCTCGCCGCGCTGGCGGTGGAAGGGCGACTCGACGTCATCGCCCGCCGCTACCGCTGGGGAGACCTGCGCCGGGCCTTCCTCGTCGTGGTCGTCGAGCGGGAGCCGTCGATCGTCGAAGGCGTCTGGAAGGAGACGCGGGGACGCAACGTCCTCGTCAACACCGTGGACGACGTGCCCCATTGCGACTTCATCGCTCCGGCCGTCGTGCAGCGGGGAGACCTCGCCGTGGCCATCTCGACGAACGGCAAGGCGCCGGCCCTGGCGGTGCGCCTACGGCAGCGGCTGGAGTCCGAGCTGGGGAAGGAGCATGCGCGCTTCCTGGAGCTGGCGGGCTCCGTCCGCGCGCCGCTGGCAAAGCTGCTGCCGGACCTCGCCAAGCGGCGGGATCTCTGGTACCGGCTCATCGACTCCGACATCCTCCAGTTGCTGCGCCGGGGCGACGAGGATGCGGCCCACGCCCGCTTCGAGGAGATCCTCGGCGTGCGGCCCGAGAGCGGCGCCGCGTGAGCGGCATCGTTTATCTCGTCGGCGCGGGGCCCGGCGATCCGAGGCTGATCACCGTCCTGGGCCTCGACCGTTTACGGCAGGCGGACGTAGTGGTCTACGACCGGCTGGTCTCCCCGCAGCTCCTCGCCGAGGCGCCGCCCCGGGCCGAGCGGATTTTCGTCGGCAAGGCCCCCGGCGATCACGCCTGCCGGCAGGAGGAGATCAACGCCCTGCTGATCCATCACGCTCGAGCCGGACGGACGGTGGTGCGGCTCAAGGGAGGAGACCCTTTCGTCTTCGGGCGAGGCGCAGAGGAGGCCCTGGCCTGCGCCGAGGCCGGCGTGCCTTGGGAGGTGGTGCCCGGCGTCAGCAGCGCCGTCGGCGTACCGGCCCGCGCCGGCATCCCTGTGACGCATCGGCAGGTCTCTGGAGCCTTCGCCGTGGTGACCGGCCATTGCGCCGAAGGAGACCGCCAAGACTGGGCCGCCCTCGCCCGCATCGACACCCTCGTCATCCTCATGGGCTTCTCCCGCCTGCCGGAGATCGCGGCGCAGCTCCTCTTCCACGGCCGGAGCGCGGATACGCCCGCGGCAGTAATCGCGCAGGGGACCTTGCCGGAGGAGCGGACGGTCGTCGGCACCCTCGGCAGCATTGCCGGCGATGCGGACCGAGCAGGTCTGCGATCACCGGCCACCATCGTGGTGGGGGAGGTGGTGCGGCTGCGGGGAAGGGATATTGGGGGAGCGCGTATGTACAGAAAGCGCGTCCTCGCCAGTGCGACATTGAACAGTGTTAACCCAGCATCGCCAAGGCGGGGATCTCGAGGGCCGTTCCGTCTCCAGCGAACGACCGTTTTCCAAACTCCTCCTGAGAACTCCGATGGGAAGCGAGGGAAAGATGCACCCCGCTAGCGCTATTAACCCTGTCATCGTATGTTACTACCTCTCCTACTGTAGTCTCGCATTCGCCATTCTCATTTCGCAGTGGAGGCAATCGTGGTCGAGGCCGGAGGTCGGAAAGTAAATTTAGCGAGCTTGATGCTTGGATTGGTTTTTGCAGCTTCCGCTACGAATTGATGGAGTCTCAGCTCCCAAAGCACAGAGGAGACGATCAGAGGATCTGAGAGACCATAAGGGTACATGATGATCGGGAAGAGTTCGCCAGAGTCCGTCGAAGTATAAACTCCCTTCACACGGGGGCCGAACTCGGGCTGTTCTTGGAGGCGCACAGTGCTCTGAGTTAACCAAGCCTGAAAGTTAGCCACAAGTTTTTTTGCGCTCTGAGCCTCGACAGTCTCGGCTTCGTCGATTTTTCGCCAATCGGCGTATAGCTTCGCGAGTTCTAAGAATGTTGCGACGCTCTCCTTCTCCGTAGCCGGCATGTCTGTAGCTAAGTTCTCGAAAAGAAATCGAGTATTTCCCATCAACGCGTCAAAGTTTTCAGGTATCTCTGTTTGTTCGGCACTTGCCTTGATGCGATCGAGGCTATCACCTAGCGATCTTGGGAGCGGAGAATACTGATTCTTGGTAAAGGTAAGTGCGGCGAAACCTTGTACATTGTCATAATTCCGCAGTACTTGCTTTCCAGCCACCACCGAGCCTATCTTGTTGATAGTATTTTTCAGGAATGATACTACGTTGGTGTTGGAGCGAGGGCTACGAGACTGAAAGGCAATGGCTATGGGCTCGTCATTGGTGATGGTCGCAAGGCCTGTGCGACGAGCGTTCTGGTGGGTCCAATAGTTGGTCGGAATCAGGAAGCGGCCCTCAAAAGTTATCACTTTTGTTTGATCCGAAGGTGCGCTTGGGTCTATGCCAAGGACACTGAGGAGGGGAGCATACATACTTCGCTGAACGATCGAGCCGAACAGGCTAGCAACTTTCGTGAATTGCTCGCGCGCAGCAGCATCGAGTCGGATTAGCTGAATCCTGATGTACATTTCCCTGACATTTTTGAGAGACGCATTGGATAGGATCGTGCGGAAACCTGAGGATAGGCTAGCAGCTTCGTTGGTCCCAGGTGATACTTCTAATGGTTGCTCCAAAACATACGAGTAGCTCTCTCCGTTTGTGCCGCTATCAGGGAGCAGATTTAGGTCGAGGACGAGAGCATATCTTGTTGGCTCGGATGATTCTGTGGGCGTCTCAACTGGCGCTAGCTGGAAGTGCGTCAGGAATACTGAGATGTGATTGTCTCGCGTAACGGCGGATCGCGAGACGCTGGTAAGCGTCGCGGCTAGCTCACTGGATGAATCATAAGTGGTAGGCGCCTCCTCTGAAAGTGCTTGTTGAGAGAAAAGCATGAGTGCCAGGCTACTAATGAGAATCGCCATTGCACGCATAAATCCTCCTTCAGTATAGTGAGCGGTTATCCGCGGTGAGAAGCTCTTATGTTACCAGCTGAGCCGCAAACAAGCAACACAGGAAGATCTATATAGCAACGGGCGCATATGCGCAGCAGCGGGAGCAGTGCGAAGCGCAGACAGGGAGCGGTAAAGCGGTCGAATCGAAGCTGTGGAAGTTGATGCTCCAAGAACTAGGGCCAGCTGTTACCTCGCGCAAGCGTTCCTTCTCTAACTCAGCCTCGAACTCCCGCCAGAACTCTCTTTCGGCATCCGTAATAGGCCGATCTATGAGAGAACGTAGCCGAGACGCGACCAGCCCCCGCCGCTCCACATCCTCCTGCGAAGCCGGCTCTTTCATTTTCAGCTCTGCTTCGTCGATGTGGGCAGTGACGGGTCTGGACATCCTCGGCGATCCGTTCTCCGGTGCTGTGTCTTCTTAAATGATACCACCGAGCCAAGGTAGGCCCAGGTGCCTGGAGACGGCCTCTAATCGACCTCAAGGTACCCCTCGCTCACCAAGACGCTCGCTCCGCCGATCCGCGTGGCCACGACCTTCCCGTCGCGCTTCTCCGTGCGCGCCTCCAGGAGGCTGGGTCGTCCCATCTCGACTCCCTGGGCGATGCGCCAACGGAAGTCGCCGTCGGCGGCTGTCTCGTGATGGGTGAGCAACGCCGCCAGGGCGCAGTTCGCGCTGCCGGTCGCGGGATCCTCGGGAACGCCGTCCAGGGGTGCGAACATGCGGGCCCGGATGTCGAACTCGTCGCCGCTGTGGATATAGAGAAGAACGTCCGGCGTTACGCCGCCCTCGGCCGCGAGCCGGTGAAACCCATCCATATGGATTCGCGCCCGCTCCAGCGCGGCCCGATCCTTCAGCTCCGTCAGGATGAAGGGCAGACCCACGGAGACCACCTGCGGCGGATGCGTCATGGTCACGATATCGCTTTCGGCGAGGGAGACGGCGGCGGCCAGGCCTGTCACGGAGACGGTCTTCCCCAGCGAGAGGGGCTCCGGAGCTAACAACTCGCACCGGATCGTGCCGTCCTGGCGTTTCTCGATCGCGACCGGTACGATGCCGGCCTTCTCCTCGAAGGTCACCGTGAGCGGAGCGTCCAGCGGGCCGAGCTCGCCGGCGGTCGCCAGGACGAACGCCGTGCCGACGTTGGGATGCCCCGCGAAGGGAATTTCGGTGACCGGCGTGAAGATACGGACTTTCCGGGTATGCCCGGCGGCGGCAGGCAGCACGAAGGTGGTCTCGGAGAAGTTGAACTCGCGGGCGATCTGCTGCATCTGCCCGGTCGCAAGCCCCTCGGCCTGCGGCAGGACCGCCAACGGATTGCCGCCGAAGCGGATGCTGGTGAAGACGTCGCAAGTGAAGAAGTGATAGCGCATAGTCAGGGCTTCAGCTTGAACCGTTCCGGATCGATCTCCGGATTGATCTGCACCTTTTCCACGGTCAACGAGACGTGGCGGATGCCGTATTCCTGATCCTGACGGTGGGGGATCACCAGGCCGTCCACCGCGCGGAAATCCGAGTAGTAGGTCCAGCGGTCGACGGGATCGGGCAGGTCGAGCGTGCGGTCGAACCGTGCCAGCTCCAGGAAGGTGGAGGCGTCGAGATACCACGTCTCTTCCGCGCTGTCCTTGCGGGTCACCTTGAGCTTGAAGGCGGGCTGGCCGTCGAGCTCCTCCTTGCCGAGCAGCTCCACCTTGTTCCCCTGGGCGGCGGCATCGACGAGCGGGCTCGCGAACTCGGCGGCCCGGCGGGCGAGCGCGGCCTTGTCGTCGGGGACGGCCGCCGGCTGCTCGATGCCGAGCAGGTTGTGGATCCACCAGGTGGCCGCTCCGTCGTAGCCCACAGTGATCTTCTGGCCGAGCATCGAGTGCTCGAAACGGGACGCATCGGGCCGCCGCCATTCGTAGACGAACGGGGCACCGGTGCTGAAGGCCACCTGGGTGCCGGTGACGATCAGCGAATTCACCGCCCGCCACCTCTCCAGCCCGCCATGCGCCGCGGCGTGCCTGGCGAGCACCTCGTCGAGCGTCAGCGTCTGCGCCCCCGCCGCCGAGGCGAGCAGGAGGAGGATCGTGAAGAGCTGGAGCCGAGGTTTGGGCATCATAGGCTCCTTTTCATCCCGCGGCCGGGGTTCGCACGTCGAGGACGATCATCTCGTCTTCGTCCCGCAGGTAGATGCGGCCGTGGGAGAGCACCGGGGGAGTCCACGTCTTTCCCTCCATCACCTTCACCTTTCCTTTTTCCTGGAAGCCCGCGGGCGTGGCCTCGGCGAGGATGAGCTGTCCCTGATCGCTGAGGATGTAGAGCAGGCCGTCGGCGGCGATCAGCGAGCCCTTGCCGTAGCCGCGGTGGACCCACTTCTGCTCTCCGGTCTCCGCCACGATGCACTTCAGGCTCGCGTTGTCGAAGCCGTAGATGTGACCCTCGTACAGCACCGAGGAGCTGAAGTGGTTTTTCATCACGCGGCTGCTCCAGACCTCCCGCACCGCGGCCTTGCCGTCCGCTTGGCCGATCTCCAGAAGGACGGCCCCGACGTCGTCCGTCGCCGAGGCGAAGATCCGGTTCGGCGGCAGGAACAGGGGAGAGGCGATGGCCCCTGTCTTCCATGGATACCGCCAATGCAGCTTGCCGTCCGGCAGGAGCGAGACGATGTCACCCTCGAGCGTGCGCACGAAGACGTACTGCCGGATCTCGTCGATGGTCACCGCCAGCGGCGTGACGTAACCCGGTTTTCCGTCCAGGGCGGACCAGCGGACCTTGCCGGTCTTCTTCTCCAGGCCCACCACGGCCTTCCCCTCGGTGCCGCCCGGCTCCAGGAGAAGGAGGTCGCCGTCGATGAGCGGCGAGGAGGCAAATCCGCGGTTGGGTACCCGGCCGCCGAGCTCCCTCGTCAGGTCCACCTCCCAGAGCCGCGCGCCGTCCTTCGTCTGGAGGGCGTGCAGCCGGCCCGTGGCGGAGAGCACGTAGACGGTCTCCCCGTCCACCGTGGGCGTCGAGCGCGGGCCGTTGCCGAACACTTCAGGGAAGACCGGCCCGAGGGGAACGCGCCATACCACCTCGCCGTCCGACTCCCGCAGGCGGTAGGCCGTCTCGCTCTCTCCCTCCACGGCGAGGGTGTAGAGGGCGTCGCCCACCGCGGTCACGCTGGAGAAGCCGCTGCCGATCGGCTTCTTCCACAGCACCTTCGGGCCGCTCTCCGGCCAGCTCCGGAGCAATCCCTTCTCCAGAGAGACGCCGTTCTGCTGCGGACCGCGGAACTGCGGCCAGTCCGTCCCCACCGACGGATCGGCTGCCGCGGCTGTCGCCAGTCCGGCGCCGAGGAGCAGCAGGGATGTAAGGGAGCTTGGGACACGCCGCGGCCTCTTCATGCGCGAAGACCTCCTCTTCGTCGAGATGGAGCTTTGTACGGAGGATAGCGCGGAAAGTTCTCGTACGGCTGCGGCGAGCTTGCGCGGCCGTTCCCGCAGGCTGTACACTGTATACAGTATGCAGGACATCCTGATCCGTCGCACTCTCTCCGACGAGGCTTGCGATCGTCTCCGCGAATGGATCGTCGCCGGCCGCCTCTCTCCCGACGACGACCTGAGCGAGCCGCATCTGGCGTCCCTGCTCGGCATCAGCCGCACGCCGCTGCGCGCCGCCATCGCGCGCCTGCAGCACGAGGGGCTGTTGGAGGTCGAGCCGGGGAAGGGATTCCGCGTCGCCCGCGTCGATGCGGCGATGGTGCGCGAGATCTATCCCATCCTCGCCGCGCTCGAGTCCATGGCCCTCCGCCTCAGCGCGCCGGACGCCCTGCCGGACGTCGCCGCGCTGCGCCGGATCAATGAGCAGATCGGCGGCGAGACGCGCCCGGCGCGCCTCTTCGAGCTCGATCGCGAGCTGCACCGGCTGCTCGCCGCCGGGTGTCCGAACCGCCGGCTGCTCGCCACGCTGGAGCATCACCGCGCCCTCGCCCGCCGGGTGGACGGCGCCGCCCGCCGCGGCATGCACAAGCCGCGGGAATCGAAGGACGAGCACGCGGCGATCATCGAGGACATTGCTCACAAGCGCATCGAGCGCGCCGCCCGCCGCCTCGAGCGCCACTACCTCAACGGCATCGAAGTCGTCCTGGAATGGATCTCGATCCAGGAGAAGAAGTGAGGGAGCTGCCATGAGCCGTCGCCAGCTTCGCACCCTTGTGGCCGTCATGATCCTGCTCGGCGCCCTGAACGCGACGGCCCAGGCGCCACCGCGCCCATGGGGCCGCTATTTCGAGCGCCTGCGAATCGACGAGTACCTGCAGAGCCTCTCCGCGGCGGCCGCCAAACCCGTCGACGTGGCCTTCGTCGGCGCCAACGTGGTGCCGATGACCGCCGGCACCGCCCTGCTGCACGATCAGACCGTCATCGTCCGCAACGGCCGCATCGACACCATCGGACCGCGGGCGCAGGTGGAGATCCCCGAGGGCGTGCAGCGCATCGACGCGAAGGGTAAACACCTTTTTCCCGGCCTCACCGACGCCCACGTGCACACTCTGCAGACGCACGGCGACCTGCTGCTCGATCTCCTCCATGGCGTGACGACGATCCGCGAGATGGACGGCTTCCCGTGGCTGCTGCGCCTGCGCGACGCCGCGCGCGCTAACCGCATCCTGGCGCCGACCTCGTACGTGGCGGGGCACATCCTGAACGCCGCGCCGATGAGCTGGTACGCCACGGTGATCCGTTCGGCCGAGCAGGCCCGGCAGGTCGTGCACGAGCAGAAGGCCGCCGGCTACGACTACATCAAGGTCCACAACGCCATGCCGCTGCCGCTCTACGACGCCATCGCGGCGGCGGCTCGCGAGGAGCACATCCCGCTCGTTGGCCACGTCCCGCACGAGGTGACGGTGGCGCACGCCGTCGCGTCGAAGCACTACACGCTCGAGCACTTCAAGGGCTTCTATCTCGACACCAACCTCACGATGTCGCCGGAGGATTGGCTCGCCGCGGTGAAGGGCGCGGACCTCTGGATCTGTCCGACGTTGACGAACCGGCGCGGCGGGCTGTCGCCGGAGGAGGCGAAGAGCTTCGCCGCCTCGCCCGCGGCGCAGCTCGTGTCGATGCGCGTCCGCGCCGCGTGGCCCGCCGCCATGACCGGGCACGACGCCGATTCGTCGCGGCAGGTCTGGGCGTTGTCGCAGCCGATCTTCAAACGGCTGCTCCCCGTGACTGGCCGCTTCATCGCCGGCACCGACTCCGGCGGCGGCTATCCGAGCTCGATCCGCGGCTTTGCGCTGCACGACGAGCTGGAGACGTTCGAGTCCCTCGGCATGCCGACGATCGACGCCCTGCGCTCCGCCACCGTCAACGCCGCGGCGGCGCTCGGCGACGCCGGTTCGTTCGGCTCCATCGAGCTCGGCAAGCGCGCCGATCTGCTGCTGCTGGACAAGGATCCGCTCCTCACCGTGCGCAACCTGCGCGATCCGCGCGGGGTGATGGTGCGCGGCATCTGGCTCGACGCCGCGATGCTCGTCTCCATCCGCGAGTCCATTCAGAAGAGTTACGCGGCCGCGGGCGCCGACGCGACGCTCGACGACCCGTCGCCCGCGCAGGTCGCCGCGCTCGTGGCCGGTCTGGAAGCCCTCGGCGCCAAGGGGTGGATCTTCAACGAGCACCAGGTCGAAGAGCTGGCGGCAATGCTGCGGGAGAAGGGCCGCGCCGCCGATGCCGAGCGGGTGGCGGCGCTGTTGGTCCGCCCCCCGCTGGACCCGGCTTCGGGAAAACGCTAGCCGTCGCTCACTTCCCGGCGGGCTTGGCGGGCGGCTTCTCGGCTTCCTTGATGGCGAACAGGTGGTGGCGGCCGCGGAAGAGAATCGTGCCGTCGACGATCGCCGGCGTGGCCATCAGCACCTCGCCCATGGGGTTGGTGGCGAGAAGCTCGAACTTGGGCCCGGCTTTGACCACGTAGACCTCGCCGTCCTCGCTGGGGAAGTAGAGCTTGCCGTCGGCCGCCACCGGCGAGGCGGTGAAGGCCACGCTGTTCGTGCCGGCGATCCTTTCGCGATAGACCTGGGCGCCGGTCTTGGCGTCGTACGCGGTGAGAATGCCGTTGTTGGCGCAGGTGTAGAGATGGTCGCCATAGACGATCGGCGTCGGCATGTAGGGGCCGCCGCGCTGCTTGCTCCAGGCGATCGCGTCGTTCGTCTCCTTGCCCTCGGGCAGCGAGATGTCGCCGCTCGCCGTGCCCAGGCGGATGGCGTAGATGGGCTGGATGGGCGCGTAGCCGGAGGTGACGTAGGCGAGGCCGTGGGCGGTGATCGGCGTCGGCGTGACGATCTCCGAGTTGCCCTTGAGGCGCCACAGCTCCTTGCCGGTCGCCGGGTCGTAGCCGCGCACGTGCTTCGTGGCGTTGGTCACCAGCTCGGCGCGCTTCTCGGTCTCGAAGACCGAGGGCGTCGCCCACGAGGGATTCTCGTCGCGCTCGGTGCGCCAGACCTCCCGGCCGTCCGCGAGGTCGTAGGCGGCCAGGAAGGAGCCCTTCTGCAGGTCGGCCTGCACGATCACCAGGTTCTTGTAGAGGATGGGGGAGGCGCCGTACTCCCACTGGTAGGAGGGGTCGTAGAACCAGCCGGAGTCGAGCACGCCGAGATCCTTCTTCCACTTGAGCGTGCCGTCGATGCCGTAGCAGTAGAGGCCTTCCGAGCCGAAGAGGGCGACGACGTGCTTGCCGTCCGTCGCCGGGGTCGAGTTGGCGTGCGTCGCCTTCATGTGCCGCTTGATCTTCGGCACGCCGGCGTAGGCCTCCCGCTCCCAGAGCACCTTGCCGGTCTTGCGGTCGAGGGCGAGCACCCGCCAGCTATACGCCGCTTTGCTCTCCACCGAATCGACGTCCCCGTAAAGCCCGACGCGCAGGCTCTCGTCCTCGGACGAGACGGCGGTGGTGACGAAGACGTGGTCTCCCCACACCACCGGGCTCGAATGGGCGAGGCCCGGGATGGGGGTCTTCCAGAGGACGTTCGTCCCCTTCTCGCCATTCCAGGCGGTGGGCGCCGCGCCCGTGGCCACGCCCGCAGCCTGGGCGCCTCGGAACGACGGCCAAGCGGCCGATTCGGCGCCGGCGGCGCCCGGCAGCAGACAGAGGAGAGCGGCGAGGGGCAAGGCGCGGCTGACGGTTCTCATGGTGTCTCCTTCTTCTTCAGCGGCGTCGTGCGCTCGCCACGGTGGACGGTCAGGCCGCGGACCTTCCCCTCCTCGACCTGGAAGACGACCTTGAGGCCCGGCATCTCCTCGGCCCGGAAGGTTACCGCATCGGCGGGGACGAAGGTGAGGGGGCCGTCGGCGGTCATGATCAGCTTGCCGTCCTTGGCGGCCACCGTCACGCTGAAGTCCTCGCCTTCGTAAGTCCCCTCGTAGGACTTGAGGACGGCTGGATCGATGGCCGCCGCCACCGGCGGCTTGGCTCCGGCCGCCTGGAGGAGCGCGACGACCTCGGCCTGTTTTCCTCGGGTGGCGGCCGCCAGGGCGTCGCTCAGCGCTTCGGCGCCGAGCTTGCCGCGCTCGAGGATCACTTTGACGACGGCGCTCTGGCCTTCGCCCGCCGCCGCGTTCAGGGCGTCGGCTTCGCCTTGGGCACCCTTCTCCAGCAGTGCCCGCACGATATCGGCGTTCCCGTCGCGTGCCGCCCAGTCGAGCGGCCTGGCACCGTAGAAGCGATCCTTGACGTTGGCGTCGGCGCCGCGCTCGAGGAGGAGATCGACGACCGCGGCGTGCCCCCGGTCCACGGCGAAGGCGAGGGCCGTGCCACCGTAGGCGTTGGCGGCGTTGACGTCGGCGCCAGCGTCGAGAAGCTCCTTGACCTTCGCCAGGTCGCCGGCGCTCGCGGCACGCCGCAACGCCTCACCCGCATCCTCCGCCGCGGCGCCGGCATGGGAAGCGGCGAGCAGCAGAGAGAGAGTCAGGAAGAACCTCGCGGCAAGCTTCGGCATGATGACCTCCTTCGTCCTCCTCGCCTGTACGGAGCGGCGCGGGCCTTTGTTTACCCTGCAAGGAATCCTAACAAAGGTGCCCTTGACCTGGCGCCCGGAAAGAGATAGCTTCTCGTCAATTTAAGACGGGACGCATCTATGCCCAGAGTGAAGGCCGCCCTCGGCGGCGCTCTGCTCCTGGCCTCGGCCGTGCTCGTGGAAGCGCAGTCGGTGTCGAGCGTGCAGAATCCGGTCACTACGTTTTCGACCCCTGGAGAGCACCAGGTCACCCTGGAGGTCTGCAACAGGGACGCGTGCACCTCGATCACCCGCACGGTGACGGTGCTCGATCCGATGCCTGCGATCCTCTCGGCGACGATCGGCGTGGCCACGGCGGAGGTCGGTCAGCTCGTGCAGCTCAGCGGCAGCGGCAAGGGCCAGCCGCCGCTCGTCTACACCTGGCGGGTGCTCCAGGGCCTGCCGCTGGTGCGGGAGGTCTCCGGCGCCAGCGGCTGGCTGGACACCACGGGCCTCGCGCCCGGCCTCTACTCCGTGGTGCTGCGCATCACCAACGCGTCGGGCCAGGCCGACTCGGCGCTCCTGGCGCTGAACCTCCTGGCGGCGCAGGGGACGGATTTCTATACCGTCGCGCCCTGCCGTCTGCTCGACACCCGCGCCGGAGCGCCGCTCGCATCGGGAGTGCCTCTCCTGGTGACTGCGGCCGGCGCCTGCGGGATTCCGGCCAATGCCCGGTCGGTGGCGGTCAACGTCACGACGATCACTCCCTCCGCCGGGGGCTACCTGGCGCTCTTCCCCGGCAACTATCCGGTGCCTCCCACCAGCACCCTCAACTTCAGTGCCGGCGCAACGCGGGCCAATAACGCGATCCTGGCGCTCTCGTCGGACGGCACGGGGAAGCTGGCGGTCCTCGCCACGATGCCGGGCGGAGCGGTCCACGTCGTGATCGACGTCGTCGGATATTGGGCGCCGTAGGGCGTCTCCTCAGGCGAACCCACCCGACCGCGTCCACGATCACAGCGGCCGACGTTGACAGGAGCATTCCATAGAAGTTATATTCCTATTGTGGCATATGAGGTCGAATTCACCGATGAATTCGAAGCCTGGTGGGAAACCCTCGACGAAGGGGAGCAGGATGCCGTCGCACGCGTAGTGCGACTGCTGGAGGAAAAAGGACCGGCTCTTCCCCATCCTTACAGCTCCGGCGTCGAGGGCTCGCGCTTCAGCCACATGAGGGAATTGCGGATTCAGCACCAAGGCCGTCCTTATCGTGTCTTGTACGCCTTCGATCCCCGCCGTGTTGCCCTGTTGCTGATGGGTGGAGACAAAACGGGACAGGATCGATGGTACGAACAGTTCATCCCTTCAGCGGATCGCATCTACGAAGCACACCTGAAAGCGATGAACGAGGAGGCTGACGATGGCTAAGAAGTGGCGCGATCTTTATGCCAAGGTTCCGCCCGATCGCCGCGAGCGTATTGAGGCGGACGTGGCCCGGGATCTTGCCGACATGGCACTGGCGGAGGTGCGTCGAGCACGCGAGCTTACGCAGCAGCAGATCGCCAAGAATCTTGACGTCAACCAGGCCTGGGTATCCAAGGTCGAACGCCAGACCGACATGTACGTCAGTACGCTTCGGTCTTACATCGAGGCCATGGGCGGTGAGCTCGAAATCGTCGCACACTTCGGCGATAAGGCCGTGCGATTGAGGCAGTTCGAGGATCTAGATTGAGGACATACTGAGGGGGGATGCCTCTACGAGGGAGGCATCCCCTTGAGCTTCATGCTATCCGTGGTTTAGGGAGGGAACGGGCCGCGGAAGGACGTTTCGAGGACCGCCGACTTCCACATCTCGGCGCCGGTCTGCAGATTCACCGCGCGCAAGGCGGCCGGAGCCTCGACGAACCGGCCCTTCTGAACGGTGCCGTGGGCCGGCTCCTGGTAATAGAGAGCCGTGCCGACGACCAGGAACGGCGCCGCGGAGACCAGCGACGACACCGAGCCGAGCCGGGCGCCGCTCTCGCGCTCGTACACGGTCCACCGATGCCGATAGAGCGTGGGCTCAGCCGCGTCCATCGGCTCGGTGATCAGGACGTGCCGTCCGTCCGCGGAGAGCAACTGCCGCCCCTCGGCCGCGACGGCGGGCGTCCGCAGCTCCTGCAGGGCTGCCCGTGCCATGGCGGCCGACTCTTCGGCAGGACCCGCTTGCGAGGGTTTCGCTTTCAGAGACGCCGCCAGGTCAACCTCCGCCTGGCCGATGACGACCTTGGGCGCCAGCGATTTGACAGCAGTCTCGGCAGGAAGGTAGCCCTGCAACGGCTCCGCGCCCGCCGCCTTCGTGGCCTGCCAGTACACGACGAGCTTGGAGGCGCCGGCGCTGTCGGCCCGCACCCGGAAGGAGGCGCCGGGAGTATCGATCACGGTCGCGGCGATGCCGGCAGGGAGAGGGATGCGTACGGAATCGCGGGCCGCGCCGCTGCGTGCGTCGAGGACGACGAGCTTCAGGGCGTTGGCGCCGCGGCTGTCCGCCTGCGCGACAAGCCGGTCGCCGGCGAGGGCGAGGGGCTTGGCCGCGCTCTTGCTGCGCCACCGCACCGCGCCGCTGGCGAGGTCCACGGCGTCGATGCCGCCGCCGGGACGCATCAGGTACGCGAAGCCGTGTTGAGGAGCGATCACCACTCCCTCCAGCAAGGCGATGCCGCTATCAGGGACCGCCGCCTGCAACGGCCGCGGCTGCCCGAGCGCAACGCCGGCGAGGAGAAGGATCGCGAGGAGGGACGGAAGGGAGGCTGAAGGGATACACCATCCCCAGCTTGGCCGGAGGGGCCACCGCTTGGTTTGGTTCATGTGGACTCCTTGCTTCCAGACTTGGCCAGGCCGCTGCGTTGTCGCCGTCGCTACGCTCATGATAGTCTTTTCGACGATCAGCTTCAAGGATGGACGCGTCCCGCGAGGGAGTGATCTCTCCTTGGAGCCCGGAGAAGCTCCTGCACCCGTCTCGAGTGGCGTACGCCCGAGGGGCTGATCGGGAGCTTCGGAATCGCCAGCGTCGCGCCGCGTTCGACAGTCGCCGTTGCCTTTCGACGGACGATGCCCGTGTGGGCATCATGCATAGAAAGGACACGGCACATGCTGAGAAGCAGCTGGAGCTTCAAGTTCCCGTGTGGACACCTGCGCGTGGCCACCGGGCTGTGCGCTCTCTTCGCTGTCACGGTGGCGCTGGCGCTGCCCATCGCCGCCTACGGCCAACCCCCGATCGACCCGGGCAAGAAGTGGAACCCGCAGGGCCCCGGCCCGGCGGTGGACGGCCAGTCCGAGAACGCTTCCCCGAACAATTCGATCGTGGGAGCCATCCACACCGTCGTCGCGCATCCCACCGATCCCCAGATCCTCTACATCGGCTCCGTCAACGGCGGCGTCTGGAAGACGACAAACGCTCAATCACCCACCCCGAACTGGCTGCCGCTCACCGACTCGCAGGCCACCTCCGCGATCGGCGCGATGGAGCTCGATCCCACCGATGCGACATATGGCACGCTGTGGGCCGGCGTCGGCAAATACAGCTCGTTCGGCCGCCTGGGCGGCAACCGGGTCGGGCTGTACAAGACCACGAATGCGGGTAGCACCTGGACGAACGTCACCGGCAGCGGCATCCTGCTGGGCAAGGACATCTCCGGGGTGGCCCCGCGCGGCAACACCATCGTCATCTCCGTCGACACCGCGGACGCCTTCACCTTCGGCAATATCGGCATCTGGCGCAGCACCGACGGCGGCACCACCTTCACCCAGATCAGCGGCGGCGTGGGGACCGGCCTTCCCGGCGGCGTCACGCATGACCTGGCGGGCGATGCCGCGAACCCGGCACGCCTCTTCACCAGCGTCATCTTCGGCGCGCCGAACGGCGTCTACCGCAGCACCAACACCGGGGCCACCTGGACGAAGGTGAGCAACGCGGCAATGGACGCGCTCTTGATCAACACCGGGGCGAACGCGACGAGCAACGTCGAGTTCGTGGTCGGCAAAAACAACAACATCTACGCCGCGTTCGTCAACGCCGGACGCCTGTCGGGGCTCTTCCGCTCCGGCGACGGCGGCACGACCTGGACCGCCATGGACCGTCCGATGACCGGCCCCAACAACGTCGGCATCCATCCCGGCGCGCAGGGCTCGATCCACCTGTCGATGGCGGCGGACCCGGTGAACCACAACGTGCTCTACATCGGCGGCGACCGGCAGCCATTCGCCGGCGAGGAGGGCCTGCCGGGGTTCTTCCCCAACAGCATCGGCGCCCAGAACTTCTCCGGACGGCTGTTCCGCTGCGACGCGTCGCTGGCCCCGGGGAGCCAGTGCACGCCGCTCACCCACATCGGCACGGCCTCGAACAGCTCGCCGCACGCGGACTCGCGGGAGATGACCTTCGACGCGGCGGGGAACCTCGTCGAGACCGACGACGGCGGCGTCTGGAGGCGCACCAGCCCCGGCAACGCGGCCGGCAACTGGTTCTCGATCGTCGGCGACCTGCAGGTGACGGAGGTGCACGACAACTCCTACGACACCCTGGCCCAGATCGCCTTCGTCGGCACGCAGGACAACGACGACCCGCACCAGGACAAGAAGAACAAGCCGGAGTGGTTCGTGCTGCTCTCCGGTGACGGCGGCGACACCGCGGTCGACAACCAGACCCTCGCGCCCGGTCAGTCGATTCGTTACGACAGCGCCCAGGGGCTGCAGGCGTTCGTCCGCACGTTCTGGAACCACGCCAACGATCTGCTGGGGTTCGTCTTCCCGAACCTCGCCCCGCTCGACGGCGCACCGCCGTGCTCGGGCCAGTTCGTGACCCCGGTCGAGATCAACGCCATCCAACCGACCCGCCTGATCTTCGGCTGTGCCAACGGCACCTACGAGACCCTCGACCAGGGGGACACGATCCGGCGCATCTCGACCGTGGTGATCAACGGCAGCGGCATCGAGCCGGTTTCCTACGGCGGGGTCGGCAACCCCGACCTGCTGGTCGTGGGCTCCGGCGACCGCGTCTTCATCCGCACGGCCGCGCACCCGGCGCCGCTGACGCAGAACGCCACCTACCCCGGCACCGGCACGGGCCGGACGGTGCGCGACACCGTCATCGACCCGAACAACGCCAACGCGTTCTACCTCACCAACCTCACCCAGGTCTTCCAGACCCTCGACGGCGGCCTGACCTGGACCGACGTCTCGGGCAACATCCAATCCTTCGCGCCGATCGCCCTGCGCGCCATCGCCTACGTCCCGCGCAGCAGCAACGACGCGCTGGTGGTGAGCACGTTCAACGGCATCTACGTGTCGTACGAGGCCGACGGGTTCGACGTCTGGTCGCGCCTCGGGACGGACATGCCGAACGTGCCGATCCTGGACCTGCACTACGACGCAGTGCACCACGTGCTGGTGGCCGGCACCCTCGGCCGCGGCGCCTGGTCGCTGAACGTGGGCGACGACTGAGCCGCTCGTCGCCCTCCTTCGGCGCCCCCGGGGCTTTCCCCGGGGGCGCCAGTCCTTCAAGACCCTATAAGATGGCGGCGCGGGGGACAGAAAGGAAGAGGTGCGATGAGCGCTGTGGACAACCGGGGTCTGGAAGGGGTCGTGGCGGCCACGACCCGCTTGAGCAGCGTGGATGGGGAGGCGGGCGAGCTGCTTCTCGCCGGCTTTCCGGTGGAGGAGATCGCGCCGCGGGCCAGCTTCGAAGAGATGGTCCATCTCCTGTGGACCGGCGAGCTGCCGGGCGCCGGCGAGCTGGCGGAGCTGCGGCGCCGCCTCGCTTCCCGGCGGGAGTTGCCGGGTGCGGTCGTCGACCTGCTGCGCGCCGCGGCGGACCGCCGCCTGCCGGTGATGGACGCCCTGCGCATGGGGGCGGCGGCGCTCAGCGTGTCGACGGGCGCCGAAGGGGAGCCGCGAGAGGACGCGGTGACGCTCGTCGCCGCGTTCCCCACCATTGCCGCCGCCTATTGGCGTTTCCTCCAGGGCGCCCCGCCCGTCGAGCCGCGGGAGGATCTCGGCCACGCGGCGAGCTTTCTCCATCTCCTCACCGGCGAAGAGCCGGCGCCGGAGCGGGCGCGGGGACTCGAGACCTATCTCAACACCGTCTCCGATCACGGCCTCAACGCCTCCACCTTCACCGCCCGGGTGATCATCTCGACCCATTCCGACCTGATCTCGGCGGTGACCGGCGCGGTGGGGGCGCTGAAAGGGCCTCTCCACGGCGGCGCGCCGGGACCGGCCCTGGACATGGTCTTCGAGATCGGCACGCCGGAGCGGGCGGAGGCGGTGCTGCGCGAGAAGCTGGAGCGCGGCGAGCGCCTGATGGGCTTCGGCCACCGCGTCTACCGCGTGCGCGATCCGCGAGCGGACGTCCTGGGCCAGGCGGCGGAGCGCTTCTATCAGGAGGGCGGGGACCGGCGGCTCTACGACCTCGCCCGCTCCGTGGAAGCCACCGCCCTGCGGCTGCTGCGCGAGCGCAAGCCCGACCGCCGGCTCGACACCAACGTCGAGTTCTACACCGCCCTCCTGCTGCACGGCCTCGACCTGCCCACCGGGCTGTTCACGCCTACTTTCGCGATCGGCCGCGTCGCGGGCTGGACCGCGCACTGCCTCGAGCAACTCGCCACGGGCCGGCTCATCCGGCCGCAGTCGGAGTATGTGGGCGAGCGGGGACGGCGGTGGATTCCCCTCTCGGAACGGGCAAACTGAACGCGTTCAAAACTCCTTGACATCCGTGTCAGGACGGGTATCCTCTCTTTGAACGCGTTCAAATCAAGCGCGCTCCTCTCCAGGAGACTGCATGGAAGACCTCGCTGCCACGGTGGAGCCGAAGAAGAGAAGCAAGGGGGAGGGCACCCGCGCCCACATCCTCGAAACCGCGCTCGACCTCTTCCGCGAGCGTGGCTACGAGGAGACCACCATGCGGGCCATCGCCGAGGCGGCGGGGGTCGCGGTGGGGAACGCCTACTATTACTTCAAGTCCAAGGAGCACCTGATCCAGGCGTTCTACGCCCGCACGCATGAGGAGCACGTGGCCGCCAGCCGCGAGGTGCTCGACCGCGAGCGCGGCCTGCGCGAGCGCCTGCTGGGGGTGATGCGGACCAAGCTCGACACCATCGCACCGTACCACCAGTTCGCGGGCGTGCTCTTCAAGACGGCGGCGAATCCGCTCAGCCCGCTCAATCCCTTCAGCGCCGAGTCGCTGCCGGTGCGCCGCCAGGCCACGGAGATCTTCGCCGAAGTGGTCAACGGTTCGGACACCCGCCTGACGCCCGAGCTGGTCGCCGAGCTGCCCAATATCCTGTGGCTCTACCAGGCCGGCGTCATCCTCTACTGGATTCACGACAGCTCGCCGGGGTGCGCCAAGAGCTACCGCGTGATGGAGCGCTCGGTGAAGCTGGTCCTGCGGCTGATCTCGCTCTTCCAGTTCCCGCTGCTGCGGCCGTTCCTCAAGGAGCTGCTGACGATGGTATCGGATCTGCGGTCGGAGCCGGTGCCGGCGGCGGCTTTGCCGGCGCAGACCGTAGAATAGGGCCGTGCTCGACGTACCGGCCCTCGTCCTCGCCGTCCTCCTCGCCGCGCAGAGCCCTCCCGCGGCCCCACCGCCGGCCGCGGTCCAAGCGCCGCCGCCGGCTCGCGTCGAGCTCGCCGTCCAGATCCTCGATCCCAAGGGGGAGGTTCCCCGCGTCGTGCAGGCCGGGGACCTCACGGTGGTCGAGGACGGCGAGCCGCGCCCGGTCTCCGAGCTCGCGCCGCTTGCCCGGCCGTGGCGGATCGCCATCTACGTGGACCGCGTGCTCAGCAGCTCGCGGACCTTGCGCGCCGCCGCCGGCTCGCTCGCCGAGCGGGCGCGGGAGCTGGCGGCTTTGGGCACCGTCGAGGTGATCGTGGCCGAGCCCCAGCCGCGGGTGGTGCTGCCGGCCAGCCGCAACGTGCAGGCGATCGACGAGGCCCTCTCCAAGCTGTGGCTCTCCGGCGAGGGGCGCGACGACGTGCGCGTCCTGCGCCAGCGCTTCCGCGACGCCAAGGGAGAGGAGGGAGAGGACCTGGCGGACCGCGCCGAGGGAGCCGCCGAGGAGGAGGCGCGGCTGGTGCGCCGCCAGCAGGACGCGCTGGCCGAGTGGCTGGTGGCCCAGGAGGGCGGCGGACCGCGCGCCCTGCTGCTGGTGAGCGACGGCTTCGACACCGATCCGGCGAAATTCTACGGGTTGGAGTCCACTGAAGGTGCCTTGGAGAAGGTGGCGCTGGAAACCGCGCGCACGGCCGCGGCGCTGGGCTGGACGGCGCTGCCGCTGCCCGTGGGCGATGAAGGCCTGCCGGACCTGCGGCGCTTCCGCAACCGTCCCACGCCCCAGGTGCCGATCGGCGGCACGATCACCCTGGGCCGCAAGAAGCCGGAGGCTCCCACCGAGATTCAGCCGTCGCTCCCCGCGCTGCTGTCGCCCGGCGAGCCTCTGCTCTGGCTGGCGGAGTCCACGGGCGGGGAAGTGGTCTCGCAGGCGCAGAATCTGGCCCCCGCTCTCGCCCGCCTGCGCTCGCGGTTCTCTCTGCGCTATGAGGCGCCGCGGCAAGTCGACGGCCATGCGCACGCCGTCGAGGTGCGGACGCAGCGCTCCGATCTCACCGTACGAGCACGCCGCTGGGACGTCGCCGGCATTCCCGAAGGGGTCGCCGTGGCGCGGGCCCGCCGGCTGCTCGATGGCGAGGAGGACGGCGGCGGTCTCGAGATCTCGGCGCGCATCGAGGCCGGCATGCTGGATCTCCGCCTGGAATCTCCGGACGTTCCGAATCCCGTCCGCCTGACCATCGCCGGCCCGCACGGCACGGCCTCGCACCGCGTCCTCACCGCGGCCGACCTCGCTGGCGCCGAGGCCGGGGTCTACCGCGTGTCCGTCCCGATGGCGGACGAGGAGGAAGAGGTGGCGGTGATCGTCGAGCCGCTCGGCGGCGAGCCTTGGGGCGGCCAGGTGGTGACGCTCGCGGCGCCGGCGGCGGCGGACGCGATCTCCGTCAGCCGGCCCGCCTTGCGGCTCGTGCCGCCGCCCGGCAACGCCCTCGCCGGCAAAGTCCGCCTGCGGGTCAACGGCGGCGGCGAGCGCATCGCCCGCGTCGAGGTGAGGCTCGGCGAACGGCACGCCGGAGCCTGCGAGCAGCTCCCCTGCGAGGCCGAGGTGGATCTCGGGCGCCGCATCAAGCCCCAGGTGCTGCAGGCCGTGGCTTACGACGCGGACGGCAAGGAGCTGGCGCGCGACGCGGTGCGCATCAACGATCCGGACGAGGGCTTCCAGGTGCGCATCGTCGAGCCGGCGGTAAGGAAGGGAGCCGGTCCGGTGGAGGTGGAGGCGGACGTGCGCCCGCCCGCCGGCAAGCGCGTCGAGCGCGTCGAGTTCTTCTGGAACGACGAGCTGGCGGGCACCGTCTACACGCCGCCTTTCCGCCACCGGGTGACGGTGCCGCGCGGCCAGCCGGTCGGCTACCTGCGGGTCGCCGCCCGCCTGGACGACGGCTCCACGGCCGAGGACGCCGTAGCCTTGAACGCGTCGGACATCGCGGACCGCATCGACGTGCGGCTGATCGAGCTCGCCGTGGTGGTGACGGACTCTTCCGGCCGGCCGGTGCCCGGGCTGCCGAAGGAGGCCTTCCGGGTGCGCCAGGACGGCCGCGAGCAGGAGATCGCCGCCTTCGAGAACGCCGGCGAGCTGCCGTTGACGCTGGCGCTCGCCATCGATTCCTCGGCGAGCATGTTCCTCAAGCTGCCGGACGTGCGCACGGCGGTGGCCGCGCTGCTCGGCGACGGCCTCACCAGCCGCGACCGCGCGATGCTCATCGACTTCGACACCCAGCCGCGGCTGGTCAAGGGGGTGACGCGCGATCTCGGCGCCGTCACCTTCGCGCTGCGCGCCCTCACGGCGGACGGCGGCACCGCGCTGTGGGACGCGGTCGGCTTCTCGTTGGCGCAGCTCCGCGGCATCTCCGGCCGCAAGGCGCTCGTCGTCTACTCGGACGGCATCGACGAGGGGGAGCGCTTCTCCTTCTCGGGCTGCCTCGCCGCCGCCCGCGAGAGCGGCATCCCCATCTACCTCATCGTCGCCAATCCGCGGGCGGAGCGGGGCGAGGACGGCGGCTTCCTCAGCGAGCCCTCCGCGGTCAAGTTCAGGAAGCTCGCCGAGGCCGGGGGAGGGCAGGTCTACTTCATCCAGGCGCAGCAGGACCTGACCGGCGTCTACCGGCAGATCCTCTCGGAGCTGCGCAGCCAGTACACTGTGGGTTTCTATCCCAAGGAGACGGCGTCGTTGGAGGGGTGGAGGAAGATCGAGGTGGAGGTGAAGGGGGAGAGGGGCCTCACGGCGCGCACGGTGAGCGGTCTGCCGGCACGGCCGTAGCGCGAAACAAGGCGCCGACCTTGCAAGGAACGGCCGATATGAGGGAAGAAACCACGATGCTAGAGACCGCGACTGCCAATTCCGATCTCGATCCCCTGGCCCGCCGGGTGATCGCGATCATCGCCGAGAAGGGAGGCCGGCTCGCTTCGGCGATCGGGCTCGACACCACGTTCGAGGAGCTCGGCTTCGACTCGCTCGATGGCATCAACATCGTCTTCGCGCTGGAGGACAGCTTCTCGATCAGCATCCCGGACGCCGTCGCCCAGGAGATCACGAGCATCCGCATGGCGGTGGAGAAGCTGCGGCCCTTGGTGGAAGGCGCTCCCGCCTGATGCGGCGCGTCGTCGTCACGGGCCTCGGCGCCGTCTCGGCGCTGGGTCACTCGGTAGACGAATTCTGGGGCGCGCTTACCGGAGGCCGCTCCGGCGTCGGTCCGATCGAGGGGTTCGACACCGCCCAGCTCCGCTTCAAGACCGGCGCGCAGGTGCGCGGCTTCGAAGCCGACCAGCTTTTCGACCGCAAGAGCTGCGAGCTCCTCGACCGCTTCGCGCAACTGCTGATCGTCGCCACGCGCGAGGCCGTGCGCTCCTCCGGCATCGAATGGGACGACGGGCTGCGCGGTCGCACCGCCGTGGTGACGGGCTCCTGCCTGGGCGGCCAGTTGACGGAGGAGAAGGCCTACTGGGACCTCTTCCATGAAGGGCGGCCGCGCATCGAGCCGCTCACCATCCCGCGCGCCATGGCCAACGCCGGCGCGAGCCATATCTCCATGGAGCTGGGGATCAGCGGTCCCTGCTTCACCGTCTCCACCGCCTGCTCCTCCTCAGCCCACGCCGTGGGTCTGGCCTTCTGGATGGTGCGCCAGGGTATGGCCGACGCGGCGATCGCAGGGGGCAGCGAGACGCCGTTCACCTGGGCGAACCTCAAGGCCTGGGAGGCGCTGCGCGTGGTAGCGCCGGAGGTCTGCCGGCCGTTCTCCAAGGACCGCCAGGGCCTGGTGCTCGGCGAAGGCGGCGCGGCGCTGGTCCTGGAGACGCTCAAGCGGGCCGAAGAGCGGGGAGCACCCATCCTCGCCGAGATCACCGGCTGCGGCATGTCCTCGGACGCGCACCACATCACCCTGCCGCTGGCCGAAGGCGCGGCACGGGCCCTGACCGCCTGTCTCGAAGACGCCGGCCTGAGACCTGAGGACGTGGACTACATCAACGCCCACGGCACCGGCACCGTGGCGAACGATCCGATGGAGACGCGCGCCGTCCGAGAGGTCTTCGGCGATCACGCCGGCCGGCTGGCGGTGAGCTCCACCAAGTCGATGCACGGCCACACCTTGGGAGCCGCGGGCGCCATCGAATGCGTGGCCACGGTGCTGGCGCTGCGCGACGGCCTGCTGCCGCCGACGATCGGTTTCAACGAGCCCGACCCGGAGTGCGATCTCGACGTGGTGCCCAACGAAGCGCGGCGGGCGGAGGTCCGCAACGCGCTCTCCAACTCCTTCGCCTTCGGCGGGTTGAACGTGGTGCTGGCGTTTCGGCGGTGGGAGGAGGGGTGAGGCCACAGCGCAGATGCCAAGCGACGGCCGTCCCGTGACCGAGAAATCGCGTCGTCCGACCTTGGAGTTCCGTCGTCCGACCTTGGAGTTCCGTCGTCCGACCTCGGAGTCCCGTCACCCGACCTCAGAGTCCCGTCACCGGACCTGCGAGCTGCCTGACGCGACCTCCGCGGGCTGACACCCGACCTCGGAGTCACGGTGCCGGACCTGCGGTGCGCCCCCCGTGCCCCGCTCGTCGCCGGCCAGGACCCGGAGGTCACGAACCGCGACCGCCGGATCCGGCCCGCCGGACCTGCGGGTCGCGCGCCAGACCGAGAGGTCACGACAGGCAGCTCGCGGGTCTGGTGACGGGACTTCGAGGTTGGGCGACAGGACTCCAAGGTCGAGCGACGCGGCCTCGAGGTTGGGTGATGCGACTCCGAGGTCGGGTGACGGGACTCTGAGGTTGGGCGACGCGACTACGAGGTCCGGCGACAGGAGTCCGAGATCCTGCGCCGTTACCCCTTCAGCACGCAGCAGGATCAAGAGGTCGGATCGCGGGGTTCTCCCAATGCGCGCCGTGGCCATGAGGTCTCGCCGTAGGCCCGTGGGTCTCACGAAAGAAGGAGGCAAGCCGCAAGAGATCGGGCTACCACACCCAGGCTATTTCCGAGGCAGCAGACTCTTGACAGGGATCATCGCTTCGGGACGAACCAGCGGGGAGACGCTATCTCCGGCGCGAAGAACAGTCCGCGACGTATAGACACCATCCTTGGGCTCCCGGTAGACCTCAAGACATCTATTCACGAGATTTTCCAGCCAGTATTCAGGAATCCCCATGCGGGCGTAGAGGCTCGCCTTGTTGCGGTCACGGAGGAGGGAGCTGTCTGCGACCTCGACGACGAGAACGGCTGTGGAAGGATGAGCCTCGGGATAGTCATCGGGTTTCCCGGGAATCACCGCCAGATCTGGCTCCGGTTCCGAATCGGGGCCTAGCGCCATGGGCATCTGGATCTGGAAATGGAAGCCCTCCGAAAAAAGCGGCGATAGGGCGCTGTGGATCTTCAGAACTCCCAACGCGTGACGCCGGTTCTGTGGGCTCATCTCGAAGATGACCCCATCCACCAACTCGAGTCTCTCTTCAGGATCAAAGAAGCCCTGGTCGACGAGGCGCTCATATTCCTCCCGGGTCCAGCGGCGAGTCTTCTCGACGGTTGCGGTGGCCATCACCGTTCTCCTGATACTGACATCAGAACGATTCTATCGCGTCTTCTCCTTCTTCCACCCTGTCCACCCCGGCCCCCGCACCACCCGCCCGGCTGCCGCCCCTGTGGGCTCGCCGTCCTTGAGCACCTGGACGCCGTTGACGAAGACGTGCCGCATGCCCGTCGCGTATTGATGCGGCTTGTCGAAGGTAGAATGGTCCTGGATCTTCGCGGCGTCGAAGATCGCGAGGTCGGCGAAGTAGCCTTCCTTGAGCAGCCCGCGGTCGCGGATCTTGAGGTTGCCGCTGGGCAGGGAGGTCAGCTTGCGGATCGCCTCCTCCAGCGGGATCACCTTCTCGTCGCGCACGTACTTGCCGAGCAGCCGGGCGAAATTGCCGTAGGCCCGCGGATGCGGGTTGGACTTCAGGAAGACGCCTTCCGTGGCGGGAGCCTCGGCGTCGGAGCCGAAGCTCAGGAAGGGCAGGGCGATCTGGCGGCGGACGTTGTCCTCGGACATCAGGAAGTAGACGGTGCCCACGCGGCTGTCGTCCTCGATCACCAGGTCCATCGCCGTCTCGGCCGGCGAGGTGCCGCGCATCTTGGCGACCTCGGCGAGGGTCTTGCCCGTCAACGGTTTCAGCTTGTCGTTCTTGAAGGCGACGAGGAGGATTTTCTCCGGCCCGGCGGCGACGAAGAAGTTTTCCCAGGCGTCGGTCGGCGTCTCCATCTCCTTCTTGACCTTGGCGCGCGTTGCCGGGTCCTTCATGTTGGCGATCCATCTTTCGAGGCCGCCTTCCTGCACCCAGGGCGGCATGGAGGCATCGAGGCCCGTGGCGCCCGCGGTGTAGGTGTACATGTCGGCGGTGATCTGGAGGCCGGCGGCGCGGGCTTCCTCGATCTTCTTGATGGCGGCGTCGAGCTTGCCCCAGTTCTGCTTGCCGGCGGCCTTCAGGTGGTAGATCTCTGCCGGCAGCTTGGCGCGGCGGGAGATCTCGATCAACTCGTCGATCGCTTCGAGCAGGCGGTTGCCTTCGCTGCGCATGTGGGAGATGTACATGCCGCCGTGCTTCGCGGCTTCCTCGCAGAGGGCCACCAGCTCATCCGTGTCGGCGTAGAAGGCGGGAGCGTAGATGAGCGAGGAGCCCACGCCCAGCGCTCCCTCTTCCATGGCCTGATCGACGAGCTTGCGCATGCGCGCCAGCTCCTCGGGCGCGGGCGGCCGGTTGGCGTAGCCCACCTCGTGGACGCGCACCGTCGTGGCGCCGACGAACGAGGCGACGTTGGGCGCGATGCCGCGCGCCGCGACCTGGTCGAGATACTCGCCGAGGGTGGTCCAGGTGACGTCGTACTTGATGTCCGCCTGCTGCTCGACGGCCTCCTTCTTCATGGTCTCGTTGAGGGGGCCCATGGAGCCGCCCTCGCCCATGACCTCCAGGGTGACGCCCTGGCGGATGTCGCTCTGGGCGCGGCCATCCACGAGCAGCGACTCCGTGGCCCAGCTCAGCATGTTGACGAAGCCCGGCGAAACGGCGAGGCCCTTGACGCCGATCTCCGCCTTGCCCTTGGCGCTGCCCAGAGAGCCGACGGCGGCGATGCGATCACCGTTGATGGCCACATCGCCCACGAACGGCTTGCCGCCCGAGCCGTCGTAGATCGTGCCGCCCCGCAGGATGAGGTCGTACGTCTTCGCCTCCTCGGCGCGGGTGTCACCGGGATAGGCGAACAGCAGACAGAGCACGGGCAGCCAGGCGATCAGTCGGCGCATGGGATCTCCTCAAAAGATCTGGGGATTTTAGCGCGCCGCCAGCTTCTCGCCGCCGGACTGCTCGAAATCGGGCATGAAGACCACCAGCCCCTTGTCGGGCATGCTGCGCGAGTAGCCGGCCACCAGTTGCTGGTTGTACTTGGTAAGGAAGAAATTGAAGGGATCCTTCGGGTCCGCGTCGACGATCTGGAGATCGGCGCTGTGCATCGTCATCTTGCCGAAGCTCAGCTCGCCGCCGCGGTAGAACATGTAGTGATCCGCCTTGACGGGCGGCTTCAGAGATCCCTTGTCCGCGCCGCCGCCGAAGACCTGGACGATGCGATTCCCCTCGATGCGCACCGCGGTCACCCGGCCGACGATCTTGGGGGGAGGCGTCACCCGCTCGGGATCGAGGATCAAGTCGTTCTCGACGACCCGCACGCCACGCGCTTCGATGGGTTTGATCATCTCCGAGAGCTCGATGTCCAGAAGGTCGAGCAGGCCTTTCACCGGCAGATCCCCGGCCTTGATAGACGTGGGATGCAGGCGGATGTCCCCCTCCGGAGTCACCGACAGATCGCCTTCGATTGTGGTGTGGATCTTGACCTTCCTGTTCAGGGTGGCGGACTGGCGGAGCTTGCCGTCGTGGATCTCGATCTTGACGTCGCTGATCGGCGCGTTGGGATAGTTGAAGACGTAGTTGTTCATCAGCGCGCTCATGCTCTCCGGAGAGAGCGCGACCTCGCCGGCGTCGATCTTGACCTTGAAGGTGCTCGGCTCGTCGAACCAGGGCGGCTTGTTCTCGTCGGTCGGCACCAGCTCGCCGTGCAGCCAGCGCACCTCCATCACCGTCCATGGATCGATGCGCAGGTTGACGCCCTTCATCTCGGCGCGGACGGCGCCTCCCGAGCCCGGCTCGCGCGGATGCGGCGTGCCGGGCACCGGGTGGGTGGTGTCGGCGTTACCGCCCCCGCAGCCTGAAAATGCCAGGCCGAGGAGCATCAGGATGCACGGTAAACGGCTCCACTCTCGCACGCCGCTGTTTCACTGCAGCTTGCGTGCCGGAAACGAAGAAGAACAGGGCGGCCACATAGGGCCGCCCCTAAAGGATCTCACCAGGAGCCGGCCAGGGGCTTCCAGCCGCCGCGCCGGGGTCCGAAGCGGAACACGGCGTCGGGGCTCCCCGCGGCGAGCACGTTCTTCAGGCGGAAGACGGCGGCGGCCGGATCGTAGACGCCGATGCCGTCCCGGCCGTCGCCGTCCCAGTCTCCCGCCACCGGCAGCGAGCCCCGGCCGCGCGGTCCGAACTGGACCTGCACGTCCGGTCCGCCGCCGCCCGTGAAGGAGCTGACGAGCACGAAGACCGACTCGGCGGGATCGAAGAGGCCGACGGTGTCCGCGCCGTTGCCGTCCCAGTCGCCCGCGATGGGGACCAGAGGCGCTCCTGCCGAACCGGCCTCGAGGTCGAGATCGAAGCCGGAGCCGTCGTTGGCGTTCTTGAGATGGAAGGTGCCGGTATTCCGGTCGTAGAGGCCGACGGTGTCCCGGCCGTCGCCGTTCCAGTCGCCGGCCACCGGAGTGACGTTGGCGGAGGGGGCGTCCACCTGAAAGATGACGTCCGAGGCGCCTCCGGGCGTGGAGTTCTTGAGCCGGAAGATGGCCGTCGTCGGATCGTAGAAGCCCACCGTCGTCCGGCCGTCGCCGTCCCAGTCGCCGGCGAGCGGCACCCAGCCGCTGCGGCGTGGGCCGAAGCGGATGATGGTGACCTTGGCCGCGGCGGTGTTGGCGCTCTTGAACTGGAACTTGGAGGCTACCGGGTCGAAGAGCCCGACGGTCTCCGCCCGCGCGGGAGCCGACTCGCCGGAGAAGCGGAAGAGCTGACCGTTGATCGTCACGGCGTAGAGCTCGCCGGACGAGTCTTCCCCAAAGGACGTGAGCCCCGAGGCCCGTCCGGCGAAGATGCGCACGGTGAAGCCCTGGCCCTGCCGGAAGGCGGCCCAGATCTCGCCGCTGCAGAAGTCGCCGAACACGTAGGCGCCGCGGAGCTGCGCCAACGCGCCGCGGTAGACGAAACCTCCCGTCACCGAGCAGCCGGGACTGTGGCCGTACTCGAGCACCGGCGGCGTAAAGGCCGAGGAGTTGCACGCCGGCGTCCCGGCCGGGCAGGCGTCGCTCGAGGAGCAGAGAGTGCCCTCCATCACCTTCCAGCCATAGTTCTCGCCGCCCTGCGAGGCGGCCGGCTGAAAGTCGATCTCCTCGCGCTGGCCCTGGCCCACGTCGCCGATCCACAGGTCGCCGGTCTGCCGGTCGAAGGTGAAGCGCCAGGGATTGCGGAAGCCGCTCGCCCACACCTCGTCCCGTGGATCGCCCGGCCCGCGGAAGGGATTGGAGGCCGGGATGCCATAGAAGGGCGGTGAATCGACGTTCTGATCGACGTCGATGCGCAGCATCTTGCCCAGGAGGTCGTTCCCCTTCTGCGCCCGGCAGTCCGGATCGAAGGCCGCGCCGCCGTCTCCCATGCCGATGTAGAGGAAGCCGTCCGGCCCGAACTGGACCTGGCCGCCGTTGTGATTCGAAAAAGGCTGACCGATGACAAGCAGCGTCCGCGCGCTCGCCGTATCGACGCGGTTGGGATCGCCCGACACGTGATAGCGGGCGATGACGGTGTCGCCCGAGTTGTTCGTATAGTTGATGAAGAAGAAGCCGGTCTCGGCGTAACGGGGGTGGAACGCCGTCGAGAGCAAACCGCGCTCGCCGTCGGTCGTGGTCTGGCCGCGGATGTCCAGGAACGGCTGCGGGCGCAGCGCTCCGTTCTCGAAGATCATGATGCGGCCGTCGCGCAGCGTGAGGAACAGCCGGCCGTCGCCCGCGTGGGTGACGCCGGTCAGCGATCCCAGGTTGCCCGCGATCACTTCGAGGCTCACGCCTTGCACGGGGCCGGAGGTGGTGAAGGGAGCCTTGGCGAGCTCGGGATCGGAGAGGAGGGCCGAGGAGGAGGGGAGGGAGATCAGCAGGAGGAGCGCGGTGCCGAGAAATCGGAGAAGATGCCGGTGCATGATGGAGTCTCCTTCCGTGACGCCCTGAATCTTATCCTCAAAGTTGAATACATGATCCCGATCACCGAAGGTCTCGACATTGCCGACGAGGAGGTTTCCTTCCTCACCTCCCGCAGCGGCGGCCCCGGGGGACAGAACGTCAACAAGCTGGAGACGCGGGTGACGCTGCGCTTCGATCTCGCCGGCTCGCCGAGCCTCTCCGCGGAGCAGAAGGACCGGCTGCGGCAGCGCCTGGCGACGCGCATCACCAAGGACGGCGTCCTCCAGGTCACGGCCCAGAAGCATCGCACCCAGGCGGCGAACCGCGAGGCGGCCGTCGAACGCTTCGCCGAGCTGCTGCGGGAGAGCCTGCGCGAGGAGGCGCCGCGCAAGAAGACCCGGCCGTCGCGGGCCGCCAGGGCGCGACGGCTGGAGCAGAAGCGCCGCCGCAGCCAGCGCAAGCGGGAACGCGCGGCGCCGATCCCGCGGGAGTAGGGGACGGTGAAAACCGAGGCGCTCTACAACTGTTAAACTCCACCCCATGAAGACGTACGACATCGTCATCCTCGGCGGCGCCTTCAGCGGCGCCTCGGCGGCCATCCTGCTGCGGCGGGACCGGCCGGACCTCTCCGTCCTGATCGTCGAGCGGGCCGTGGCCTTCGACGCCAAGGTGGGGGAGGCGACGACCGAGATGTCGGGGATGTTCCTCACCCGGCGGCTGGCGATGTGGCAGCATCTCGAGAACGAGCATCTGCCCAAGGAGGGGTTTCGCTACTGGTTCCACAACGAGAAGGTGGGGTGCCATGCCGAGGCGAGCGAGGCCGGCGCCTTCCAGCGCAGCACCGTTCCTTCCTTCCAGCTCCGCCGCGACACTCTCGACGAGCACCTGCTGGCGACCGCGGTGGCCGAGGGCACCGAGCTCTTGCGGCCGGCGCGGGTGCGGGAGGTCGAGCTGGGGACTTTCGACCACCGCGTCACCTTCGAACGGAACGGAGAGACGGAGACCATCGGCTGCCGTTGGGTGCTCGACGCCACGGGCCGCGCCACCTTCCTCGGCAAGCGGCTGGGGCTGATCGAGCGCAACCACGAGCATCCCACGGCGGCCATCTGGTGCCGCTGGGAGGGCGTGCGCCACCTCGACGACGTGGCCGCCCGCGGTCCGCTTTCCTTCTCCAGCGGCAACGTCTCCTCCCGCCGGCTGGCCACCAACCACTACCTGGGTTTCGGCTACTGGGTCTGGTTCATCCCCCTGGGCAACGGCGAGACCAGCGTCGGCATCGTCTTCGACATGCGTCTGGTCCATCTCGACCGGGGCGAGAATCTGGCGAGCGAGTACCTGCGGTTTCTGCACGCCATTCCCCCGGCGGCCGAGCTGCTGGCGGGCGCTCGGATGAAGGCGGACGACCTGCGGACCTACTCCAACCTGGCCTATTTCACCCGCCAGTACATGGGCGACGGCTGGGCGCTGATGGGGGACGCGGCGGCGTTTATCGATCCCTACTATTCGCCGGGGCTGGACCACGCCTCCTTCTCCGTCGAGGCGACGGTGGAGATCGTCAAGGCGCAGACGGCGGGGGAGGACGTCGCCGCCCGTATCGCCGAGCACAACGAGACCTTCATCCGCTCTTACCACCGCTTCTTCCAGGCGATCTACAAGGACAAGTACTTCTACATGGGGGAGCACGACCTGCTCTCGGCCTCGTTCCTCATCGAGACGGCGCAGTACTACATCTTCGTGGTCATTCCGGCCTACCGCGTGTTCGGCAAATTTCACTGGATGCCCGTCCTGGGCCCCAAGCCCGCCTTCTTCAGCTATCACCTGATGCGGATCTACAACCGCCGGTTCAAAGCGATCGCGCTGGCCCGCCGGGCCGCCGGCGAAGCGGGGAGGCGCAACGACGGCCGGCGGGTCAAGGCGCTCTTCGACCTCCAGTTCGCGCCGTTCCGCATGGTCGCCAAGGGTTTGAAGCTGTGGGCGCTCGCCGAGCTGGACCACGCGCGGCTCGCGGCGAAGCGGCTGTTCGCAAGGAAGAGCCCGGTGGATGCGGCGGTCGTCTCCGGACCTTCATCTCCCCGGCCTTCCTGAGACGCGAGGAGTTCGCGCTAAGATAGTAAGGTCCGAGGCACCGGTTTTGAATGCCGGACGGTCGGGGGAGGTCACCGGTGCCGTGAAGTCCCGCAGTCGATCCGGCGCGGTCTTCTCCCGATCAGGCAAAGGAGGTCCCATGGCCCGTCCTCTCCCCCCCTCCCGGACGGCACTTCGGCTCGTCCTCGCGCTCGTTGCTCTGGCGTGTCTGCCCGGTGACGCCTCCGCCCAATACTTCGGCCGCAACAAGGTCGCATACGAGAATTTCCGTTGGCAGGTGCTCAAGACGGAGCATTTCGACATCCATTTCTACCCGGAGGAGGAGCCCGCGGTGCGCGAGGCCGCCCGCATGGCGGAGCGCTGGTACGGGCGCCTGTCACAGATCTTCGGGCGCGAGTTCTCCGAGCGGAAGACCATCATCCTCTACGCCGATCAGGCGGATTTCCAGCAGACCACGGTCACCCGCGGCCTCGTCGGCGAGGGTACGGGCGGCTTCACCGAGGGGTTCCGCACTCGTGTCGTCCTGCCCTTCACCGGCAACTTCGAGGACACCGACCACGTCCTCGGCCACGAGCTGGTGCACGTCTTCCAGTACGACATCCTGCAGGACCGGCGCACGGCCCAGCCGGAGGCGGCTGCCCGCTCCGCGCCCGTCGACCTGCCCCTGTGGTTCATCGAGGGCATGGCCGAGTACCTCTCGCTGGGCCGCTTCGCGCCGCAGACGGCCATGTACCTGCGCGACGCCCTGGCCCGCGACTCGCTGCCCGATCTGGAGAAGCTGTCCCGCGATCCGCGCTACTTCCCCTATCGCTGGGGGCACGCCTTCTGGGCCTACGTCGGCGGCCGGTGGGGGGACATGGTCGTCGGCCGGCTGTTCGCCCGCGGCACGCGGGTGGGCGTCGAAGGCGCGCTGCAGGAGGTGCTGGCCTCCGACCTCGAGCAGTTCTCCGAGGACTGGAAGGCGGCCATCCGCCAGGCCTATGGGCCGGTGATCGAGGGCCGGCAGACGCCCGCCGTCCTCGGCCGGGTCCTGGTGCCGAAAGAACAGAAGACGATCGATACCTACGTCTCGCCCGTCCTCAGCCCGGACGGCACTCAATTCGCCGTCTTCTCGACGCGCAGCCTGTTCACCTTCGACCTCTATCTCGCCGACGCCAGGACCGGCGAGATCAAAGGCCGGCTGTTCTCGGCCGATGCCGATGCGCACCTCGATTCGCTGCGTTTCCTCGACTCGGCCGGCACCTGGTCGCCCGACGGCACGAAGTTCGCCCTCGTGGTGCAGACCCGGGGGGACAACGAGCTGGCGATCCTCAACGTCAAGTCCCGCCGCATCGAGCGCAAGATCGGGATCCCCGAGGCCGGGCAGCTGTGGAATCCCGCCTGGTCGCCGGACGGCCGCTCCATCGCCCTTTCCGGCTCCGTGGGCGGTTGGACGGACCTCTTCCTGGTCGACCTGGAGAGCGGCCGCTCACGGCGGGTGACCGACGACGCCTACGCCGAGCTGCAGCCCGAATGGTCTCCGGATGGCCGCAGCCTGGCCTACGTCTCCGACCGCGGGACCGGCGGCGATCCGGCCAACCGGCAATACAGCGACGTCGGCATCTGGGTGATGGACGTGGCGAGCGGCCAGTCGCGGCAGGTGGTCGCTCCCATGGCGGGCTCCACCCAGATCAACCCGCGCTTCGGCCCCGGCGGCGAAGACCTCTACTTCCTCTCCGACCGCGCCGGCGTCAGCGATCTCTACCGGCTGTCGCTCGGCAGCGGCGAGCTGTTCCGCGTCACCCGCGCGGCCACCGGTGTCGCCGGCATCACCCGGCTCTCGCCGGCGTTGTCGGTCTCGGACCGCACCGGCGAAATCCTGGTGTCGATCTTCAACAACGACCGGTACGAGGTGCACTCCCTGAGTCGCGAGGCGGCGCGCGGCGAGCCGGTGGTGGCGGCCCGCGACGAGGCCGCCGAGGCGCGGGCGGCCCTGCTGCCGCCGCAGAAGACGGAGACGCGCAGCCTCGTCGCCGAGTACCTGCGCGAGCGGTCGCTGCCGGTGCAGCCGGCGGGCGAGCCGCCGGCGATCCGGCCGTACCATCCCGGCTTCAAGCTCGACTGGATCGGACCGGCCATCGGCGTCGGCTACAGCAGCACGTACGGCACCGGCGTCGGCGGCGACATAGCGGCGATCTTCAGCGACGAGCTCGGCCAGCGGGAGATCGGCTTCGCCGTGCAGGGGCAGTCGGGGGCCTTGAACGAGTTCGGCTTCCAGAGCTATTACCTGAACCTCGCCCGCCGCCTGCAATGGGGCGGCGCCGCCAGCCACCTGCCCTACATCACGGCGTTCACCACGGTCACCAACGGCACCGTGGAGATCGACGGCACCCCGGTGGAGGCGACGATCGTGCAGCAGCTCCGCCAGACGATCACCGAGGACCGCGCGGAGTTCATCACGCAATACCCGTTCTCCACCACGCAGCGGCTGGAGGCCTCGGCGGGCATCACCCGCATCGGCTTCAAGAACGAGCTCGAGCAGGTCGCGGTCATCGGCAACACCGTGGTGGACCGCTTCACTGATGACCTGCCGGCCCCGAGCGATCTCCAGCTCTACCAGGGCACTTTCTCCTTCGTCGGCGACAGCAGCTACTTCGGCTTTACGGCGCCGGTGCGCGGCCGCCGTTACCGCTTGGGCATCGAGCCGACCTTCGGCGATCTCGAGTTCCAGTCGCTGACCGCGGACTACCGGCGCTATTTCTTCTTCCGGCCGGTGACTCTCGCCATGCGGGGCCTCCACTACGGCCGTTACGGCCGGGACGCCGAGAGCCCCCGCCTGTCCACCCTCTACGTCGGCTATCCCACGCTGGTGCGCGGCTACGAGTTGGGCGACATCGGGCTCTCGGAGTGCACCCCCGAGCCGGGCAACACGCAGTCCTGCCGTGAGATCAACCGTCTGGTGGGCAGCCGGATCGCGGTGGCGAACCTCGAGGTGCGGGTGCCGCTGCTGGGGGTCGAGGGCTACGGCCTGATCCGCGCCCCCTTCCTGCCCACGGACCTCAACTTCTTCGTCGACGCGGGGACGGCCTGGACGAAAGGCCAGACGCCGAAGCTGATCTTCGAGACGAATACCACCGAGCGCGTGCCGGTGTTCAGCGCCGGCATCTCGGCGCGCATGCTGCTGGGAGGCTTTGCCGTGCTGGAGTTCTACTACGCGAAACCGTTCCAGCGGCCGAAGGAGAGCTGGGTCACCGGCTTCCTCATCTCGCCGGGCTGGTAGAATGACGGTGTGCGGTATCTGGTGACGGCGCGCGTCCGGCCCGGGCGCGAGGCCGATCTGTTACGGGCCATCGACAGCGGCACCCTGGGCCTCGGCTCCGTGGCCGGCGACGAGTACCTGAGCGACATGGCCCAGGCCCGCCTCCTCGGCGATGGCGCCATCCGTTGGGTCGAGGTCTGTTTCTGCTGGGAGCCCCTCGCCGAGGAGCGGCCTTACTGGGAAGAATATTTCGAGCTCGTGCGCGTCCAGGACGCTCACCGCCGGGAGCGCTGCCGCGATCTCTCCGGCGAGGAGCCCTGGGCCTGCTGCGACTGTGACTGCACCGCCAGGCTGGAGGCGCGGATGGAGACGTGGGGGAGGCCCTTCCTGGAAGTGCTGCGGAGCGCGACACCGTGAAGATTTCTACCCTCGTTGTCCTCATTGCCCCCCTCCTGCTGGCCCTCCCGGGCATGGCCGGAGCGCAAACCCTGTCCTCCCGCTGGTCGCGGATCGACGTTCCCGCGACCGGCTCGTACTTCTGGCTCTACGTCCCGCAGGGCGTCGAGTTCTCGCAGCCTCCCCTCGTGCTCTTCTTTCACGGCGCCGGCGCGAACCCTTCCGGTTACCGGTTCTCCGTCGGCGTCGCCGCCGACCAGGCCGGATGCGTGGTGGCGATGCCGAAGTCGTCCGGCCTCGGCTGGGGAACGGAAACCGACGCGCGCACCGTCGCCGAGACCTTGCGCCTGGCGCGGGAAAAGGTGGCGGTGGACGACCGCCGCATCGCGGTGGCCGGCCATTCGGCGGGAGGGGCCTACGCCTACCTGCTCGCCTACGCCGGCTCGCAGTACAGTGCCGTCTTCACCCTCGCGGCTCCCTTCTATGCCGTCAGCTCGCTCGCCGATCCCGCCTACAAGCCGCCGATCCGCATGTACTACGGCACCGGCGATCCGAACTACACCGGCGGCGCGTACGCCAAGCTCAAGGCGCAATGGACCCGGCTCGGCGTGCCCTGGGAGGAGGACGTGCAGGCTGGCTACGGCCACAGCTCCTGGCCCGATGCCTCGATTGCGGAGGGCTTCCGCTTCCTCGCCGGCGAGAGCCGGCCGGCGGCGAGCAGCGTCTGCACGCCCACCGCCACGAATCTCTGCCTCAATCGCGGCCGCTTCCGCGTCGAGGCCTCCTGGGATACCGGCGGCGCCGCGCAAGCCGGCAAGGTAGTGCCTGGCGCCGCCGCGAACTCGGGCGTTTTCTGGTTTTTCACGCAAGCCGACTGGGAGGTGATGGTGAAGGTGACTGACGCCTGCGCCCACAACGGCCAATTCTGGGTGTTCGCCGCCGGTGCCACCACCGTCCACTACATCGTCAAGGTGACGGACACCGCGACCGGGAAGGTGAAGAAGTACGAGAATCCAGCCGGCCAGGCGGCCGCTGCCACCATCGACACCAACGCCTTCGCCTGTCCCTGAGCGCGCTTGACGTGCCCGGGGGAGAAGATGGATACTCGCGCCATCTTTTTCCTCGATTCTTGGTTCGTGTCCGGAGCTGTTGTGCATAACCCACAGCGATCGATGTCTCCCCGCGGCAAGCGGCTCTTTTTGCCGGCTGTGCTGGCGCTGGCCTGCTGTCTTCTCGCGGTGGGTGGCGCCGGCGCCGCCGAGCCGTTCGTGGTGA
Organism: Thermoanaerobaculia bacterium; assembly: GCA_044868005.1. GTDB lineage: Bacteria > Acidobacteriota > Thermoanaerobaculia > Multivoradales > UBA5704 > DATARR01. The sequence goes on along the minus strand of JBIOVX010000215.1, from coordinate 48,361 downwards.
TCGTCAACGCCGCCAATCCGGCCGCGGCGATGAGCGGCGAGGAGCTCTCCAACTTTTTCTTGAAGAAGACTCCCCGCTGGCCGCAGGGCGAGGAGGTGATGCCCGTCGATCTTCCGGAGGGGTCCGGGGTTCGCGAGAGCTTCTCGCGCCAGGTGCACCAGAAGAGCACGGCGGCGGTCAAAGCCTACTGGCAGAAGATGATCTTCTCCGGACGCGAGGTGCCGCCGCCGGAGAAAGCGTCCAGCGCCGAGATCGTCGCCTACGTGCGCGCCCACCGCGGAGCCGTCGGCTACGTCGCGGCGGACGCTTCTCTCGGCTCGGGCGTCAAGGTGGTCAGGATCACGCCGTGAGCTCCGCCGCCGCGGGCGAGGGTTTGAGCGGCCTGCTCGGAGACTTCCTGCTCGAAGCCCAGGAGCGTCTCGGCCGGCTGGAGGATCTGCTGCTGGCGGGCGCGGAGGAGGGCCGGTTCGACGCCGGCGCCATCGCCGAGATCAAGCTGCAGCTCCATACGCTCAAAGGCAACTCCGGCATCGTCGGGCTCCAGGAGCTCCAGTCTCTCGCCCATGAGCTCGAGGACGGCGCCGAATCCCTCGCCACGGCGGCGCCGGAAACCGACGAGCTGCTGAACGGCGTGGACCGCTTCCGCCGGCTGATGCAGCAGGCCGCGGCGGGCGGCGAGACGCTGGAGAGGGCTCCCAGCCGAGAGGCCAGCGTGCGCGTGGCCTTTTCCGCCCTCGATTCGCTGGTCGATCTCCTGGGCGAGGTGGTGATCCAGCGCAATCACCTGGAGGAGGCGCTGGCGCGGCACCGGGCGGAGCTCGGCGCGGCCGGTCTGCGTCCGCCGGGACTGGCGGACGTCGAGCGGGCGGGCGAGCTGCTCGCCGGCACCCTCGGCCGGCTTCGCCAGGGGGTCATGGACCTGCGCATGGTGCCGCTGCGCACGCTGTTCCGCTCGCTCGCCAGGCTCGTTCACGACGAGAGCGCCCGCACCGGCAAGGCGGCGCGCTTCGAGACCCGCGGCGGCGAAACGCCGCTCGACAAGGCCTTGCTGGAGCTGTCGAGCGAGGCCCTGGGGCATCTGGTGCGCAACGCCGTCATCCACGGGCTGGAGACTCCCGAGGAGCGCCGCCGGGCCGGCAAGGGCGAAGGCCTCATCCGCCTCGCCGCCGAGGCCGATGCGCGCGAGGTGAGGATCGACGTCCTCGACGACGGACGCGGGATCCAGAAGGAAGCGGTGGCCGCCGAGGCGGCGCGGCGCGGCACGCCTCTGGCCTCCGGCGAGGATCCGCTGTCCCTGCTCTTCCTGCCGGGCTTCTCGACCCTGTCGAGCGCCGATCTCTCCGCGGGACGCGGGGTGGGCCTCGCGGCCGTCCGCGACGCGGTCGGCCGGCACGGCGGACGCATCGAGGTCTTCTCGGAGGAGGGCGTGGGCACACTGTTCCGGCTGCGCCTGCCGCTCGCCGTCTCCATCACCCGCGTCCTCCTGCTGGCGAGCGACGGCGAGGAGTACGTGCTGCCGCTCCTCTCCGTGATCGAGAGCGTCGAGCTGACACCCGAGAAAGTCCAGGAAGTCGAAGGCGAGCTCTTCCTCGCATGGCGCGGCGGCCTCATCCCGCTGCTGGACCTGGGGCGCTGCTTCGGCACGTCGCCGGTGCGCCGCCGCGCCGGCCGCGCGGTGGTCCTCGAGGTCCGCAATGCCTACCGGGCCCTCGCCGTCGATCACATCCATGGCATCCGGGAGGTGGTGGTGCGGAGCCTCGACGATCTCGGCGGGCGCCACCCCGGCGTCGCGGCGACCACCATTCTCGGCGACGGCAGGGCGGCGCTCATCCTGGACGCGGCGGGGTTGGTGGATGCTACAGGGAGGTCGGCATGACGCGGCGGCCGGAGATGAAAGAGGCGTCGCGGCTGCCCGACTCCGGGCTCGCGGAGGAGATCCTGGCGTCTTGGGATGACGGCGCCGCCGTGCCCGCGGCGACGCCGGAGACGGTCCTCACCGGTCCCGAGCGCCTCTATGCGCTGGCGGACCGGCTGGCCGCCCGCTCCGCGGCGGAGCAGGAGGCGCCGCGGGAGAAGCCGGAGACCTGGGTCGCCGTGGAGGTGGCGGGCGACGTCTATGCCCTTCCCGTGGCCAACGTCGAGGAAGTGCTGCGGGTGAGCGACATCACCCGGCTGCCCGACGCGCCGGCGCCGGTGCGCGGCATTACCCAACAGCGCGGCCGGATTCTCACGGTGGTGGACCTGCGGGTGCGGCTCGGCTACGCGCCGGCGCCTCTCGATGCCCGCAGCCGCATCTGCGTCGTCTCCTCGCGCGGGCGCTCGATCGGACTGCTGGTGGACGCCGCCCGGCACGTCGTCAAGCTGCTGCCGAGCGGCAAGCAGCCGCCGGCCGAGGTGACGAGCGAGCGGTCCGCGTTCATCCTCGGCGTCTATCCCCTGGAGGATGTCCCCACCCTCCTGCTCGACGTCGATCGCGTCCTGTTGCTCCAGGAGGAAGCGCCATGAGAGCTCCCACGGCGGCGGAAGCCGCGACGGCCCGCGGCCTGAAGTTCTGGCACAAGCTGGCCCTCCTGCCGGCGCTGGCGGCGCTCGGCTTCCTCCTCGTCCTGCTCGTCCTGGTAACGCTCGGCTCGCGCAACGGCAGGCTCTTGCAGGACATCGAGAGCGGCTATTTCCTCGCCTATGAGGTGAGCGGTCAATTGGCGGATACGTTGACGGAGATTCAGCGCGGGCTGCAGGATGCGGCCACCACGATGGACCGCGACGCGCTGGTGGAAACGGACAAGCAGCGCGACAAATTCTTCGCCATCCTCACCCAAGCCGAAGGGAATCCGACGATCGAGCTCGAGCGGGTGCAGCGCATCTGGGACCGCTTTACCATCTACTACGGCCGCGCTCGCGAGACGGCGCGGCGCACCATCGCCGGCGAGTCCGTCGAGGCCTTGAACCGCTCGCGGATCGAAGCGGTGAAGCAGACGAACGAGCTTCGCCAGGAGCTGGATTCGCTCACCGCCCACAGCACGAGCCGGATGCAGGCCGCCTTCCAGGCGTCGCGCGACAACCAGCGGTCCTCCGTCGTGGTCATCGCGGCGCTGACGGTGGCTTTCGTCCTGGCGTTGTCCGCTCTGTCGTTCTTCGTCATCCGCTCGCTCATCCGGCCTTTGCGCGAGGCGGTGGAAGCGGCGCGGTCGCTCGCGCGCGGCGAATTGGCGGTCGAGGTCAGGGCGCGCTCGAACGACGAGATCGGCGAGCTCTCGCACGGCATGGCGAGCATGATCGGCTACTTCCGCGAGATGGCCGGCGTCGCCGATTCGATCGCCGCCGGCGACCTGCGGGCCGAGGTGGCGCCGCGCTCGGCGGCGGACGTCTTCGGCAACGCCTTCCATCGCATGAGCACCAACCTGCGGCAGATCATCGGCGACGTCAAGGAGTCCGCCGGCCAGGTGGCGACGACGGCCGACGAGCTCGCCGCCTCGGCGCTGCAGATCAAGCGCGGCGCGGAGATGCAGTCCTCCTCGACCGAGGAGACCTCGGCCACCATGGTCGAGATGGCGTCGCAGCTCGACAGCGTGAACCGCTCGACGCAATCGCTGGCGAGCTACGTCGAGGAGACCTCGAGCTCGCTGGAGGAGATGGGCCGCTCCATCGACGAGGTGGCGCGCAGCTCGGAGAAGCTCGTCGGCTTCGTCGGCGAGACGGCGTCGACGATCGAGGAGATGACGGCCGCGACCAGCTCCATCGCCGACAAGATGCGCGTCGTCGATACCGTGTCGCGCGACGCGGCGAAAGTGGCGGGCGAGGGTGGCGAGCAGCTCTCGCGCCTCGTGCTGGGCGTCGGCAACTCCACCAAGGACATCGGCAAGATCGTCCGCATGATCGGCGAGTTCGCCGACCAGACGAACCTGCTGGCGCTCAACGCCGCCATCGAGGCGGCGCGCGCGGGCGATGCCGGGCGCGGCTTCGCCGTGGTGGCGGACGAGGTCAAGCGGCTGGCTGAGCGCTCGATGAGCTCGACGCGCGAGATCGCCGATTTCATCGACGCGATGCAGCGGGACACCGACGAGGCCGTCCGCCTGTCGCAGAAGGTGCTGCAACAGATCCTGGAGACGGTCAACCGCACGACCGCGCTGGTGCAGGAGGTGCACGGCGCCCTGCAGGAACAGACGGCGGGAGCGGACCAGATCCGCCGCACCTCCGGCACCATGCACCAGGTGACCCAGCAGGTGGCCGCCGCCGTGCTCGAGCAGGCCGAGGGCACCCGCCAGGTGCTGAAGGCGGCCGAGGCCATGAACCGCATGACCCAGCAGGTCGCCGACGCCACCTCCGAGCAGATGCGCGGCGGCGATCAGGTGGTCAAGGCGGTGGACCAGATCGCGCAGGTCGCACAGCAGTTCCATGCCGCCACCGAACAGATGTCGGAGGCCACGGAGAGCCTGGCTTCCGAGTCCGAGCGGCTGCGGCGCATGTCGAGCGTGTTTCAGGTGTGAGCGGCGAAGCGCTCCAGACTTCCAGGAGATTCGATGACCGGAATGCAGTCCTCCATCCCCCCGGCCCCTAGTTGGGACGAGTGCGTGCAGCTCCTGGAGCGGCTGCCCGCGCTCCCCCTGGACTCCCGCGTCGCCGCCATCGAGCGGCTGGTGCGCAACCCGAGCCCGGGAATCCGCGAGCAGGCGCTGCGCATCGGCGCCGCCATCCTTCCCGAGGCGCGCGTCACCGAGTACCTGCGGGACGATTCCGACGCCGTGCTGCGCAACGCCGGCAGCGAGATCTTCCGCCTGCGCGGCGGCCGCAGCCTGCCCACCGTCGTGGCCCTGCTGCAGGATCCGGAGCCGGACGTGGTGCTGCAGGCGGTCCTCATCCTGGAGCGGCTGCGCGATCCGCGGGCGCTCGAGCCCCTGCACGCGGCCCTCGCCCATCCCGATCCCAACGTGCAGCAGGAGGCGTTGCTGGCGGTGGGCGGCCTCGGCGATGCGCGCTCCATTCCTCACCTGCTGCCTTTCCTCGACGCCGATCCCTGGGTGCAGATGGCGGCCGTGCAAGCGCTGGGGGACCTGCGCGCGCCGGAGGCGGTCCCTCACCTCGCGGCGCGGCTCCCCGATCCGCTCGTCGGCTCCCTCGCCGCCGAGGCCCTGGCGCGGATCGGCGGCGAGGCCGCGTTCCGGGCGCTGGCGGCGCACTGGCCGGCCGGCGAGGTGGATCTCGCCGAAGAGGCGCTCCTGGGGCTTCTCGCGCACATGCTGGAGGGCCTGCCGGAGCGTCCGGCCTGGCTGCCGGACGGCTTCTTCGTCACCCTCTCCGTGCGGCTCGCCGGGCACTCGGACGAGGCGCGCGGGTCGGCGGCGCGCTGCCTGCTGGTGCTGGGGCCGAGCATCTGGGACGAGGAGGCCCTCGAGGCGCTCGCCGCCGCGCCGCCGCTCATCGGCGGACTGCCGCCCGCCCTCTTCCGCCGCGGCGACCTGCTCGGCCGCCTGCTCGCGCTGCCGGATGAGCCGCTCTCCTGGGGTTTCCTGCTCGCCGCGCGCTTTCCCGGCGACGTGCCCGGGCAGGCCTTCCTGAATGCCCTGGAACAGCTCGCGGACGACCCGGAGCTGCTGCCGGCCGCCGTGCAGGCGCTCGAACGCGTGCGCCTCACGGGATTGGGCGGCGCTCTGCTCGATCTCTATCTGCGGCTCGGGGAAGCTCGCGACAGCCTGGTGCCGGTGCTGCAGATCCACGGCGAGGCGGTGAAGGCCGCCCTGGAGGCGCGTCCGGAGGTGAACGACCTCGACCGTCTCGTCCTCTCCGCCCTCCTGGGCAAGCCGGCGGCGGGGGTCGTGGGCGAGATCCTGGAGCTGGCGCCGCCGCTCCGGCCGGAGCCGGTGGGCCGGCTGATGCGGCTCGAGGAGGTGGTGCGCCGCCTGCCATGGAGCCTGTGGCTCGCGGAGGCGCCGGACCTCTTCGACGCCCTCGCCGCCGAGGCCGCCGGCCGTTACGAGCTGCGCGATCTGTTGCCGGCTTTGCGCGCGCGGGTCGAGCTCGCGCCGTCGGCCGCCGGCGTGCGCGTCCTCGGCGAGCTGGCGGACCGCCAAGCGGTGCCGGTCCTCCTCGGCCTTCTCGCGGACGGCGGAGCTCTGCGCGCCGCCGTTCTTGAGAGCCTCGGCAGAATCGGCGGGGCGGAGGCGCGCGAGGCGCTGCACCGCGCCGTGCGCGCCGTTCCCGAGGGACCGGAGACGCGCATCGCCTGGCGGGCGCTCGCCGCCTGTGCCGCTCCCGGCGACGATGCGTTGCTGCGCGAGGCCGCCGTCCATGCCGACTGGTACGTGCGGCTGGCGGCCGTGGACGCCCTCGCCCGCTTCGATCATCCCGAGAACGTCGTCCTTCTGGCGCGGCTCGCCGCGGATCCCGTTCCGGCGGTGGCGCACCGCGCCTTGTCGCGGCTGGCGGACTGAAACGATGGAGAGCTCCGCCTCCAGCATGTCGCAAGAGGAGTACCTGCTGCTCAACGAGCTGATCGCGCAGCACTACGGGATCACCTTTCCCGAGCACAAGCGGACGATGCTCGAAGCGCGCCTGCGCGGCCGGCTGCAGGCCCTGCGCCTGCCGCGCTTCCTCGACTACTACCTGCAGTTGCAGCGCGACGCGAACGGCGAGCGCAGGAAGCTCGCCGAGCTGGTGACCAACAACGAGACGTACTTCTTCCGCGAGCTGCAGCAGCTCGAAGCGTTCTTCGAGGAGGCCGTCCGCGGGGAGCGGCGCGGCGGCTCGCTGCGGCTGCTCTGCGCCGGTTGCTCCTCCGGCGAAGAGGCGTACACGCTGGCCATCGTCGGCCGCCGGAACGCCGCCCGGCTGGGCCGGGCGGTCGAGGTCGACGCGTTCGACGTCGACGCCGGCCGCATCGAGATGGCGCGCCGCGCCGAGTATGGCCACTCCTCGCTGCGCTCGCTCGGCGCCGAGCAGATCGAGCTGTACTTCAAGCCCATGGCGCGGGAACGCTGGTCTCTGCGGCCGCCGTTCCGCGCCGGTGTCCGCTTCGCCTGGGGCAACATCCTCGATCGCGGCAGCTTTCCTCCCGCGACGGCCTACGACGCCGTCTTCTGCCGCAACGTCCTGATCTACTTCTCGGAGGCGGCCTTGCGCCGCGCCGTCGATCATTTCGCCGCCGTGCTGCGGCCGGGAGGTCTGCTGTTCCTGGGCGTCGCCGAGTCGATCATCGGGCTCTCCCCGCGGTTCGAGACCGTGCGGCTCAGCCGCTCCATCGCCTATAGGCGGGTGGAGGAGCCGTGAGCGGCATCCGGGTTGCCGTCGCCGACGATTCGTCCTTCCTGCGCAAGGCCGTGGCGCGCATGCTGGCGAGCGAGCCCGGCATCGAGCTGGTGGGCTCGGCGTCGCAGGGTGAGGAGCTGCTTGACAACCTCGACCGCTGGCAGCCCGACGCGATCATCCTCGACCTTTCGATGCCGGGCATCGGCGGGCTCGCGACACTCGACGAGATCATGTCCCGCCGGCCGGTGCCGGTGATCATCCTCTCCACCTACTCCCGCAAAGGCGCGCCGCAGACCATCGAGGCCCTGCACCGCGGCGCCGTGGACTTCGTCGACAAGCAGCAGTTCTCGCTGGTGGATTTCGACGCGCTGCGCCAGGTGCTGGCCGGCAAGATCCGCGAGGTGACGGCGCCCCGGCGCGGCGCCTCGCCGGTGACGGCGCCGGTCAAGCGCATCACGGTGGAGGAGGGCGGCGTCCCCGAGGTCGTGCTCATCGGAGCTTCGACGGGCGGCCCGCCGGCCATCGAGCGCATCCTGCGCGACCTGGGAGGAGACGTGCCGGTGCCGGTGCTGGTCGTCCAGCACATGCCGGCCGGGTTCACCCGCGCCTTCGCCGAGCGGCTGAACATCCAGCTCCCCCTGGAGGTCAGGGAGCCCGTGGACGGCGAGCCGCTGCAGCCGGCCACGGTCTACATCGCCCGCGGCGGCTTCCACCTGCGCATCGCCCCCGGCCGCCAGCGCTTGGTGGCCGCTGTCAGCTCCGAGCCCAGAGACACGCCGCACCGTCCTTCCGTCGACGAGCTCTTCGCCTCGGCCGCGGAGGCGGGAGTGCGGGCCGTGGCCATCCTGCTGACGGGGATGGGACACGACGGCGCCGCGGGCATGGCGAGGCTCGCCGCGCAGGGAGCTCTCACCATCGCCCAGGACGAGGCGACGTCCACCATCTTCGGCATGCCCCGCGCCGCCGCCGCCATCGGCGGTGTCCGCGAGGTGCTGCCGCTGCCGCAGATCGGAGCGCGGCTGCGGCGGCTGTGGACCGTACCGCAAGCCGCTGCGGTCGAGATCGAATCCTTATAATGGGGGAGCCATGCAACCGAAAAAAGCGCTGGTGATCGATGATTCATCGCTCATCCACAAGATGTTCAAGCTGATGCTCCCCGGCAGCACGGTCGTCTGCGCCTCCGACGGCCGCGAGGCCTTGCAAAAGCTGGCCGCCGAGCCGGACGTCGACCTGATCTTCCTCGACATCAACATGCCCGCCATGAATGGTCTGGAGTTCCTCGCGCAGGTCAAGGCGGACGCCGCGCTGACGCAGATCCCCGTCATCATCGTCAGCACAGAGGGTAAGGAGGAGGACACCATCCGCGGCCTGCGCGCCGGAGCGGCGGCCTATGTCAAGAAGCCTTTCCGCAACGAAGCCCTCCAGGACCTCATCCGCAAGGTGATGGAGCGCAGCGCCGGCGGAGCCGCGACGGAAAGCCTTGGCGGTTGACCACCAGAGAACACCGCAAGCCTGGATTCGTACCCTCGAGCTTGCCCGCCGCGACGGGATGGAGGTCCGCCGCCCGGAGCGCAACACCCGAGGAGATCTCTGCGAGGCCCCTCAAGCGCGGGCGTCTGCCCACCGGAGAGATTGCGACGTGCTGGCACGCGTTGCGGACGTGCGGTGGCGTTTCAATACGACGCACCCGTGCATAAGAAACGCCAGATGGCTCGCGGAGAGGCCCATTTGCTGGAAATGAAACGCCAGCCGACTCCATTGCAACGCACGCCGGCTCCGGTGAAACGACACCCGGCTCCGGTGCAACGTGCACTGGGGCCGGCGCAACATGAAATGGAGCCGGTGCAACGACCGCGGGGCTCATTGCGCGTTGCGCCGGAGCCGGTGAAACACGCGCCGGAGGCAGATGTCGTTGCACCGGTGCCGGCGCAACGTGCGCCGGGCCCGTCTGTCGTTGCATTGGCGCCGGGAGGACGACTTTTGGCTCCTTCTCGCGTTTCAATGGCCCCGGTTGGTGTCCATCAGAGCGTTTCGGTCGTTGCCCTGACACCGGCGGGACGACTTTTGGCTCCTCCTCGCATTTCAATGGCGCCGGTGGGTCTCGGCCGGAGCGTTTCTGTCGTTGCCTTGGCACCGGCGGAGATCGCCAGGGAAGCCCTGCGCGAAGCAACGCGGGCGGCGCAACGGCGGAGCCGCGTCGGAGACGGTCGCCGGTAGACGGCGTGGTTCAAGGGTTCATCAGACGCAGAATCGAGATTTCGGGAGGCACGCGAAAACGCACCGGCAGAATGCTCGTGCCGACGCCGGGGGTGACGAACAGGTGCCGTCCGCCTTCCACGACGTGGCCGATCGCATAGCGCGCGCCGTAGTGGGAGGGCACGATCAGGCGGCCGAAGAAGGGCAGATTCACCTGGCCGCCGTGCGTGTGGCCCGCCAGGGTCAGCGAGACCCGCGAGGGAATCCGCGGAAAAACGTCCGGATTGTGCATGAAGGCGAGGACCGGTGGGCCCGGTGGGGCTTGCGCCAGAGCACCGCGGACATCGTGCCGCGAGGTCCACAGATCGCTGATCCCCACCAGCCAGAAGGCAGGGCCGCCGCGCGAGATCTCGACCGCGCGATCCTCCAGCACCGGGATGTTCGCGCGATACAGGGCGCGGAGAACTCGCGGTCCGTCGAGCCACCGGTCATGGTTCCCCAACACCGCGTGGACGCCGAGCGGTGCGCGCAGTCGGCCGAGCCTGTGCGCGATCCTTTCCGGGGGCACGAACCGTCCTCCTGGTACATCCTGAATGACGAGATCTCCAGCGATGAGTACCAAGTCCGGCCGTGAGGCATTGGTGCGCGTCACGATTTCGTCCAGCTTGGAAAGGCCGTTGAACGGCGAGCCGGTATGAAGATCGGAAACCAGCGCGATCCGCATGCCGCTCCGTTCGGCGGGCCATCCGGGAATCACCAGCCGGTACTCGCGGACACGGAGAGATGCCGGCTCGGCGATGAACGCCCAGACGGCGAGGACGAGCCCGACGAGTAGGAGCCCGACGATGACCGCGCGCAATCGCCGAAGCAGGATCATGGCGCATAGGATACCGGCGGAATGCCAAGAGGGAGCAGCAGGCCCGGTTTCGTGACGCTCGAGCGAGCGCTTTCCAAGCTTGGCATCGCAGCCTCCGCTGTGGAGGCCCGCTATGCAATGGAGCGAGATTAAACCACCCGAAAACGTTATCGCCGGGTCACAACGATGCGCGCATGTTCCGTCACACCCGGAGGCAGTCCAGGGAGACCACGAAAGTTAGGCGCCGCCGTCCGGAGATAGGCCTCGAAGGCGGCGTTTGCCTGTGTGTCAGCGGTGACGATGACGAGCTGGAAGGTCCTTCCTATGTCTGTATCGGGGTGGGTGCAATCGCCGAAGCGGACTGTTCCGAGCCACTGTCCGTTTGCCTTCGATGGAGCAAGACCGCCTTCGTCCTGCGGATGATATCGGCCGCCGACGAACACGACCGGCCAAATCACATCTTGAACCTCGGGCGAGTAAGTTCCCTTTGCAAAGACCTCACACTCCACGGTGTCGCCATCCTGGGGAATCGCCAATGCAACTGCACCCCCGGCTCCTTCGGCGGCCACCTCGATGGTGACACCCTTGGTGACGCTGCCGCCGCTGTTGCTGACTTGGACTGTGATCGTGTCCTTCCCGGGTTCACCGGGTGCCTTGTAAACGGCTCCGGGCTGGTCGGCTGGCTCAACCTGTCCGCGGGCGGCAGTCCACTTGAATTGCAAGGTCCCCGAGCCCGAGGCATTGACGGAAACGTTGGCTTCGCCGCTCGCCGGAACAGATTGGGGATCCACCTGCAGCTCTTGAATCGTCGGTGGTTCCTCCCTCCGGCAGCTCGCGATCGGAACAACGCATAGGATTGTGGCCAGGGAGAGCATTGATCTGCAATTCCGCATGATTCCCTCCTAGCGGTCAGTTGACCTTTGGATATTCAGGTTCAACCTGGCGGATCGGCTCAGCGTGCCGCACGGCGTTGTGATTTCAACTGTAATGACATCACTCTTGATAGATTGAGGCGGCAAATAGCTTGCCGTGCAGCCTGCTTGATCGAGGCCCTTCTTTTTGCCCCATTTACAAGAGGCGTCCGATGGGACCACGAGAGCTCTTATGTGTGCCACTTCCGGCCCGATGGAGGCAGGTTCACCGAGGCTGAATTGGACGATCTGTTTTCCGCCTTGTTTGATCTCAAAGCCTTGAACGATTGGCAGGATTTCTTGGCGTCGAAAGGGTGAGAACGGGCCTAGAATCCAAGCAGCCGAGATAATGAGAAAGAGACATACGGGAACCAGGACCTTGTTCTTCAACCACCAGGGATGTAGGGCTTTGCGGAGCTTGGCGGGGCTAAGACTGATGCCGGAGGCTGGAATCGTCACTTTCGTATCGTCAAAGACCTCTCCCATAAAACGCCAGATGAGCTGTGCAAAGGACCAGAGGAGAAGGGTGATGCCGGCAGCGCTTACATACGGTGGCACGCACGACGCCCTGTAGAACTGCCAGACGAGGAGAAGGTACAGACAAACGACGGCCAGCACATTCGCGAACACCTGGGCCCGCCAGGGGAAGCGCTTGGCTGTCCTCGTGCTGCCGGTCCTCGTCCGAGGAGGCTTTGACGGCGTGCCACCGCTCCGGACCTTACCGGCCTCAGAGGTCTTGCGCCCATCCTTTTTACTGCCCTGGCGCTGCACCATCGGCTTTCACCTCATGCTGGGGCTCCGTCAGGGTCCCAGGCAGTGCCACCTACCCGGCTTGCTCTTCCTTTATCGCATTCTACAGCAACCCAAGCCGTCAGCAGGCTTTCCAGGGTCTCGGTCGGAGCGTTTCTGGTCGTTGCCTCGTCGAAGCCGGATCATGGCGGCATAGGATACCGGCGGAATGCCAAGGGGGAGCCGCAGGCCCGGTTTCGTGACGCTCGAGCGAGCGCTTTCCAAGCTGGGTATAGCCTCCCGCAGCGAGGCTCGGGAGCTGATTCGCGCCGGACGCGTCGCGGTGGACGGCCGGACCGAAACCGATCCGCTCCTCGAAGTCGTCCCTGAGCGCATCCGTGTCGAGATCGACGGCGGGCCGGTCCGCCGGGCGGAGCCGCTGACGATCCTCCTCCACAAACCGCGAGGCCTGGTCACCACCCGTTCGGATCCGGAAGGACGTCCCACCGTCTACAGTTGCCTCGAAGGTCTGGACGCGCATGTCGTTCCCGTCGGCAGACTCGATGCAGCGACCTCGGGCCTCCTGCTGCTGACCAACGACACCCGCTTCGCCGACTGGGTGACCGATCCACACAACGAGGTACCGCGCGTCTATGTGGTCACCGTGCGAGGCGAGCTCACCGACGAAACCGCCCGCCATCTGGAGGAAGGAATCGAGGACGCCGGCGAGCGCCTCGCCGCGCGCCGGATCACCGTCCGCAAGCGCTCCCGCCGCGAGACTCACCTCATCGTCGAGCTGACCGAAGGCAAGAACCGTGAGATCCGCCGCCTGTTCGCCGCCGGCGGGCACGAAGTGACGCGCTTGAAGCGGATCTCCTTCGGGGAATTGGAGCTGGGAGAGCTGGCGGTAGGGAAGTGGCGGGTCCTCTCCACGGAAGAGATACAGGCAGCGTTCCCGGGCGCGCCTATGCGGTGAAAATCGATCAAGAAGTCCCGCCCTGAAGGGGCATAGGCATGTAGCCTGGCGCTTTAGCGCCAGGTTCGCGATACCGAATTCACTCGGAGCCCGAGGGGGCGTAGGCAGCCTGCCACCCATCAAGGCTCGTGCTCGTCGTGACCGGCTGTCACATCAGCTTCTCCGGGCTCAAACCGGCCTTCGAGGACGGCATAGAAGGCCTCCAAACGCTCCTCCGGGGTCGGAGGTAGCTTTACTTCAGCGGGGACGAGGATCCCCTCATCTACGAGTTGCCAATAGGCATCCTCCTGCGGATCCCCCGTGCTCGCCCTCCGCCGAATGGGTCTGATCTCGGCCAGATCGTTCCCGTCCTCGGTGAGGACGACCTTCTCACCGGCACGGATCTTCTGGAGGATCTCTTCGAGCTTCGCTGGTGCTTCTTGTACGGAATATTTCTTCATGATAGCTTCGTGGGCTACGGCCTTACCAAAGGCACGTTGCGGAATTGAACAGTGAAGGGAGAACGAACCGATAAGCAGCTTATCTCCAGGAGCCGGGCCAGCTCGATATCAGGGGAGACACTCTCAAAATTCACCGTTGCTCGTGTTGGAATTCCTGTCGCCAAAGCAGATCGTGTGCTAGTCCTTTCACTTCGTGCGTCACCTCCTACGGCACTTCCAAGGAAGGCCTCGTCGGCGATATATTCAATTCCGCTCGTGTCAATCAGGCGTGAAGGACCTACTCCTACTGCTGAACGCCCTTGAGAGGCAATCCTAAGGTCCCGGTCCTCTTTATTGTTTGTGATCAGGAAATCACATTGTACGGAACTGCCGCTTAGAGTACAACTCTTAAGGTCAAACAGAAAGCCGTTTGCCTGTTGCTGTTGGCTGGATTTCGCAGGGATTTTCTTTCCTTCCGAGCCAGGCAAATCCGAAGGTTGCTTCTGCATGCCACCAGCAGGTGCCGGTAGTGGCGAACCCATGATCTTTCTCACGTCATCATCTTTGACAATCTTAGCCTGCGCAGCGCCGAAGATGCGCCCCGACCGAGTATCAATCAGGCGGCAATTCAGGGCTACGTAGGACTGTAGATCAGTGATAGTGCCCGTGACGATCGCATCCACGCCAGCGATCTTGCCAACCTTAGTGGCTGTCTCCGGGTCAATGACCCCAGTCTCGCCAAGTTTGGCCTCACCAAGGATTCTGTCGAGCATAGACCGCTCTACAATGTCGAGACCTCCGATCGTGAAGAGGTCGGTCACCAGCTCTTCGGAGATGTAGGTTCCGAGCACAGTCGCCCGGCCATCGAGCTCCCGAAAGGGGAGAACGGCAATTTTGTGTTTCTGCTCCTTCGCCACGTTAGTTGCGATCTGCGTCGCAAGGTCTTTGATCCCTTCAGGCAGGATCTTCTGTGCCCAGGCTTCCAGCGGCAACAGCGCGAGAGCGACGGCAAGAACGACCGCAGTACGCGATTTGTCGATGAGGTTCATGTTCGTGTCTCCTTCATTCGTGCTGTGCAACGCGGTCCACCCGCAACGCGGCGGTCCTCGCCGTATAGTCGAAACGCAGTACGGTAACGTAGTACTCCGATCCGTCGTGCTGGAAACGGAAGCGTCCTCCTGTGCCAAGGATTGCATGATTCTCCGAACCCTCAGAGGAGTTGATGCGGAGCGTGAGAAACTGCTCCTCGCCGATCTGATTGAACTGGATACCCACCGAAGCCTGCCCGGCAAGGAGGACCTTCTGCTCACCTTCGCTGAGCGTGAATTCAGTCGGCAGCTCTGGGGCAGTCCTGGCTGAACGCGGCGGGTGAAGGACCGGTACCTGCCGATCTAGCTTTTGCCCGGGTTCGGGTCCAGGCGATTCAGCCCCAAAATCGACCTTTACGTCCTTGCCATCGTTGGCGTCCTTCGTGGTATTTGCAATCTCGGTGACCTGCGAATGACTCCTGGATTGCTCCTGAGCACTGAGGCCAACTGAAGGCGAGGGGGAGTGTGACGGCCATGTATGGAGAACGTACGCGATCGTCGCGAGTCCTCCAAGCCCGCTAAGAATGACCCAGACGCTCTCTTTCTGAGTAGCCATATTCATCCTGGCGCTTGAGAAATAGCGGGAACATCATATCCGACCTGGAAGGCTCGCGGAAGCCAGGACCCGCTGTTCGAGGACGTTTACATGGTGACCTCCTCCATCTGACCCCCTCCCCCAAAGCCCGTCGGGAGGATAAAGTCCCCACCCGTGCGTAACATCACCCTCATCACCACCGGCGGCACCATCGAGAAGACCTACGACGAGCAGAGCGGCGAGCTCGCCAACCGGCGCTCCATCGTGCGGCGGATGCTCTCCGAGCTGCGCCTCGAAGAGACGGAGGTCAGCGTCTTCGAGCTGATGAGCAAGGACAGCCTCGACATGACCGAAGCGGACCGCTCCCGCATCCTGGAGGCGGTGCGGGCGTCGGGCGCCTGCGACGAGGGGAGGACCGCCGGCATCGTCATCCTCCACGGCACGGACACCCTCGCGCTCACCGGCCAGCATCTGCACGAGAACCTCGGCGGCCCGCGGGTGCCGATCGTCCTCACCGGCGCCATGCGGCCGTTCGAGATGAAACAGTCCGACGCGCTGCAGAACCTGACGGAAGCGATCTTCGCCGCCGGCGTGCTGCCGCCCGGCGTCTACTGCGCGGCCCACGGCCGGGTGCTGGCGTTCCCGGGCGTGCGCAAGGACCCCGAGCGCGGCACCTTCGTGAAAGCCTGAAGGAGATTCCCCGTGCGAGCCAGCCTGGCTGCCGTTCTCCTCTTGTTCCTCGCACCCGGCGCGCGCGCCGATCTCGGCGACGTCGACACCGCGCTCGGCGAGATCTCGTTCGACGAGGTGCAGGTCTCGCCGGACGGCGCCCGCCTCGCCTTCATCACCCGCAGCAACGATTTCGCGCGCGACCGCGAGGCCTTTGCCGTCTGGACGCTCGATCTCTCCGGCCAGGCCCGTCCTGTGCGTCTGGCGGAGACGGGAGCGTACACGGGACTGCGCTGGTCCCCGGACGGTCGCCTCCTTTCCTTCCTCTCGGCCGCGGATGGCGAGGCCGCTCAGCTCTTCGTGCTGGAGCCCGCCACTGGGAAGACGCCGCGGCGGCTCACCGACCCTGCCCGGTTCGAGAACGGCATCGATGTCTACGATTGGCTGCCGGACGGCTCCGGCCTGATCTTCGTCGCCGGCGAGCCGCCGGAGGAGACGGCCGAAGCTCGGCAGAACCGGCGGGATTTCTACGGCGACATCCGCCGGCTCGCCGGTCCGCCGCCGAAGCCGAACCCCTATCGCCTCGCGCTCGCCGACGGCAAAGCGGACCGCATCGCTTCCTTACCCTTCGACTTGCCGGTGGCGCTCGCCGTCTCCCCGGACGGCTGGTGGCTGGCGGCCCTGGGATATGACTCCGTGGGAACGGTGGAGACCAACGAGGTCTTCCTCCTGCCGCTGGGCCCGCAGGCGATCGGACCCCAGCTCACCGACAACATGATCTTCGAAGAGAGCCTTGCCTGGGCGGGCAAGGACCTCTTCGCCGCCGGGCCGGGCGAGGAGAAGGGGAGGTACACCAACACCGAGGCACGGCTGCACCGCCTCGAAGGCTACAGCCGTCTCGCCCGCGTCAGTCCGGACCTCGAAGGCTACGTCAAGCAGGTCGTGCCTCTCCCCGACGGCTCGCTGCTCGTCACCGCCAACGTCTCCACCCACATGCGCGTCTCGCGCGTCGAGCCCGAGGCGGGAACGGTGCGGACGCTCCTCGACAATCCCGGCGGGGTGTACAACCTCTCGGCCTCGCGGGACGGTGGCGTTCTCGCCTTCGTCGCCACGGACCCGCGCCGGTTCCCCGAGATCTTCGTCGCCCGCGGCGCGGACGGCCTCGCCAAGGCCCATCCGGTGACCGACTTCAACGCCGCGTTCAATCGCCAGCCCCTGCCGGAGATCGAGACCGTATCGTGGGACGACGGCGAGGGCGGCACCGTCGAAGGCGTGCTCTACTGGCCGCCGGGCCGCAAGGGGGAGAAAGGATTGCCGTTGATCGTCGACCTGCACGGCGGCCCGTTCAGCGCGGCGCGCACGGAGGCCGTGTCGCTCCAGGCGTCGTCTCTCTCTTTCCCCACCGTCCTCGCCGCGCGGGGCTTCCTCGTGCTCAATCCGAACTACCGCGGCAGCGCGGGCCGGGGCGATGCCTTCTCCCAGGGCATCGAAGGCCGGCGTTGCTCGCGACCGTCGCAGGACGTCATCCTCGGCGTCGAGAGCCTCGTCGCCCGCGGCTGGGCGGACCGCGAGCGCCTGGGCCTCATGGGCTACAGCGCCGGTGGCGGGCTCTCCAAGTGCCTGCTCGGCCGCACCAACCTGTTCCGCGCCGTCTCCACGGGCGCCGGCGTGTGGGACGACCTCGCGGTGTACGCCTCGCCCCGGGGACCGCTCTGGGCCGAGGCGTTCTACAAGGGCACGTCTCCCTGGACGGACCGCGATCTCTGGCTGCGCGAGTCGCCGGTGGGCAACGTGGAGAAGATCAAGACCCCCACCCTGATCGTCTCGGGAGAGAGCGACGGCGACGCCCCTCGCCAGGGCGACGAGCTGTATCGCGCCCTCCTCGCGCGCGGCGTGACGGTGGAGCATCTGGTCTTTCCGGGTGAAGGCCACGTCTTCAGCAAGCCGTCGCACAAGCGGACGAAGATGCGCGCCGAGATCTCCTGGTTCGAGCACTACCTGCTCGGCAAGCCGCGCGCCGAGCTGCCGTGACCGCTCATCCTCATCCGATATCATTCCCTCTCGCGTACTAGACGTGGACCTATCAAGGAGGGAGTCATGAAGAGAGGAATCCTTTGCGCCTCGGCGCTCGCGCTCCTGTTCGCTCTCGCCGCCGTGCCGCTCGCCGCCCAGCCGGCCGAGGGCCAGGCCACGCTCTACAAGCGCCTCGGCGGATACGACGCCATCGCCGCCGTGACCGACGACTTCATCGGCCGCATGGCCGGCGATCCTGAGCTCTCGCGTTTCTTCGTCGGCCACAGCACCCAGTCGCTGCAGCGCATCCGCCAGCTCGTCGTCGAGCAGCTCTGCCAGGCCGCCGGCGGCCCCTGTTTCTACACCGGCAAGAGCATGAAGGACTCGCACGCGGGCATGGGCATCTCGCAGGCCCATTGGGATACCGCGGTCAAGCACCTGGTGGCCACCCTTGACAAGTTCAAGGTGGGAACGAAGGAGCGCGAGGAGCTCTTCGCGGCGATTGCCCCGTTGCAGGCGGACATCGTCGATAGCAAGAAGCCGTAGAAGGCGCCGGATGCCGATCCCGCCGCTGCCTTCCTTTTCAGCGGGATCGGACACCGCTAGACAAACCCGGCGCGCTGCATTAAAATGCCGAATCAGCATGAAACAGCTGATCGGGTCGTTGGTGCTGCTGGCGGCACTGCCAGGCGCGGCTTTCGCGCAACCGGTTCCGAGCGTCGACGAGGCCGTCGCGTTCGACGGCACGACGGGGTTCATCAAGACACGCCCCACCTGCGTGCCTCCCAAGTACACTCCGGACCCCCTGAACTACCTCCAGGGCGCGGAGCCGATCCAGCTCGCCAACGGCGACGTCACGCTGCTGGTCGGCACCGGCCGGTGCTGCTTCGGCAGCAAGCACTGGGAGGGCATCTTCTCCCTGAACTATCCGGCCGCGGGAAGGCCGGCGTCGCCGCGGTTCCGGCCTATCTGGGCCACCAACGACTTCGCACGCCAGCCGAGCCGCAAGGAAGCCGAGCTCGGTTTTCCGTCGGCGCTCTTCTATAACGGCAAGTGGCGGATCGGGCTGACCACGACGTTCCTGCCCTTCCACAAGCCCAACACCGATCGCGTGAGTCGGCTCGACCTGGTGGACCTGGTGGCACGCGCCGCTCCCACCCAGGTCACCGGCACCTGGGTGAAGCCGATCAATCCCGCCTGCGGCCAGATCGCCAGTTGTCCCGGCGAAGGTAGCGGCGTCGATCCCATCCTGACCCAGCATCCCAACGGCGACCTCTACATCTACCACGGCGACGGCAACTACCCGGCCTGTCCCTCCGGATACGTGCGGCATCGCGTTGCCGCGGATCTTTCCGTCGTCAGCTCGACTCCGGACGGCTGCGTGCGCTTCGAGGGGCTCACCCAGGCGCCCTTCCTGATCTCCGACATCGCGCGCACCAAGGACGGCAAGATGCTGCTGCTGGCGACGAAGTTCGGCGGCGGCAGCGCCATCGCCGAGTGGATCTCCGAGGGAGGAGCCGCCGAGATCGGGCTCAATTGGCGGCGCACCGGCCGCGTCTGGCCGGCGCCCGACCATCCCAATGGCGCGCCCTGGAGCTATTACGTGCGCGACGGGGCGTTCCTCAAGACCCCCGGCCGCACCATCGTCGAGCCCGAAGTGGTCGTCGGCCAGATCTCGGACGGCAGATCCTACGACGAGCAGGTGAACGTGCAGCTCGGCCGCTGGCACCTGTACTACTGGGCCGGGGAGGATGCGGTCTTGCCGCCCACCTTCGGCGGTCCCGCCAATAGCTGCGCTTTCCAAGGCACGCTCGAGAGCACGAGCTGCACCGATGTCCGCGGCTGGGCCTGGGATCCGATGTTCCCGAATACGCCGACCAGCGTGGACGTGCTCGTCGACGACGTCTACCGCGCGACGATCCCGGCCAACCAGCTCCGGCCGGATCTCGTGAGCACGGGCAAGGGCGACGGCCGCCACGGATTCGTCTGGCCCCTCCCCGCCGCGCTCAAGGACGGCCGCAAGCACCGCATCACCGTCCGTTTTTCGGAGTCGGACCCCACGGACCTGCTGGCGGGGAAGAAGCAGACGATCAAGTGCCGGTAGGCACAGCTCAACCTCCCGGAAACATCCCGGGCAGCAGCCGCGCGGCGAGGGCGTCAAGCCCGCCAGCCACGGCCGGATCGCCGGAGCGCAGGCGGCGAGCCCGTTCGAAAGCGGCTTCGGCCTGCTGCAGCTCGCCCGCGGCGTGGAGAAAGAGCGCGTGCAGCAATTGCGACTCGAAATCCTCCGGCCAGCGCCGCGCCGCTTCGGCCGCCACCGCGTACGCCCGCTGCCTCTGCCCTTGCCGCGCCAGGGCCAGCGCCAGCCGCTTGAGCCCCTTGCTGTCGGAAGGAACGATGACGAGCGCCCGCCGATAGAGGGCTTCGGCGGCGGCGAAGTTGCCGTCCTGCAGCTCCAGCTCGGCCAGCCAGGTCATCGAGCCCGCGGCGGTCGGATCGAGCTCCACGGCCCTCCGCAGCGCCGCGAGCGCCGGGCCGCGCCGGCCGTCGTTGAGGAGCAGCCGCGCCTTCTCGGCCTGGACCACCGAATTGTCGGGATCGCTCCGCTCCATCGCCGCCACGAAGGTGCGCTCGTCGCGGAAGACCGCCGCATAGCGCACGCTGAGCAGGCCGAACACTACGGCGAGCCCCGCCAGCACCGCGAGCACGCTCCGCTGCGGCAGCAGCAGGACGAGCAGCCAGGGCAGGGCGAGGGAGGGGAGGAAGAGGTAGCGGTCGGCGACCATCCACTGCCGGCTGAGCACCCAGAGGTTGAGGACGGGCAGCAGCCAGACGGCGAACCAGGCCAGCGGCAAGAGGATCTCCCGGCGCCGCCGTACCCCCCAGAAGGCGAGCGCGCCGAGCACGGCCAGCGCCGCGGCGGGCAGCAGCACGGCGGCGGAAAGCAGCCCGGAGACGGGACGTTCCGGCCGGAAGAAGGAGAAGTCGATCGGCCACAGCAGCAGGCGGAGATAGGTGACCGCCGCGAGCGGCACGGAGAGCACGGCTTCGCGGAAGCCCGGAGCGTCCGGCCATGGACGCGCCAGCGAGCCGAGCACGGCGAAACGCGCCGCGAGATAGCCCAGGGTGAGCACGGCGAAGGCTCCGCTCGCGCGCAGCAGCCGCCGCGAGCGCGCCGGCTCGCTGCGGCGGGTGACGAGAGCCCATACGGCGACGAGGGGCAGCAGCGCGACGCCGACCTCCTTGCTCAGCATGGCGAGCGCCGCGCAGAACGTGGCGAGCGCGATGGGCGCCGCGTCCCCCTCGCCCTCGCGCCACAGCAGGGCGAGCACGGCGAGGAAAGCGAACAGGGCCACGAGCAGCTCCTGCAGGCCCGAGGGCCACGCCACGGAGCTGGCGTGCGACGGGTGGAGCGAGAAGACGAGCGACGCCAGCAGGGCGGCCGCGGGCGGGAGGCCGAGGCGAAGGAGCCAGGCGCAGGCCGCGGCTCCCACCAGGCCCGCCAACGCCACCGCGGCGGCGTGCCACGGCGCGGGCTCGCCACCCGCCACGGTGTAATAGAGCGTCGAGAAAGCCAGGAAGACCGGCCGGTAGAAGCTGCTGTTGACGCTCTCGGTGCCCTTGCGCACGGCGCCGACGTCGCGGCTGAAGCCCTCGGCGATGCTGCCGAGGTCGTGCAGCGAGTCGCTGTTCCGGAAGAGCACGTAATCGTCGAGGATGAAGCCGTGGCCGAGCGTGAAGCCGAAGACGAGCACCGGCCCCAGAGCGGCCAGGGCCAAAATCCAGCGTTGCTTCAGAGCTCCGGTCCTGCGCTCGCCCGCGGGCGACGAGCGTTGCCGCGCGCCGCCGGAGCGCGCGCGCTTCCTCCGCGCCACTAGCGCGGCTCCGTCCCGCGCCGCACGTACTGCTGAGGAGGCTCGCCGAGGAAGAGATCGGGGTAGAGGGGCGATCCCGGCCGCACGGCGTAGGGCTCGAAGTCGGTGACGCCGGCCTCGCGCAGGACGTCTTCGTCGATATAGAAGCTCCCTGTGCAACAGCGGCTGTCCCGCGTCAGGATCACGTGCGCGGCGTCGGCGACGATCTCGGGCTGGCGGCAATTCTCGGTCGGCGTCATGCCGCCGAGCATGGCGAGCGCGGCGGTGGCGATCACCGTCCGCGGCCAGAGGGCGTTGACGGCGATCCCTTCCTTCTTGAATTCCTCGGCCATGCCCAGCACGCACAGGCTCATGCCGTATTTCGAGATCGTGTAGGCGACGTGGTCCTTGAACCATCGCGGATCGAGGTTGAGCGGCGGCGAGAGGGTGAGGATGTGCGGGTTCGATGACTTCCTGAGATGCGGGATGCACGCCTGCGAGCAGGCGAAGGTGGCGCGCGCGTTGACCGACCACATGAGGTCGAAGCGCTTCATCGGCGTGTCGAGCGTCCCTGTCAGATTGATGGCGCTGGCGTTGTTGACCAGCACGTCGATGCCGCCGAAGGTCTCGACCGTCCGGCCCACGGCCTGCGCGATCTGCTCCTCGTCGCGGATGTCCACCTGCAGAGGGAGAGCCTTGCCGCCCGCCGCCTCGATCTCCGCGGCCGCACTGTAGATGGTGCCCGGCAGCTTGGGATGCGGTTCGGCGGTCTTCGCCACGATCGCGATGTTCGCCCCGTCTGCGGCGGCCCGCAGCGCGATGGCCTTGCCGATGCCGCGGCTGGCGCCGGTGATGAAGAGGGTCTTGCCTTTCAGATCCGGCATGAGTACTCGGCAATATATCCGTACGCCTCCTCCAGCACCTCCTCCTGCGGCAGGAAGACGACGCGCACGTGGTTGAAGTCGTCCTGGCCGAAGCCCGAGCCGTGCACGAGGACGACGCCGTACTGGAGGATCAGGTCGCGCACCAGCTCGGTGTCCTTGAGGTCGCCGAGGGAGAAGCGCGGGAAGGCGTAGAAGGCGCCGCGCGGCGGCACACAGCTCCAGCCGGGGATGGCGTTGAAGCGCTCGACGGTGAGGTCCCGCCGGCGGCGCAGCTTGGCGGCGACCTCCGCGATGTGCGGGTTCGGCCCTTCGAGCGCCGGCTTGATCGCCCACTGCCCGGGATGGTTGGGGCTCACCCGCGCGCGGACCAGCCGGCCCATGGCGTCGACGAGCGGCGAGACGACCTCGCGCGGTCCCGAGAGGATGGCCCAGCCGATGCGCAGGCCCGGGCCGAGCCACACCTTGGAGAGGCCGCAGAACGTGGCCACCGGCACGTCGTCGCGCAGCGCGGCGGTGGAGACGAAGCTCGTCTCCGGATCGATCAGCATGCGGTCGTAGATCTCATCGGAGAGCACCACGAGCTGGTGCTGCGCCGCGATCTCCAGCACGGCCTCCAGGCACGCGCGGTCCGCCACCGACCCCGTGGGATTGTTGGGATTGATCAGCACCAGGGCGCGGGCGCCTTCTTCAACCACCTGGCGGATGTGCTCGACGTCCGGCTGCCAGCCGTTGGACTCGTCGAGACGGTAGTAGATGGCCCGCGTGCTCGTCTTGGCGAGGACGGCGGAGTAGAGCGGGTAGCCCGGGCTGGGCAGGAGCACCGCCTCTCCCGGCTCGAGGATGGCGTTGAGCAGCAGCTCGATGGGCTCGGAGGCGCCGTGGCCGACGAAGACCCCCTGGATCGATCGGATGCCCTTGCGCTCCTCGGCGTCGCGGCGGATGGCCTCCAGCGCTTCGGGGATCCCCTCGGAAGCGGAGTAGGAGGTCTTGTTGTCGCGCAGGGCGCGGACGATGGCTTCCACCACGGGCTCCGGCGTGCGGAAGTCGAACTGGCAGGGATCGCCGATGTTCAGGCTGATGATCTTCTTGCCCGCGGCGTGGGCCTGGCGGGCGAGGAGCACGACGTCGCGTACGGCGTAGGTGACGTCTTCCATGCGCTTCGCGATGCGGATGGGAGCGTAGGCGGTGGTGGAGGTCATCGGCGGTTCGATCCTCACAGGGCCGAGGTTCCCGGCGGCACCAGCTCGTCGATCTTCGCGGCTTCTTCGTCCGTGATCTGTACGTCCAGGGCGCCGAGGCTGTCCTCGAGCTGCTCCAGGGTGCGCGGGCCGATGATCACCGAGGTCACGGCGGGATGGCGCAGCGCCCAGGCGTTGGCGAAGCGGGCGGGGGAGACGCCCTTCGCCTCGGCCAGCGGCAGGAGCTGCTCGACGATGTCGAGGCGGCGCTGGAACTTGGGATTGTCGAGCTCGCCGATCCAGGTCACGGACCGCTTGCTGTCCTTCGGATTGCCCGTCCCCCGCCGGTACTTGCCGGTGAGCCAGCCGCCTTCGAGCGGGCTCCAGACGATGTTGGCGAGGCCGAGCTTCTGCGTCATCGGGAAGTGCTCGGCCTCCATCACCCGGCGCAGGATGCTGTATGGCGGCTGCAGCGAGACGAAGCGCTCGAGCCCCCGCCGCTCGCTGATCCACACGGTCTCGGCGATCTCCCAGGCCGCGAAGCGCTTCTCCCACGGCGCCGGGCCGTCGTAGTGGTTGGTGGAGAGGCCGAGGTAGCGCACCTTGCCCTGGCGCACGAGATCGGTGAGCGCCGAGAGGGTCTCCTCGACGGGCGTCGTGGGATCCGGACGGTGGATCTGGTAGAGGTCGATCACCTCCGTGCCGAGCCGGCGCAGGCTGTGCTCGACCTGCTCCTGGATGGCCTTGCGCGAGAGCCCCCGCTGGTTGGGACCGGGACCCATGGGCGCCCACACCTTGGTGGCGAGCACGGCCTGCTCGCGGCGGTCCGCCAGCGCCTTGCCGACGATCACCTCCGATTCCCCCTCGGAGTAGTTGTTGGACGTGTCGACGAAGTTGATGCCGGCGTCCAGCGCCCGGTGGATGATGCGGATGCACTCCGCATGGTCCGGGTTCCCCCAGCCGCCGAACATCATCGCGCCCAGGCAGAGGGGCGAGACCTTGAGGCCGCTATGGCCGAGGTTGCGGTAGTCCATAGGCGGAACTGATCCTATGCCAAGCTGTGGTTGGCGGGGGAGACTTTCTCGGTTCAATGGGTTTTCGGACGCCGGACGGGCCTGCCCTTCGAGACCTCACCCCCTGACCCCCTCTCCATCGGAGATGGAGAGGGGGGACGCCTGCGAAAGGGTCTTGCTTTTTCCTATTCCCCCTCTCCACTTCGTGGAGAGGGGGCCAGGGGGTGAGGTCTCGAAGGGCAGGCCGCACCAACCGGCAAGGCCCTCCCCCCCTCACGCCTGCTTCACCATCAACTGCGCCCACGGGCCGCTCTCGCCGAGCCCGCCGCGGAGCACCAGGTCGCGGCACTCGGCGGCGGGCAGCGGCGGGCTGAAGAGGTAGCCCTGGAAGTGGTCGCAGCCGAGGCCTTCGAGCCACTGCCACTGCGCCGCCTCCTCCACGCCTTCGGCGATGACGCCGATCTCCAGGCTCAGGGCGAGCGCGATGACCGCCGCGGCCACCTCCTCGCTGCCGCGGCCGATGCCCAGCGTGTGCACGAAGGAGCGGTCCACCTTGAGGGTGTCGATGGGGAAGGTGGTGAGGTAGGAGAGCGAGGAGAAGCCGGTGCCGAAGTCGTCGATGGCGATCTTCACCCCCAGCTCCTTCAAGCCGCCCAGCACGGCGAGCGTGGCCGCGGCGTTCTGCATGGCCAGCGTCTCGGTGATCTCCAGCACCAGGGAAGAGGGCGGCAGGCCGCTCTCGGCCAGCACGCGGCGGATCTCCGCCAGCAGCTCGGGCTGCTGGAACGTGCGGGGCGACAGGTTGACGGCGAGCTGGAGGTCGGCCGCTCCCTGCTGGCGCCACTGCTGGGCCTCGCGGCAGGCGGTGCGCAGCACCCACAGATCGAGCGTGCTGGCGAGGCCCGAGGCCTCGGCGAGCCACAGGAACTCCCCGGGCATCATCAGCCCGTGGGCCGGGTGAGGCCAGCGCAACAGCGCCTCGACGCCTTCGATGGAGCGCCGGCTCGAATCCAGGATGGGCTGATAGTAGAGGACCAGCTCGTCCTGCTCGCGGCCCAGCGCCTTGCGCAGGTCGCTTTCGAGGGAGAGCTGCGCGAGGCTGTTGGAGTCCATGCCCGGCGCATAGATCCGGTAGCCGTCCCGGTGTGTCGCCTTCGCCCGGTACATGGCGACTTCCGCGCGCTTGAGCAGCGCCTCGGCTTCCACGCCGTCTTCCGGGCAGCGGCTGATGCCGATGCTGGCGGTGAGGAAGATCTCGCGCTCCTGCAAGGCGAAGGGGAGGCGGGTCATCTCCAGCAGCTTCTCGGCGACGCGCAGGATGGCGCTCTCGCTCTCGATCCCGGGCAGGAGGACGACGAACTCGTCGGCGGCCACGCGCGCCACGAGGTCCGTGCTGCGCAGGCGGTGCCGCAGCCGCTCGGCGAACGATTTCAGCAGCTCGTCGCCGTAGCGGTTGCCCAGCGAGTCGTTGACCACCTTGAAGCGGTCGAGGTCGAGGAAGAGCACCGCCAGCCGCTCCCGCAACGACGCGGCGCGGCCGGTCGCCTCCTTCAGATACCGCAGCAGCAGGTGGCGGTTGGGCAGATCGGTGAGCGCGTCGTGATAGGCCAGGCGCTCGATCCGCTGCGAGGTCGCGACCACCCTCTGCCGCTCGTCTTCGAGCAGCCAGATCACCATGCCGATGCCGATCAGGGCCTGGAACAGGAAGTCGAAAGGCCCGAAGTAGGCGGTGTAGCCGATGGTGCCGTCGCTGAACAGTTGGACGAGGGTTACCACCATGTAGTGGATCTGGTGCAGGCCATAGAGCAGGAAGGCGCTGGAGACCAGGCGGCGGCCGAGCCCCCGGGAATGCACCCGGCTGCGCCAGATGCCGGCGGCCGCGACCAGAAAGACCGCTCCCATGATCAGCGAGCGGATGCCGATGCGCACCACGAAGCGGCTGTGGGGAGCGACGTAGAGCGACAGGCCGATGGAGAGGAGGGAGAACACGAGGAGGGCCGCCAGGATGAGCTGTTGCGTGCGGCGCCGCACGCTCCGCTCCTTGACCGCCTCGTAGGTGCCGAAGAGCAGCCAGGCGGCCTGCCAATAGGTGGCGGTGAGGGTCACGCTCGAAGCGGCAAGCCGCGCCGGCGTGTCCGGAGCCATGTAGGGCACCAGGTACAGGGCGACGGCGCCGCTGAGCAGCGAGACGCAGAACGCCCACCAGCTCCACGCCCAGGTCAGCAGGTACGGCCGCTCGTAGAGGCGGTGAAACCCCAGGAGCACGATGGCCAGGAAAACCGCCCCGGCCGCCTGCGCCAGCGCGCTTATGAAAATCACCAGCGAAGCATTGATCATGTGAGCACCATCTTAAACCATCGGCTCATCCAAGGGAGTGGTTTACGGCGTAGATTCGGCGAAGTTTCATCGGCAACAAGGGCGGTGAAATGAGCAAAATTCGACATATTTTCATCAGCGGAGGTACGGGATATCTGGGAGGAGAGCTGCTGCCGGCGTTGCTGGCGCGAGGGCACCGCGTCACGGCCCTCGCCCGGCGGGGATCACAAGGCAGGCTGCCGGCCGGCTGCGCCGTGGTGGAAGGCAACGCGCTCGACGCCGCCTCCTTCGCCGACCGCGTGGCGCCCGCCGATACCCTCGTCCACCTCGTGGGCACGCCGCATCCCGCGCCCTGGAAGGCGGAGCAGTTCCGGCGCGTGGATCTCGTCTCGGTCGAAGCCGCGGTCGCCGGCCCCGAACCTACCGCAGCACCAGATACCCCACCACCGCCAACACGATCACCAGCACCACGATCCCTGCATACAACAAAGTCTTTTTGCCGCCGGCGTGCGAGATCCCCCGGATCTCGGTGAGCACCCGCAGGCGCAGCAGCTCTTCCAGGCGCTCGACGGCGGCGAGCAGCTCGCCGGCGGTCGCGTAGCGCTCCTCGGGCCGGCGGGCGAGACACTTGAGGACCGCCGCGTCCACCTCCTGCGGCAGCTCGGGATTGAGCTGGCTCGGCAGGCCGAACTTCGGCCCCGGCGCGTGGCCGGTGAGCATCTGGTGGAAGATCACGCCGGCGGAGTAAAGGTCCGCCCGCGCATCCACCGAGGAACGGCCTTCGAGGATCTCGGGCGCCAGATAGTAGAGGGCGCCCAGGCGGATCTCGCCCGTGCCCAGGGTGGCGGTGAGGCTCGGCGTCACCGACTCGAAGCCGGTGGCGCCGAGGTCCGCCACCTTGACGGCCGCGAAGTCCGGCGACACGAGGACGTTGCGCGGCGTCAGGCTCCGGTGCACGAGGTTGTGCTGGTGAGCCTGGGCAAGGCCCCGGCACACCCCGCGCATGACGGCGAAGGCCTCGGGCAGCGACACCCGCCGCTGCTTCAGCACGCGGTCGAGGGATGTGCCCACCACCAGCTCCATGGCCATGAACGGCCGGCCGGCGTCCTCGCCCGTCTCCAGCACGTGCACGAGGTTCGGATGGCGGCTGACGGGTACCACGGCGGCGAGCTCGCGGCGGAAGCTCTCGATCGTCGCGGCGTTCTCGCCGAGCGCGTCCGGGAAGAGCTTCACCGCGACCGGACGACCCTGCGCGTCCGTGGCCTTGAACACCGCCGAGCCCCCGGCCTTGCCGATGAGCTCGCGCACTCGATAGCGGCCGATGGTTTCAGGCAGGTCGCTGGACATCGCTCTCGAAGATCATAACCGTATCGCCGACGGCGATGCGGTCGAAGGGTTGCAGCACCGCGCGGCCGGCGGGCTTGCCGTTGACGCGCGTGCCGTGGCTGCTGCCGAGGTCGGCCATCACCCAGGCGCCGTCCTCCCACTCCAGGCGCAGGTGCTCCTTGCTGGCGTTGGGATCGGTGAGCGCCAGGTCACAGGCGCGCGAGCGGCCCACCGTCGCCGGCTCGCCGTCGAGCGTGAGGGCGCGGCCGCGCTCCGGCCCTTCGGCCACGAAGAGGCGCGCCGGCCGCGGGCCCTGGGCGTCTTCGCCCGCCGCGAGGCGCGGCTGCCGCGGGCGGGAGATCTCCAGCGTCTGGATGGGGTAGGGAATGACGATCCCCTCGCGGCGGAATTCCTCCCAGACGCGCGCCCGGACGTCGCTGGCGATGCGCGGCGCCTGCGCCACGTCCTCGATCCACACCCGCAGCTCATAGAGGATCGAGCTGGCCTCGAAGCCGAGCACGTAGACGTCCGGCGCCGGCTTGTCGACGACTCCCGGGACGCCGGCGACGCAGTCGAGCAGGACGCGGCGCACGCGGTACGGCGGAGCGTCGTAGTGCGCCGGGACCCGGATGCGGTCCATGTGGACGGGATGCGGATAGTAATAATTGAGCACCCGTTCGTCGGCGAGCTTGCTGTTGGGGATCAGGACGTTGTCGTTCTCGCGCGTGCGCAGGTGGGTGGTGCGCCAGGTGATGGCGACCACGCGCCCCTCCTGCTCGCCGACCTTGATCCAGTCGTTGATACGGAACGGTTTCTCGACGCTGATCACCAGGCCGGCGAAGAAGTTGGCGAGGATCGGCTGCAGCGCGAGACCCAGGACGAGCGAGGTGACGGCGCTGGTGGCGATCAGCGGCGCCACGTCGAATTCGGGGAAGGTGAGGCGCAGGGTGACGAAGCCGGTGATCAGATAGACCAGCGTCATCGCCACCGCGGGCAGCAGCGGCGGCAGGCTCATGCCCCGCCGGGCCGTGAGGTGGACGTCGAAGAGGTAGAGCCCGAGCAGCCGGAAGACGGCGATCAGGCCGAGGAAGAGCCAGGCCCAGTTGAGCGCCTGCGCCATCGCCGCGGGCCGGTAGCCGGGCGCGACCAGCGTGAAGACCTTCAGCGCCGCCACCGCCGCGCCCACGTAGAGCGGGAAGGCGAGCTGCCGCACCCAGAAGAACCGCCGCTGCAAGGCGGCGATCGCCGCGATCAGCGCGGAGAGCAGGGCGATGCTGCCGAGCAGCATGAGGGTCATGCGCAAAACCCGTCACCTCCCAGATTCGCCCGCCATTCTATCCGGCTCGGCTTCCGGGTTAGAATCCGCAACGCTTTATCACCACTCAAAGGAGACCGCGATGAAGAAGATCTTCGGTTCGTCTTTCATCCTGGCGTTGGCCCTGGCCATAGCGGCCTTGCCGGTGCCGGCCCAGGACACCAAGCCCGCGGAAGAGAAGGCGGAGCAGAAGGCGGAGGCGAAGCCCGCCGCGAGCGGCGTGCGCGGCGAGATCCTGGGGTCGATCGAGGATGCCGAAAAGAAGCTTCTCGCCCTCGCCGAGGCCATGCCCGCCGAGAAGTACGGCTGGCGGCCGGGCGAAGGCGTCCGCTCCACCGGCGAGGTCTTCGCGCACGTGGCCGGCGGCAACTACTTCCTGCCCACCTTCTGGGGCGCGAAAGTCCCGGAGGGCGTCAGTCCGCGGAACTTCGAGAAGGAGGGGAGCGACAAGGCGAAGACGATCGACACCCTGAAGAAATCGTTCGCGCACGTGCACCAGGTCATCGAGGCGGTGCCGGACTCCGACCTCGACCGCATGGTGAAGATCTTCGGCGGCCAGGACGCCTCCGTGCGCACGGTGATGCTGATCCTCGCCAACCACGGTCACGAGCACCTCGGCCAGGCCATCGCCTACGCGCGCATGAACAGCGTCGTGCCGCCGTGGAGCGCGGGGGGGCAGTAGGGGCGGCCCCGGAGGGCCGGCAGAGCGCCGATGCCGTTCATAGACATCTTCGATTCCGGCTTCCGCACCGCCGGGAAGGTCTGCCTCCTGGCGCCCGGGCCCAACGGGCGCGATCACTATGCCGAGATTCCGGCCGGCTATCAGGTCCTGGCGATCAGCAAGGCAGTGCTCATCCCCGAGGTTCGGGCCGACATCTGGGTCAACCCGAGGGTCGAGCTGGACTGGTTCGAGGAGGCCGACCGCTCGTTCGAGGGGGTGCGGATCTTCCATCTGGAAGCCGCGCGCAAGATGGAGGCGCTGCGGCCCAATCGCCGGGACTGCTACTCCTTCGAGCTGGCGATGGACCCCTCGCTCTGCCTCGACCCGGACGAGATGCGGCCGGTCGTGCCGCGCCTGATTCGCGGCAACGGCTCGATCAGCGGCGCGGCGATCCAGATCGCCTACCATTGCGGGGCGCGCGAGCTGCTGCTGTGCGGTATCGACATGTCGGGCGACAGCTACTTCGACAGCACCTTCACCCTCGACCAGCACCACGGCCAGACCTGGTGGTTCACGCCGCGCCTCAACCAGTTGATCCGCTGGCTCCGCGAGCACGGAGGCTGCGAGGTCTTCACCCTCAGCCCCACGCGGCTCGACGTACCCCGGTTCAAGGAAGCCTAGCTATACTGGCGTCATGACCGAGGACGAAATGCGAGCGGCCATCGCCCGGCTGGGTCCCTTCTTCCACAACATCGCCCTGCCTCACGGCCTGAGCACCTGGGATCCAAAGACCGCCCAGCGGCCCGAGGAGCGGGTGCGGGTAGAGGATCTGAAGACCCGGGTCTGGCCCCTCGTCCACGAGGTCTTCGGCTCCTTCGAAGGGCTGCGGGTGCTCGACGTGGCCAGCAACTCCGGCGGCTTCTCGGTGGAGGCCGCCCGCTCCGGGGCCGCCGAGGTGATCGGCATCGACATCGTAGACCACTACCTCGAGCAGGCGCGGTTCGTGCGGAGCGCCCTGGGCCTGGAGCAGGTGGAGTTTCGCAAGCAGCGGATCGAGGATCTGACGCCCGAGGCCGACGGTACCTTCGACCTCGTCTTCTGCTTCGACGTCCTCTATCACCTCGACAGCCCGCTGCTCGCGCTCAGGAAGTTGGCGGCGGTCACCCGGCGCATGCTCGTCGTCGAGACCCGGGTCCTGGATCGGCCCGAGTGGGAGAACCATCCCCTCTGGCTCCAGCAGCGCCTGCCCCCGTTCGAGGAGAACTCCACGCAGATGGCGACCGGGCGCTGGCGCACCGGCGAGGTCTGCCAGCTCCTGCCCACGGCGCGGGCGGTCAAGCTCGCGCTCGATTTCGTCGGCTTCGACCGCGTCGCGAATGTGGGCGCTGACCGCCGCTACCCGGCCTACCGTCAGCGCCAGACGTTGTTCACCGCCGTGCGGGGGTAGCGGCGGTCCGCCGCCCCCAGCTCACGCGAGCTCGGCCTCGATGAGCACTCGCGGCGGCACGGGCCGGAACCGCCGCATCCTCAGTCCGGCGGCCTCCAGGAGGCCGGCGAACTCGCTCTCCGTCCGGTCCCTGCCCCCCAGGATCACCATGATCGTCACCTGCGCCAGCTTGGTCGGGTCGGGCTCGTTGCCGGGCGGGATCATCGTGTCGACGATGATCAGCTTCGAGCCCGGGTCCATGGCCCGGCGGCAGCTCTCGAGGATCCTGAGCGCGCCGTCGTCGTCCCAGTCGTGGAGGACCGCCTGCAGCAGGTAGGTGTCCGCCCCCGGCGGGACGCGCTCGAAGAAGCTGCCGCCGACGAGCGAGCAGCGTTCGGCCAGGCCCGCCGCCTCGATCACCCGGGCCGCCTCGGGCAGTACCGAGGGCAGGTCGAACAGGATGCCCCGGGCCTCGGGCTGGGCGCGCAGGATCGCCGTCAGGGTCCCCCCCCGGCCCCCGCCGACGTCGCACACGGTGCCGCCGACGGAGAAGTCGTGGGCGGCGAGCAGGGCCCCGATCTCGCGTTGCGAGCGGTGGTCCTGGACGCGGTCGAAGACCGCGCCGCGCTCCGGGTCGGCGCCCAGGTAGTCGAAGAACGGGGCCCCGAAGAGCCGCTCGAAGGGCACCTCTCCGGTCTCGACCGCGGAGAGCAGCTCCCCCATCGGCCGCCACATCCAGGGCTCGCCCTGCATGATCGCGTACCAGCGCACCGAGTCTGGCCGGTCGGAGCGCAGGGCCTCTCCCAGCGGCGTGAGCGAGAAGCGGCGCTCGCCCTCCTCGACGAAGACACCCAGGCTGGCGAGAGCGCGCAGCACCCGGTAGAGATTGCGGCCATCGACGCCGGCGCGGCGCGCCAGATGCTCGCAGGAGCTGCCGCCGGGCTCGACCAGGTCGGCGAGCTCCAGCTTGGCGGCGACGTAGATCAGCTGCGTCTCCCTGAAGCCCCCGATCATCTCGCGCAGTTGCTCGACCGGCGAGAGGGATGCCTCCCGTCCTTTCATTCGGTCTCCTTTCCTGAAGATAAGATGGGCGCATGACCGTCGCCGTCACCGGCGCCACCGGCTTTCTGGGGCGCTACGTCGTCCGCCGCCTCGCCGCCGCCGGGCACACCTGCCGCTGCTGGTACCGGCCCGGCAGCGACCGCAGCGGCTTCGATGGCTGCGGCGAGCGCGTCGAATGGGTGCGCGGGGAGCTGGGTGCCACCGCGGCGGAGGTCCTGGTGGGCGGCTGCGACGCCGTCGTCCACGCCGCCCTGCACCGGGTGGCGGCGGACTATCGGGTGGGCGGCGGCGAGAGCCTCATCCCCTACCTCGAGGTCAACCTGCTGGGGACGCTGCGGCTGATCCAGGCCGCCGCCGCCGCCGGGGTGGGCCGCTTCGTCTTCGTGTCGTCTTGCGCCGTCCACGCGAAGCTGCTCGACGACCGCCCCCTGGACGAGGCCCATCCGCTGTGGCCGCTCGGCCACTACGGGGCGCACAAGGGGGCGATCGAGCAGTTCGTCCACAGCTACGGCCTGGGCGACGGCTTCCCGATCTGCTCCCTGCGCCCCGCCGGCATCTACGGCCTCGCGCATCCGCCGGAGAGGAGCAGGTGGTTCGGCCTCGTTCGCGACGTGGTCCGCGGGCGCGACGTCGTCTGCCGCGGCGGCGCCAAGGAGGTGCACGCGGACGACGTCGCGCGCGCGATCGAGATCCTGCTCACCGCCGACGGCGTGGCGGGCGAGGCGTACAATTGCTTCGATCGCATCGTCTCCGAGCACGAGGTGGCGCGCCTGGCGATCGCGATCACCGGCAGCCGCAGCCGGCTCGCGGCGCCGCCCTTCACGCCTCCCCGCGAGATCGAGACCGGGAAGCTCCAGGCCCTCGGCATGCAATTCGGCGGCGCCCGGCGGCTCGACCGGACGGTCCGCGAGCTGGTGGAGGCGGCACGCCGGTCGGAGGCTCAAGCGGCCGGGTAGACGACGGGATTGAGCGGGCCGGCGGCCGGCTCCCCCGGCTTCTTCCCATCCATCATGTACTCGATCGCCCGGCGCTGGAACTCGCTCTGGGGCGAGACGATGGGGGTGCCGTCGGGGTAGTAGATGATCGTCACCACCTCGCGGATGCGGTCGCTCTCGTTCCCATAGGCGCCGTGAAGCACCCAGCCGTGGTGCAGGATGACGTCCCCCACCGCCACCCCGTCGGGCTTCCAGATCGGATGGTCGAGCTGGGAGACGAAGCGGGGCAGGTCCTCCTCCGCGTCGTCGCGATCCGGCTTGAAGCCGAGGAAGCCGCGCCGGTGCGAGCCCGAGGCGTAGGCCACCACCCCCATGTCGGGCGAGACGTCCACCAGCGGGAGCCACATAGTGATCACCTTGTCGGTGTCCAGCGGGTAGTAGAGCTGGTCCTGATGCCAGTGCGAGACCTTGCCTCCCGGCTCCTTGTAGAAGGCCTGATCGATGTAAATCCGCACCGCCGGGACCTCCAGCAGATCAGCGGCGATCTTGGCCAGCCGCGGCGAGCGGGTCAGCCGCCGGGCGGCGGGGCTGCGCATGTGCATGTTGACCACCTGCAGGTAGCCGCGGTCGGCCGAGGTCTCGTAGCGGGCCTCGAGCTGGGTGTTGTGATTGGCGACCACGGCGCGCACCACCGGCCGGTAGCAATCCATCTCCTCGCGGCTCAGGACCTGCGGCAGATGGATATGCCCGTCGCGCCAGTAGGCCTCCACCTGGTCGCGGGAGACCGGATACTCGCCCGCGAGGTCCGGCAGGTCGCGGGTGTCGTCGCTGATGCGGCCGAAGCTCTGCCAGCGCGTCCATCTCCCCCCGTAGTCCCAGGAGCGGATGGCGCGCCGGAACTCGGGCTCGGTGACCGCAAAGCCGAGCTCGGCGCCGATGCGGAGGCGGCCTTCGAGGTCGGTACGCTCGCAGGCGGCGGCGAGCTCCCGGTCGCTGTCGAGGCGGGCCAGGAAGGCCAGCGAGTGTTCGGTCTGTTCGAGGTGAGTATCTTCAGCCATGGCGTCATCTCCTGCGCGGCCTGCCGCCTCCCCGCCCGCCTACTGGCAGTCGGGCAGCCAGTGGCCCATCTTGGTCCGTTTGGCGTCGAGATAGCCCTGGTTCTCGGCCGAGCCGGCGGCCACCAGGGGTACCCGGGTGACGACCCGGACGCCGTGCAGCTCCAGGTCCGCGCACTTGCGCGGGTTGTTCGTCAGCAGCCGCACCGAGGAGATGCCGAGCCGCTTCAGGATCACCGCGGCGAACTCGTAGTCGCGCTGGTCGGGGGCGAAGCCGAGCCGGCGGTTGGCATCGATCGTGTCGAAGCCCTCGTCCTGGATGGCGTAGGCCCGCAGCTTGTTGACGAGGCCGATCCCCCGCCCCTCCTGGCGCAAGTAGATCAGGACCCCCGCCCTCTCGGCGGCGATCGCGGCCAGGGCCTGGGAGAGCTGCGCTCCGCAGTCGCAGCGCAGCGAGCCGAGCAGGTCGCCGGTCAGGCACTCCGAGTGCACCCGCACCAGGATCCCGTCCTGCAGGACTCCCTGCCAGAGCGCCAGGTGGAGCTGGCCGGTGAGCGGGTCTTCATAGGCCTGGAGGGCGAACTCGCCGTGGCGGGTCGGCAGCCGCACCTGGGGACCGCGCTGGCGCAGGCCACCGGAGTCGCGGGATCTCCGGAAGCGCACCAGATCCCCGATGGCGACCCTGGCGCAGGGCGCTGCCTCGCCGTCCCGATCCACCGACCGCGCCCCCCGGAGATCGAGACGGCTGACGAGGGCCATCGGGGCCAGCCCCGCCAGGCGCGCCAGGTCGACCGCGGCTTCCACCGGCCCGGGGGTGTCCACCACCCCTCCCCAGGCCGCACAGTGGACTTCCAGCCCGTCGATCGCGGCCCGGGTGAGACCGGCGCCGTTGCCGGCCAGCCGCGCCGCCGCGGCCGCCAGCTCCCGAGCCCGCGGCCCCTCCGGCCAGGCCTCGCCCTCCCGCACCCGCCGGCTTCCCTGGCCCCCGTTCCCCGCCGCCGCGAGGCACTCGAGCCGGTCGCGGGCGATCGCCAGCACCGTGGATCCATTGCCCAGGCGGAGCATCCTGTCGACCTCCCCCGGGGTCGCGCGCTCCGCCGCCAGGACGAGATGGAGGTGGCAGCCGTCGAGGGCATCGTCCTCCAGGTCACCCGCAACGAGGACCGCCTCGCCCCGCCGCGCGGCGGCGAGCGCCCGCTTGACGCTCGGCTCCCACTGCTTCCGTCCTTCGCTCGTCAATGCGACTCCTGATCCGGCCGGACCGTGCAGGGCCCGGCGCTGGTCCGGTCCGACCGCTAGGTGGCGACCGCCAGCTTTTGGCGCATCGCCCTCAGCGACCGGGCTACCTTTAGGTCATCGGGGTCGATCAGATAGATCGCCCCGTCGTACGACGTCGCCACCACATGCTCTCCGAGGCGCCCCAAGGAGCTGATGCCGTTCTCGGCGACCACGGCTCTCTCGAAGGTCTCGCTCTCCAGGTCCACCCGGATCAAGCCGCCCCAGTAGTCGCCGATCAAGACCGTGCTCCCGTCCCAGAAGCAGACCGATTTCAGCGACTTGTGTGCGATCGGGATCGTGTGCACCATCGCGCCGCTGTCGAGGTCGAAGATCTTGAGGGTGAAATCTCGCGACACGCTGGCCAGGCGATCTCCGGAGGGCTCCAGGTCGACATCGTTGATGATCGCCGTATGTCCGCGATAGTGGTGCAGCAGCTCGCCGCCGAAGCTCCAGCCCAGGAGCAGCCCGTCGGCGCCGCAGCTGACGCCCACCTCCCGCTGCGGGTGGAGCCGGAGCGACTTGACCGCCCCCTCGTGCACCTGGATCCTGCCCCGGATCTCCCCCTCCCGGGACAGGCGAACGATGGCGCTCGAGTAGCAGGCCACGAAGACGTCCCCCCGATAGCCCGCGTGGCGCGCGATGCGCACCGAGTTGATCGGCCCGCAGCCGAGAGCGATCTCCCGCTCCCTTTCCAGGCCCCCCGGGACCGCGTCGAAG
The DNA here is from genome assembly GCA_044868005.1 of Thermoanaerobaculia bacterium. Taxonomy (GTDB): domain Bacteria; phylum Acidobacteriota; class Thermoanaerobaculia; order Multivoradales; family UBA5704; genus DATARR01. Next base: position 11,707 of record JBIOVX010000215.1, on the reverse strand, counting down.
ATGTGGACCGTGTGGTCGTGCGCCCCGGTGACCACCATCCCCAGCTCTTCGTCGTAGGTCACGGCGTTCATCAGGATGCGGCCCGAGCGCGGCTCGTAGAGGCAGTCCCAGGAGCTCTCGGCGGGGGTCAACCGTCCGCGGCGCACGAAGCCGTCGTCGCTCACCGCCGCGAGCGTGCCGCTGGCGGCGGCCGAGACCTCGTTGAAGCAGGGATTGCCGGGCAGGGGACCGGCCTCTCCGACCTCCTGCAGCAGCCGGCCGCTGCCGCTGTCCCAGATCAGGACCGTGCCGTCGAAGGTCCCGCCGGCGATCTGGGCGCCGTCGGGGGACCAGGTGAGCGAGCGTTCCCAGGTAGCGGGGGTGCTGTCCAGCTGCAGCTTCTCCTGCAGGCTGTGCGCGTCCCAGATCGCGATCTTCTGATCGTAGGCGGCGGAGAGGATGTCGCCGCTCGCCGGCGAGACCGCCACCTTCTTGATCCCCAGGGTATGCGCCTCGACCACGTGGGTCGCGGCGCCGCTCTCGGTGTCGAAGATCCGGATGCAGCCGTCGTCGCAGCCCAGGATGGCGCGTCTGCGCACCGGATCGATGGCGCAGGTGTCGGTCTCGTCCTCGAACGGGCCGATGACGCGCAGCATCCTGCCGCTCTCGATGTCCCAGACCCGGAGGGTCATGTCGTCGCCCGAGGAGTAGACCCGGCCGTCGGCGACGGCCAGCGCCAGCACGTCCTTCATGTGCCCTTCGAGCACCCGGCGCACCGCTCCGGTTCGCAGGTCCCAGACCAGGATGCGCCAGTCGCGGGAAGCCGAGACTCCGGTGGTGGCGTCCACGAAGGCGAAATCCTCGACGTCGTCGCTATGCCCCAGCAGGGTGAGCTCCCGGCGGCGGCTCGACAGGTTCCAGATCGCGATCGAGTAGTCGGACGAGCAGGAGGCGGCGCGCCGGCCGTCGGGGGCTCACCACGACGCGATTGACCAGGTGGTCGTGGTACCCTAGAAGCTCCGGCTCGCCGCTGTCCAGGTGGAAGAGTCCGACGGCGCTGTCGTAGGCCGAGGTCACGACGGTCCGCGTGCCGGGGATCACCCCCACCCCGGTCACCGGACCCCGATGGCGCGACCAGGCCGAGGGGTGCGGAGATTCTTCGGCGCGAGATTCTTCGACACGGCGGGCGGGTTCAGACACCATACTCCCTCAACCTCCCGGCGGAATCAGGTCACACGACACTCTGAAACAGCAGCATCCGCGCATTATACACTAGTGCTCGTAGTGCTTGAACGCAGTGCTCAAACGCTTCCGGATGTCACCTGAACGAGCCGATCCACCTGTCCCCGGCGTCGCCGCCGAGAATCCGACCGTGCTCTTCACCGCTCCCGGCGTCGTCGACGTGCGGCCGCAGCCGATCCCGGAGCCTGCGCGCGGTCAGGTCCTGGTTCGCACCCGCTGCACGCTGATCAGCGCCGGCACCGAGCTCACCCTGCTCCAGGGCTCGGCGAGCGGCGACTGCTGGCGGGATCTGACGCGCTATCCACGAACTTCGGGCTACTCCAACGTCGGCCGGGTGGAGGCGGTCGGGCCCGGAGAGGATCCGGCCTGGGTCGGCCGCCGGGTCCACAACCACGGCAGCCATCAGCGCTTCACGCTGTCGCCTCTCGACCGCGTGACGCCGCTGCCCGACGGGGTGGACGAGTGCGAGGCCACCTTCGCGACCCTGGCCAAGGTGGCGATGAACGGCCTGCGACGCGTCGCCCTGACCTGGGGCGAGAGGGTGGGCGTCGTCGGACTCGGGATCGTCGGCCAGCTCGCCACCCGGCTCTGCCTCGGCGCCGGCGCCGCCCGGGTGGTGGCCATGGAGGTGAACGCCTCGCGCCTCGGCCGGCTCCCCGAGTCGCCGCGGCTGATCCCGGTCCACGGCGACATCCGCGACGAGGCCACGCCCGCCCTCCGCGCCGCCTGCGCCGGCGGTCTCGACGTGGTGATCGAGGCGACCGGCGAGCCCACGGTGCTGGCGGCGGCGCCGCGGCTGCTGCGGCCGCAGGGCCGGCTGCTGCTGCTGAGCAGCCCGCGCGGGGCGAGCACCTTCGACTTCCACGACCTGTGCAACCGGCCCAGCCTGTCGATCGTGGGCGCGCACGGCTTCTCCCATCCCCCCGAGGGCTGCGGCCCCGACCTGTGGACCTCGCGCCGCCACGGCGAGCTGTTCCTGGACCTGCTGCGCGCCGGGCAGATCTCCACCCGCGAGCTGATCACCGATCGCTTTCCCGCCCACGAGGCGGCCCGCGGCTACCGCCGCCTGCTCGAGAGCTCCGGCGACACCCTGGGAGTCATCCTGGAGTGGTGAGCGCGCCCGCGGTTCGCTTCCTGATCCTGGCCGTCCCGCGCTCCGGCAGCAACATGCTCTGCACCCAGCTCGGCTCGCACCCGTCGATCCTCTGCCATCACGAGCTGTTCAATCCCAAGGGGATCCGCGTCGCCCTCGAGCTGCGGGACCGCGGCGTCGAGCTCGGCACCATGGCCGAGCGCGACGCCGAGCCGCTGGCGTTTCTGGAGCGGATGTGGCGGCGCTTCCCAGGCTCGCCCTGCGTCGGCTTCAAGTTCACCCACCGGCAGAACGAGGAGGTCTATCCCCACCTGCTCGCCGACCGCGGGCTCCGCAAGATCCTGCTCCGGCGGCGCAACCGGTTGAAGACGTACGTCTCGAGCCTGATCGCGGAGCGGCTGGGCGAATGGGAGGTCTACCGGCGAGCCGATCTGACCGCCGAGCGGCCGCGGGTGACTGTGGATGTCGACCGCTTCTACGAGCGGACCGAGTTCGACCGCGCCTACTACGCCGAGATCGAGTCCGCCCTCGAGGCGAGCGGCCAGACGTGGGCGGACGCGACCTACGAGACCCTGGAGGAGCGGCAGGAGCAGAATCGGCTCCTCCGCTTCCTGGAGCAGCAGCCGACCGGGCGGCCGCTGCGAGCCCGCAGCATCAAGCAGAGCTCGCGCGACCTGCGTGATCTGGTCGCCAACTTCGCAGCCCTGAGCCGCGAGCTCGCGGGTACCGAGTTCGAGGAGGAGCTCTACGCGCTGGACGACTGAGGGTCGCCGGCCGGGCGCCCCGAAGGGAGAGGACATGAGGGAGAGGACATGAGGACCGACGAGCTCGCACGACGGGCGGCCGAGGCCTTGGAGCGGCTGCCGCAGAGGGGAGCCGAGCCACTGCTCGAGCTGCTGGATCCGGAGGTGCGCTGGCTGACCGACTGGAAGGGGGACGGCGTCTTCGAGCACTCCGAGCTCTTCGGGCGCTCCCGGCATCGCGGCCGCGCGGCGGTGCGCGCCTACTTCGAGCACGTCCACCGCCGCCGCACCCCCGTGTCGGTGGAGCTGACCCGCTCGATCGAGGGCGATCACGAGGTGGTGCTGCTCGGCCGCCTGGCCTGGAGCCTCGAGGACGGGGGGGAGACCGCCAGCGACTTCAGCCTCCGCCTGGCGCTCGTCGACGGAGCGGTCACCGAAGCTCGCTTCCTGACCCTCCCCGACCGCCATATCGAGACCTTCGTCCCCGATCACCGCCGCAGCCCCGAGCTCGAGTCGGAGCGCATCGCCAAGCTGGTGCGGGACTTCCAGAAGCTCTACTTCGACGCCTACCTGCTGGGCAAGACCTGGAGCGATACCTACTGGATGGGGTTTCCCACCTTCAAGTGCCCGCTCGACATGTGGATCTACCAGGAGCTGATCTACGAGCTGCGGCCGGACGTCATCGTCGAGACCGGCACCTGCGCCGGCGGCAGCGCCCTCTTCTTCGCCCAGATCTGCGACCTGGTGGGCGCGGGCCGCGTCGTGAGCGTCGATCTGCAGCCCTACAGCGATCCCCTGCCCGAGCACCCGCGGATCACTTATCTGCTCGGCTCGTCGACCGCGAGCGCGACTCTGGCGAAGGTCCGGGGGGAGATCCCGGACGGCGCGACGGTCCTCGTCGTCCTCGACTCCGATCATCACTGCGATCACGTGCTGGCGGAGATGAAGGCCTACGCCGACGTCGTCAGCCGCGGCAGCTACCTGGTGGTCGAGGACTCGAACCTCAACGGTCACCCCACCAAGCCCAACTTCGGGCCCGGGCCGATGGAGGCGATCGAAGCCTTTCTGGCGCACGATGCCCGCTTCCGGGCCGATCGCGAGCGCGAAAAGTTCCTGCTCACCTGGAACCCGGGCGGCTTCCTGCAGAAGCTGCGCGATTGACGGCCGGGCGGCGGGCCGGCCCGGGGGCCGTGCTATGCTTAAGTCGACAGCGTACTACGACGCAAGAAAGGACTCGTCGATGAAAGTCCTGATTGTCGGGCCGACGTATCGGATTCCCTGCGGATGGACGACGATGGACGCGCGCCATGACGTGATGGCGGACCTGGCACCCCTCACCCTGTCGACGCTCAAGGCCCTGACTCCCGCCCCGATCCAGGTCGATCTGTGGGACGAGCCGGTCAGCGGGCAGATCACCGACGACACGGTCTTCGACTGCGACTACGATTTCGTCGGCGTCACCGGGTATTCGGGGCACATCGACCACGCCATCCGCATTGCCTCGGTCTTCCGCAAGCGCGGCGTCCTGACCGGCGTCGGCGGCCCCGGGGTCTCGGTCCACCCGCGCGCCTACCGCGACCATTTCGACGTGCTCTTCATCGGCGAGGCGGAGGACACCTGGCCCGAGTTCCTGCGCGATCTGGAGCGCGGCGAGCCGCGGCGCGAGTACCGCCAGATCACCAAGCCCTCGCTCGAGGACAGCCCGGCGCCCGACTGGGACGGCCTCGACTGCGGCTCCTACGCGATGGGGACGGTGCAGACCACCCGCGGCTGCCCGTTCGACTGCGACTTCTGCGACGTGATCTACCTCTTCGGCCGCCGCATGCGCCACAAGCCGGTCGAGCGCGTCCTGGCCGAGATCCGCGAGCTCTCGCGGCGCGGCTTCCGCACCGCCTTCATCACCGACGACGAGTTCGTGGGCGACCGGCGCTACACCAAGGAGTTGCTGCGCGGCATGCGCGACCTGGCGCGCGAGCTGGAGCACCCCCTGGCCTTCTCGACCCAGGCCACGACCAACGCTTCGAAGGACCCCGAGCTGCTCGAGCTGGCGGCGGACGCGGGCATGGCGGTGCTGTTCATCGGCATCGAGTCGATCAACCCGACGACGCTGAAGAACATCAACAAGATGCAGAACCTGAACAAGGACCTGATCGCCGAGGCCCACCGCATGATGAACTACGGCATCGCGCTGCGCGGCAACACGATCGTGGGCTTCGACGAGGACGATACCTCCACCTTCGGGCGGCTGTTCGAGTTCCATCAGACCGGCTGCTTCCCGATCCCCGCGCTGACCATCCTGCAGGCCCCGCACGGCACGCCGCTGTGGCGCAAGATGGTCGAGCGCGGGCAGGTGGTCACCGAGGCGGGGGCCTTCGAGCGCGGCCGCTTCAGCGATCAGTTCGACGGCTATTACTTCAACACCATCCCCAAGCTGATGACGCGGGTCGAGCTGATGGAGGGCTACCGCGATCTCTACATGGACCTCTTCCGCTGGGAGAACATCGGCATCCGCAATGCCGGCTGGATGCGCTTGCTCCGGCGGCCGCCGGAGATCCCCGAGCCCCGCTACAGCGACCGTGGCCGGCGCCAGCTGCTCGACGACCTGGACCGGCGCCGGCTGCTCGACGTCCAGGCGCGGCGGACCATCGACGAGCTCACCGAGATCTGCCGGGAGGAGGCGCCGTCGCTCTGGCACCGCCTCACCATCCTGATCACCATGCAGGCCCACATCCGGCGCCTGCTCAGCAGCCAGATGGTGCCCTCCCTCAATCACCAGGTCGAGCGCGAGCGCTCGGGCGCTTACAAGCCGACCGCCGTCATCTTCAAGGCGCCGGTGCCGAGCGCCTTCCGGCAGGAGCTGCACACGCTGCTGCCGCCGGTCTACCGGCGCCTGCACCGCAACCTCACCGACCCCGAGCAGCTCCATCCGGCGATCACCCGCGTCTTCATCGACTTCCTGGTGCGCTGGGGGAGCGAGTTCGAGCGCGCCGAGGAGCACCACGTCGAGTTCCTGCTGGAGCTCGCCGACAAGCTCTGCGCCGAGCTCAACGGGGTGCCGCCGGAGGAGTTCGTGGCCGAGGAGCCGGTGCTGAGCGAGGTGCGCAACGGCACCATCCTGATGGCCCGCGAGGACGTGCTGCACAACCTCGACCTTGAGCTCGGCTTCGCGCCGGACGAGGATCTGGTGCACCTCGGCGCCACCGGCTCCCGCGGCATGGCCGCGGGCTCCGACGCCGGCGTCTGCTGAGGGCCCGGCCTCAGGGCCGGCCCGCCGGCGGGCGCTGCTGCTCACGGCGGGCGAGGGCGCTCACGAAGGCCTCGCGGTCGGCGATACCCGCCTCGACATCGGCCGGCGGCGGCGCCTCCCACAGCTCCATGTGGGGGGCCTCGGCGTTGCCCCGCACCCTCAGCACCGGCATGTGCGCGTGCTGGAAGGCGGGGGTCACGAAGCGGATGATGAAGCCGATGCGCTTGCGATCGGACCCGTTGGGGAGCGAGGAGTGGAGGATGGCGTTCTGGTGGATCGACATCTCGCCGGCCTGGAGCGCGACGTCGGTGGCCTGGCTCTCGTCCACCTCCACCGCCACCTGCTCGCCGCGGCCCAGCAGGCTGTTCTCGGCGTAAGTGCACTCGTGGGGCAGCATCGTCTCGCGGTGCGACCCGCAGATCACCCGCATGCAGCCGTTGGCGGGGACGCTGTCGGTGAGCGCGATCCAGGCCGATGCGGTGGGACCGCTGTGCAGATTCCAGTAGGTGCCGTCCTGGTGCCAGCCGACGAAGGCCGGATCGTGCGGGTGCTTGTTGAGGATCAGGGTGGAGAGGACGAGCAGCTCGGAGCCCAGGAGCCGCTCCACCGCGTCCAGGACGCGCGGGTGCGAGGCGAGCTGCCGCGCCCATGCGAAGTGCAGGTGCACCGAGGAGAGATTCTGCTTCTTGCCCCCCAGGCGCCGCTCCAGGTCCTCGAAGGCGGTACGAAAGCGCGCCACCTCGGAGCCGGTGAGGACCGGGATCGGGAACACGATGCCGTCTTGTTCGAACGCTGTCGCGAGATCCACGGGCGCTCCTCGCACTCGATCGATCGGGATTCGACGCCGGGATTATAGAAGCTGGGCGGCTTGCCGGCAACGGCGGCCGCGGCCGCCGCCTTGCAGCCCCGGGGGGGTTGTTCTATGCTGCGCGGTCGCGAGTTCACGTTCATTAGCAGGCGCGAGCGGCGCGGAAAGGGGTCTCGATTGAGCCGGCTCGAGGTCGATTTTCTCTCCCTCCCCACCCTTCACCTGGAGCCCTTCGCGCTCGACGAGCTGGGCACGCCCCTGGCCCGGCTGCCGGCTTCGCGGCGGGCGGCCTTCGCCGAGGCGGTCCGCCACGACGGGGCGTTCACCGTCGATCTGCCCGCGCCCTGGGAACGCGTGATCCAGGAGATGATCCCGCGCGCTCACGGCGTCGCCCGCCGCTACCTGAACCGGGAGGGCGAGTTCAAGGAGGACCTCACGGTCCGCTTCAACAACGGCACCCCGGCGCCGCACGGGCCGGTCTGGCCCGCCGATCGCACCCGCCACGAGGATCCGGACGAGTTTCAGCCGCAGCGCGGCATCTTCGTGCGCCTGGAGAAGCTGTGGGAGGTCTATCAGGATCCCGGCCTGGTGCTCGGCTTCCTGGTCAAGCACTTCGTGCGCGCGCAGGCCCTGTGCCGCCTCCTGGAGGTGCTGGAGATCCCGCCCCGGTCGTGGGAGCGAGCCACCGGGGGCGCGCTCGACGGCGGCTGGAACGAGGTCGCCGCGGCGCGCCGGCTCGAGCTCGACGAGCTCCTGGCCCAGGGGGAAGCGGCGGCGGGCGGCGAGGCCGAGCAGGCGTTCGCCGAGGGGGTCCGGGACCTCTGCCGAGCGTACGAGAGCGAGTTTCAGGGCTGGTGCTGGTCGTCCCTCAACTTCTATCTCTTCGACGGGGGCCGCGAGCTGGAGCGGGTCGCCATCCAGCCGGTGGTGGATCGGCAGGGCGAGCGCGGGTACGCTGCCACCCTCCTGCACGAGCACTCCGACTATGACCTGGTGTCGTCGGTCGTCAACAACATGACCGGCCTGCAGGGACGCGACCGCGAGGGTCTCTGGCACCGCGTCGAGCCCGGCCGGCTGCTGCTCAACGTCGGCAAGGCCATGCAGCTCCTGGCTGGCGACCGCTACGAAGAGGGACGGATCGTGGGGGAGGCGATGCGCGCCTTGCCCCACCGCGTCGTGCTCCAGGGGCCGACGCGCGAGGCGGTGCGCCGGCAGCTCGAAGCGGTGCGCCGGCGCATCTCGATCGTCGGCGTCACCGAGCCCCACGGAGAGCGCGCCACCCTCCTCTCCTGGGATCGGGAGCGCCGGCAGCTCTCTCCGGTGGCCGGCCTCGAGCACTGCAAGTTCTGGCAGTTCCTCACGCGCAGGATTCCCGAGCCGGAGGAGGCCGGGGGCGCGAGCCGCGCGTGAGCGCTGTTTCCGGCCTCTCCGAGCTCGTTCTCGTGGTCGGGGACGTGCGCCGCGCCGCCCGCTTCTACCGCGAGGTGGTGGGGCTCACGCCGGAGTCCGACGCGGACGATGCCTGGGCGTGGTTCCTGGTTCGCGGAGGCGCCCACAAGCAGCGGCTGGCCCTCCACACAGGCTCGCTCCTGTTCGAGGAGCACTCGCCCCGCGGACCGCGGCCCCGATGGGGCCCGGCGCACTTCGCTCTCGAGATCGAGCGGCCCCGCCTCGAGGAGGCAGTCGATCGCGTGCGCGCCGCGGGAGTCGAGGTCTACGGGCCTACACCACTTCCCTGGATGCGCGCCCTGTCATACTATTTCTACGACCCCGACGCGAACCTGGTCGAATTCTGGTCCCCGGAGCCCGAGTAGCCCCGTCGCCTAGCGCTCGGCGCCCTTCTCGGCCCCGCGCTCCGCACCCTTCTCGGCCCCTCGCTCGGCACCCTTCTCGGCTCCGCGCTCGGCACCCTTCTCCGCCCCTCGCTCGGCACCTTTCTCGGCACCCTTTCGCTCCGCACCCTTTTCGGCCCCTCGCTCGGCACCCTTTTCGGCCCCGCGCTCCGCACCCTTTTCGGCCCCGCGCTCCGCACCCCTCTCGGCTCCGCGCTCGGCACCTTTCTCGGCCCCTCGCTCCGCACCCATGTTCCCTCCTTCCTTCGGGCTTCTCGCCTCGAAGAGCTGTACTTCTTTCCTATAATATTACAGCCAGAGACGAAGCGGGTCAAACCGATGTGCGGCACACGATTCAGATACGGGCAGCGAGCCCCGGCGGGCCCGCTGGTGCGGCGCCCCGAGGATCTCGACGACGGAGGCCTGCGCCGGGAGGAGTTTCATCCCGTCAGCGGAGCCAGGGTCGTGCTGGCCGACTACGATCTGCTCCAGTCCGACTTCCCCCAGCTGCGCGCTGCGGCGGTCGTCGAGGATCACCCCGAGATCGCGGCCCTCGAGGGCGCGGCGCGCGAGCGCGCGATCCGCGAGGTTCTCGACGGCTGGCTGATCCGTCACGCGGCCCTCGTCTCGTGCCGGCAGGCCGAGCAGTCGGTGGTCAACACTCCCATCTCCATCGGCGGCGCCACCGTGTCCGCCTGCCGGCCCACCCGCTACGGCCGCGCCCTCGTGGTCCCCGTCGCCGCGCGCTCGAACGGCTCTCCCCCCGCCGCCGGCGCCGGCGCCGACGCCGGCCTGCTCGACGTCAAGGGCACCGGCGTGGGTCCCAATGCCACGCCGTCGTTCGTCAACGTCCACACCAACGGCCTCCACTTCCTGGGCTGCGCCTTCATGGACCTGGTGTCGCAGTGGGTGGTCGACGAGATCTTTCGGGCCGCCGCGCCGCGTCTGTTCACCGTGCCGACCTACGCGGTTCTCGACGCCGGGTTCGACATCCGGTGGCGGACCGACCCCCGGTTGACGACCCCCGCCGGGATCCAGGTCCGGCGCGCCCATCCCCGCCCCCCCGAGTCGTACGAGCTGCCGGCGCTCGGCTCGCCGCTGCAGCGGGAGTACTTCGAGATCGAGATGCTGGTACGGCACTACGGCGTCACCTCGACCACCCCCGGCACCACCCTCGAGTTGTGCGAGGTCGACGGCCGCCTCGAGGTGCGCTACGGGGGCGATCTCGAGACCCATCTCGACGACGAGCAGCTTGGACGCCTGTCGCGTCTGGCCCGGATGAGCGGCCAGCCTCAGCGCTTCGAGGGGATCAACATCCAGATCGCCCGGCGCCCGGCGCACGACCCGCACGCCCTGCAGCTGGTGGATTTCGGCCACTTCAAGTACCACCGGCGCTTCGAGCACCCGGTGCTCAGCCTGGTGAGCGACGAGCTGATGCAGTGGGGAGGCGCCACCTGGCCCGACGATCCCGCCTTCGTGCAGCCGGACCCCGAGCTCTGCGTCCCCGCTCCCTTCCTCGAGCGGCGCGCCTCGTGGGAGGAGATCGAGGCCGGGGACTGCCTGCCGTTCCCCAACGGCAGCGAGCTGGAAGTGACCAGCTTCGCCCTCGCCAGCCGCTTCCGCCGGGGCGAGATCGACGGCGAGCAGGTGCGGGCGCGGCTCGCGAGCTTCGTCGAGCAGGCGGCGCGGCGCTGGTAGGCGGCGGGCCGAGAGGCGGAGCTCACGCGGCGCCGGGCAGGGCACTGTCGATCCAGGGGAGGAGGATCGACAGCAGTTGCTCGCGCCTCTCGCGCAGCGAGTGGCTCGCTCCCTCCAGCAGGTGGAGCGCCTTCGGCTCCCCCGCCCGCTTCCAGACCTGGCGCGAGAGGTCCGGCGACAGGGTGAGATCCGCGGTGCCGTGCACCAGCAGCAGCGGCTTGGGCGCCAGCTCGCGCACGTCCCCCATGCCCGCCGTCTGGGTCGCGATGGCGGCGACCGCGACGACATGCGGCGAGGCGACTCCGGCTCGCACCACCAGCGCACCCCCGAAGGAGAACCCCACCGCGACCACCGGGCCGAGCCCGCTGGTGACGAGCCAATCGATCCCGGCGTGCACGTCGAACAGCCCCTCTTCCACCGGCCCGGGCTCGCGCTTGACCCGGTAGTCGAGGCGCAGCATCGCGATGCCGCGCGCCGGCAGCTCTGCCCCCAAGGCGCCGTAGGCGTCGTCGGCCGGCCCCCGGGTGCCGCCCGTGTAGCCCCCCACCGCCAGCACGCTGCCGCGGACCGGCACCGGCTCCTGGCTGCGCTGCAGGAGGCCGTGGATGTTGCCCCGCGAGGTGGGGATCGCGATCTCGCTCGGCTGACGCATGGCCCGATTGTGCAGGGCTCCCGCGGTCGAGGTGAGGGCGGGCGGGGGGCTACCCCAGCCGCTCCCGGTACACCCGGTCGAACGCCCGGCGCAGGGCCTCCAGCCGGCCGAGCTCGGTTGCGTCCTCGGCATCGACCTCCAAGGGCCAGTCGAAGTCCACGTTGTCGATCACCGTGGCGCGCCAGACCTTCTTCTTGGAGTCCCAGGCGCCTCCGGGATCGCCGAGCAGACCCCAGCCGGTGGGCAGGTAGCTGCGGATCTCGGTCTCGGTATAGCGGAGGGGCTCGGCGGTGGTCTTCATGGCGGAGGAGATTCTGACGCAAGTCGGCCGGCGTGCAAAGGCGCGGACGGCGGCATGCCCTCCGAAGCCCTCACCTCCCCGGCCCTCCTCTCCCAGAGGGAGTGGAGGGAGA
>JBIOVX010000214.1:0-3708 GCA_044868005.1 Thermoanaerobaculia bacterium | reverse complement strand
CATCCTCTCGACCTGGATCGGCCCGGACCCCGCCCCCGGCGAGGACTTCAAGAAGGCGGTGCTGGGAGGGTAGAGGCAACTTCCAGGGTCTTTCCTCGTAGGGGCGGGGCTTGTCCCCGCCCAACATCGGTAGGGCCTTCAGTGAGGGCGGGGACAAGCCCCGCCCCTACGAGGAAAGACCCTGGAAGTTGCCTCTACCCTCCCAGCACCGCCTTCTTGAAGTCCTCGCCGGGGGCGGGGTCCGGGCCGATCCAGGTCGAGAGGATGGCGTCCGATACGGCCTTGCCGGGCAGGGTGCCCTTGGCCTTGCCGCCGACCTCGACCGTGGTTCCTTCGCCCGGCAGGTAGGTCAGCACGAGCTGCTGGCCCTTGCCGACCCCGCCCATCCAACTGCAGAGGGTGGTGAAAGCCTTCTTGACCTCGGCCGAGGCGTTGGGGGTGTTCTGCTCCAGGCCCTCCTCCCACGCCTCGCACATCTGTTCCTTGCTGACGTCGTAGATGAAGTGCATTACCATGCGGCGAGGCGCGTCCGCGCCCAGCACCTTGGCCGCGCTCTTCTCCTTCTGCGGCAGATAGAGACCGCCGACATAGACCTTGATCACGAACTTCTTGCGCAGGCCCATGCCGTTGAGGACCAGGGTCTGGCCCTTGACCTCGGCCTTGTCGGGCAGGGTGACGCCGGCGAGCGTGCCGGCGGCGGCGGGCACGGCCAGCAGCAGGGAGAGGAGAGGGGCGTATAGAATTCGCATCGGGTTCCTCCAGCGAAGTTGAGATCCGGGTTTCCGGCGGCAAGTTTAGCCGAATCAAGGCCCGCCGCCGCAACTCGGGCGAAGGAGCCGCCGTATCTCAGGGCGGCAGCGCAGACCCCCGAGATGAAAACCGATGCCGAGCTGGTCGCCGGAGCCCTGCGGGGCTCCCAGGACGCCTACCGCGAGCTGGTGAAGCGGTTCGAGCGCCCCATCTACAGCCTCGTGCTGCGCATGGTGCAGGACCCGGCGACCGCCGAGGACCTGGCGCAGGAGGTCTTCGTCAAGGCCTTCCGCCGCCTCGACAGCTTCGATCCGCAATGGAAGTTCTCGAGCTGGCTGTTCAAGATCGCGCACAACACCACCATCGACCACCTGCGCCGGGGAACCCCGGAGACGGTGCCGCTGGAGGCGGAGGAGGACGACAAGGGGGGGCTCGGCGCCGTCCTCGCCGACGCGTCGGCGGCGGATCCCCTGGCGGCGGCGGAGCGGCGCGACCTCGCGCGGTCGCTGGAGCGCGCCGTCGCCCGCCTGCGGCCCGAGTACCGGCAGGCGGTGCTGATGTTCTACGCTCATGGCGCCTCGTACCAGGACATCTGCGAGGTCACCGGCCTGCCGCTCGGCACGGTGAAGACGAACCTCCACCGGGCGCGCAAGGAGCTCGCCGAGATCATGACCGCCCTCGGCTGGGGTCCCCCCGGCGGCGGGCCAGGCGCTGAAACCGGCAGAGCGCCGGCCTCGTAAGGCGGATCAGAGGAGAAACGACGGATGCGCACCTCCCATCAGCACGCTCTCGACCGCTGGCTCGCCGCCGAGCGGGGAGACCGTCCGGCCGAGGCCGACTCCGCGCTCCACGAGCTGTTCGAGGCGCTGCCCCTGATCGCGCCGCCGGCCGGCTTCGCCGACCGCGTGCTCGTCCGGGCCGGTCTCGCGGCCGCCCGGCGCGACTTCTTCGCCTCGCGCGCGGTGCGGCTGGTGCTGGCGCTCTGCCTGGCCGCCACCGGCTTCGGAGCCCTCTGGCTGCCGCCCACGCTGCGGGCCCTCGCGGACCTGTGGAGCCTGAGCGGCGTGCTGCGCGCCGGGGTGGAGGCGCTGACCGGCGTCACCCAGTGGCTGGCCTCGGTGCTCCGGCTCGGCGAGCTGCTGCTCACCGTCGGCCGTGCGCTCACCCAGCCGTTGACGCTGCCGCAGGTGACGGCCATGCTGGTGATCTGCCTGTTGGCTTCGAGCTTCGGCTTCCGTCTTCTCCGCGACCAAATCACAGGTGAGAGGAATTTGACCCATGTCAACCCCGTCTGAACGTACCCGCAGGTTTTCCGGGAAGCTCGCCCTCCGCATCGCGGCGATCCTTCTCGTTCTGGTTGCCACGGCGGCCTTGGCCGCTCCCGCGCCGCAGTCCACCGCCAATCCGCCGGCTTCGGCCGCGGAACGCGAGGATCTGCGGCAGACGATCGAAAGCCGTTACGAGGTGCTGCCGGTCAGCGGCGGCATCGCCCTCAAGCCCCGCAGCGCCCGGGCGGGGGTCCGCACCATCGAGGTGACGGGCCGCGACGTGGCGGTCAACGGCGAGCGGGTCAGCGCCCGCACGCTGCGCGACTGGCTCGGCGAGGACGCCGACGCGGTCCTCCGCCTCCAGGGCCTCTCCGCCGCCGAGCAGCGCCAGATCTTCGACCTGGACGACGCGGCGGCCGAGAGCCGTCCCGAGCGGACCCCCGCGGCGGAAGAAGGCGAGAAGGAGGTCACCGAGGTCGGCGAGACGATGGACTCCTCGGAAACGCCGGAGACGCCGGAAGAGCCGGCGGAACCGGCCGAGCCCGCAGCGCCGGAGAGCCCCGGCCGCCACAGCACCGGCGATCGGGTGAACGTCGGCGGCAGCGTCACGGTCTCGAAGGGCGACGTGGTGAGCGAGGCCGTGGCCGTCGGCGGCAGGGTGGTCGTGGAGGAGGGCGCCGAGGTCATGGATGGCGCCACCGCCATCGGCGGTTCGGCGCGCATCGACGGCAAGGTCGGCGGCGAGGTGGTCTCGGTCGGCAGCGGCGTCTATCTCGGCCCGCACTCCGTGGTGGACGGCGCCGTGACCAGCGTCGGCGGCCGCATTCACCGCTCGCCGGGCGCCGTGGTCAATGGTCCCACCTCCGAAGTGGCGCTGCCGTTCGTCAGCCACGACGGCGGCTGGTGGAACTGGGACTGGGATTGGGACGACTGGGGGCTCATGCCCTTCTGGGGCGGCGTGTCGGATGTCCTGAGCGGCGTGATGTGGCTCGTCCTCATGGGGCTGCTCACCTGCCTCGTGCTGCTGGTGGCGCGGGCGCCGCTGGAGAGGGTGGACCGGCAGCTCACGGCCCAGCCATGGCCGTCGGCGGCCGCGGGCCTCGCGAGCGTCATCTTCTTCTGGCCGCTGTTCTTCGTGGTGACGGTGCTGCTGGCGATTACCGTCATCGGCTGCGTGCTGTTCCTGCTCTACCCGTTCCTCTTCCTCTACCTGGGCCTGCTGCTCGTGCTCGGCTACGCGGCGTCGGCGTACCGGCTGGGGCGCTTGATCGAGGTCCGCTTCAACCGCCGCTTCGGCGGTCCCTACGCCGTGGCCCTGGTGGGCGTGTTCCTGATCCAGATCTGGTCGATCCTCGGCGATCTGCTCGACCTGCTGCCCGGTCCCTTCGGCTTCTTCGCCTTCATGATGGGGCTGTTCGGGGTCCTCGTCCAGGCCGCCGCCTGGATCGTCGGCTTCGGTGCCGTGGTCCTGGCCCGCTTCGGCACAGAGCCGGGCTACTGGCCGCGCCGGGGAGCGCCGCCCATGCCGCCGCCTTCCTACGCACCGCCGCCCGCCTCCACGCCGCCGCCCGACCAGTTGCCGCTGACCGAGCCGCGATGGGAGGAGCCGGAACCGGGTCCGGAGGGGTATGAGGGGACGGAGCCGCCGCGGTAGCGATTGCCGCGATGTACGCGATGTAGGGGCGGGGGG
>JBIOVX010000213.1:0-58745 GCA_044868005.1 Thermoanaerobaculia bacterium | reverse complement strand
AGGCCCTCTCTCCGAACACGAAAACGCCCGGCTCGCGCCGGGCGTCTCGATCAGGTCGTTGTCCTGAAACCTAGAAGACCACCCGCAATCCTACCTGCACCTGCCGCGGATCGCCGCCGCCCGAGCGGATGGTGCCGTCGAAGCTCGCCGAGACGCCGTTGGTGACCTCCGGACGCAGGAAGTTCGGCTCGTCGAAGACGTTGAAGACCTCGATGATGGGCTCGAGCGCCACGGTGCCGAGATCGAACAGCTTCGACAGCCGCACGTCGAGCGAGTTGAACTCGTTGTCCTTGCGCTCGGTGTTGCGCAGGATGATGAACGTGTCCGGGCCGCCGGGCTGGCGGTTGGCGACCGATTTGGGCTGCGCCGAACGGTAGGAATAGCGGGCGTTCAGATCCAGATCCCAGGGCAGGCGGAAGAGCGCCAGGGCGTTGAAGCGATGGCGCTGGTCGCGGTCGGACCAGTTGTACTCGCGGTCGAGGTGCCGGGGGTCGACGTAGCGGAAGGTGAATGGGTCGCGCTCGTTGTCGTCGTCCGACTTGTCCTGCGAGTAGGTGTAGTAGGCCTGGAAGTAGTAGTTGTCCGTCATCCGCTGGGTGGCGCCCACCGTCACGCCCCAGAAGCGGCTCTTGGCGGTGGACTCGACCGAGGTCAGGGTGTTGATGCCGTTGGTCCCGCCCGGCGGCAGACCGGCGCTCCAGGGCGAGCCGAAGCGCGCGTCGTTGCGGTTGATGAAGCGCGTGATGTGGTCGGTCTTGGCGTAGTTGCCCTTGACGAGCAGCGCCAGACCGGGCCTCACCTCACGCTCCCAGGAGAGCGAGGTCGCCGTGGTGCGCGGAGTCTGCCAGTCCTTGTCGTAGACGAAGACGTCGGGGAAGAAAACCGGCGCGCCGGAGGCATCGATCAAGGTGCGGTAGTCCGGCGGCGGCGGCAGCACGCCGATCGAGCCCAGGAAGCTGTTGCGGAAGAGCGTCTGGCCGATCGAGCCATTGGTCGAGCGCGTCGAGGCGAGGTTCAAGGCCGGCAGGCGGGCGTGGAAGACGCCGGCGGTCATACGCACCACGCTTTTTTCGTCGGGCGCCCACGAGATGCCGAGGCGCGGCTGCCACATCTCCATGTCGTCGGGGATGTTGCCGTCCGAGGGGAACTCCTGGCCGTTGCGGGTCTGGCCGATGAACGGCGCGAAGAAGACCTCATCGGGCGGGGTGCGCGGGGACGGGTTGTCGAGGCCTTCCCAGCGCAGCCCCATCTGGACGGTCAGGTTGGCGGTCGGGTGCCACTCGTCCTGCACGAAGAGCGCCGGCTCCTTCTGCTTGATGGTCTGCGTGCCGGCGTCCTCCACCGTCAGGTTGCCGACGCCCGCCTGCTGCAGGTAGAGGATCACCGGGCCGGAGACCGTCAGGCCCGCCGGGCAGACGCCGCTCTGCGAGCCGGTGACGAACTGACCGGCGGCGTTCGAGCACTCGACGTAGTTAGGGTTGTTGAAGTAGTTGATGAAGCCGTCCACGCTGGTGAAGAAGAACTTGCCGTTGGCGAAGCCGATGAAAGTCTGCCCCGACGCCACTTCGTTGTAGTCGAAGCCCATCTTGATGTTGTGCTTGGTGCGCAGCATCGAGAAGTTGTCGGTCAGCTGCTTGCGGTCGTCGTTGTACTCGATGGGCAGGAAGAACGGCAGGCCGAAGCGGTTGTCAACCGACAGGATCGAGGTATCCGGGAACGGCCGGTTCTGGCCCGGGATGTTCGGCCCCTCGTAGGGCCGCGGCCGCCATTCCTTGGCGTACTGGGCGCGCAGCTCGTTGAGGTTCGTGGAAGAAAGCGTCGAGATCCAGGTGATCGTGCCGGCGTGCGAATAGTCCTGCTCGACGCCGTTCGAGGAGCGGCCATAGGAGTCGACATCGAAGGTGCCGTTGATCTGCTCGGAGTTGGTATAGGAGTAACGGACGGTGAAGAGATTGGACGCCGACACCGTCCAGTCGAGCTTGGCGAGCGCCACCTCCGCGTCGTTGGTGCGCTCGATCGGGCCGTCGTCTTGCGGAATGCCGATCGAGTTGAGGAAGCTGACCAGCCGCGCGTCCATGCGGCCGGCCTGGGTCTGCTTGGTCTCGTCGCCGCGCTGCGCGTCGGCGGCGACGAAGTAGAACAACCTGTTCTGCTGGAGCGGCCCGCCGAGCGTGAAGCCGAACTGGGACTGGTTGGAGTCGCCCTTCGGGATTCTGCCGCCGCCCGGCTTATGCGGATCCGAGGACAGGCTGTCGTTCTTGAAGAAGCCATGGGCGGTGCCGGAGATCTGGTTGGTGCCCGTCTTGGTGACCACGTTGACGAAGCCACCCGAGGAGCGCCCGAACTCGGCCGGCGCGCCGTCGGCCACCACCACCACCTCCTGCACCGCGTCGAGATTGAAGGTGAAAGGCGGTCGCTGGCCGCCGCGCTGCTCGCCGAAGAAGGGGTTGTTGAAGTCGGCGCCGTCCACCGAGATGTTGTTGGAGATGCCCTTCTGGCCGTTGATCGAGAGCTCGTCGCCGTCGGGGCCCTGCACGATGGTCACGCCGGGAGTGAGCTTGGTGTAGTCGAGGAAGTTGCGGCCGTTGTTGGGGAGCCCCTCGACGGCGTCCCTGTCGATGCGGACCGCCCCCTCGGTGCGGCTGGTCTCGATCACCGGCGCCTCGGCGGTGACCGTGATCTCCTCTTCGACGGCGGATATCTGCAGGGTCAGCTTGAGGTTGACCGTCTGGCCGACCGCGAGATCGATGCCCTCGCGCACCAGCCGCGCGAAGCCCTCGAGCTCGACGGTGATGCGGTAGGGTCCGAGCGGCAGCAGGACCGCCCGGAAGCGGCCGTCCGGGCCAGTGGTGACCACCTGCTCGTAGTTGGTCGCCGTATTGCGCAGCGTCACGGTGGCGCCGGGCAGCACGCCTCCGTTCTCGTCCGCGACGGTTCCTTCGATGACGCCCGTCGTCGCCTGGGACTGGGCGAACACCGCCGGCACCCAGGAAACGAGCAGGATAAGGCACAGCAGACGCACGCCCAGCACTCGTGACATCCCGACCTCCTTTTTCTGTGACAACCAGGGAACAGACCTGTCACAGAACATAGCGCCGCCGCCGGGGGGGAGTCAAGGACGCGGCTCGTGGTTGTAACAGGCTGCGCTCGCGCAAACGCTCAGACCTTGCCGAGCCGCGCCGCCTGGCCCGCCGTCATCGCGCCCGCGAGGAGCCCGGCCGCCAGCACGAAGCTGATGAAGCCGGGCGGAGCCGTCAGGCCGCCGAAGACCAGATCCGCCAGGAGCGAAGCGGCGAAGAGGGAGACGGTGAAAGCCAGCGCGCTCGCCCAGAACCACGTCCGCGCGATGCTCGGGTGCCGCCGCAGGATCAGCCATTGCGCGGCACCGAGCGAGAGGCCGCTCACCAGGCCGACCACCGCCAGGCTGGCCGCCCGCGCGGGAACGCTCAGCGTGCCGACGTTGACCTGGCCTCCCGTCAGCGCCCGGCCGACCTGCTCGACGAGCACGACGCCGCCGGCGAGGCCGATCCCGAGCCCCACGGCGCTCGCCGGGATCCACCAGCGGGCGTTCTCCAGGCGGCGCCGGAGCAGGACCCATTGCGACGTGCCGAACGCGGCGCCGACGAGGCCGGTCAGGATCGGCGTCACCAGCATCGCCCCGACGACGGTCTCGATCGGCGCGCCGAGAGCGAGCGCCGCGGCGAGCCCGACGGCCAGACCGGCGGCGCTCGACAGCGTCCAGCGAAGACGGATGGTTTCGGACGACATGCGTCACCTCCTTGAAGGGGCCTTTTTCTTGGTACGCGCGGCGGCGACAAATCTTTCACCCGATGATGATCAGGGCTGCGTCCAGAAAGGCGAGCTGCAGCCGCATCTGATCGCGGATCGGCATGCCGCGCACGCCGGTCCGCTCCGCTTCGGCGCGGACCTCCTCCGGCGGCTGCGTGGCGATGCGGTCGAGGAAGGAGCGGAATCGGGGATCGTCCGGCCGCCCCGTCTCGCCCTCCTCCAGCGGACGCAGGAAGAGCGGCATCTCGGAGACCATGGTAAAGGGATCGCCGCCGAGCGAGCGCACGTGCTCCATGGAGCTGGGACGGAACTTCGCCGCCGTCTCGAAGTCGCCGCGCTCCTCGAACCAGGCGACCATCGAGCGCGAGTCCGGCCGCGTGGTGAATCCCTCGTCGATGCGGCGAAAGCCTTTCTCCCCTCCGCGATCTACGTCGAACGGCTGGTATCCCATCGACCGGACCGTCGCGCGAAGCGAATTCCGCAGCGACTCGGTGCGGCCGATCCATTCCGGCTCGATGAGGAACCACGGACCGGACGCGAAGCCCATGCCGTGGAAGCTCGCGTGGAGATGGAACGGCGCGCCGCCGGCAAGGAATGCGGCGACGGCAAGGTTCTCCGGCCGCGCGCCGGAATCGTCCGGACTCCGCGGGAAGCCGAACTCCATGTCGTCGCCGGGCAGCTCGCGGATGACGTGACGGAGATAGAGGAAGAGGTCGTAGACCCGGTCGGGTCTTCCATGATGATCGACCGCGGGCAAGGTCGTGTCGCTCCACGCCGCGTTGCGCGCCTCGCCGTCCGGGTTGACGTGCGGGACGACGTACCAGGTGAACCGGGCGAGGAGAGGATCCTCCGCCGGCCGCGCCGCGAGGAACGCCGCCAGCCGCCGCAGCATCGCCGGCCCCACCGGCTCGTCGGCGTGGCAGCCGCCGATCAGGCTGACGTGGAGGTCTCCGCGGCCGAAGACGTGGGCGGCGATGGCGCGGCCTTCGCGGGATTGGCCGATGGCGCGGCCGGCGGGCGCGGAGAGGTTGGCCGAGAGAATTTCCTCGATCGGGAGACGTACCGGCAGGGCCTTCATGGTTCAGGTCGTCCTCACTTCGCCTCCTTGACCGCCCGCAGCTCCTCCCGCGCCCTTTCCAGCCGCTCGGCCGCCTTCTCGGCCTTCTCGCGCGCCTTTTCCGCCGTGCGCTCTGCAGCCTCAGCGTGCCGGCGAGCTTCCGCCGCAGCCTTCTCCGCTGCTTTCGCCTCATCGCCCAGCGATTCCGCCTCGGCGCGGGCGCGCTCCACCTTTTCCTCGGCCGTCTCGATCTGCTTGCGCAGCCTCTCGGCTTCGCGCTCCTCGCGCTCGCGGCGGACCTTCTCGGCCGCTTCGCCGCGGCGGTGCGCCTCTTGCTTGGCGGCGCGGGCGGGCCTCTCCTTTTCCTCTTCGGCCTCGCGCTTGGCTTCCCGCCGGGCCGCAAGGTCCACGACGGGCGCGCTGGCGACCTGGAGGCCGGCCAACACCTCGAAGCCCGGCGGCTCGAGATCGCCGTCGAGCCAGCCGCGCTCGGCGGCTTCCGACGCCGCCGGGCTGAAGGCGAGAGCCTGGAGGTTCGCCGCGATACGCTCGACCATGACGCGGCTCGGCGGCTTTCCCTGCTCGGCGAGAACCTGGCCCGCCTCCCAGCGCAGCTCGTCCGAGAGAGAGCGCGCGGCGCGAATGGCCTCCCGCAGGGCCTCGGCGCCGCGGCCGGACACCGCCTCCCGCTGCGCCGCCCGCGCCCGCTTGCCGGCGCCGAGCAGCGCCTCCATCTTCTTCGGCTGCCGCTCGAACAACGCGTTCACCGCCCAGGCGGACGGCGTCGGCTTCGGCAGCGACTGGACCTCGGCGGCGGCGTCCTTGCGGCCTTCCTTGCGCAGCCGTTTCGCCAGCTCGTTGCGCGCCGGCGTGAACTCCTCGGGCGGCAACCTGTAGAGATGTTGGATCTCGTCGTCCGGAGCGGTTTTGCGCGGGGCCATGTCCGCAGATGGTACAACGCCGGGAACGGCGCCAGGGGAGCTACAATCAGCCCAAGATGAAGCTCCGAAACGCATTCTGCACCGCGCTGCTCCTCTTCGCCGCACCCGCCGCTCGGGGCTCCGATCCCGTCATCGCCGCCGCGGGAGACATCGCCTGCGATCCAAACGATCCCCGTTACAACAGCGGGGACGGCACGCCGACGGCCTGCCGCCAGCGGGCGACCTCGGACCTGCTGGTCGGGGCCGGTTACGACGCCGTCCTGCTGCTCGGAGACATCCAGTATGTCGACGGCGCGCTGGCGAAATTCCAGACGTCCTTCCATCCCACCTGGGGCCGCTTGGGATCCCTGCTGCGCCCGGCGCCGGGAAATCACGAGTACCTGACGCCTGGCGCGGCGGGTTACTACGACTACTTCGGACCCGCGGCCGGGGACCGCTCGCGGGGCTATTACAGCTACGAGCTCGGCACCTGGCATCTGATCGCCCTCAACTCCAACTGCGCCGCCATCGGCGGCTGCGGCGCGGGCTCGCCGCAACTCCAATGGCTCGCGGCGGATCTCGCCGCACACCCGCGGGCCTGCACTCTCGCCTACTGGCACCACCCCCGCTTCTCCTCCGGCCCACACAACAACGACGCCGCGTACGACGCCTTCTGGCAGACGCTCCATCAGGCCGGCGCGGACCTCGTCCTCGTCGGGCACGACCACGACTACGAGCGCTTCGGGCCGCAGGACCCCGCCGGCCGGGCGGACCCCAGGTACGGCATTCGCGAGCTCGTGGTCGGCACCGGCGGTCAAGAATTGCGGCCGTTCGCGGCGATCCGGCCCAACAGCGAAGCGCGCAACGCCACGGACCATGGCGTCGTGGAGCTGCGGCTGCGTGCCGACGGCTATGACTGGCGATTCCTCCCCGCGGCCGGCGGCACCTACACCGACTCCGGAAGCGCCGCCTGCCACAACCCTCCGAGCACCACGAGCCTCTATCTCCATCAAGGCCGGTTCAAGGCCGAGGTGAATTGGAAGACCTTCGGCGGCAAGACGGGCCAGGGCCGGGTCGGGTCCCCGGCGGCCGACGGTTCCGGGGTCTTCTGGTTCCTCTCGCCGCAGAACTGGGAGATGTTGGTCAAGGTGACCGACGGCTGCGCCTCGGACAACCACTTCTGGGTCCAAGCCGCGGCCACGACGGATCTCGCCTATACGCTCACTGTCACCGATACCCGCACGGGCCGCACCGCGCGCTACCGCAACCGGCTGGGACGGCGCGCGCGCCCGGTGATCGACAAGACGACCTTCGATACCTGTCCGTAGCGCCGGCCCGGGGCCTTCGCGCCACAACGGGAGTAAAATCAGCAGCAAGGAGTCTTCACAGAATGAAAAGGCTGTCGCCGTCCCTGCTCGTCCTTACGATCCTTTCCGTCCTGGCCATCCTTTTCGCCGCGCTCGCCGGCGGAGCCGCCGATCAACCCGCCTTCTCCCGCCATCGCTGGAACGACGAGCAGAAGGCCTGGGGCGCCCGCTTCTCGGGCGTCGTGCTGCCGCCGGACCGCCTGCGCCTGCCCGGCTTCGACGAGCTGGCGACGGCGGCTCCTTCAGCCAAAGCCGTGGCCGCCCACGTCCGCATCAGTCAGGACATCCTGGGAGCGTCAGGAATCTCGCAGCCGGAAACCCAGACCGAGCCGTTCCTGGCTCTCAATCCCGAGCGCGAGGGCAATCTGCTCGCGGGCTACCAGGACATCCGTTTCGAGGACGGCGGCGCCCGCGCCCTGACCTACGCGGTTTCGTTCGACGCCGGAAAGACCTGGAGCGAAGGCCTGCTGCCCGGGCTCACACCCGTCACGGGAGGCCGCTTCGAGCGCGCCTCCGATCCCTGGGTGGCCTTTGGACCCGAAAACCGCGCTTACTACGTCTCCCTCCTCTTCAACGAGCGGACGCCCGAAAACGGCATCTTCGTCTCCGCCTCCGAGGACGGCGGCCTGAATTGGGGCCCGCCGGTGCCGGTGCGTATCGACGCCGAGGACTTCGACGACAAGCAGGCGATCACCGTCGATACCCGCGCGGACAGTCCCTTCCGGGGACGGGTCTACGTCGGCTGGGACACCGTCACCGCCAACCGGCGCCAGCCCCTGCGCTTCGCCTGGTCCGACGACGGCGGCGCCTCGTTCAGCCCGCAGATCACGGTCTACAACGAGGGAGCGAGCGTCGGCGCCTTTCCCGTCGTGGGGCAGGCCGGCGTCGTCCACCTGTTCTGGGTCAACTTCCCCTTCAACGGCGGCGGGGATCCCGACCTGCTGACCGCGAAGTCCACGGACGGCGGCGTCTCCTGGAGCGCCCCGGTGGTGATCTCCGACGCCAGGCCGTTCGGCGTCAACGGGCAGCGCACCGGCGGCAGCCTGCCCTCGGCCGCCGCCGATCCGAAGACGGGAGATCTCTACGTGGTGTGGCAGGACGAGCGCTTCTCACCCGGCGTGGATCAGGTCGTCCTCTCCCGCTCGGCCGACGGCGGCGAGAGCTGGAGCGCACCCAAGCTCGTCTCCGACGGCCCGCTCAACGCGGCCAACTTCACGCCCGCCGTGGCGGTGAATGCCAAGGGCGTGGTCGGCGTCGCCTATTACTCGCTGCGCAACGATCCGTCGCGCAGCATGCTGGTGGACGAGTATCTCGCCATCTCGCGCAACCGCGGCCAGAAGTTCGCCCGCAGCGTGCGGGTGAGCGCCGCCTCCTGGGACGTGCGCTTCGCCGCTTTCTCCCGCGGCTTCTTCCTCGGCGACTACCAGGGCCTGGCCGCGGGCCGGCAGTCGTTCCATCCCCTGTGGACCGCCACCTTCGATGCCTCCCGCATCGATCCGCCGGCGCGGCAGCCGGACGTCTTCAGCCGGGCGATGAAAGTGAAGTGAGGCGTGGACTTCGGCGGCGCGTCATCTCCCGGACGCGCCGCTGATACACGGCGGCGTCGGAACGGCCGGCCGCGAGCAGCGCCGCGGCGGCGGCCCGCTGATCTTCGGCGCGGTTGGGGAAGGCCTCGGCCAGGAGCGCCGCGACCCTTGCGGCCTCGGTCTCGTCGCCGGCGGCGCGGTAGTGAGCGAGCAGGCGGCGCATGGCGTCAGGCCACTCGCAGCTCCCCCGGTAGTAACTCCTGGCGATCTTTTCGACGCCATCCGTCGCCAGAGGCAGCCGGAACGGCTCCTTGCGCGCCGTGAAAGGCCAGTCGGACATCAGGTAGCGAGCGCGCCATTCGCCGTACAAGCGGTCCACCTCGGTGACGGGCATCTCCCGCCAGGCCTGCTCGCGGGAGATCGGAGCCCTCCATGGGCCGATCAGCGCCTGCCGGCGAAAGGCCTCGTAATACGCGTCGGCGAGGAGGAAGAAGCCGTCCAGGTTGGGGTGGAGGTGCTCGAGCATCAGGTCGTGGCCGATGATTCCGTTCTCGGCCGCGCGGTGGAACGCCTTCTGGACCTCGACCACGTGGGCGCCCTGCTCGGCCGCCACCTCGCGGAGGATGGTGTTGATCTCCTCGGGTGCGCGGAAGCGGAGCTCGTCGCGGTCCTTGGCGGCGAGATAGGCTTGGCGCGCCTCGCGGTAGCGGCCCAGCCTCTCCAGGGCACGGCCGCGTTGGAAGTGCCCTTCCGCGTGCGCGCCGTCGATGGCCACCGCCGCATCGAGCTCCCGCAGCGCCGCCGCGGCATCGCCGGAAACGAGGGCCGCGCGGCCGGCGTCGAACCGGCGGCGCCAGGCCCCGGCGTCCACTCCCTCCCCGTGCCCACTGATGAACGGCGGCTGGTCCCGTTCGTTCGACACCACCGTGCCGATGAAGACGGGAACGCCGGCCTTGCGGTAACGCCTCAGCAGGGCGCGCAGATTGGCGCGATACTGGGCGAGGCCGCGCCGGTAGAGAGACGAGCCGTAGGGAATCCTGTCCTCCGCCACGATGGTGGCCATGAGGGTACGGTCCCTGCGGCGCGGTCTCTCCGCTCGGAAGGCGGAAAGGGCACGGCGCGCCAGTTGCAGGATCCGCACGTCTTTGAGCCAAAGGTAGGAAAGCACGAGGGGACGGCGCCGGCCGGCCGAAAATCCCGAGGCGACGCCCAGGATGCCGACGTACTCGTTGTGCCCGACGTAGATGACGACGGCGTCCGGCTGCTGCTCCAGGATCTCGCCGCTGAAATCCAGCAGAGTGTAGGTATTGACCGCGGACATGGCCGTGGTGACGACTTCGATCCGGCGCCGCGGAAAGGTGCGCTGGAGACGTTGCTGCAGCATGCCCGCCGGGGAGGCGCCGAAGCCGTAGGGATAACCTTCCGTGGTCGATTCTCCCTGCACGAAGATACGGAAGGTCTCCGGCGCCTTCCGGCGGGGGAAGAACACCGGCCGAATCCACAGGTTCGGGGTGTCTCTCTCGTCCACCATGAAACGGCGGACAACGTCGCGGTTGGCGCGCAGGAAGCCGGGAGACCCGGCCACAGGCACGAAGAGAGGATAGATCTGGCCGAAACCGGAGAGGCGCAGCCCTCCTTCCAGCACCAGCAAGAGGAGGAAGGGCAGCAGAGCGGTCAGAACAGCGAAGAGGCGCCGCCGCCCTCGCGGCTGGACGGCGGCGCGGACCGAGTCTGCCATCGATGAAGACTACAGCCTGGCACCGGCCATCGTCTCACCCCGCGGCACCACGAACCCGATCTCCTTGGCGATCCACTCCGGATCGGCCTGACCCTGGCAAGCCGCCCAATGGGCACGCGGCTCGTTGCCGAAGCGCACCATGCCGCTGTGCCTCGACTTGTCCTTGTCGACTTCCGGGTCGGGATCGACGTAGCCGAGCTTGCGCCGCAGCAGCTCGATGTCCTTGGGATCTCCGGTCAAGAACAGCCAGTCGGAGCCCGCGCCGTGCATCTGCGCGTACTCCCGCAGCTTTTCCGGCGTGTCCTCCTCGGGCTTGACGGTGATGGAGTAGAACCTGACTTGCTGTTGCGCCGCCTCGGGGAGCAGCTTCCGCGCTTTCACCAGGTTGGCGGTGATCTTCGGGCAGACGCCTTCGCAGGTCGCGTACATGAGGTTGAGCACGACGATCTTGTCCTTGAGCAGGTCGTCGTAGAAGCGGACCCTCCGGCCCTCGTGCGTGGTAAGCAGGACGTTGGGGAAAAAGCGCCGCCGCATCTTTTCCCGGCCCGGCACCGCCGGCGCGAACTCTTTCGGCGCCGGCGCCGCGGAGCGGGAGCCCACCACCAGAGCCCCGGCCAAGGGAAGGACGGCCGCGGCGGTCATCAGGTCTCTTCTGGTTGGTTTCGCCATGGTTGCCTCCTTTTCTGCCCGGTCAGGGCTCGCTGATCAAGTCTCCGGTGGGATCGATGTCGAAGCGGATCATCATCGCGTGGTCCTCGTGGACCGTGTTGTGGCAGTGCATCGGATAGCGCCCGAGGAAGTCGCGGAAGCGGAAGAACAGGGTCGGCTGGGTGTCGTTGGTGAGCCGGACGACGTCCTTGCGGGCCACGTTGACTCCCGTCGGCGGGGTGCCGCCGCCACCCCAGCCGCCGCCACCCCAGCCGCCGTCGCCACCCCAACCGCCGCCGCCCAGGGGGTAGAGCTCCGCCGCCCCCTCGAGAATCTGGAACTCCTCGAAATGGATATGGACGGGATGCTGCCAATCGGAACGGTTTTGGCGAAGGTTCCAGACCTCGACGCTGTTCTGCTTGACCTTGAAGCGGACCTCGTCGCAGTTGAAAAACTCGTCGTTGATCGTCCATTCGCCGTCGCGCGTCTGGTCGAAGTTGAAGTCGCGCACTACGCGCGGCGTCGCGTTGGTGCTCGGCAGCGAGTAGTAGACGGGCAGCGGCGCCACGGCCGGGTTGCGGCTGTTGTCGGTCACCGCCGGCAGATCGACTTTGATCTGGAGCAACCGGTCTCCCTGGCCGGCGCTGCGGAGCTGGTTTTCCGGGCCGCGGCCGTTGTCCTGCACCAGCCGGTTCTCCAGATAGAGGGTCTGGCCGGCGCGGTTGGTGAAATCGATGATCACGTCGGCGCGCTCGGCCACCCCCAGGGCGACCGCCGCCACCTGCGCAGGGCTGGGCAGCAGGTTGCCGTCGTTCGAGATCTGCCAGAACTGGTTGACCGTGCTCGGGCTGCTCGGGTTCAGGAGGTAAACCTGGTAGAAGCGCGACGGCCCGCCGTTGAGCCACCGGAACCGGTAGCGCCGCGGGTGCACGTGCAGCACGGGTTGGATCACCCCGTTGACCAGGAACTTGTCGCCCAGGATGCCGTCGAGGTTGAAGGTGTCGAAGGCCAGCAGACCGTCCTCGGGATCGAAACACTTATCGTTGAACATCATCGGGATGTCGTAGGCCGGGAAGCTCGGCAGCCGGAACCCCGTCGTCTCGTTGCCGGTATCGAACTGATTGAACAACAGGTAAAAGCCGGCGAGCCCTTTGTAAACGTTCTGGGCCGTGAAGTCGACGCGGTGGTCGTGATACCACAGGGTGCTCAGCGACTCGTTGATGTCGCCGTTCGGCGCATGCGTGGAGCGGAATCCGGCGAGCACGTTCGGATAGTAGTGGTCGTAGTACTGGCCGGTCGCGAAGAAGTCGCAGGGGAAGCCGTCGCTCTCCGAGGGCGTGTGGCCGTTGTGCAGGTGCGTCGAAACGGACGGCAGGCCAAATCCCGAGTTGTCGCCCGTCAGAGCGTTGACGTTCCTCACCAGGATCGGCGTGCCGTAGTTCGCCACGTAGGTCGGCCCGGGGCTGATGCCGTCGAAGCCCCAGACCGGCTGCGGCGGCAGTTGGTTGGACATGATCACCGACGTAGGCTGCTGGGTGACCTTGTAGACGACCGGCGGTGGGAAAGGCAAGCCGAGGGCCGGGCCTTGATGGGCGCGCGTGCGGCCTTCGAAAGGCAGCCCGGTCGCCGGATTGATCGCCGTATTGGGATTGATCTGCGGCGCCGGGCTCAGCGACGACAGCGCCACCGGCTGCTTGACCGGCATGATCGGCAAGTTGATCTGGAACGCCGTCGTCGCCGGGCTGGCGCATTGGCCGTCGCCATTGCCCCCCCAGCCCTGGGCCCAGGCCCAGGAGCTCAGGCCTTTCTTGGCCGCCAGATAGCCCGAGCTCGCGAGCAGGCCCATCTTGACGAGGCTCCGCCGGTTCATCAAACCCGCTTTGATCAGCTCCTGGCGGTTCTTGAAGGCGTTGTACATCTCCTTGAACCGCGCCCGCGAGACCCTCTCGCCTCTTCGGTTGTAGTACATGGATCCCCCTTCCATGTGTCGGTTGGAAACAGCTCGTCAATCGCCCACTCTGCGCCAATCGGAGTGAACGGACGGGAACGCGGCGGTCTACGACGGTTTCGTGCGGGTTGCAGAGCCGGGATTCCGCCAGCCGTCGAGGCGGTAGCCAGTCGCGGAGAGATCCCCTCGAGAGGAACGGCGGCAGGCCCGCGCGCCGGCCTCATGAAAATGAAAACTTCCTCTATTACTCAGGGTGCCGCTGGCTTGCGAAAACGTGACCGGCATGGACGCGGCTTCGGCCTCGCAAGCACCTCCTTAGTAGAGGGGACTACGCATATCCCAGAAAGGAGCGGAGATGACGAGAGCTTTCATCCGTTCGGCCGCAGTGGCGGTCGCGATCCTCGCGCTGGCGGCCGGCAATCCCGCGTGGGCGGGAGACAACATCATCCACAAAGGCGTGGACATCTGGATGACGGTGGCGGGCTTTGCCAAGACGAGCTTCGCCAAGGAGCCGATCCCTGCGGGGTTCTTCTGCACGGACTCGCAGCCCTTTACCGGCACCGTCGTCTTCGAGGGCGGGAACCTGGCCATCGAGCCTGCCGGCAGCCTCGGCAGCGTCGACACGGTCGTCAACCGCCTGGATGACGCCGTGTTCAACGACAAGGGCGAGGCGACGACCCGCATCCAGTTGATGGCCCTGTCGCTGGTGAGCACCAAGCCGATCGAGACGAGCTGCGGCAAGTACGACGTCGCCGTCAGCCTGGTCGGCGAGCAGCCGACGACGACCATGCGCATCGTGCGCAACGATGCCTTCGGCGGCACCTACTCGGCGCCGCTGGCCCTCAACGTCAAGGCCGTGTTCACGCCGGTCGGCGGCGACAAGAGCGGCCGGCGCGAGCTGACGCGCCGCATCGACCTCGGTCCCGCCAACCATTCGGTGTGGGCGTACATCAACGTGCCGCGCTACAAGGGCGCCATCCGTATCGACACCAACGGCGACGGCCGGCCGGATGCGGCGCTGCCGCCGGCCTCGAACTTCCTCGCCGGAGTGGCGCCGGCCGTGCTCAAGGGTGACTACAAGCCCACGCTGATGAAGGCCCAGGTCGGAATCACCTGCCCGCCCGGCCAGTGCCCGTACCGGGCCTGCCATTGCGCGGCGCTGGAGGACAATCCGCAATGGGACCAGTCCAGCACCGGGTGCGAGGACGATCACCTGCACTGCATCTGGACCTGTGCCCCGGCTGGCGCGGTGGGCCCGGGAGGGCTCGTCGCGTGCGCGGTTGAAGCGCAACCGCTCCAGTTCTGAGACCGATCCCGGCGGCTGTTCTAAAACAGGCGGAACGTAGGGGCGGGGCTTGTCCCCGCCCTTCGCGTCCTGGTCGGCCCCTTCGCCTGCCTGGGCAGGGACAAGCCCCGCCCCTACGAAGGATTTCCCGCGGAGGAGCTTTAAACCACCGCCCGCACCGCCTCCGCCAGCACGCCCGGCTCCAGCTCTTCCAGCTCGTAGGAAACATTGGCGATCGGCTTGTTGACTTTGAGGATGCGATTCAGCTCGATCGGCGTGCCCTCGACGACCACGTCGGCCGGCGTGGCGTTGATCGTCGCCTCCAGCTCGCGCACCTGGCGGTCGCCGTAGCCCATGGCGGGAAGGATCTTGCGGGCGTTGGGATACTTCTCGTAGGTCTCGCGGATGGAACCCACGGCGTAGGGAGTGGGATCGACGATCTCCGCCGCGCCCGCCTGCTGCGCGGCGAACCAGCCGGCGCCGTAGGTCATGCCGCCATGGGTGAGCGTGGGGCCGTCCTCCACCACCAGCGCGCGCTTGCCGCGGATCAGCTCCGGCTGGTCCACGCGGATGGCCGAGCGGCACTGGATCACCCGCGCCCGCGGGTTGAGCCGCCGGCAGCTCTCCAGCACCTGCTCGACGTTCTTCGGCTCCGCCGTGTCCACCTTGTTGACGATCAGCAGGTCGGCGAGCCGGAGGTTGGTCTCCCCGGGGTAGTAGCTCGTCTCGTGTCCCGGCCGGTGGGGATCGAGGAGCGTGATGTGGAGGTCCGGCTTGTAGAACGGCGTGTCGTTGTTGCCGCCGTCCCAGAGGATGACCTCCGCCTCCTCTTCGGCCTGGCGGAGGATCTTCTCGTAGTCGACGCCGGCATAGACGACGAAGCCGTTGTCGATGTGCGGCTCGTACTCCTCGCGCTCCTCGATGGTGGTCTCGTGGCGGTCCAGGTCCTCATAGGTGGCGAAGCGCTGGGCGATCTGCTTCGTCAAATCGCCGTAGGGCATGGGATGGCGCACCGCCACCACCTTCTTGCCGAGGTCGCGCAGGATGCGCGAGAGGTACCGCGTCGTCTGCGACTTGCCGACGCCCGTGCGCACGGCGGTGACGGCGATGACCGGCTTCATGGAACGGAGCATGGTCTTCGTGGCCGAGCAGATGCCGAAGCTCGCTCCCCAGCCGACGACGGCGCTCCCCTTGTGCATGAGATCGAGATGGGAGATGTCCGAGTAGGAGAACCAGACCTCGTCCACGCTGTGCTCGCGAACGATCGACTCCAACTCCTCCTCGGCGCGGATGGGAATCCCTCGCGGGTAGAGCGGACCCGCAATCTCCGGCGGATACGTGCGGCCTTCGATGTCGGGGATCTGGGCGGCCGTGAACGCCACCACCTCGCAGCTCTCGTCGTCGCGGAACAGCGTGTTGAAGTTGTGAAAGTCCCGCCCCGCCGCCCCCATGATCACCACTTTCCTCCGGGCCATGAAACCTCCTGAGTCGATGAAGCGGCGGGAAGCATATCGCGGGCCGATAACCAGCCCAAGGGTCGCCAGTGCGCCTCCTCGCGCCTAGGTGGCGCCCCTGGGAGCGCCGGCATCCTTGCCGGCTCCGGAATCCACCCCCTTGATCAAGAGCCAGAATATGATCGGCAACTCCCCAACGCCCCGCCCCACCATCGTCGCCAGCTCGTAGACGGCATGTTGCGGCCCTGGCAGCAGCAAGGAGATCAGGCTATGGGCCACATAGGCGAAGCCGGCGATGATCAGGAAGACACCGAGAACGCGGGGGAGGAAACGCGACTTGAACACCAGAACCCCGAAGGGAAAAAGCCAAAGACCCCAAAAGATCTCGACGGCGAAAACTTCATGGATATGCAATCTGAGGAAGAGCATCGCCAGGGCATCCAACTGGGGCTTGGTGAATGCGGACAAGAAGTTGGCGCCGCTCAAGAGCACTTTGGCAGCAACGTCGGTGAGCGTAATGATGAACGAGACGGGCACCGTGACCAAAAGCAGTACGGCCATGAGCGCGGCAAGATTCCTGTCGACCGGCTTCAGTAGCTGGTATAGAAGCCAAACCAGGAGAATGCCAAAAACATTGGAGAGTAGATCGCTCACGATACCGATACGGAAGCGCAGCTCAGAAGCCGTAATAAGGTTGGCGATGGCCGTGGGATCCGCTCGCACCAAGGGGACACACACGAAGCCAAGAAAGCTTGTTATCCCAAGTAGCAGATAAGCTAGCCCCGCGAGCCGTGCCGTCCGTTTGGTCGAGTCCATGACTCTCTCCTGTTGCGGCCTCCACTACGCGAAAGGCCAGCCGTTCTTTCAACGAGCGCCTCACGCACATCCAGCGAGAAGTATTGCCAGGATAGGGAGGCCATAGCTACTCTCCCCGCGGCCGGATCTCGACCTTGCCTTGCCGGAGCGGCTGCCGTTCCTGGAGAACCTCAGCCATGCCAGAATCTCTTCAGTAGACCTGCCACCGACTTCCAGATGCTTGAGTTCTCATCCGTCTCACCATTTGGGGGTATCGTTTCCTTAATGAGCAAACCAAGAGAGCGAAGAAAGTCTTCTACCATCCGCCAAAGATCTTCCAGAGTATTATATTGGCGAGGCTCGCTATAAGACTCGAGATACCTATAGGCTTTCTTATTAGTCTCATCGATGACGAAGGCCACATCGGATTGCTCGAGCTCCAGCCTTTGCCAATTCCAGGCCATGAGTTGAGCTCCTCCAAACGAGGTGCGCATTGCCAGGCCCCGCCGGACGGCTTCGTCCTCGCTCATTCCGGCAGGAAGATAAAACGGCCTGAATCCGATGGCGAAGACGATCGAGCAACGCGAGGCGCGCACCGCCAGCACGAGCTCACGAATGAGCCGCGCTTTGACCGAGGGAACATTCTCATCGACGTCGAGAGCCTGCTCGTCTATCCAGATGCTGACGCGTCCTGCCAAATGAGCGGCTAGCTGCTTTGCCAGCTCTCTATTCCGGACATGCCGGTAGCTGATGAACACGTCGTACTGTTTCTCTGGCCTCTCCCGGGGAATAGCCTCCCGGATGTCGGGCACGAGATCGCGTTCGTCTGGCCATGGAACCGGCTCAGAGCCATCCCAAACCTTGGCGCTCGGATCGGAAATCTCGAGAAGCGGTTCGTCGAGCTGTCCAGTCTCGGTCGCCCTCGCGTAGCGCCGGTGGAGATCGGTCGACACTTTAAAGCCGAACCGAGCCAGGTTCCTCAGCGAGAGGTGGCGGGGGAGAAGATCTCCGAGAGCTTGCTCAAAGTCATTCTGGGAAGGTAAGCCTGGTCTGGCTGGGAGGGAGGGGATGCGGAAGCGCTCGGGCCAGCGCATATGAAGCTCGCGAACCGAGGGTATTTGCACTCGTACACATGCCAGCACCACACCCTGGGCCGTAATCCTTATGGATTGGAACCGGCCAATCTTGCCTTGGTCACAGACGTCTGCAAGGAGATCCGTGGCAAATGGGTCAAACGCCTGCAGATCATCGAAGACGATGACGCAGGGACCGTTCTGGCGGACGAATTGGTATAGGGAACCACGCTCCGGCGGTTCCACGCCCGTGATGGGATCCAGTATCGCCGCATCGATGTCCCGTTCCCCGATCAGCCTGGAACGAAGGTCATAGACGAGCTTCGCATCTCCAAAGAGCAGGCGTGCAAGGTGGGCAGGGAAGGAAGTTCCCGCGAGAGGCCGATTCCGGACCACCAGGAAGGCGTCGGGACGTTGTCTTATCTTCAGTCGGGATGGCCCCAACCAGACAAGGTTGCGACACATATCGACCAGATCTCCACAGTCCGCAAGCCCGTAGTCGCTCGCTTCAGCGAGGTTTTCTCCTTCGGTTGAGGGCGGAATAGCGTTCATTCCGGTTTCACGGTGCGGATGATTCTCCCGAGTCTACGCCGAGGGAGATGGTGGACCTCCCAATCCTTCTCTTGGACAACAAGATAGCACTCGCCGGCCCTCGCTCCCCTGGCCCCCT
The DNA here is from genome assembly GCA_044868005.1 of Thermoanaerobaculia bacterium. GTDB lineage: Bacteria > Acidobacteriota > Thermoanaerobaculia > Multivoradales > UBA5704 > DATARR01. The sequence continues at coordinate 40,475 of JBIOVX010000213.1, read as the reverse complement.
CTCTCCCGTGATGAGCCGCACGTCTGATGGCCCCGGAAGTCACGCAAAACAGGTCGTTCAGGTTGAGGGGCATACGACATTACCGAAGAGTCGGCTTATGGCAAAGACTAACAAGAAAGGAAGGCTCGCTGTTTCTGGTGAAGCTCTAGGGGAGCAGCTTCTGCAGTCGGTTCGCGAGATGAAGGCCGGAATGCGAGGCCGCGTGCATACTCCTAAAGCAGCCAGTATTGTCGAGGCTCGACTGAGCTCGGGGCTCTCGCAGGCATCCTTCGCTGCTCTGATGGGCGTATCGATTCGTACACTGCAGGACTGGGAACAAGGCCGTCGTGAGCCGTCGGGCGCGGCGAAGACACTCATCAAGGTCGCCAGACTGCATCCGGAGATCCTGCAAGAGCTCGCGTCGTAATCTTGACCCGATATCGCTAGCGAGTGCGGCCACATAGGGCCCCCTTCAAAACCGCAGCGGCGTCCGCAATACCTACAGGGTGTATGATTCCGCATACGCTTCGCCGAACCTTCTGCGTGCGCGGCAGCTTTGCTCGAACTGCTCGGGAGATCTGGAAGCCTCGCCTTCTCTGTAATTTACGTCCTCTGCATCATGCCTTCCCTGCCCCGGCATCCCCCTTGCCCCACCCGTCGAGGCGAAAGCCACGCGCCATGACGGCCCGTGTCCGTTGTCGGAGGTTTCAACCTTGAGGACACGCACGCTCTGGGCCCTCACCCTGCTTCTCCTGGCCGCCTCTCCCCTGCTCGCTCAAGGGGAGATAACGGAGGCGCAGGACCCGGCCCGGTTCCTCATCGAGACGATCACCGTCGTCGGGCCGAAGGAGGCCGCGGCCACTATCGTCCGCGCCGAGACTCTGCTGGAGGAAGGAAAGACCTACACGGAGGATCAGCTCCGCCAAGCCGTTTACCGCGTGCACCGGCTGCCGTTCGTCCTCGACGCCAGCTTCGCCCTGCGCAAGGGAAGCGAGCGCGGTGCCTACGAGCTGATGATCGAGGTCCAGCCTGCCCGCTGGTTCTTCTTCGACCACTGGATCCGCGCCTTCCGTTTCGACGAGCCGCTCGATATCGAGGAATCCTTCCGCACCGACTCCTCGATGCGGTCCACTTTCGACCTCGGCGGGCTCGTCGGCGCCCGGCTGTTCGTCGGCCGCTCCGGCGTCCTCTTCGGCGCCCTGGACAGCGAGGAAGGAATTCAGGTCGGCTTCACCCAGTACGACCTCTTCCACCACGGCGCCCTCGCCAGCGCCGGCTACTCGCGCACCGAGTGCTGCGTCCGCGAGGTGCTGCCGCTGGCGCTCGATCCGGCGTTCACCTCCTGGAGTTTCGACTCCTCCAGAAAGATCTCCCTCGGCCTGGCGGTCCCCCTCGGCGGCCCGCAGTCCGTCCAGCTCGCCCTGAGCGAGCGGCGCGGCGACGTCTCCAGCCGCCGCAACGTGATCGTCGACCCGAACGCGCAGGTCCCGGTGATCTTCTTCGAGGACGGCGAGCTCGCCTACGGGCGGGCGGAGGTGAAGTGGGTGTACGACACGAGCGACGATCCGCTGCTGCCGACCCGGGGCTTGAGCCTTTCGGCCGGTCTCGAGGCCGCCCGCTTCGACGGCCGCGATCTCATCGCGCTGCTCCCATCCGTCGAGGGCGATCTGTTCCCGATCCCGATACCCGACTTTCACTCCGAGCAGGTCGTGGCCGCCGCCTCGGCCATCCGTCACTGGCCGGTGACTCCCCGGCAGACGGTCTCGGCCACAGGGCGAGCCTTCGGCGGCACCTCGCGGCTGGAGAACCTGATGGTCCGGTTCGAGCCTCCGCGCGAGGTGGACCTCGACACCTTCGGCGGCTCGCTCGGCCTCCAGCATGCCTTGAACCTGAAGCGCTCGCGGCGGGCCGGCGACCTCGCCGACCTGCGCCTGGAGAGCGGCCTGGAGGTGGGGATCGAGAGGACGTCGCCGGACCTCGGCCCGAGCCCGCTGGAACGGTTCTCCGCCTGGGTCGGCCTCGTCTTCCGCAATCAATGGGGCCGCGTGCGCGTGCTCCTCTCGTATCTGGACCTGGGGAAGATCCTGCAGTGATCTCCCGTCCCGCGCGCTGGGCGCTCCTCCTGCTGGCCGCCCTGGCGGCCCGCCTGGAAGCCGTCCAGCCGCCGGCGGTGGATACGGCGCGCGACGGCCTGGCGCTCAGCCGCCTGCCGCCCATCCTCGCCGATCCGGAAGTGCGCAAGCAGCTCGGCACCGGATTGACGACGAGCTTCGTCTTCACCGCCACCGCCCGCGGCGGCCCGGCCGGAAAGACGAAAGGCGCGGCGCGCGTGGACGTGCGCTACGACCTGTGGGACGAGATCTATATCGTGACGCGCATCGACGGTACGGGCCGCGGCGCGCGGGTGACCCTCCCCTCCTTCGAGCGCCTCGCCGAGTGGTGGCGCGAGGCGCGGCTGGTGCTGATCCGTCCACCGGCGGCCGCCGCCGCGCGCAGCGCCGAGGTGAACCTGCGGATCATCCCGTTCTCCCAGGCCGAGCAGCTCGAAACCCAGCGCTGGTTCTCCCAGTCGCTCTCGGCCGAGAAATCCGGCAGCGCCGGCGCCGTCTCCGAAGCCGTGGAGGACCAGCCCGAATCGTTCAGCCAGGTGATCAACCTCCTCCTCGCCACCTCGATCGGCCGGCCCGCGCTGCTCGAATACCAGTGGAGCTTCACGCTCCCACAGGGAAGAAAGAAATGAATCTGCGCTCCGCCGCCGTCACCCTCTGTGGCATGCTGCTCGCCGCCGCCGCGGTGCTCTGGCTCTTCGACCGCCAGATCTCGGGCACCTGGTTCCGCCTCGGGCTGCAGCCCGAGATCACCACCGCGCTCGAACGCTCCCTCACGGACCAGAAGGCGCTGGCGCGGCTCGATCCGCCGCGGCGGGCCGAGTACCGCGCCCGCTTCGAGACCAACCAGAGCCTGCTCAACCATCTCCGCATCCTGGAGCACAACCGCAAGGAGATCACCCGGCGCTGGGAGACGATCCTGCTCGCCGCCGTGGCCGCCGTGCTCGCCGTGGCCGGCGGCGCGCACATGATCCGCCAGGGCCGGCTCGACGCGCGCCTGGAGCGCCTGCGCATGGCCCTCGTGGCCCTCTCCGCCGGCCAGGAGGACCTGTCGATCGGCGACCGCGGCCGCGACACGCTGGGCCGCATCGCCGGCATGATCGAGGAGACCTCGCGGGCCATCGCGCGGGACAGGAAGCGCCTGGCCTATCTGAAGAACCTCTCCACCTGGCAGGAGACCGCGCGCCGCCACGCCCACGAGATGCGCACGCCGCTCACCGCCGCGCGCCTGGAGCTGGCGCGGCTGAAGCAGCTCGTCGAAGGCGAGGGGCAGGAAGAGGCGCGCCGCACCGCCGCCAGCGTCGACGAAGAGCTGGAGCGGCTCGGCCGCTTCACCCAGCAATTCACCTCCTTCGCCCGCCTGCCGCAGCCGCGGCCGGCCGTGCACGATCTGGGCACCGTAGTGGAGGAGTTCGTGGGCACCTTCGCCGCGGCGTGGCCCAACCTGACGCTACGCTTCGATCCCTCCGGCAGACCCTTGCCCGCGTCGGTCGATCGCGACATGCTCCGGCAGGTGCTGGTGAACCTCTGCGACAACAGCTCGCACGCCGTCCGCGCGCTGGGCGAAGGCCGCGGCACGGTGACGCTGCGGCCGGGCGAGGCCGGGCACAACGTCTTGCTCGACGTGGCGGACGACGGACCGGGCGTGCCGTCCGACATCCGCTCGCGCGTCTTCGAGCCCTACGTGACCACGCGGCAGGTGGGCGAGGGCATGGGCCTCGGGCTCGCCATCTCGAAGAAGATCCTCCTCGACCACGGCGGCGACCTGGAGCTGCTGGCGAGCTCCGGCGGCGGCACGACGTTCCGCCTCACCTTCCCGCGGCAGCGAGAGGAGGCGGCGGCATGACGCGGCTGCTCATCGTCGAGGACGACGACAAGATTCGCGCCAGCCTGCTGCTGCAGCTCCGCGAGGAGGGCTACGCGCCGCGCGCCCTGGCCTCGGCCGAGGAGGCGCTGGCGCATCTGGAGGATCCGCGCGCCACCCTCCCCGACCTGCTGCTGCTCGACGTCCGGCTGCGCGGCATGAGCGGCGTCGAGCTGGTGCGCCGGCTCGCCGAGGCCAAGCGCTTCCCGCCCACCATCATCATCTCGGGCGAGGCGTCGATCAGCGAGACCGTGGACGCCTTGCGGCTCGGCATCCACGACTTCATCGAGAAGCCCTTCAGCCGCGAGCGGCTCCTGCAATCGATCCGCAACGCCCTGGAGCATCACGCCCTGAAGCGCGAGGTGGCCACCCTGAAGGCCGACCTGCGCGGCGAGCCCGCCATCCTCGGCGACTCGCCGGCCATCGAGGCGCTGCGCCAGCGCATCGCCCGCGCCGCCGTCACGGACGCCCGCGTCCTCATCGTCGGCGAGAGCGGCACCGGCAAAGAGCTGGTGGCGAGCGCGCTGCACCGGCAGAGCGCGCGCAGTCAGGCGGCATTCATCAAGATCAACTGCTCGGCCATCCCCCACCACCTCGTCGAGGACGAGCTGTTCGGCCACGCCAAGGGCGCCTTCACCGACGCCAAGGCTACCAAGCCCGGCCTCTTCGAGGAAGCGGACGGCGGCACCCTGTTCCTCGACGAGATCGGCGACATGGACCTCACCATGCAGTCGCGGCTTCTGCGCGTGCTGGAGGACGGCCGCGTGCGGCGGGTCGGCGAGACCCGCGACCGCCAGGTGGACGTGCGGGTGCTCGCCGCCACGCACCGCAACCTCGAAGAGGAAGTGAAGGCCGGCCGCTTCCGCGACGACCTCTACTTCCGCCTCGCCCACCTGCCGATCGCGGTCCCCTCGCTGCGCGAGAGGCGCGAGGACATCACCCCGCTCTTCAACCACTTCCTGGAGCAATTCTCGCGGCAGCACCGCACGCGCCCACGGCAGGCGGACCCGGATCTGCTTCCGTATCTGGAGCGCTACGCCTGGCCGGGCAACGTCCGCGAGCTGCGCAACCTCTGCGAGCGCCTCGTCGTCTTCGGCGCCGATCCGCTGACGCCGGACCAGCTCCCCTCCTCCTTCTTCGAGCCGGAGAGTGCGCCCGAGACGGGCCTCCTCCTCGCCTCGACGGCGCTCCCCATCGTCCCCCTCCGCGACTTCAAAGCCCAATGCGAGCGCGAGTACATCGAGAGCGTCCTCCGCCGAGTGCGCTGGAACTTCACCGCCGCAGCCCGCGTGCTGGACGTGCAGCGGACGTACCTGCATCAGAAGGTCAAGGTGCTGGGGATAAGGCGGCCGGGGACGGGGAGTGAAGAATTGGAGGCGGAGGCGGGGTGAGCGCCGCAAACCCGCGGTGCCGCTTCGCGTATCTTATGAGGAATGCGATCCAGCGTCCCCGCCCGCAAGACCGCCCTGCTGCTCGGGATCGCCGGAGGCCTGCTGGCGTGCGCGGCGGGCGTCGCGCTCGCCACCGCGCTCCTGCCCGAGTGGCGGGCGGGCGATCCGCCGGACGCGGCGCGGTTCCGGGAGCGCTACCGCCGGCTCGCGGCGCAGGCCGGTTTCATCCCCGCCAGCGGCGAGCCGGGGATCTTCCTGACCACCGGCGCCAGGCGGTCCACGGACATCGTCCGCACCCGTGCCGAAGGCCCGGGCCGGCAGCTCGAGGCGCGTACCGCGGTCCGCGTCGGGCTCATCCAGGCCGTGCGCGGCCCCGGAGACCGGCCGCCGGGGAACCTCGGCATCGAGCTGTCCTTCGATGGCAAGCCGCGGCATCTCTCGTGGTGGCGCCGTAGCTCGTACCCCTTCGAGCCGCCGAAGGCCGAACCCTCCCGGCGTTTCGCCGAGAAGGTGGCTCCCCTGCTGCTCCATGACGGCGAGTCGCTCGGCCCCCGGCGGTTGGATTTTGCCGCCGGCGCGCCGCGCCTGCTGTTCCCGATCCGCGGCAGCTCGCCTCCCCAGCACCTGGTGGTGGTCGCCGGGCCGCAGGTGATCGCCGGGCGGCGGGCCGGCCGGCTGACGGATGCCGTGGCGGCGGCCGTCGACGCGTCCCTGGGCCGGATGTTCACCGGGTTCTTCGCCAAGTTTGTCGGCTTCCTCCTCTTGCTCGGGCTGTTCGCCGTGCTCGCTCTGAAGGCCCGCCTCAGCGTGGTCAACGGCGCCCTCCTGGCGTTCCTCGCGCTGCTCACCTTGAACCCGACGCCGACGACTTCTTCCGGCTCGCCGGTCTGGTCATGGTTGTTCGCCGCGGTCCTCGCCGCCTGGATCTTCCTGCTGTGGTCCACCGCCGAGTCGCTGCTGCGCTCGACGGACGCGAGCTTCACCACCAGTCTGGACGCCCTGCGCACGGGGCGGCTGGGACCCCGCGGCGGCAGGGCGCTCCTCCTCGGCTTTGGCTTCGGCGCCGCGCTCGCCGGATTGCGCCTGGGTCTCGCCGGCCTCGCCGAGGCGGTGCCCGGGCTCCGGCCCGCGGCTCCCTCCGTGAACCTGCCGGTGTTCAGCGCTCTCGGCAGTCCGGTGGCCGACGGCATCCGGATGGCCGCCGGCGTGGCCCTGGCCCTGGCCCTCGCCTTCCGCGTCTTCCCCGTCCGCTGGGCGCCCGTGGCGGCGGCCGTCGCGGCGGGCGTGCTGCTCTCGCCGGTGGCGATCGAGCCCTGGGGCGCGGAGCTGGCGGCGGGCCTTCTCGTGGCCGGCCTGCTGGTGTGGATCGCCCGCCGCCATGGCCTCACGGCCCTGCTCACCGCCGGCGTGGTCTCGGCGCTGCTCCCCGCGGCGGTCTTCTCCGCTCTGCATCTCGGCTGGATGCCGGGCGCCTTCGCCGCCACGGCGCTGCCCTGCGCCGCCCTCCCGCTGCTGGGCTGGCTCGGCCTCTCGCGCTCGGCCGCCGCCGAGATCCAGCGGCTGAATCCGCCGGCCTTCGTCCGCCGCCTGGAGGAGGAGCGGCGCCTCAAGACCGAGATGAGCCTGCTGGCGCGCATGCAGCGCGGCTTGCTGCCGCGCACGCTGCCCAGGATCGAGGGCTATGAGATCGCCGCCCACTCGCTGATCGCCACCGAGGCCGGCGGCGATCTCTACGACGTGCTGCGCGACGAGGACGGCTATCTCTGGCTCGCCGCCGGCGACGTGGCCGGCCACGGCTATTCCTGCGCCATCGCGCAGGCGATGACCAAGGCGGCGCTCGCCAGCCTCGTCGGGCGCGGCCGCACGCCGGCCGAGGTCCTCCGCCGCATGGACCGCGTGCTGCGCGCCGCCGGCGCCAAGCGCAACTTCACCAGCCTCGCCCTGCTCCGCCTGCGCCTCGAGACCGGCGAGGCCGTGCTGAGCAACGCCGCCTACCCGTATCCCCTACTGGCCGCCGGCGGCGAGGTGGAGGAGCTCGCCTTCTCCAGCCTGCCCCTGGGACAGGGACCGGAGCGCAGCTATGAGGATTACCCCCTCCGGCTGCCGGCCGGCGGCGCGCTGGTGTTCTGCTCGGACGGTCTTTTCGAAGCCGCGGACAGCGAGGAGTCCTTCTACGGCTCCGAACGCGCCCGCAAGATCCTGCGGCTGGCCGCCGGCCGCGACGCCGGGATGATCCTGGAGGCGCTGATGGCCGACTGGAACCACTACCTGCGCGGCGTCAAGCCGCTCGACGACACCACGGTGGTGGTCTTGAAGCGCGCGGCGGAGGCCGGACGATGAAACCGCGCAAGACCGCGGGCGCGAGAAGGCTGGTTCCAGCGGTGGTCGGAGGTCTCCTCGTCTTCGCGGCCGGCACCGGTCTCGCACTCGCTCTGCTGCCCGAATGGTCGTCCGCCGCGGTGAGCCAGGAGCGCTTCTTCCGCACGCAGTACCGGCGCCTCGCCAGCCGCGCCGGCTTCCATCTCGCCGCCGGCGAGCCGCGGGTCTCCCTCGTCGCGGGTTTCTCGCGCCCGCCGGGACGCGAGCCGCAGGTCTCTCTGGAGGCCCGGGCCAGCCATTTCGTCCGGCGCGGAGAGGAGGCCCAAGCCCGGCGGCTCGACATCGCCTTTTCGCGCGACGGCCAGCCCGTGGAGATCGTCTGGGACGATCTCGCGGCGCCCGTGCTCAGTCCTCCGGATCTCCGGTTCTACGAGGACCTGGTCCGCGGTCTCGCACCGCTGCTCCTCGCGCCGGGCGAATCCATCGGCGAGAGCCGCAAGGTCGAGGGCAGGAGCATCGCCTCCTGGCGGCTGATCGACGTCGCCGGCAGCTCGCCGGGCGCGCACATCCTCGCCACGCTCAGCCCGCCCATCGAGGTCTCGATCGAGCGGCTGCCCGGCCGGCTGGCGCAGGTCCCGGCCAGCCCGGAGGATCACACCGCCAAGACGCTCGCCGCGCTGCTGATCTACGCGCTCGCCGGCCTGGCCGTCGCCGGGGTCTTCCTTTCCCTCGTGCTGCACGGCCGCATCGATCTGGCGAACGGCGCGTTCCTCGGCGCCGTCGTCCTGTTGAGCGGCAATCCCCTCCGCCTGTTCAATCTCCAGGCGAGCCCCTGGCTGACCATCCTCATCGTCTTCTTCTCCACCCCGTGGCGGGCGCTGGGGGTGTTCTTCGCCTGGTCGGCGGGCGAGTCGCTGCTGCGCTCGTTGCGGCCGGACTTCACCACCAGCCTGGACACCTTGCGCCTGGGGCGGCTGGGTCCGCGCGGCGGCCGGGCGCTCCTCTTCGGTTTCGCCTTGGGCGCCGCCCTGGCGGGTCTGCAACTGGTGATCTACTCCCTCGCCGCCGTGCTGCCGGGTATCGCGCCGGCGCGGCCGAGCATCACGCTGCCGCTCTTCGACTACGCCCACAGCCCGCTGGGGAGCGGCATCTCGACCGCCGCCCTCGCGGCGCTGGCCATCGCCCTCGCCCTGCGCTTCCTCCCCGGCCGCTGGGCCGTGCCGGCGGCGGCGTTGCTGGCGGGATACGTGCTCTCGCCCATCCGCATGACGCCGTTCCCGGCCGAGCTGGCGGCGAACACCGCGCTCGCGGGCCTGCTGGTGTGGACGGGCCGACGGCACGGCTTGACGGCCCTGCTGGTGACGGCCGTGGTCTCGGCGCTGCTTCCCGCCGCCGTCTTCTCCGCGCTCCACCTCGCCTGGATGCCCGGCTCCTTCGTGCTCACGGCGGGGCTCGCGGCGGCCCTGCTGGCGCTCGGTTTCGTGGGCATCGCGCGTTCCGAGACGATCGAGACCGGACGCGTGCCGGCGCCGGCCTTCATGCGGCGGCTCGCCGAGGAGCGCCGGCTGCAGCACGAGGTGGACCTGCTGGGACGCATGCAGACCGGTCTGCTGCCGCAGGAGATGCCGCGCCTCGAGGGCTACCAGATCACCGCCCGCTCGGTGCTCGCCAGCGAGGCCGGTGGAGACCTCTACGACTTCCAGCGCGACGAGGCCGGATGCCTGTGGATCGCCGCCGGCGACGTGGCCGGCCACGGCTACTCGTGCGCCGTGGCGCAGGCGATGGTGAAGGCCGGTTTGCTGAGCCTGATCGAGCCCGCGGAGACGCCGGCGGACGTCCTCCGCCAGTTGGACCGCGTGCTGCGCGGCGTGAGCACGGACCACAGCTTCACCAGCCTCGCCCTGGTGCGGCTCGATCCGGCTACGGGCGAGGCCCTGCTCGCCAACGCCGGGCATCCGTATCCGCTCGTCTTCGCCGGCGGCCGCATCGCCGAGGTGGTGCTCCCCGGGCTCCCTCTGGGCCAGGGCCCGGAGCGTCCTTATTCGAACCAGGCCTTCCAGTTGCCCGCCGGAGGCGCGCTCCTGCTCTGCTCCGACGGCCTCTCCGACGCGCTGGACCGCAATGGCAACCCCTACGGTTTCGATCGCGTCCGCGAGGTCTTGCAGGTGATGGGCCACCGACCGGCCGTCGAGATCGTGGACGCGCTCCTCAACGACTGCCGCCGGCACCTGGGAGCCGAGCAGGCTCCGGATGATGTGACGGTGGTGGTGGTGAAAAGAGGGTAGAAATCTACCCCCGCTTCCGCTCCCGCCGCTGCCCAAACAGCATCCTCTTCTCCAGCAGCCCCCGCTGTGCGCGATAGAAGGCTTCGAGGAACGGCCGCACGGGGACGTTCCAACTCTCGCGGGACCAGGCGATCTTGGTCTTGATCTTCTCGCAGACCTCTTCGAGGATGTGGAAATCGAGCGTTCCTTCGTCGTGGCGGTGGAGGAGGTCCTCCAGCACCTGGAGCTCGTGGATGCCGTAGATGTCGAGCTGCTCGCGGGTGAAGGGGAACTCTTCGACAGGTGGCGGCGCCGCCGGCTCGGCGGGCCTGGCGCGGCGGGCGGGGGCGCGGTCGGCGAGATCGGAGAGCAGCACCGCGGCCGGCGCCTTCACCACGATCGTGCCGGCCACGAGGTCGCCGCAGCGCAGGCGGTCGCGGTTGAACAGCGGCATCAAGGCGAAGACGAGCAGCCAGAGCACGGCCAGCAGCCGGCCCCAGCCGGGCGCGTCGGGCAACGCCTGATCCGGCGCCAGGAGCGCCACCGCCGGCAGATAGAACTCCAGGTTCCGCATCAGGTTGCGGGCGAAGACGGCCTCGGCGGTGAGCGGTCCGCCGCCGCGCGAGATCACCCGCAGGCCCGCCCGCCGCTTGCCGATGGTCACGCCTCCCCGCTGCACCTCGAACCAGATGAAGTAGAAGTTCCACAGCAGAAAACCGGCGAGCAGGGCGAAGGACACCCCGAGCCCGCCGAGCCCCACGGAGGCGCTGGCGAGCGCCAGCAGCCAGACGGCCACCGTGCCGAGGACGATGAGGAAGAGGTCGAGCAGGAAGGCCGCGAGGCGGTCCCCCGCCGGCGCTACGACGAAGGGCAGCGACAACCCCTCCGGCGTCGTCACCGCGTGGATGCGCGCCTTATCCAGCGAGATCGCGGCCACGCTCGCGTCCTATCGCAAGGAAATACCCGGTCCAGAAGAGGAGCGTCAGCGCGGCGAGCGACCAACGCACGGTGACGTCCTGGACCAGTTGGCGGAAGAACCCTTCGATCAGTCCCGCCACCAGGAACATCGCCACGGCCCCCACGGCGAGCCAGGCGACTTCCCGCCCGCGCAAGGCGAGGTTGCGCAGGCGCGTATGGCGTCCCGGGAAGACGATGGCGGCGCCGAGCACCATGCCGGCGGCGCCGCAGAGGCAGAGCGCGCCGATCTCGGTGACGCCGTGGGGCAGCACCCAGGCCCAGAACTCCGCTCCCAGGCCTTTCGACTGGTAGAGCGCCGCCATGGCTCCCAGCATCAGGCCGGTCGAGAACAGCAGATAGACCACCGGCACTCCGGCGGCGAAACCGAGGGCGAAGCAGAGCATCCCCACCTTCGCGTTGTGAGTGAAGAGGAACGACGCGAAGACCGAGAGCGGCGCGTCGCCGCCCGGCGTGTAAAGGATTTCCCGCAGCTCCTGGGCGGAGGACGAAGGAGTCCGCCCCTGGGCCATCTCGCCGACGAAGCTGTAGTAGCGCTCGGAATCCGCCAGCGTCAATCGATAGCCGGTGAGAATCCCGAAGGCCACCAGCAGGAAGGACGCCACGACGAAGGCGAAGTACCGCCGCACGACCCACGGGAAGTGAAGCTTGAAGAACTCGGCGGCCGCCTCCCCCACCCTTCGCTTGGCGCCGTAGACGCAGATATAGGCGCGACCGACCAGCGCTGTCAGATAGTCGAGCAGGTTGCGGTCGAGGCTGATCGCCGAGGCCACGGAGAGCGAGCTGGCGGCGCCGCGGTAGAGGACCGGCAGGCGGTTCAGCTCCGCCGCCGAGAGATCCGCGAGGCCCTTCTTCTCCACCCGCGCCAGCAACTCTTCCAGCTCGCGCCAGGTCTTCTCCCGCTCGCGGCGGAACTGGGCGGATTTGAGGGTGAAGGAGGTCATAACGGCCCTCGGCCTCTCGTCCGTCTGCGCTCCGAAGCCTCACCCCCTGTCCCCCTCTCCCTGACGGGCGAGGGGGGACGATTCACAACGAATAAAGCTCGGTAGGGTGCGCTGTGCGCACCAGAACCGTTCATGGTGCGCAGAGCGCACCCTACGGCAAGACCCTTTCGAATGCGTCCCCCCTCGCCCGTCAGGGAGAGGGGGACAGGGGGTGAGGCCTCTCTGGGTATACCGCTCAAATTTTCTCCAACCTCTTTACCTCCAGATACGTATTGATCAACCGCGGCGTCACCTGCGCGGGGGCGGCGTCGATAGGGAGGATGCCCAGCCGGCGCAGGCGGCGCAGCACCACCTCGCGGTCGCGCAGCAGCCCGCCCGCCACCACGGCGCGGTTGAGGTCTAGGAGGCTCGCGGGCTTGCCGCCGGCGGTGGCCGCAAGGCCGGGGTCTTGCAACGCCACGAAGATGACGACGTGACGCCGCGACAGGCGATCGAGGTTCTCGATCATCAGCTCGGCGGAGATGGTATCCACGAAGTCGGTGAGCACGACGATGAGCGACCTTCGCGAGAGCCGCTGCGCGATCGAGGTCAGCCCGAGGGTGAAATTGGTCTCGCGGTCCGAGTAGTCCACCTGGCTCGCCAGGTGGTTGAGGACGTTGAAGGCCCGCGGTCCGCCCTTGGGCTCCACGTAGAGCCCGAGGCGGGAGTCGAAGCTGGCGAGGCCGACGCGATCCCCCGCGCGCAGCGAGATGTAGGCGAGCAGCAGCGCCGCGTTGACGGCGTGGTCGACCTTCGGAATGCCCGCCAGCGGCTCGCACATCAGATGGCCGGTGTCGATGGCGATCACCACCTGATGATTGCGCTCCGCCCGGAGCTGGCGCGCCACGAGCTTGCGGTGCCGGGCCGAGGACTTCCAGTCGATCCAGCGGTGATCGTCGCCCGGCACGTGCTCGCGGAGCGAATCGAACTCGGTGCCGTCTCCCTGGTAGCGTTCGATCTTCAGGCCGGCCCGGAAATCCCGCTCCGTGAGATAGCGCAGCGCCGCCGTCTTCACCGGCCGGATGTTGGGCACCACCGGCGCCTGCCGCTTGAGATCCACCCGCGCCACGGCGGCCATCAATCCCAAGGGACCGGCGTAGCGGACCCACGCCCGCTCGACGACGATGCGGCCGCGGCGCGTCGGGATCAAGCGGAAACGCAGCACCGCTCCGGCCGCCGAAGCTTGCCCGCGCAGGTGCGGCTGCGGCAGCAGGCGGTCCGAGAGATCGACGGCCACCACCACGGGCACCGGGTGCGCCGAAGGAAGGCGCACCGTGAGCGCGGCTTCTTCCTCTTCGCCGATGTAGAGCACGCCCGGCAGCTCGACGGAGCAGGAGACCTCGCGCCGGCGCGGCATCAGCACCGCGTCACCGCCGAGCGCCAGCGCCAGCAATCCCAGGTACGCCGGCCACAGCGGCCACAGCCGCGGGTTGACCGCCGTCGGCAGCAGGGCCACGACGAGGCCGAGCACGGCGGCGAAGATGGCGCGGCGGGTGGCCCTCATCGCGGCGCCGGCACCTGGGCCAGGATCTGCTCCAGCACCTGGTCGGCGCCCAGGCCGTCGACCTCGGCGCTGGGCGAGAGCACGACGCGATGGCGCAGCAGCGGCTTGAAGAGACCCTTGATGTCGTCCGGGATCACGAACTCCCGCCCGTCGAGCACGGCGACGGCGCGCGAGGCGGCGGCCAGCATGTTGGCGGCGCGCGGGCTGGCGCCGTACTGCAGCGCCGGATGACCGCGCGTGGCGCGGATGAGATCGACGATGTAGGCCACCGTCTCGTCCGCCAGCCGGATGCCCGCCACCGTCTGGCGTATCTCCTGGACGAGACGCAGGTCGCAGAGCGGCGCCAGCCCGAGCTCGTCGAGCTTCGGCATCGTCGTCTGGTGGCCGTGGGTCTTCACCATCGTCAGCTCCTCGTCGCGGCCGGGATAGCCGATGAGGACCTTGAACAGGAAGCGGTCGAGCTGCGCCTCGGGCAGCGGGTACGTGCCCTCCTGCTCGATGGGGTTCTGCGTCGCCACCACGAGGAAGCCGCCGGAGAGCGGGTGCGACTTGCCGTCGATGGTGATCGTGCGCTCCTGCATGGCCTCCAGCAGCGCCGCCTGGGTCTTGGGCGGCGTGCGGTTGATCTCGTCGGCGAGCAGGAGCTCGGTGAACACCGGCCCGCGGGTGAGGGTGAAGGTATTGGTCTGGAAGTTGAACAGATTGGTGCCGATGAGATCGCCCGGCATCAGGTCGGGCGTGAACTGGACGCGCTTGAAGTCCAGCTTCATGCAGGCGGCGAAGCAGCGCGCCAGCAGCGTCTTGCCGGTTCCCGGCGGGCCCTCGAAAAGGAGGTGCCCCTCGGCGATCAAGGCCACGGTGAGGAGATGGATCGCCTCGTCCTGGCCGATGATGATGCGGCCGATCTGCTCCCGCAAGGATTGGCCCAACTCACGAACTTTTTCGATGGACATGCGTCATCTCCACGCGCCATTGATGGAGCCGCCGCGCGATCTTCGCCGCCGGCTCGCCGCCGCGCCGGCCGTCGGGCAGCCGGCGGATGTCCTGCCCCAGCTCCGCGAGATTCACACTGCCGCCGCGGGCGTCGGTGATCCGCTGCAGCCGCGCCAGCCGCTCGCCCTCCGGCAGATCGGAGGGCAGAAAGTAATGCGCCGCCACCGCCCGTGTCGTCTGCCGGAAGTAACGCGCCAGGCTGTCCGCGGCGTAACCGCCGCCCGCCAGCAGCTTGGCCGTATTGTCGATCAGGATCTCCTTGCCGGCGGCGAGGCCCGCGGCGGCCGGCAGCGGCTTGCCGAAACGGCCCATCCCCGCCCAGAGGACGATGCCGAGCAGGAGGAGGGACTGGATCACTCCCAGCGCCATCGGGAAGCTCAGCGCTTCGCTGAGAAGGCCCGGAGCTCGGCGGAAGCCATGGATCGTCTCGTCGAAGACGACGCCCTCCGCCCCCAGGCTCCGGGTCAGGAGCCGGTAGATCACCGAGGCGTTCTCCGCCCGGCCGAGGCCGTGGTTGTTGAGCAGGTCCGGATCGGCGATGACGAGGAGCTGAGGACTCTCCTCCGTCGCCGGCCTCCCGGTCACCAGAATGCCGCCGTCGCAGTACACCACCGGCTCGAAACCATCCTCCAGCGGTGTGGGGATGAGCTGAGCCGGCTCGACGTCCACGCTGAGCGCGACGGGAAGGTCTCCGGCGCGCCACGTGGCGATGCAGCGCACCGCCTTCCCGGGGAAGCGACGCGGCACCAGCTTGTAGAGCCCAGCGATCCCCAGAGCCTGCAGACGGGAACGGATCTGGTTCTCGAGCTCGAAGTCCACGGCGGAGACCCGCTCCGGCTTGTCCTTGTCGCTCACGCCGCGCCATTTCGGCAACACCAGCACCAGGGGAGCACCGCTCGATCTCGCCTCCCTGGCGAGCGCTCTCAGGTCGCCGCTCATGCCGACCCGGTCCGGTTCAGCCAGGATCAACGGCCGGCGGGGGCCGGCGCCACCCCCGGGAACGCGGCGAGACCTCACCTCCAGACCCATGGATCTCAGGAGCTCGGCCAGGGCGCGGTGTCCGAGGGCGCTGTAGCTGAAGGTGTTGGCCCTGGCGTTCGGCCGCCGCTCCAGCTCCTTGCCGTAGACGCCGAGCAGGATGGAGGCGACGAAGGAGACCGCCACGGTGCCGACGATCCACGCCACCGCCCGGCGCGAGAAACCGCCCTCGATCTCCTCCGCGATCTCCTCGGCGGCCACGGGCGGAAGATCGGTCACGCCGGCCTCCGGGTGAGAGCGCGGAAGCGCGAGAGGCTGCGCTCGTACTCCTCGCGGCCCACGGCAACGCCGCCGAAGAGCGACAGCTCGACGGTGCGCACCAGCTCCGTGAAGGCTTGCCGGGGCTCGGGGCCGAGCGGCAGAAGGCGGATCAGCTCGCGGCTGGTGCGCGACGGCTGGACGGCCACCCGCGAGCGCTCCGCGAAATGGCGGATGGCGGCCAGCAGCAAGGCGTGGATCGCCTCCGCGTAGCGGCCTTCGGCGGCCAGGCGCGCGGCGTCCTCGAAGGCCGGCTCCCGCTCGGCGGTTTCCGTCTCCGCGGGCTCTTCCGCGCCGGGGCCTTCCCGCGGCGCGCGGCTGCGACTGATCAGCTCGCGCGACAGCCAAAAAAGGACCAAAAGGACAGCAACGACAACAAGCACAACAAACACCACCTGGGCCAGAAAAGCGCCGGCGCCGAGCACCGGGACCGCCGCTGAAGCTCCGGAGGACGGCAGGCGAGTGCTCGGGCCGCCGCGATAGCGGGGGTCCGCGGGCGGCGGTGAATGGGCCGGCAGCTCGCGCTGGTAGCGCGGATCGGCGAGCACGGCCCGCGCCTTGGCCTGGACCCCGTCCGCGGCCGGCTGCGCTACGGCAGGCGCGACGCTCAGCAGAGCCGCAGCGGCCAGGAGGAGCGCCGGCAGCCGGCGGCGCTCAGGCGAAGACCGATGCGATCTGGTCAACGTCGATCGATTCTTTGAGGCTGCGCAGGCGGTAGTACATGACGGCCGTCGCCGTGGCCGAGAGCCCCACGCCGAGGACGATCACGGCCCCCAAGACCATGAGGAGAGCGAGGGGATCATCGCCCAGCCCGAGCCCCACTACTCTCTGAACAAGATTGCTCACGAAATTCAACACGAAGAGGATACCGAAGATCGTGCCCCGGTGGCCCTCGGTGAGAAACGTGCTCCGGCGCAGCGCTTCGAACAGCCCAGGCCGTTCCTCCACCGCCGCCGGAACGCTGACGGCCCAGCGCAGGTAGAGCAGGATGCCGGGAACGATGCAGGCGGCGAACCCCAGGAGGATTCCCAGGAATTGCACGATCACCAGGGCCATCACGGGCAGCAGCGAAGACAGGCCCCGGCCCAGGCAGTCGGCGATGGAGACGTCGCGGCCTCGCATCTGCTGGAAGACGCCGTACATGATGCTGGCGGTCGCGAGCTGGGGACCGAGGATGACGCTGAGGACGACGAGGACGAGACCGATGATGATCATCCCCTGACCCATTCCGGTCAGCGAGCCGGTGGCCATCAGGACCAGGGCGACGATCAGGGGAGAGAGCGCCACGCAAGTCAGGAGCAGGAACGGCACGAAGTTCCGGAAATAGATGGAGAAGGTGTCGCTCAGCACCTTGCCCATCTCGAAGGTGCCGTGAGGGGCGGGTTGCGCGGCGCTGACCGTGGTCACCGCAACGCCGGGGAGCGGCCCCTCGTACATCGTGCTCCCGTAGACCGTGCCGCGTACGGACGCTTCCGGCGGGGGAGGCTCGTAGAGCGTGCCGCCGATCGCGGGCGCGGGCACCGGCACCGAGAAGCCGGCGGACGGCCCTTCGTACACCGTGCTCCCTTGGAGCACGCCGCGCACAGACGCCTCCGGCGCGGGCTCGGGCGGAGCGTAGACCGGGCTCGCGGCCACGGGCGGAACCGGCAAGGAGGCGGAGAGCGGGCGGGGCGGCGGCGGTGGCGGCGGGACCGCCGGACGCGCGGCTTCGCCGAGGACAGGTCCCTTGTAGCGACTGAAGATGACGCCGCACCGCAGGCACTCCAGGCCGCCGTCGGGCTGCTCGAAGCCGCACTTGGGACAGATCATGCCGGGCAATCCTCCATCCACCCAGGAATTGTTGCGCGCCGGTGTTTCGTTTCAGCGATCGTAGAACGCGGCCCGAACAGGGGTCAATAAGGGACCTCGCCCTCCTCCCCCGCCCCCTCGCGCGTCGGCAGGAGGAAGGTCCGCTTGAAGGTGAGGAAGAGGGTGCCGTCCGCCTTGAAGCCGCGGGTGGCGCAGGTCACCAGGCCCTGGCCCGGGCGGGAGCGCGAGAGGCGCTTCTCCAGGAACTCGCTCTCGGCGTAGAGGGTGTCGCCCGCGAACACCGGCGCGAGGAGGCGGACCTCGTCCCAGCCGAGGTTGGCGATGGTGCGGAAGCTCGTCGAATTCACGCTCATGCCGGTGACGATGGAGAGCGTCACGAGGCTCGACACCAGCGGCCGGCCCCACTCCGTCGTCGCGGCGTAGGCGGCGTCGATGTGCAGCGGGTTGGGGTTGAGCGCCAGCAGCGATCCCCAGAGGTTGTCGGTCTCCGTCACCGTGCGGCCGGGCCGGTGCTCGACGATCTCCCCCACCACCACGTCCTCATAATAGAGGCCGTGGACTTCCCGGAAACGGCGGTCGCCGAGCTGCTTGTAAGCGCGGATGTCTGCGAGGCTCATTGAGGAATCTTACCAGCGCACGCCGGCACGCTCCGGCACGCTCCGGAGCGGACATCATGCTATTGCCTCATAATCAACCTTGTGGCATAGTCGCATCGCCGTCCAAGTCGGATCATCCACGGAGGGTTCTTCGGCGATGCACAAGGATGCACGATCGTTCCTCACCGGTCTCGGCCTCGCTCTGCTGGTGCCGGGCTTCGTCGCGGCCGAGCTGCGCCCCGCCTCGAACGCGTTCGAGATCGCCAAAGAGATCAGCTTCAGCCCAGGGGTCGATCCCAGCGGCGGCGCGGCCGACCTGACGCGCTCTCAGATCGCGGTCGCCGCGGTCTCCGGCGGGTTCGCCGTCGCCTGGGCCGAGGAGCGGCTCTTCCAGCCCGAAGTCACCGAGAGCGCCGTGCGGGGCCGGGTGGTGGGCCTCGACGGCACGCTGGGCGCCGAATTCTCGGCGTCGCAGACGGATGTGCCGGGCACCGTGCGCCGCGTCGCCTGCCCGAGCGTAGCCAGCCTCGGCGGCGGCCGCTTCGCGCTCGCCTGGGCGCAGGACCAGGCGATCGGCCGCGACCTCTGGCTGCAGCGCTTCAGCCCGCAAGCGGTGGCCGACGGGGCCCCGGCAGCGCACTTTGCCGCCGTCCAGTCGCTCCACGACCAGCCATGGGTGGCCGGCAGCCCCTCCGGACGCAGCGCCGTGGCCTGGCAGGAGACCCGTATCGGCGCCGCGGGCAAGGTGGAGACGGTCTATCGGGCGCAGGCCTTCGCCGCCGACGGCAGCGCGGCGACGCCGGAGATCGAGCTGGCGGTGGTGCCCCGGCGGAGCACCTTCCGGCCCGCGGTGGCGATCGATCTCGCCGGCCGCTTCACCGCCGTCTGGCTGGTGCCGAACGGCGTCACCTCGACCTCGGCGCTGTGGGCCCAGAGCTTCCGCGCCGACGGCACGCCGCTGGGGCCCGCCGAGCGCCTCGGCCGCAGCGCGGTGGATGGCGTCGCGGCGGTCCGCAAAGGCGCGCAGATCACTGTCGTGTGGGCGCAGCGCACGGTCGCCGGCACGCGCCTGATGGTGAGCACGCTCGGGCTCGACGGCCTGCCGCGCGGGACCGCCCAGCCGCTGCTCGTCGAGGGCCTGACCGGCTTCGCCTCGCCGACCCTGCTCGCCGCCGCGACGGGCGACTTCGTGCTCGCCTGGCTCGACGGCGACCGCCTGCGCGCCCTGACCTTCGGCACCGACCTGACGCTGAAGGGCACGATCGTCGAGATCGCCGGCGTGCGTCCCGAGCTGCCCCTCGTCCGCGGTCAAGGTGTGGGCGCCGCCCTCTCCGGCTCGAAGCTGCTCCTCGCCTGGGCGGGGGAGCTCCCCGCCGGCCTGTGTCCGGAGAACGCGGTGCGCGGGCAATTGTTCGACCTGGCGCCCTGACGGGCGCCTGCCCTCTCGATGGCCAAACGGGTAAGATCGGCTCATGAGCGCGCAGCGCCGGTTCCCTGCCGAGACGCTCGATGCCCTCGACAAGGTGAAGATCCTCGGCGTGCGCGCTGGAACCGGGCATCGGTATACCGGAGTCTGGGTGGTGGTCGTGGAGCGGCGTGTGTTCGCGCGGTCCTGGAACGACAAGCCCACCGGCTGGTTCCAGGCGTTCCGCGCGCAGCCGCTAGGCAGCCTTCAGCTCGGCGATGAGGAGGTCAACGTGCGCGCGAAGCCGGTGCGCAGCGCGCGGTTGCGCGAAGCGGTCTCGGCCGCCTACGCGCGGAAGTACAACACCAAAGCGTCGCAGAAGTGGGTGGACGGTTTCGCCGAGCCTGAGCGCTCCGCGAACACCGTCGAGTTTACTCCGGCGTAGGGCATTGAGCCGGAGTCACGCCGTCTCCGCCAGCTCGCGGACCTCGGCGGTGGAGACCTCGACGGTCGAGAAGCCCTGATGCTTGGTGACGATCACCTGCTGGGCGAATTCGTCCCGCAGCTCCGGGATGTGGGTGATGATGCCGACCATCCGGCCGCCGACCCGCAACCCCTGGAGGGTCTCGGAAACCAGCGCGAGCGTGTCGGGATCGAGGGTGCCGAAACCCTCGTCGATGAACAGGCTGTCGAGATTCACCGCGCCGACGGCGCGCTGAACCTGGTCGCTGAGCTCCAGGGCGAGAGCCAGCGAGGTGAGGAACGTTTCTCCGCCGCTGAGCGTGTCGCTGATGCGCGTTTCGTCGGCGTTGTCGTGATCGACGACCCTGATCTCGTCGTCGTGGAACTGCAGGGAGTAACGCTCCCCGGTCAACGTCAGCAGCCGGGCCGAGGCGCCCTCCACGAGCTCGGTGAACACCTCGTGCAGGACGTACGCCTGGAACTTGTCGCTGCGCAGGTCGCCGGCCAGGAGGTCGTACACGGGCAGCGCCGCCTCGGCGATGGCCAACTGCTTGCGGAGCTCCTTTGAGCGTTCGAGCCTCTCCTTCATGCGCGCGGCCTGCTCTTCGAGCTTCTTTTCCTTGCCGAGCGCGGTCTCCAACTCGGCGGTGACGTCCGCGGCGAGCTTCTCGATGGCCGCCAACTGCTCGTCGGTCACTCGCTCCTCACCCAGCTCGGCCGTGAGCACGGCGGCACGCTCCTCGGCGGCGTGGCTCTCCTGCGCATGCCTGTGGACCTGCTCTTTGAGCCGGGTCGTGGTGGCTTCGTCGAGGAGGGCCTCCCGCACGGCGGCCTCGCCGTCGAAGCCGGTGCGAGCGATTTCCGCGTCCCGGATCTCAGCCCTCTGGGCGGCGTCCTGAAGAGCGGCTTCGGCGGCTTCGGCTGTCAGCCGTTGCGCCTCCTTGGCGGCCGTCAGCCGGTTCTGGGAGGTCGCCGCCTCGTCGGCGGCCGCCTTGAGGTCGTCTTCCAACCGCTGGATCCGCTCCTCCAGAGCCGCGGCCTCGGCAGCCGGATCGGCGGACTCGGTGACGGCACGGATCTCCTCCTGCAACGCCGCGAGCCGTTGCAGGCTGGCGTTGCGCTCCTCGTCCAACCGCTTGCGCGACGCCTCCTTCTCGCCGAGCCGTTCCCGCGCCCTCGCCTCCTCGGCCTTGGCCTTCTCCAGGGTGCGTTCAGCCGTGACCAGCCGCGCCTTCGCTTCTTCGTTCGCCTTGCGGCTCCTGGCGAGCGCCGCGACCTGTTTTTCGATCCACGCCTCGACGACGGCATCGCCCTGCGGAGCGCGGTCGCCGAGCGTTCCCCGGATCCCTTCCTCGGCGGCGGCGATGTTGGCTTGCATCTCGGCGCAGAGCGACTCGAGCTCGGCGAGGCTCTGACTGGCGGCCTGGAGACTCGCCTGCTCACCCGTTAACGCATCCTCGTTTCGGCGGGCGAGCGCGTCGGCGTCCTTTCGCCTCTCCCGCGCGCCTTCGAGCGCGGCCCTGGCCGCTTCGAGCTCGGGCGCCGGACGCGCCGGAGGCGGCGTATCCACGAGCTGCTCGCAGACCGGGCATGGCTGGCCGGGAACCAATCCCTCGCGCAGGTGATGGGCCTCGTTGAGACGGTGCGCGCGGTGCAGCGCCTCCTCCGCCGCCTCGCAGCCGCGCTGTGCCTCCTCCGCGGACCTCCTGGCGGACTCGGCCTCCTTCTTCAGCCGCTCGGTCTTGCCGGCCTGCTCTTTGACCGCCTTGCGCTTGCGCGCGAGATCAGCCTTCTGCTCCGCCGCGCTCTTGCGAGCCGCGCCCAGCACGACGGCGAGGTCGCGGATGCCCTGCAGCAGCTCGTCCAGCTCCGGGTCATAGCCGGAGGCCTCCGCGGCCTGCCGGGCGGCATCGACGGCCGCCTGTTGTTGCGCTTGCGCGGCCTTCGCCGATTCGACCGTCGCGGCGAGCGACGACAGCTCGCCCTCCAGCACCTTCAAGCCCTGCGCCTGCCGCTCGACGGCCGCTTCGAGCTGCTCTCGTTCCGGCAGGCGTCCGAGCACCTGGTGGAGGCTGGCCACCTGCTCGCGGATCGGCTTGATCGCCTTGGCGGCTTTCTCCGCCGCCTTCGAGGCGGCGGCCTTCTGCTTCCAATCCTTCTGCGCGGAGTCCTGCTGGGCCTTGGCTTCGTCAGCCGCCTGCTTCGCCGTCTGCGCGGAGCCGGCGGCCCGGTCCGCCTCACGGAGCAAGGGCAGCAGGGGCGCCGCGCGGGCCGACGCCTCGATCCTCGCTCGGTCGCGGCTCACCTGCTCGGCTTGCTCCCGCAGAGCGGCCCGCTTTTCTTCGGCCTGCTGGAGCTCCCGCGTTTTCGCGTGCTGTCCGCGCAGCCGGGCGAGCGCGGCCTGGGTGTCGTCCCGCCGCTTTCGCGAGGCTTCGAGCGACTCGGCGACCCGGGCGTGCTCCGCCTCCAAGCCGGCCACCGCGGCCTCGTCGACGCCCGCGTACTCGTCCGCCAGGAGCTTCTGCAGCGAATCGACGGTGCTCTTCTTGGCCACCGCCAGGCGCTGAGCCCGTTCCCGCATCCGTTCGTAGACGTCGAGCCGGAGGAGCGTGCGGAGCATGCTGCGCCGGTCCCTCGGCGGCGCTTGGAGGAAACTGGCGAACTCGCCTTGCGGCAGCACCACGGCTTGCAGGAACGCGGCGGCCTCGAGCCCCAGGATCTGGATCACCTGCTCGCTCGCGGTGCGAACCTGGTCCGCCAGACTCTTGAAAGTATTGTTGCCGTCGCGCTCCTCCAGGCGCACCATGTGCGCACCGCTGCGCCGGAGGGTGCGTGCGATGCGATAGAGGCGCGGACCGACCTCGAAATCCAGCACCACGCTGACCCGATCCCGGGCCGCCGAGATCATCTCGGTCCGGTTGTAGACATCGACCCGGGGGATCTCTCCATAGAGCGCGAAGACGATGGCGTCCAGCAGGGTCGACTTGCCGGCTCCCGTCGGCCCCGAGATGGCGAACAGATCGAGATCGCGGAAGTCGATCTCCTGCTTGTCCTTGAAGCACGCGAGGCCTTCGACGGTGAGATAGACGGGACGCAGCGCTCAATCCTCCACGAAGGCCTGATCATAGAGATTCCGGAACGCCTCCAGAACGGCCCAGTCCGCCGGCTGCTGGTGCTCGCGGAGATGGTAGGCGCCGTAGTGTTCCACCGGCGAAAGCCCTTTTTCCAGCCGGATGTCCGCCGGCTCCTCGGCCTCGGGGAGCTCGGCGCGCACGACGAGGGCGTTGGGCAGAAGCTCGCGGACCTTTCGATTGAGATCGGGATCCTGCTCCGTCAAGGGGACCGTCACGCGCAACCATCCCGTGCGATAGTCGTCCGCGGCCGCTTCGAGCTCCGCGAGCGATGCCCGAATGTCGACGAGCGGCAGCCCTCCTACGTAGGGAACGTGCTCGACGGTGGCGGGCTTGCCGGGCGACGCCGTGACGACGATAAAGCTTTTTTCCTCCCCGGCCTCGCCGAAGTCCATCTGCAGAAGCGATCCGGCATAGAAGGCAGGCACGGGCGCGGCGATTTCCTGCGGCTTGTGGATGTGCCCGAGAGCGATGTAGCTCGCCGTGGACGGCAGAGCCTGCGGCGAGGCGGCCCAGTCCTCTCCGAGGTGAACCCGGCGCTCCGAGTCGCCGAAGAGGGCTCCCTCGAGGTGCGTATGCGCCATGAAGAGGTTGACGGCATCCGGCCGGAAGTCGCCGCAGAGATCCTTCACGGCCAGCGCGAACATGCGCGCGTATTGGCTCCGGGCGCTCGCCTCCTCGCCGGCGAGGTCCAGCGCCGACACCCAGGCTCCGGGGGATGCGAACGGCAGCGCCGCGACGACCGCCTTCTCTCCGCGGCGGGTCTCGATGGTGCGGGTGCCTCCCCGGGAGGCGGGGCGCGGGCGGCCGAGGATCTGCACGTTGACGAGCTCGGTGAGCAGCGAACGGGCGTCCAGCCGGAGCGGATCGTCGTGGTTGCCGGCGACGATGAGCATGTGGGCGCCGGTGCGGCCCACGCGGACCAGGAACCGGTTCACGAGCTGCTCCGCCTCGGCGGGCGGGTTGCGGCTCTCGAAGACGTCCCCGGTATGGAGGACGAGGTCGATGGATTCCCTTTCGATGAAGGCCGCGAGGTTGTCGAGCACGGCCTCCAGCTCGTCGAGGCGCTGAATCCCCTTCCACCGGCGGCCAACGTGCCAGTCGCTGGTGTGAACGATCCTCATCGCCGGCGGTGCTCCCGGCGGGGCAGTGTACAGGATTTGGTCCGTGGCCGGAGGCGATGACCCAACCGAGATCACGGACAGACTGAACTACCCCGGCAGCTTCGCCAGCGCCGCCAGCGCTTCCTGCGCCGACTGAAACCGCTCATCGGGCTCCTTGGCGAGAAGGCGATCGAGGAAGGCCACCCACTCCACCGGGGTGTCGCGGCGGAAGCGGCGGACGTCGGGCGGCGCCTCCTGCAACTGCTTGATCACCAGCACCCGGGTCTCCATGGGATCGTAGGGCTCGCGGCCGGCGATCAGGGTGTAGGCGAGGATGCCCAGCGCGTAGAGGTCCGAGCGGCCATCGAGCTCGCGGCCGAGGATCTGGTCGGGCGACATGTACATGGGCGAGCCCATGGCGAAACCGCTCTGCGTCAGCCGCGCGCCGAGGCCGGACATGGAGGCGATGCCGAAGTCGAGGATCTTCACCCGGCCGGAGGTCACCAGGACATTGCCGGGCTTGAGGTCGCGATGCACCACGCCCTGGGCGTGGGCCTCGTGCAGGCCGGCGGCGATCTCGGAAAGCAGGAAACGGATGCGGGCGAAGGGGAGCGGCGATTCCCGGTCGATCACATCCTCCAGGCCGCGCCCCTCGATGTACTCCATGGTGACGAAGAGGCCGCCGGCGAAGCGGCCGAGGTCGTACACCCTCACCACGTTGGGATGGCTGATGCGGCGGCAGATCTGCACCTCGCGCAGGAGCCGCGTCTCTTCGTCCGAGCCGATCTGGTCGGGAGCCAGCAAGGTCTTGATGGCGACGAGCTCGCCGAGCTCCAGATCGCGGGCCTTGTAGACCTTCCCCATGCCGCCCCGCCCCAGCTCGGCGAGGATCTCGTAACGGCCGGCCAGGCGGCCGCCCACTCTCAGCTCGCCGGAGACCGCCGGCCGCGCCCCGGGCGCCCGCATGACGTGCGTCACCTGCGTCTGCGCGATGCGCAGCCGCAGGAGCCACTCCCCGGTGTCGCGATGTTTCGGATCGCGCTCCGCCACCCGTTCGAAGCAGGCGATGGCCTCCTGATCGCGGCCCAGGGCTTCGAGGCTCCGGCCTTCCCAGTAATGGCGCTCGATCTCGACGTGCGGCGGCGTTCCCGCCGCGGGGATGCGGCGCAGACGGTCGAGAGCGTCCTCCGAGAACCCTTCCCCGAGCAGCAGCGGCGCCAGCAGCACGGCGCCTTCGGCGAAGCCCGGCTCCCCCGGCTGCAGCTTCATCAGCAGGCCGGCGGCCACGGCCGTCTCGCCCGCCGAGAGGTGCTCTCGCGCCGCCTGCAGCGGCTCCTCACCTTCCCGAGGAGAGGAGGGAGACTGAATGCGGGGAGGAGGTGTGAGGCGGGAAAGAGGGGGCCGGGGGGTGTGAGGGACCCTGCCGGCCGCCGCGTAACAGCGGGCGGCGTCGCGCGGCCGGCCGGCCTTCTCATAGGCCTCGGCGGCGCGCAGCGGCTCCTGGGCGGCTTCCCAGCGATAGGCGGCGCGGCCCCAGTCCTGCGCCGTCTCGTAGGCTTCGGCGGCCTCGCGGGCGAGCCCGATCTGGGCCAGCAGGTCGCCGGCCTCGGCCGGGCGGCCGGTCTGGAGATAGATCTGCGCCTGCCACCGCTCCCGGTTCGGCGCCCGCGCGGCGAGGCGCGACGCCTCCTCGACCTGGCCGAGCTGAAGGTAGATCTGCAGCGCCTCGCCCCAGCGGCCGCCGCGCTCGAGCAGCTCGGCGGCGCGGGCGCTGGGGCCGAGGGAGCTCAGGAGCTGCGCGGCGGATTCGCCGCGGCCCAGCCGCAGCAGCAGGTCCGCCCGCACCATGTTCAGCTCCTTGATGCGGTCGATGCCCCCCGAGGCCCCTCCCGCCGTCCTCTCGGCGCTCAGGATCCCTTCTTCCACGGCGTGCAGGGCCTCGCGCAGCTTGCCGGCTTCCTCGTAGCACCGCACCACCTGCATCCAGGCGCCCGCGCGCTTGAAGTAGCGCGCGGCGCGGAGCGTCTGGCGCAGGGCGAGCGCCGACTCCCCGGCCTGCAGGTAGGCCCCGGCCCGCTCGAAGAGCAGGACCGCCTCCTTGCGATGGCCGCGCGACACCAGCAGCTCCGCGGCCCGCAGCGTGTCGGGGAGCCCATCCTCGGGCAGCCGGCCGAGCGCAGCCAGCAGCGAATAGCGGACGAGATTCTCGTCGTCGCCCACCTCGGCGGCGAGCTGCGCCGCCTGCGGCCAGTCCTTGGCGCGGGCGAACCACTCCATGGCGCCCGCGCGGTCACCCGCCTGGAGGGCCTCATCCGCCGCGCGCCTCGGATCGCGCAGCAGGGATTGCAATGTGCGCTTGCGTACCATCGTCTCGCCCTTCCACCCCCAACGCTGCACGAAAACCCGTACCCCGGGTTACACGTCTCCCGCCCCGCCGGATGGCTTGATCCGACGAAGAAGACAGAGCTGCGCCACCACTTGCGCCCGCAGCGACAACAACCCCACGTAGAAAGGAAATCAGAGCCCCAAGGAAAGTAGGACGGATTTTACCACGGCGCCGCGGGAAGCATGCAAGGAGGGGGGGCCGTGCCGTTCGACTAAACCGTCTTTACGGCCTGGTCGAGGCGGGCGAGCTCCTCGGCAAGCTCGCGGCAGAGCTGTTCGGCGTCGGCGTCGAAGTCGCTCTCCCGGCCGTACTGCTCCAGGCGGGCCGCCAGCTCGAAGGCGCGCTGGGCCGCGAAGTAGCCGGCGGAGCCGCGCAGGCGGTGCGCCGCGGCCTGGAGAGCGCCGCCGTCCCGCCGCGCCACGGCGTCGCGGATCTCGTCGCAAAGCCGCGCCGCGTCGGCGACGAAGAGACCGGAGAGCTTGCGGTGCAGGCCTTCGTTGTCCCCGGCCGCCGGGAGGGAGGGACGCGGCGCCGCCGCACCGCCGCCGGCCGCGCTCTCGACGCGCGCGATCAGCTCCCCGGCGAGGATCGGCTTGCTGATGAAGCCGTCCATGCCCGCCGCCAGACAGCGCGCCTCGTCGCCGGCGGCGGCGCTCGCGGTGAGGGCCAGGATCGGCAGATGCGCACCCGTCGAGGCCTCCCGGGCGCGGATCGCGGCCGCCGTCGCGATGCCGTCCATCTCCGGCATGTGGAGGTCCATCAGGACGATGTCGAAGGCCCCCTCGGCGAGAGCGGCGAGGGCCTGGCGGCCGCTGGCGACGAGGACGGGAGCGTGTCCCCGGTGCTTCAGGATCGCCTGCACCAGCCGCTGGTTGACCGGATTGTCCTCGGCGACGAGGACGCTCAGCGGGCGGGGATCGAGAGTCGGCGGCATGACTTGCTGTGCCCGGAGGGGCTCTCTGGGGTATGATACTTGCAATCCCCTCCCGTTCAAGCAGGTCACGGTATGAGGAGGATATGCTGTAAAACTGGCATGATTCAAGGTCTCGTTGGAGGTGGGAGCATGAGAAGAATCCTCGCCTGTCTCGCCCTTCTTCTGTCGGCGGCGCCACCGGTCGCCGGATTAGGACTCCTCAACCTCGGCGGCAACTCGATCAGCATCAATCTGTCGCAGCCGGGTCTTCTCGGCACCGAGCTCACCCTGAGCTTCGAGGACGTGACGAATCTCAACCTGCTGAGCCTCGGCCTCTCGGCGCAACTCGTCAATCCGAATGATCCGGCCCTGCGGGCCCGCCTCCCCGCCGGCGTCTCGGTGGCCCTGCCGCTGCTCCTCCGCATCGAGCCGCCGCGGCTGGGAGGTTTGTCTTTCCGGGGCATCGCGACCCTCCAGCTCCATACCGAGCTCCTGCAGTACGTCCCGGGCACGCCCCTGCGCCTGTTCCACGCGCCGCTCGGCGGCCGGTTCGAGGACATGACCGCCCTCGTGGGCGCCGGCAGCTACCGGGCCCGCGGCAACACCGGCGGCTTCTCGGAGTTCCTCATTGGCGCCGACACGCGCACGATCGATCAGGTGATCGTCGACAAATTCGACCGGCTGGAGGAAGAGCTGGAGGAATATGACGCATCGATGCCCATGGCCCTCTACGACGATCTGGAAGACCGGCTGGCGGCGGCGCGCAGCGATTACGAAAGCGGGGCGACGGCCAACGCCATCCAGAAGATCGACGGCTTCCTCACCGTGGTCAAGCAGCACAGCGGCACGGACATCCCCAACGTCTGGCGGGCGGCTCGCGACGTGGAGAACGTGGCCGGATACCTGCGCGCGGACGCGATGTCGTTGCGCTTCAGCCTCGGCCTCAAGCTCGGGGGCTGAGACGCGGGAAAGGTAATGCCGGCGCGCCTGACCGTCCATTTCCCATCCCGCCCGGCGCGGGTCGTGCCGCTGCCGGACGGCCGGGAGATGGTTGTCGGCCGCGATCCCGACTGCGACCTGGTGATCGAAGACGACCGCGTCTCGCGGCGCCATGCGATCCTCGTCGCCGACGGCTCGGCATGGTCCATCACCGATCTCGCCAGCAAGAACGGCACGCTGGTCGACGGCGTGCCGGTCACCAGCGTCATCCTCAAGGAGCGTAGCTGGCTCAGCTTCGGCGGCGTGGTGGCCCGCTTCGAGATCGGCGCGTTCGACGAGGAGCGGTGGCGCCGCTTCTCCACCTCTTTCGAGCTCGCCCGCGGCCTGGCTCCCGAGCTCGGGCTCGGCGACCTGCTGCCACGGGTGGTCGCCTCGATGCTCGAGCTGACGGGCGCCGAGCGCGGCTTCCTGCTGCTGGCGGGCGACGACGGCGAGCTCGCCGTGGCGGCCCGTTCGGGGCCGTCGTGGGAGGATCTCGGCGAGGAGGAGTTCGGCGGCAGCGTCGGCGCCGTGCAGCGGGTCCTGGCGAGCGGCGGGCCGGTGGTCGCCGTCGACACGCGCGCCGACGCCGAGCTGGGCGAGCGGGCGAGCATCGTCAACACCGGCATCCGCGCCCTGCTCTGCGTGCCGGTCCACGCCCTCGACCGCCTCATCGGCGTGATGTACGCCGACAGCCGCCAGCCGGGCAAGGCTTTCACCGAGCTCGACCTGGAGATCCTGCAGGCCCTGGCCGCCCAGGCCGGGCTCGCTATCGCCGTGGCGCGCCTCGACGAGGAGCTGAAGGGCCTCGCCCACCGCATCTCCACAGCCCCGGGAGCCGACGACGGCCTGCGCGACCGGCTCGCCGGCGAGGTCTCGTCGGTCCTCGACCGCTCGCTGCGGCCGGCGACGCTGCGGGCCGAGGCGTTGGCGGGAGCGCTCGCGGCGCCGCTCGGGATCGCACCGTGAACCCGCTGCCGGGGGGCAGCGTGTCGCCCCTCTCCGCCACCCGCACCGCCGACGACGCGGTCCGGCGCCTCGCCGCGGGATCGCGGCTGGCCGGGCGTTACCGCATCCTCGAGCTGGTGGGCGTCGGCGGCATGGGGATGGTCTACAAGGCCGAGGACGAGCAGCTCGGTCTGCCCGTCGCCGTCAAGGTGCTGCGCCCGGACCTGGCGCAGGACGGGCGGCGCATCGAGCGCTTCAAGCAGGAGCTGGTGCTCGCCCGCCAGGTGAGCCATCCCAACGTCGTCCGCATCCACGACATCGGCAACGACGGCGAGCTGGTCTTCCTCACCATGGATTTCGTCGCCGGCCGGCCGCTCAACGACCTGATCGCCGCCGAAGGTCCCCTGCCCGCGGAGCGGGCGGCGGCCATCGCCCGCCAGGTGGCCGAGGGGCTCGCCGTGGCCCACGACGCGGGCGTGGTGCACCGCGACCTGAAGCCCGGCAACGTGCTCGTCGACGACGCCGGCCGCGCCGCCATCAGCGACTTCGGCGTGGCTCGCTCGCTCGCGGGACCCGGACAGACGCTGCCCGGCGCCGTCGTCGGCACGCTCGACTACCTGTCGCCGGAGCAGGCGCGCGGCGGCGAGGTGGACGGGCGGACGGACCTCTACGCCCTGGGCATCCTGCTGCACGAGATGCTGACCGGCGAGCTGCCCTTCCGCGGCGGCTCGGCGGCGGAGGTGCTGGCGCAGCGGCTCACCGGCGTGACGCGCGACGTGCGCGCCGCCGGCGTCGAGGTGCCGGCCGGGCTCGCCGCCATCGTCCGCCGGCTGCTGCAGCGGGAGCCGGCGCGGCGCTACCAGAGCGCGCGGGAGCTGCTCGCGGACCTCGACCGCCTCCACGGCGTCCGGCGCTTCCCCTGGCGGCGGGCCGCCGTCGCCGCGGTGGCCGTGCTCTCCCTGCTCGCCGCCGTCTGGACCGTGCGCGAGCGCTTCTGGCTGGCCCGGAAGGCGGCGGCTCCCAAGGCGGCGGCCGCCGCGCCGCGCCACGCCGTGGCGCTGCTGCCGCTGGCGGACGAGACCGGCGGCGGCGATCTCGCCTGGGTGGCCTCCGGTCTGCCCGAGATGCTCGCCGCCTCGCTCGCCGAAGGTCCCGGGCTGCGGGTGCTGGACAGCCAGCGCGTCTTCGACACCCTGGAGGCCCTCAAAGCGCCCGCCGGGCCGCCTTCCGAAGCCGAGGCGCGGCGCCTGGCCGAGCTGCTCGACGCCGACCGCCTGGTCAGCGGCCGGGTGCGCGCCGCGGGCGGCCGGCTGCGCATCGACCTCTCCCTGATCTCGGCGGACCTGCAGGGCCTGCCCGCGCAGTCGCTGCAGGCCGAGTCGGCGCCGGCGGACGCCTTCCAGCTCATCGACGGGCTGGGAAAGACCTTGCGCGAGCGCCTCGCCGCGCCGCCGCTGGCCGCCGCGCCGGTGGTCAGCCGCTCGCCGGCCGCGCTCGCCGCCTACACCGAGGGCCTCGCCAATCTGCGGCGCGGCGACGCCCTCGCGGCGGTGGCGCCGCTGGAGCGCGCGGTGGCGCTCGACCGCGGCTACAGCGCCGCCTGGGTGCAGCTCGCCCGCGCCCGCGAAGCGCTCGGCCGGCGCGAGGCGGCGCTGGAGGCGGCCCGGCGCGCCGTGGCGACCCTGGGCGCGGACGGCAGCCGCAGCGCCTTCGAGGCGCGCGCCATCGAAGCGCGCCTGCTGGGCCGCCCCGAGAAGGCGCAGGAGATCCTCGCCCGCCTCGCCGAGCGCTATCCCGGCGACATCGAGACGCGGGTCGAGCTGGCGGAGGCCTACGGCGAGCAGGGCCGCCTGGACCGCGCCATGGCCGCGCTGCTCGGCGTCGTGCGGGTGGCCCCCCATCATCCCCGCGCCTGGTACCTCCTCGGCAAGTACTCGACCCTCGCCGGCAACGCCCGCCAGGCGATCGACGAGTACTTCGTGCACGCCCTCGTGGTGCAGAACCAGCTCGGCAGCGAAGAGGGGCGGGCCGACGTGCTCAACGCCTTCGGCGTCGCCTATCGCGAGCTCGGTGAGTTCGAGCGGGCTGCAGAGCACTACGAGCAGGCGGCGGACATCCGCAAGCGCATCGGCGACGAGCGCGGCTACGCCACCACCGTGCGCAACCTGGCGGGCCTGCACACCATGCGCGGCGAGTACGCGGCGGCCCAGCGCAAGCTCGAAACGGCGCTGCCGATCCTCCAGCGGCTCGGCAACGGGCCGGACCTGGCCGACCTCTACAACGAGTTCGGCGTCCTCGCCGAGGAGCGCGGCAGCTACGAGGAGGCCCTGGACTACTACCAGCGGGCGCTGCGCCTCCGCCGCGACCTCGGCAACGATCTCGCCTTCGCGCAGAGCTTCGCCAACGTCGGTTACATCTGCTACCTGCTGGGGCGCTACGACGACGCCATGGTCTACTGGCGCCAGGGGCTCGACCTGGCCAAGAAGAGCGGCGACCCGGGCGGCGTCGTCCTGGCGACGCAGAACCTCGGCATGCTGGAGCTGGCGCGCGGCGACTGGGACGAGTCCGTCAAGTCGTTTCTCACCGCGCTGGGCTCCAGCCGCGAGCTCGGCATGAAGGATGCGACGGCCTCGTCGCTCGGCCACCTCGGCCGCCTGGCGCAGTACCAGGGGCGCCCCGCCGCCGCCATGGCTTCGTACGCCGAAGCGCTCGGCGTGCTGCGCCAGCTCGACGACCGCCGCGGGCTCGCCGAGTTCACCCTCGCCCAGGCCGAGGTCGAGATCGAGCTGGGTCTCGCGGACGCCGCCGCCGGGCATCTGCGCGCCGCCGCGGAGCTGCTCGGCGGCGGCAAGAACCGCGAGCAGGAGGCCGAGCTTGAGCGCTTGCGGGGCGAGCTGCACCTGCTGCGCGGCGAGACCGCCGCGGCGCGCGAGGCCCTGCGCCGGGCCGTGCGCAACGCCGAGGAGAGCCACAGCATCGTGGCGTCGCTCGACGCCCGCCTCTCGGCCGCCGAAGCGGCTCTCGCCGGCGGTCCGCCGCGGGCGGCGCTCGCCGAGCTGGAGCGCCTGCGCGCGCAGGCCGATGCGCTCGGCCACGCCCAGTTGCGCCTGCGCGGCGCCGAGCTGGTGGCGCGGGCCGCGCTCGCCGCCGGCGACCTCGAACGCGCGCAGAAGGCGGCCGGCGCGGGCCTCGAGCTGGCGGACGCCTGCGGCGGCTACGCCGGCGCCTGGCGGCTGCACCTGCTGGTGGCGCGGGCCCGCGAGCGTGGCGGCAAACCGGGCGAGGCGGCGACCGAGCGCGGCCGAGCGGCGGCGGAGATCGCCCGGGTGGGCCGCGACCTGCGGCCGGCACAGCGCCAAACCTTTCACGACATTGCGGAGGTATGGGAAGTTGCAGACGGGCTCAAAGTCCCGAAGGCCGCCGGCAAAGGCTGAGGACGACCTGGACGGCACGATGGTCAGCGCCGCCGATCCGATGCACGACATCGTCGACCGCGTGCGCCTCATCACGCGCGAGAACGAGCGGCTCTTCCAGCGCCTGATCGAGGGCGAGCGCCGTTTCCGCGGGCTCGCCAAGGCGGTGTGGAAGGTGCAGGAGGAAGAGCGGCGTCGGCTGGCGCGCGAGCTGCACGACGGGCTCGGCCAGACCCTCACCGCCCTCACCAACCAGCTCGCCCGCCTGCAGCAGAAGCTCGACGGTCAGGTCTCCGGCGAGCTCGCGGCGAGCCTCGCCGACTCGGTGGAGATGGCGCGCTCGGCGCTCAACGAGAGCCGCGAGCTCTCCCGCCTGCTGCGCCCGCCGGTGCTCGACGACCTCGGCCTGCCGGCGGCGCTCTCCTGGCTCGCGCGCACGCTGGAGCAACGCACCGGCCTGCGGGTCGGGCTTACCCTCGACGGCCTCGACGAGCGCTTGGACGCCGAGCTCGAGACGCTCGTCTTCCGCCTCGTCCAGGAAGCGCTCACCAACGTCCTCCGCCACGCCGGCGTGGACCGCGCGACGGTGGCGGTGTCGCTCGCCCGCGGCCTGCTCGCCCTGCAGGTGGCCGACCGCGGACGGGGATTCGACGCCGGGAGCGCTCTGGCGGGAAGCCAGGCGGCGACCGGCTCGGGCCTGCGCGGTATGCGCGACCGGCTCGAGCTCTTCGGCGGCCGCCTGGAGCTGACCTCGGCGCCGGGCGAGGGCACGCTCGTCTCCGCCGTGGTTCCCCTCCTGGAGTCGCCATGACGAGCCGCGTGCGCGTGCTGGTGGCGGACGACCACACCATCGTGCGGCAGGGGCTGGTCAACCTGCTGGCGGAGAGCGGCGAGTGCGAGGTGGTGGCCGAGGCCTCGGACGGCCTCGAGGCCGTGGAGAAGGCGCAGGCGACGCATCCGGACGTGGCCATCCTCGACCTTTCCATGCCGCGCCTGACCGGCCTGGAGGCGGTGCGGCGCATTCGCGAGACGGTGCCCCAGACGCGGGTCCTGATGCTCACCGTGCACGAGGAGGAAGAGTACGTCCTGCCCCTCATCCGCGCCGGCGCCTCCGGCTATCTCGTGAAGGACAGCGCCGTCGGCGAGCTGCTCGCCGCCGTGCGCGCCCTCCACGCCGGCCAGGGTTATTTCGGCCCGCAGGCGGCGCGGGTGCTCGCCGAGCAGTACCGCCATCCCGGACGCGCCGCCGACGATCCCTACGGCGCCCTCTCGCCGCGCGAGCGCGAGGTCTTCCATCTCGTCGTCGAGGGCAAGACGACGAAGGAGATCGCCCGCGCTCTCGGCATCAGCGTCAAGACCGCCGACAACCACCGCTACCGCCTGATGGAGAAGCTCGGCGTCCACAACACGGCCGAGCTGGTGCGCTACGCGGCGCGGCACGGGCTGCTGGGGTAGGGGCCTGAGGGATTTCCCCCACTCCGCCTGAGGGATTCTCCTCCTATCCGCCGGCCGGCCGCGGGCATACCTTCGTCTTCGAAGCGTAAGGCTGTCGTCTGCGCCGGCAGCCGGATGACTGCGGCAGCGGCTCGGAGCATCCTAGCGAGGAATTGCACCGAGGGTCGCCGCCGCACGATCCTCCCCGCAACCCCCTCTCGTCCTCCTCAGGAGAGGGGGCTTTTTTTATGGTCTGGCCGCGAGGGGCTCGAGCACTTCCGTCAGCAGATCGGGCTTCCCCGCTACGCGTTCGAGGTGCGGATAGCGCTCGCCGCCATGGTAGTCGGCGCGGTAGGTGCGTACGGACTCGCCGTCCTCCGCCGCCAGCTCGATCGGCTCCGTGGCGGTTTTCGCCTCCCGCACCGCCGCCTGCACGGCCTCGGCAGTCCACTTGCGGCCGTTCACGGCAAGCAGCTTCATGCCCGGGCTTAAGGCCGCCTTGGCGGCCGGCAGGCCGGGGATGACGTCCACGATCACGCCTTCCTTGTCGGCCGTCAGGCCGAGGCTGAAGCTCCAATCGCTCCGCTCGCTCTGCGACTCGCCGTCGCGATAGGCCTGATTGGGCACCTCGTCATAGACCAGCCGCCAGCCGTTCGCCTCGATGCCGCCGAGCGGCGCCCGCGGCGTGATCTTCTCGACGCGATCGCGGAAGAAAGCGCGCCAGTCGAAGGGCGCGACGTCGTTGAGGGTGGCGACGATCTCGTCGAGCGTGTAGGGGCGGACGGCGGGCGGACCGCTCTGCCCGCCGTGGAAGCGGCGGCAGAAGTCGTCGAGCGAGCGCCGGCCTTCCGTCTGCCGGCGGAGGATGGCGTCCGCCTCCAGCCAGACGAGGACCGATTCGTCGTAGAAATCCGTGCCGCGCCGCGCCGCGCGTCCCTGCGGAGAAGAGCCGAAGAGGGCCTGGGCGGCCACCGCGGTGTCCGCCAGCGGCCGCCAGGCCCGGCCCGCGGTGTGGTCGAGGCGCGCGACGATGAGGGCCAGGCGCTCGCGGTAGTACTCCGGGGTCCACAGTCCGCTGCGGGCGGAGAGCAACAGGCCGAGATACTGCGTCAGCCCCTCGTAGACCCACAGCAGCTCGCCGGTCATCGGCTGCTGGTAGTCGGGAGTGGCGAGGCCCGCCGGCCGCCGATATTTGCCGTTCCAGGAGTGGACGTACTCGTGCGAGAGGAGGGAGGCGAGGCCGCGGCGCATGCCGTCGTCGTGCAGCGCCCTCTCGAAGACCCGGTTGTCGCTCGATTCGTGGTGCTCCAGACCGAAGTGCGCCACGTGATCGCTCAAGGCGACGAGCCACTGGTAGTGCCGGTAAGGGCGGGCGCCGAAGAGCGCTCCCGCCTCCTCCGGCAGGCGTGCGTAGCCCGCGGCGAACCCGGCGGGCAGCTCCGCCGCGGCGGCGGAGTCGCCGGCGATGTCGATCTCGTGCGCCGGCCCCTCGCCCGAGGCGAGCGGCACCTTCACGAGGTGAGAGCCGGCGAGGATCGGGGAATCGACGAGAGCGGTGAAGGAGACGGGCTCGAAGCGCACCGTCTCGCCGCCGCGGTCGGCCACCGGCAGGGCGGTGGCGAAGGACCAGCCGGCGGGCAGGCGCAGGCTGGCCTGATAGACCAGCTCGTCCGTCGGGCGGCCCGGCGGATAGAGGAGGAAGTTGTTCCAATTGAGGATGGCGAGCGCCTGCGTCACGCTGGGTCCGGCCGTGAAGTTCCCCTCCTCGGCGGGAGGGAGATAATCGAGATCCACTTCCACGGCGCTCGCGCCGGCGGGCACCTCCAGCTTGAAGGTGAACATGTCCAGCGGATCGCGCCGCCACTCGAGCTCGCGGCCCTGGCTGCGGAAGCGCAGGTTCACCACGCCGTTGAGGGGACCGGTGGGGCCGTGCTCGCCGGGAATCCACTTCGGATAGAGCAACGTCAGCGGCCCGGGCTGGGCCGGCAGCACCATATGGGCGTGCAGCACATGCCGCGCCGCCTCGCGGGCATCCAGCTCCACCGTGGCCGTCTGCGCCGCGGCGGCGCCGGCGAGGGCCAGGAGCGCGGCGGTCCACAACGACGCACGGAGCGGTTTCCGTTCGGTCATCGTCAGTCCTCCGTAGGCTTCGATCGCGGGCATACAGTAACACCCGCTGGCGTCCGCTTTGCTAGATCAGAATGAGCGGGAGGACCGGCGATGATCCGCAAGCTCAAGTCCGGAGAGTACCGCCTCTACTCGCGCAAGAAGGACCCCAAGACCGGCAAGCGGCGGAACCTGGGCACCTTCAAGACGCGCGAGGCGGCGGAGAAGCACGAGCGAGCCGTGCAGTTCTTCAAGCGCCGGTGAGCCCCCATTCGACTGTTTCGTCGTTGCCCCTCGACGAAGGCGTCGAATTCCCTCCTCGACGCCTCCGCAGGCCGTAGCACAACTCCTTCATTCTCCGACGCTTACGCGAATCGCTCCGTCCTGGCACCGCCGTTGCTCATAGCCGGCAGTCGATCGGAAAGGAGCAAAGGACATGTTGCGAATCGAGAGAGCGAAGGGAGCGGTTCCGGCCTTGGCGGCCGCGGCGCTGTTGATGCTGGGCGGCGCGCCGGCCGTTCTGGCCCACCAGTGCGTCGAGGTGGAGATCCTGCGGGCACCGGACATGGCGAACCCGGGCGACCTGATCGAGACCGAGTCGAGCGCCACCAACTGCGGCGATCCGGCGCGCGCCTTCCTGCTGACCTGGGTGCTGGTCGACGCGAACGGCGATCGCACGGTCTTGAAGCGAGCCGCGGCCAGGATTCCGCCGGGGCAGACGATCTCCGGCCTGAACCGGCTGCTGCTGCCGAGACGGCTGCGGCCGGGGGTCTACGACCTCGCCAACGTCGGCGAGGCGCCGAGCGGGTTCACGGATACCGATGCGGTGCGGATCGTCATCAGGGCGCGGCAGGGAGGCCGCGGAAACTGAGACGAGAACAACAGGGACAGCAGGGACAGCAGGGACAACAAGGACAACAAGAACAAGAAGGATCACCTGTCTTGTAGTCCCTGCTGTCCCTGTCGTCCTTTGGGTCCTTTTCATTGATCATGCTATTCTGACATCTGCGCCATGCGCCGCTTCCGCCCCTGGATGTTGATCCTGGCGGCTTTGTTCCTCCCCGCCGCGCTGGGAGTGTGGGCATGGTCGGAGGTCGAGGGACAGCAGCGCGAGGTGGAAGAGGCGTTGCGCGCGGAGGCCGTCCTGCTCGCGCACGCGCTCGGTCCCGCCCTCGCCTCGGCCTCCGCCTCGGCCCGCGAGCTCGACGAGCTGCTCGCCTGGAAGCTCCTCGACAACGCCCGCCTGCTGGCCCGCCTCGCGGCCGCCGCGCCGCCGAGCGACGCGGAGCTCGCGGAGCTGCTGGAGGCCAACGGGCTCGACGCCCTCCTATGGTTGGCCACGGACGGCTCGGTGCGCCGGCGGGCCGGCACTGCTGTGGACGAGGCGGCGCTGGCCGAACGGCTCGCGCCTCTGCTGCGCGGCGAGGCCGAGGAGCTGCTGCTCGCCGCGCGCCCCGAGGCCCGCCAGCGGTTCGCCGCCGCGGCTGTTGCCGCTCGCGGCGGCGCCGTGGTGGTCCTGGCGGACCCCGGCCGCAGCTTCGCCTTCACGCGCCAGATCGGCGTCGCCAACCTGCTGCGTACGCTGGTGGACAGCCGCGCGGTCCTCTACCTGGCTTACGAGGAGCGGCCGGGAGGCGAGCGCGCCGAGGCGAGCTGGGACGGCGGGCCGGTGCCTTCGCGGATGCCGGCCAAGCTGCGCGGCAGGCCGGTGTTCGAGGTGGCGGTGCCGGTGGCCGCGCCGGCGGGCCGGCGGGCGTCGCTGCGCGTGGGCCTGCACGGCGAGCCGCTGCAGCGGGCCACTGCAGCGGCGCTGCGCCGCACCGCTCTCGTCGGCGTCGTGCTCGCCGCCTTCGGCCTGGCGAGCGCCGGCTTCACGATGGTGCAGCGGGCGCGCGCCCGTGAGCGGGAGCAGGCGCGCCGCCGGCTGGCCGGCCTGGAGGAGGGCCGCCGCCGCGGCGAGCGTCTGGCCGCCGCCGGCGCTCTCGCCGCCGGCCTGGCGCACGAGGTGCGCAATCCGCTCAACGGCATCGGCATGGCGGCCCAGCGCATCGAGCGCCTCGCCGCGATGGAAGGGGAACGCGGCGGCAAGGCGCGCCAGCTCGCGGCGCTGATCCGCCAGGAAGTGGCCCGCCTGGAGGAGACCTTGAAGGGATTCCTCGACCTCGCGCGCCCGGCGGCCGGTCCGCAAGGTGCGCTCGATCTCGCCGCGCTCACCCGCGACTCGCTGGGCCTGCTGAAGCTGGAGGCGGCGGACCGCGGCGTGCGAGTCGAGCTGCACGCCGAGCCGGCGGCCGCCTTCGGCGATGCCGAGGCGTTGCGCGGCGCCGTGGCCAACCTGCTGCGCAACGCCGTGCAGGCGAGCCCCGCCGGCGGCCGCGTCGAGGTGGCGGTGACGGCCGGCGGCGGGACAGCCGGCGTCATGGTGCGCGATCACGGCGCGGGCATCGATCCCGCCCTGCTCGCGCGCGCCTTCGACGCCTTCGTCACCACGCGCGCCAACGGCACCGGCCTCGGCCTCGCCATGGTGCGGCGGGTCGCCGAC
Source organism: Thermoanaerobaculia bacterium (assembly GCA_044868005.1). Classification (GTDB taxonomy): domain Bacteria; phylum Acidobacteriota; class Thermoanaerobaculia; order Multivoradales; family UBA5704; genus DATARR01. The sequence goes on along the minus strand of JBIOVX010000213.1, from coordinate 1,573 downwards.
GAGCACGGCGGCCGGAGCTGGCTGCGCAACCACCCGCAGGGCGGCGTCGAAGCGGGCTTCGAGGTCCCGGCGCTCGCCGAGCAAAGGACGGTGGCGTGAGGCTCGATGCGCGAATCCTGGTGGTGGACGACGAGCCGGCGCAGCGCGGCCTGCTCGCCGGCTTCCTGCGCGACCTCGACGCCGACGTGCTGGAGGCGGGCAGCGGCCGGGAGGCGCTCGACCTCGTCCGCCGCAGCCTGCCCGACGTCGTGGTGACCGACGTGCGCATGCCGGAGATGAACGGCGGCGAGCTGCTGCGCGCCGTCAAGCGCGGCAACCCGGAGGTCGAGGTGGTGATCGTCACCGCCTACGCCACCGTGCCCGACGCCGTCGCCTCGCTCCAGGAGGGCGCGGCCGACTATCTGCTGAAGCCGCTCGACCTCGACGAAGTGGAGCTCGCCGTGCGGCGGGCCGTCGAACGGCGCCACCTGCGGCGGGAGAACCGTGAGCTGCGGCGGCGCCTGGGCGAGCTTGAATCGCTGCCGGGCATCGTCACCGCCGGCGGCGCCATGGCGGAGGTGCTGTCGACGGTGGCCCGCGCCGCGCCGGCCGCGGTGCCGGTGCTCATCCTCGGCGAGAGCGGCACGGGCAAGGAGCTGGTGGCGCGCGCCCTCCACGCGGCGAGCGGCCGCGCGGCCGGCCCCTTCGTGGCGGTCAACGGCGCCTCGCTCTCCCCGACCCTGCTGGAGAGCGAGCTCTTCGGCCACGAGCGCGGCGCCTTCACCGGCGCCGAGCGGGCGCGCAAGGGCCGCTTCGAGCTGGCCTCGGGCGGCACCTTCTTTCTCGACGAGGTGGGAGACCTGCCGCCCGAGGTCCAGGTCAAGCTGCTGCGCGTGCTCCAGGAGGGGACGATCGAGCGCGTGGGCGCCGCCGAGCCGATCCCGGTGGATGTGCGCGTGGTGGCGGCCACCCACCGCGATCTCCCCGCCGAAGTCGCCGCCGGCCGTTTCCGCGAAGACCTCTATTACCGCCTGGCGGTGGTCGCCATCGAGATCCCGCCCCTGCGGCGGCGGCGCGCCGACATCCCGTTGCTCGTCGAGCACTTCCTCGCCAAGCACGGCGCCACGGCCGGCGACCGCAAGCAGATCTCCCGCGAAGCCATGGACCGCCTGATCTCCTACGACTATCCGGGCAACGTGCGCCAGCTCGAGAACATCGTCCAGCGCAGCCTGGTGCTGGCGCGCGGCGAGCTGATCGCCACCGCCGATCTGCCGCCGGCGGTGACCGGTGGACCGGCGGAGGGCAACGGGCGGAGCGCCGAGCCGGGCGATGGCGCGCCGCTGCCCCGCCGCGTCGAGGCCCTCGAGCGTGCGGCGATCGAAAAAGCCCTCGCCCTGGAAGACGGCCACCAGACGCGCGCCGCCTCGCGCCTCGGCATCTCCGAGCGCGCGCTGCGCTACAAGATGCGGAAGCTGGGGCTGCGGTGCGCTAGAGAGGAGGGGGATGGTGAGAATTCATAGGGACGTTGGTGGCTGGAGGGGTTTGCGCTTCGAAGCCTCACCCCCTGACCCCCTCTCCCTGACGGGCGAGGGGG
>JBIOVX010000212.1:0-54392 GCA_044868005.1 Thermoanaerobaculia bacterium | reverse complement strand
CCCTACTGTTTGGGCAAATATCCTTCGTATGCGTCCCCCCTCGCCCGTCAGGGAGAGGGGGCCAGGGGGTGAGGCTTCGCGGGCATGCCCTCTCCCAACCACAACGTCTTATCCGTTCTCCGCCAGGTCGCTTCCCGCGTTCCCGACCGCCCCGCTCTGGTCATGGCCGACGAATCCATCACCTTCGGCGATCTCTGGCGCCGCACGCGTGACGCCGCGGCGGGCCTTCGCCGCCTGGGGCTTTCCCCGGGCGAACGGGCCGTCGTCATGATCCCCATGTCGATCGATCTCTATGTGGCGATGCTGGCGGTTTTGAAGCTAGGCGCCGTCGCCGTCTTCGTAGATCCGTGGATCGGCCGCCGCCAGATCGCCGCCTTCGCGGCTTTCGCCGAGCCACGCGCATGGCTCGGCGTGCCCCGGAGCCATCTCCTCCGGCTGCTCGACCCGCGATTGCGCGCCATCCCCCTCACGATCACGACCGGCCGGCGGCTCGGACCTCTGCCGGCCCGCTGGACCTTGGCCGAGATGGAAAGGATGAAGGAAGGGGACGAGGTGCAGCCGGTCGAGCAGGATGATTCCGCCCTCATCACCTTCACCAGCGGCTCTTCCGGCGAGCCCAAGGGAGCGAACCGTACGCACCGTTTCCTGCTCGCCCAGCACGCCGCTCTGGCCGCCGAGTTTCCGGCGGAGGAGGGAGATGTGGACATGCCGATGTTCCCCGTCTTCGCCCTCAACAATCTGGCGAGCGGCGTGCCCTCCGTCGTGCCCGCCATGGACTTCCGCCGTGTGGACCGCGTGGACGCCGCCCGCGTCCTCGCGCAGATGCGCCGCCACGGCGTGACCACCTGCACGGCATCGCCCCCGTTCTTCGACCGCCTCGCCGCCGAGGTGGCGCACCGGCCGGTGGAGCGTCCTGCTCTGCGCCGCATCCTCACCGGCGGCGCACCCGTTTCGGACGCGCAGCTCCGCACCTGGCGCCGAGTCTTTCCCGACGTCGAGATCCTCGTCGTCTACGGTTCCACCGAGGCGGAACCCGTGGCCCACCTGACGGCCGAAGAGCGCCTGTCCGCCCTGAACCCGGACCGCCCACGGGCTCCCGGCTTCTGCGCCGGCCGGCCGAGCGAAAGGGTGCGCGCGAAGATCGTGCGCATCCATCCCGGTGCCATCGAGCTGGGTCCTGGAGGATGGGCGGATTGGGAGCTGCCGGCCGGAGAGATCGGCGAGCTGGTGGTCTCCGGGGACCACGTGGGCCGCGACTATTACCGGAACCCGCAGGCGGTGCGCGAGAGCAAGATCGCGGAGCCGGGCGGCGCCGTCTGGCACCGCATGGGAGACACCGGCTCGTTCGACGCCGAGGGGCGTTTCTGGCTCGCCGGCCGCGTCCACTCGACGATCCGTCGCGGAGGCGAGCTGGTCCACCCGCAGCTCGTCGAGCAGGCGGCTCGGGGAGAGGACCCTCGCGTGCGGAGGATCGCCGCCGTGGGCCTTCCCGATGCCGAGCTTGGAGAGCGCGTCGTCCTGGTCGTGGAAACAGCGGAGACCGGCTTTCAGGACGAGATCGCGGCTCGCCTCGCCGCCGCCGGCCTCGCCGCGGACGAGATCCGCCTCACCGCCGAGCCTCTGCCCGTCGATCCGCGGCACAACAGCAAGATCGATTATGGAAGGCTGCGGGCGCGGCTGCGTTCTTCCCCCTCTCCAGCTCCGCTGGAGAGGGGGTCAGGGGGTGAGGTTTCGAAGGGCAGGACGCTTCGATGAGACAATCCGCCTCAATGTCCACCGCCACCGCGCTGACCCGCGTGGCGCCGTTCGCCCGGCGCCTCTTCGCCTATCTGGCGGAGCGCTTTCCGCTGCTCGGCTATGGGATCCTGATCGCCGCCTACTATTCGTCCAACCAATTCCTCGCCCGGACGCTTACCGCACCGGGGCGGCCGATGCACTACGACGTCACGACGTTGATGGGCGCGATCACGCTCCTCTGCTTCTTCTTCCATCTGCGGGTGTTCGACGAGCACAAGGACTACGCCGAGGACCTCGTTCATTACCCGCAGCGGGTGCTGCAGAGCGGCCTCATCACTCTTCGAGACCTCAAGGTCCTCGGAGGTCTCGCCATCGCAACAGAGATCGTCCTCTCTCTCTGGCGCGGCATGCCTGCCTTCACGGCCTGGCTGGCGGCGTTTCTCTTCTCGCTCCTCATGCTGAAGGAGTTCTTCGTGCGCGACTGGCTCAAGCGGCATTTCCTGCTCTACGCCACGAGCCATCTGCTGGTGATGCCGCTGCTGGCGCTGATGATCTTCAGCTTCGCCACCGGCCGGCAGGCCTGGGAGGCGCCGTTCTGGTTCGGCGTCTATGCCTGGGTGGGCTTCTTCGTGACGTTCAACTGGGAGGTGTCGCGCAAGATCCGCGCGCCCGAGGACGAAATCGAAGGCGTGGAGACCTACACGCGCGTCTTCGGCACCTACGGCGCGGCGTACGTCGTGCTGCTCATCCGCGTCATCGACACCGCCCTGGTGGCCCTGGTCGGCTGGCATCTCGGCCTCTCGCCGTGGTTCTACGCCGCGCTGGTGCTTCTCTTCCTCGTCTGCCTCGTCGGCTTCTTCCAGTACCGTTTCCACACCAGCCGCAAGACGGCCAAGCGCATGGAAACCTACGCCGGCATGTACGTCATCGCCTTCGACCTCATCCTGGCGATCGAGATCGTGCGGCGGTGGGGGATCGAGGTATGAGCGAGCTTGTCTTTTACCCCTCTCCCGGTGAGGGGGGGAGGGAGGGGGCGGGAGAGGGGCCAGGGGTGAGGGCTCGAGCGGGGGAAAGCCTCCTCGGCGGCAAAGCCTCCAACCTCGCCATCCTCGAATCCCGCAACCTCCCCGTCCCCCCCTGGTACGCCATCACGACCGAGGCTTTTTCGAGCGCCGTCAGAGATCTCCGGGACCGCATCGCCGCTCGCCTCGCCAGCTCGGACGCCGCCGCCTCCGCCGAGATCCGCTCCTGGATCATCAACGTCCCCTTGCCGCCCGGCCTCGAAGACGAGATCGCCGCCGCTCACGCCGCGCGCATCGGCGAGGACGCCTACGTGGCCGTGCGCTCCTCGGCGGCGGGGGAGGACGCGGCGGGGGAGTCCTTCGCCGGCCTGCACGACAGCTTCCTTTTCATCCGCGGCCGCGAACGCCTGCTTGCAGCGATCCGCAAGGTCTGGGCCTCGGCGTGGAACGAGCGGGCGCTGGCCTACCGGCGGGCGAAGGGCATCCCGCTCGACTCCATCGCTGTCGCGGTCGTCGTGCAGCGGATGATCGAGGCGCGGACGAGCGGCGTGCTCTTCACCGCCAATCCGAACACCGGAAGCGTCCATGAGGCCGTGGTGAGCTCGCTCTGGGGAGCCGGCGAAGGGCTGGTGAGCGCCGGGCTGGACGCGGATACGTACATCGTGGACAAGGAGACCCTGGAGGTCGCCGAGACGATCGCCGTCAAGTCCGAGCAACTGGTGCTCGACCGCGCTTCCGGCGGCGGTCTCGTCCGCATCCCCGTGCCGGAGGAGCTGCGCGAGCGGAGCAGCCTCTCTCCGGACGAGGTTCGCTCGCTGGTCCACATGAGCCTGGCCGTCGAGCGTCACTACCGCCGGCCGCAGGACCTCGAATTCGCCGTGGACGCCGCGGGCGCGCCGTTCCTGCTCCAGGCCCGCCCGGTGACCACCGTCGAGGAGCTGGGCCCCGCCGCCGGCAACCGGCTGATCTGGGACAACTCCAACATCATCGAGAGCTACTCGGGCGTGACCTCGCCCATGACCTTCAGCTTCATTCGCCGCGCCTATTCGATCGTCTATCACTGCTTCGCCGAGGTGATGGGTATCGACGCGCGCACGGTCAAGGCCAACCGCGAGGTCTTCGGCAACATGCTCGGCCTCTTCCGCGGCCAGGTCTACTACAACCTGCTCAACTGGTACCGTCTCGTCCGTCTCTTCCCCGGCTTCAATTACAACAAGAGCTTCATGGAATCGATGATGGGTGTACGGGAGGCGGCGCGTGTCGAGGGGGACCAGGAAGAGGAAGGAAAAGACTTGCGCGAGCTCCCCGCCCTCCTCCGCCTGCTGCTGCGCTCGGCGCGCAACTTCCTCCGCATCCGCTCGATCGTCGGGGATTTCCAGGCGTACTTCCGCGAGCATTACGAGCGCTGGTCGGCGATGGACTTCCGCGCCATGGCGCCGCACGAGCTGGCGGCCCTCTACGGCGAGATGGAGGAGAAGCTCCTCTGGGAATGGAAGGCGCCGATCATCAACGACTTCTTCGTCATGGTCTTCTACGGCACTTTGAAGCGGCTCTGCACTGGGTGGTGCGGCGACGAGTCCGGCTCGCTGCAGAACGATCTCATCTGCGGCGAAGGCGGCATCGAGAGCACCGAGCCCACCAAGATGCTCCTCGCCCTCGCCGCCGAGGCGCGGCAGCAACCCGAGCTGCGGGCGCTCCTCCTCGCGGGCCGTCCGGAGGACCTCGCGCGCGAGATTCCCGCCGATCCGCGCTTCTCCGGCTTCGCCGCCGGCATCCGCCGCTATCTCGACCTCTACGGCTTCCGCTGCGTCAACGAGCTGAAGCTGGAGGAGCATTCGTTGAAGGATCGTCCCGCCTTCCTCTACCAGATCCTCCGCAACTACCTGGCGGCGGACGATCCGGCGGGCCTGGACGTCGCGGCCATGGAGGAGCGCGAGCGCCGCATCCGCCGCGAGGCCGAGGAGCGAGCCTTCGCCGCCCTGCGACGCCGTCGCGGCTTGCTCCCGCGCGCCTGGATCTTCCGCCGCGTGCTGGAGAACGCTCGCCTGGGCGTGAAGAACCGCGAGAACCTCCGCTTCGCCCGCACCCGCATCTACGGCCTGCTGCGCGAGGTGCTGCGGGCGGTGGGGGAGGACTTCGCGAACTTGGGGGTCCTCGACCGCGAGGACGACGTCTTCTATCTCACCCTGGACGAGGTCTGGGACTACGTCAAGGGCCGCGCGGTCACCACCAACCTCAAGGCCCTGGCCGCGCTACGCCGCGAGGAGTTCGACGCCTGGCGCGGCATGGAGCCGCCGGCGGACCGCTTCGAGACCTATGGGTTGCCGTATCACCGAAACCGCCTGCAGGGACGGCCCCAGCCAGCAGCGATGTCGGAGCCCGGCTTGCTGCGCGGCACCGGCTGCTGCCCGGGCGTCGTCACGGGGCCGGTGAAAGTCCTCCGCACGCCGTCCGAAGACGCCCGCCTCGACGGCGAGATCCTCGTCGCCGAGAGGACCGATCCCGGCTGGGTGCCGCTCTATCCGTCTGTCTCGGGCCTGCTGATCGAGCGCGGCAGCATCCTCTCCCACTCCGCCATCGTGGCGCGGGAGATGGGGATTCCGACCATCGTTGGCATCGCGGGGCTGGTGAGCACGCTGCAGACCGGCCAGGTGGTGACGATGGACGGCGGCGCGGGGATAGTGCGGCTGGAGACGTAGGAGATCACCTGGGACCGCCGGCGTCCTCGCCGGCCTCGGGCGGCGGAGCCGCAGAAAATTTTGCCGCAATCCCAGATGCTACACCGCGACTCCATCTGACGTCGCGGCGCCGCGAGCTGAGATGCCGCAATCCCGGCCGGGATACCGCGACTCCGGCTCGGGTCGCGGTGCCTTCATCCACTTCACCGCGATCTCAGCTACTTTGCCGCAATCCCAATTGGTGTTGCGGTGCCACGAGCCGAGATGCCGCAATCTCAGATGATCTCGCCGAGACTTCATCTCGTGTTGCGGCGCCGCCAACTACTACACCGCAATCCCAACCAATACGCCGCGATCTCATCTGATGCCGCGGTGTCTCTGCTTGCGATGCCGCAATCCGAGATAATTGGCCGCAATCTCATCCAGGGTCGCGGCGCCGTAAGATACTTCACCGCGACGCCAAATGCTTTGCCGCGATCTCATCCGGCGTTGCGGCGGCGCCGTCACCTCATACACCGCAATCCCAGATACTACACCGCGATCTCATCTCGAATTGCGGCATCTCAGACTGCGGCACCGCGATCTCAAATACTTTGCCGCGGCTCCATCTCGTGTTGCGGCGCCACAAGATGCTTCACCGCAACTTCAGATGCTTTGCCGCAATCTCAGATGAAGTTGCGGTGCCGTCAGATAATACGCCGCGATCTCATCTCGTGTTGCGGTGTCTCAGTTGTCTGCGCCGCAATTCAGGCTGCTTTGCCGCAACCCGGGCGCGATCGCCGCGAAATCACCTTAAAGTACGGCCCGCCAGCGTGTTAGGATAGGCCGCAGATAGCTTCACCGCAATCTTAGAGGCGAGAGAGAAGCGTATGAGCTCGAAACTGTCGATCGAGGAGATGTTGGCGCACCTGGAGAAGCGCGAGAAGCATCACCGCGAACAGGAGGCCTTTCACGCCGAACAGGAGGTCTTCCACGGCGAGCAGCAAGTCCATCATCGCGAGCAGCGGGCGGTGCATGTGGCGGAGCTGGAGAAGGTGCGGGAGAGCCTCGCCACGTTCCGCGCGGCTGCCTCTTCGGCCGTGGATCTTGTCGGACCGGTTGAGCCGCCCGCGCCGCCGCCGGCCGCGCCGAAGCTTCCGCCCCCGGGCAAGAAGTTCGTGAGCGGCTTACTGCGGCTCGTGGTGGAGGGCCCGGATCTGAAGGAGCCTTTCGGTCCCGCGGCGGTGGCGGCGGAGTGCAACCGCCGCTTCCGGACTCACCTGAAAGTGCTCGTCGATCCGCGGACCGCCTCGGACGTCCTTCGCCGTCTGGAGAAGGAAGGCGAGATCCAGCTCGTCAAGAAAGGAAAGGCCCATCATGAGGCGCTCTACAAGCGGCGGGGCGGGGCCTCTTGACTCCTCGCCCGGGCATATGAACACGTTCTCGACGCCGCCCTAAGATGCCCAAGATCATCTGATGTCGGCACTTCCCTCCGTCAGACAGGTTTGAAGGCTGTAGCCTTATTCAACGGACGCGGAAGCCACGAGCACTCCAGAGTGCCGCCATATTTTCTGCCGCCCTCCTTCCTTGACCCGGGCAGGCCGGTGATCTACCATGATTCAAGTGCTTGCAGCATGCGCGCCTTTGGCTATTTGCGGTCACCTCTGCCAGAGAGGTACGCCGGTGAAGTCAGAGGCACTCAACGGAGAAGATCAACTGCAGGTTAGGCAGCGAAAATTAGAAGCGATCAAGAATGGGGACCTACGACACTCAGCAAGTCTGCTTGAACGGGCACCAGATAACGGACAGTTATCATCGCAGCCCAGAGTTTCGCCGCAAATTCTGCAATAAGTGCGGCGCGGCGACAATTCATGCATGCCCAAATTGCGGAACTGAGATCAAGGGTGAGTACGACGTGCCCGGCGTCGTCGCAATCGGTTTCAGGACACCAGTCCCATCGCACTGCGAAAGCTGCGGCGCCCCGTTTCCTTGGGCCAACCCCGCGCATCCGGCGGCACCCGAGGGTTCGGACGTATGGGGCCTCATCCATCCTCTGGTCAAGAACGTTGCCGAAGGACGGTTTCGCGCCGCCCACTACGCCGATGCAGTAGAGGCCGCGTTGAAGGAGGTCAACGCGCGTGTCAAGAAGGCGTGGATCGATGCGGGCAACCCAGAGCGCGACGGCCCCGACCTGATGTTCAACGCATTCGACCTCCAGAATCCGGTCATTAAGGTGGGCGACAGTCGGTCCCAAACGGGAAGGAGTATGCAAGAAGGATACAAGCATCTGTTTGCAGGCGCCATCATGGGGATTAGGAACCCAAAGGCACATGAAAACATCACGATTCCCGAGCAGCGCGCCCTCCAGTTTCTTGTCCTTGCGAGCCTTCTCATGGAGAAACTTGACGAAGCCGGCGCTGCCTAACACGGAGATAGGTTCCAGGTGAATGGAGAAGACGGGGAAAATTAGTGACTCGACCCCGTCCGGAGCACCTGCAACTCGTCCTCAGATCGGCTTCGAATCGTGCGGCGATGCTTGTTGGTCAGTGCGAAGACAGCCTTTGCAGGGTTTTTCGTCGGGAAATCGGCAACGCGGATACACCTCTCCTCGGAGCGAGCACTGAGGCACGGTAAAGCTGGCGAGCAGACTCGCTGAAAGCGCCTATCCTGCCACAAATGGCGGGGCCGGCGGGAAGCTCCCGGCTGGGAACCGCGCCAAACCGGTCTCCGGATCGGAGCTTTGCGGATGCATCGCGGAAGGTTGGTCGACGCCGGTGCCTTGTTGAGCGTGCTCTTGGGATACACTTCCGGTCAGACATCCAACTATATCCGCTCGCGACGGTGAAAGACGCATTTCAGGAACACGGTTACGTCGTCTCGAAGCCGATCCTCAGCGAGCAGCAGCTCGCGGCGGCACGAGCGGAGGCGGCGCAGCTCTCGGGTGCAGCTAGCGGCCGGGGCGGGGTTCGCAACGTCCTTCAACGCTCGCCGTACTTCCGCGAGCTTGCCGAAGGCCTGCTTCGCGAGCTCGCTTGTGAGTACGCCGGAGCGGACGCACGGGCGGTCAAGGCCACGCTGTTCGACAAGACGGCTGCGGCGAACTGGAAGGTGCCGTGGCATCAGGATCTCACGATCGCGGTGCGGCGGCGCCTCGAGACACCGGGCTTCGGACCCTGGTCGATCAAGGATGGTGTGCCGCACGTGCAACCGCCGGTGCCGGTCCTCGAAGCCCTGGTGGCGCTGCGGCTGCATCTCGACGATACGCCGGAGGAGAACGGAGCCCTGCGCGTCGTCATCTCCAGCCACCGGCTGGGACGGATACCGGAAGGGCGGATCGCGGCGGTTCGCGCGAGCGGGCGCGAGCGGGTGGCTGCCGTGCCGGCCGGCGGCGTCATGGTCATGAGCCCGCTCCTCCTGCACGCGTCCTCCGCCTCGAGCAGACCGGAGCATCGCCGGGTGCTTCACGTCGAGTACTCGAGCCTCGAACTCCCGGCGGGTCTGGAGTGGGCTGCGTGAGAGAGGAGCAAAGAGTGGCACGAATCACCGGTTCTCGCTGTGTGCTGGCCGTTCGCGATCTGAAGGTATCTACGGAGTACTTCATGCAGGTGCTCGGGTTCGAGCGCGAACCTGTGGAAGCGGAAGGATGGAACTTTCTGACCAGGGACAACTTCGGAGTGATGCTCGGCGAGTGCCCTGACGAGAGGCCGGCGGCTGAATTGGGAAACCACTCGTACTTCGCGTACCTGTACGTCGACGGGGTGGATCAGCTCTACGAAGAGGTGGCCGCGAGGGGCGCGGAGATCCTTTCGGCGCCCGCCGACAAGCCGTGGGGACTCAGGGAGTTTGGCCTGCGTACCCCGGATGGGCACCGGATCATGTGCGGTGAGCCGGTGGTACGCCGATGAGCGGATAAGATATGGAGATCGTTTTCGACGTCGCTTCCACGGATCAGCATTTTGAACAGATCCTGCAACTGCAAAGGCAGAACCTTTTCAGCTCCGTCAGTGCGGAGCAACAGGCGCGGCAGGGCTTTGTCTTCGCGGAGCATACCGTGGCATTGTTGAAGAGGATGGCTGCTGAGTTGCCTCAGGTCATAGCAATGAGCGACGGCAGGGTAATTGGTTACAACCTGGCGATGCCCGTTTCCATGAAGAACGAGATGCCAAGCCTGGTGCCGATGTTCACCGAGTTTGAGCGCTGTGAATATCGAAGCAAGCCTTTGTCGGCGTATCATTTCATGGTCGGGGGACAGGTCTGCGTAGATAGAGACTTCAGAGGGCAAGGGCTGTTGAGCAGGCTTTACCACGAGACCGGGAACAGGCTGTCACCTGAATATCAGCTCTGTGTGACCGAGGTGGCTGCGCGAAACAATGCAGGCTTGAGAGCACACCAGAAAATGGGGTTCGAGGTGGTCAGCACGTATCATGACGGAAAGGAGCTGTGGAAGGTGGTGGTGTGGGATATGCTCAGGTAAACGGTTGGCTCACGCGAGCGAATTTAGACATGGGAAAGAATCGGCTCGAGGCGTTCAGCGATGGCGTCATCGCCATCATCATCACCATCATGGTGTTGGAGCTGAAGGTGCCCCACGGCGAGGGCATCGAGACCCTGGTGCCTTTGATCCCCGTGTTCCTGAGCTACGTCCTGAGCTACGTCTACCTCGGCATCTATTGGAACAACCACCACCACATGCTTCATGTCATTCACAAGGTCACAGGGCCGGTATTATGGGCCAATCTGCATCTCCTGTTCTGGTTGTCCTTGATCCCGTTCGTGACGGGCTGGGTAGGTGAGAATCATTTCGCGGCCGTGCCCACCGCGCTCTATGGTTTTGTTTTTCTGATGGCCGCGATCGCGTATTGGATCTTGCAACAGCTCCTCATTGCGTCGCAGGGTCCCGACTCGCTTCTCAAGAAGGCGGTCGGGGGCGATTGGAAGGGCAAGCTGTCACCGGTTCTCTACGCCGTTGCCATTCCCTTGGCTTTCTGGCGGTCATGGATCTCCTTGAGCCTGTACGTGGTCGTTGCGCTGATATGGCTCATTCCGGACCGACGGATCGAGAAGGTCCTGAGAGACGCGGAAACATAGCGAGACCCTGTCAAAGACCCTGGCCGGCGCCGGCGGAGCCGCTCTCCCTCGCTATGTGGTAAAGTCGTAAAGTCTCCTTCAGACGGCGCGAGGGGTGAAAAAAGAGCCGTCCTGGGCCTGCACGCCGTGGACGCCATCTGCGCGGCGGCGGGGGAGGCGGAGATCGCCGGCCTGCCCGGTCTGTTCCGCATCGCCAGGTGCTATCTCGGCGAGGCGGTGGAGGAGGCGTCTCCGGTGGAGCTGCGCGCGGCGCCGCCCGCGAAGCGCTCGGAGGCGGCGGCGTGACAGGGAGGCCGGTGCTTGTCTGACCTGGGCTTGGATTTCGGTCTGCTGATCGCCTACTTCGTTCCTGGCGCGCTTGCGCTCATCGGCCTCACATACTTCTCGGCTACCGCTCGCGAAATCGTCAAGGCACTGACGGGCCACGATAGAAGTCCAGGCGGGTTTCTCGTGGCGACTGTGGTCGCGCTGGTCCTGGGGATGTCGATCAGTATCCTCAGGGCTGGCACGGTGGATGTCTCGTTCGGGTACCAGGTTCCTGGATTTGCGCCGCCCATCGAGCCGCAGGGGATCCGCTACGAAAACCTGACCTCGGAAGGCCGGCTTGCCGCCTACCTGGAGGCGAAGGCGAGCGACAAGCGCCCGTACCAGTTTTATGGCAACACCCTTCTCGCTTTGGTGCTCGTTGCGACAGGCATTCTCCTGGGAGGACCCTACAAACCCAATCAGCGCAGACTCTATGCCCTTGGAATCCTGATCGTCGCGTTGGCGGTGCTGTATCCCGCGGCCCGCCTGTCTCACTTCCGGTTCATGGAAACCGTGAGTGCCTTCAATAAGCTTCCTCCGTGCGGGCTGGGGCCGCCGGCTCGGCCTTAGCCCGAGTTCGGCCGGGAGATCGTCCCCGTATACGTCCCCGTGGCCGTACAGGCGGGCTTTCGCAGGGTGTTCTAGAATCGGCGGACGATGATCTCCGCGCGAGAAGCACTCGAACGCCTGCGAGAGGGGAACCGCCGATTCGTGTCAGGCGTCCAGAACCACGACACCCTCGCGAGCCAGACGCGGCGCAACGAGCTCGTAGAAGGCCAGGCGCCATTCGCCGTCATTCTCGGGTGCTCGGACTCGCGGGTGCCGGTGGAGATCGTCTTCGATCAGGGTTTGGGCGATCTGTTTGTCATCCGCGTCGCCGGCAACATCGTCGCGTCTTCTCAGGTCGGCAGCGTCGAGTTCGCCGCCGAGCGCTTCGGCACGCGGCTCGTCGTGGTTCTGGGCCACTCGCAGTGCGGGGCGGTTGCGGCCACTTTGGAGGAGCTTCGGCGGCCGACGAACAGCCAGTCGCCGAACCTCCGCTCGATCGTCTACCGCATCCGGCCGGCCGTGGAGGAGCTGTTGGCGACGGAGCTCCGGCATGACCCGGAGGCTCTGGCGCGGCAGGCCGTACGGGCCAACGTCCGCGCCTCCGTGAATCACCTGCGGCATGGCTCGGAAGTTCTCGAACAGTTGATCCAGAGACAAGGGCTCCTTGTCGTGGGGGCTCAATATTCTCTCGAGACCGGAGCCGTCGACTTTTTCGAGGGCGTGCCGGAAGCCGGCTGAGCCGGGCTCTCCATCGATGTAACGCTATCCCTCTCTACGACGCCTGTAACCGCCGTAGCGGCCCATCCTTCTCGGAGTGGGTTGGGAGTGCTCTGCGAAGGGAGCCATGCGGGGTTGTACCCGCCACCTTAAGGATCCTTGTTTACAATATGGAGGCACCCATGAGTGTCAATCGCGTCCGACTTGGTTCCGCCTTCCTTGCCTTGCTCTCTCTCGGGTTGGTTTTCTCCTGTAAGCAGTCCCCGGCGCCAGATCCCAAAGGAGATCTGATCGGCTCGCTCAAGGGGGCAGACGTTGAGGGCTATTCCTTTTCCCTGAACGAGGAGGATGCCAAGACGACGGCGGCACTGACGAACCCTGCTGTCCGCAACGTCAGCACGCTGGGTAAAGGCGATGCCGGCCTGGTTCTTCGGTATACGAGCGTAGAGGACAAGAAGGCCAACAAGCGCACCGTCTACAAATCAGAAATCATCAAACAGGACAGCACGTTGTCGCTGGCCGTTACCGACCTGGCAACCAATCAGGTGGTGGACAAGTGGCCATTCCCTACTCCCGGCCCAACATGCCAGCCTGAGGGACAGTTCGATTCTATCAACGCCTGTATAGCCGAGTTCAATTGCTTCAACCAAGGGCGTCTGTTATGCCAGGCAAATCGTACGTGCGACCCTCAATTCGCCGCCTTGACCTGTTGTCTGAAGGACGGCACGCGCGTCAGCGTGCATCTGATCTACCGGCCCACTCGGCTGATCTGCCAGTTGAAAGATCTGATTCCTGATCTGGAGGGGTTGGTGTTAAGTCAGAATTGAGACCTTCGCGATCGAGTCCAGCACGACGTCCGCTTCGCGCTGGGCTCGCTCCTCATCTTGCGGCCGGTACTTGCCGGTGCGCACGGCGACGCCGATCATGCCGGCGGCGCGGGCTCCGGCCACGTCCGATTCGAGATCGTCGCCGACCACGGCGATGCATGCCGGCGGAAGATCCAGCTCCTTCGCTGCGGCCTCGAAGAAGACGGGGCTGGGCTTGCCGGCCAGCGTCGCGGTCTTGCCGCTTCCATACTCCAGGGCGGCGACGAAGGGGCCGGCGTCCAAGCTGAGCCCTCCTTCGGTGTACCAGTAGCGGTTGCGTTGGATCGCCAGCAGCTCGGCGCCGTCCAGCAGATTGCGGAAGGCCTGGTTGAGGATCGGGAAGGTCCAGCCTTCACCGAGATCGCCGACCACCACGAGCTCAGGCGCGTGGTCCACCACTTCGAAGTCCGCGAATTCCTCGAAGCTCGCCTCGGCCAGGAGGAGCTGGACCCGGCGCACGCCGCGGTCCCGCAGCCAGCGGGCGGCCGCGGCCGGCGCGGAGAGGATCTCCTCAGCGCAGGCGTCGATGCCCATCGCGCGGAGACGTTCCGCCAGAGCGGTCCGCGGCCGGCGCGTGGTGTTGGTGGTGAAGCGGAAGGGAATGCCGCGAGCTCGCAGCTCTGCGAGAGCCTCAGCCGCGCCCGGGATCGCTTCGTCTTCCTGGTAAACGGTGCCGTCGAGGTCGAAGAGGAAGCCCTGGGTGCGGAGAGGAGCCATCACCTAGGAGGCGCCCTTGGATCAGCGCGGCGACTTTGAGCTAGCCATGACCTCGCGCGGATCCGACACCATCCGCGAAGGATCTTCTTCTTTCTCCCGCCGCTTCAGCCGGTCCATCAGGACCCCCAGGTCTCCTCCGCATTCCTCTAACATCCTGCGCCTTACTTCGTGAATCTCCTCGACAATCGGGTCGTCCTGCATACCTTTCCTCCCCGGTCAGGATAGCTCCTCGGGAGTAACAATGATAGGGGTGGGCCTACCAACTTCGCGGTTTATACTGGCCAACCGGCGGATGACCCGCCCGTTGGCGATGTGCTTGCAATTCCATGTCACCAGGTAATCGAGCCCATAGGCAACAGCGAACGCGATATGGAGCATGTCGGTGGAGGCATGCTCGGGAAGTCCCAATCGTCCGGAGTAGTGTTGAACCAAGACGCCTACTTCAGCGTTGAGGGTGAGGATGGGCAGATCTTTGACGAACTCCAGGCGTCGCACTGAGAGGGCCTGATCACCCTCTCGAATCTCTTCGAGCACCGCCTCCGAGACGAAGATGTCGAAGTTGGCTCTTGCTTGCGCCCACCATTCGTGAGTGATCTGCTGATGAGCCGCGGTCACCAGATCGCGGCTCGTCTGCTAACCAGGTAACTCGGAATCGTCGTTTCCAGATAGATCGAAGGCATTGTGGGGGTTATCCTCTCGAATCGTTGCTATTCTCATCTCCACCCTGGATCCCACGCCTGCGTCATCCCCAGCGCCTGCAATCCTAGTACTGCTCCCGCCGCCGCGAAGCTCAGCAGGAACCGCCAAGCGGTCCATTCGCGGCTGCGGGGCAGCTCCGGATGCCGCAGCTCGATCGCGGTGTTGATCAGCGTCACCACGATGGTGATCGCGAGGATCGCCAGCAGCGTTGCCGGTGGGGCTCGCCGGGTGGCGATCCAAGGTCCGACGACGGCGAGGAGTGTGCCGAGGAGAGCGAGCCCGGGCGCGCCGAGCATCCAGCTCCGGCGCCGCTCGAAATGAAAGACGCCCGCGTTCAGGCTGAAGGCGAGCACGGCGGCGCTCGCGGCCAGGTACGAGGCGAAGAACGTCTCGTCCCGCCGCAGGCTGTTCGCCAGGAGGAGCATGGTGAAGGGAGGCAGCAGCGCCCGCGCCACGTTCCGCACCTTGACTCCCGAGCCGTGGCCCGGCAGCGCGAAACGCAGCCAGGCCGCGAGATATCCCGCGAAGCCCACGAGCACCGGCAGCGTCCACACCCAGGAGCCGAGCGACCAGGTGCCGTAGGCGAAGAGGATGAAGGTGATGGCGCCGCCGACGTTGAACGAGCGGAAGCGCCAGACGGCGAATCCTATGGCGAGGCAGAGGGCGAGCAGAGAGAGATTCTGGAAGATCACCTCGGAGAGCGGCTTGGTGGTGATCTTGCCGAGGATCACCACCACCGCGAGCGGCACGAAGAGGTTGTCCGCGCCTTCGAGGGAGATCGCTTCGAAGCCGGTCACCAGCGCGGCCACGAGCAGCGCCGCGAGCACGCAGACCGGCCGCGGCAGATCCGTCAGCAGCAGGGTCGGCAAGTGGATGGCGAGGAAGGCGATGACCAGGAAGACGAGCGAGCCCTCGAGGCTCTTCTGCTCGTCCTCCACCTCGTAGCGCACCACGCCGTAGCGGCTGCCGATGAGCGCGGCGAAGGCGTCGCCCACGGCGAGCACCAGCACGGCGGAGAGGTAGAGCCAGGGACGGCCCTGCGTCATCAGGAAGACGAGGAAGACGGAGAGCGGGTAGTACTCCGCGCCGCGGCTGCGGCGGGCCACGCCGTGCAGGCTCTTGAGAAATCCGAAGCGGCTCCCCGCCACGAAGAGGAGCGTGAGCGGCAAGGACAGCGCCAGCACCACCCATGGAGAGCGGACCAGGAAGGGAAAGAACAGACAGGCCACGCCGCCGCCGAGGTGGACGAGCTTCCGCGTGTGCTCCGGCTTCGGGTTCCCGAAGCGGCGCCACAGCTCGGCGATCGCCAGCAGCGAAAGGAAGATGGCGGCGAGGATGGCCGCACCGCGGAGATCGCTGCCCGAGATCATCGAGGTCAGACCGCCTCCTCGAGCACGAAGGCGCTGTAGAAGAAGGCGAGGTCTTGCGCGAAGAGGGCCTTCGCTTCGGCTTCGAGGTGCCGCACGCGATCGGGGTACAGCTCGCCGAGGTGGCGCGGCACGAGCATGTTCCAGTAGGCGAAGCGGGCTCCGGGTCTGGCTGTCTCCAGGAGCCGTTCATAGATGGCGGCGCTGGCGCCCGGGTCCAGGTACTCGAAGATGTCCGAGAGGTTGAAGCCGTCGAATCCCGCGCCACGGTGGACGCGGGCCGCCTCCTCGACGGTGCCTTCGAAGAGGATCAGCCGGTCGAGATTGCGTTTCAGATCCGCGAACGTCTCCGGCCGGAGGTAGAGAGGCAAGGCATTCTTGAAGGTGCCCCTCAGGATGTACTCCACATAAGGATTGGTATGCGTAGGCAGGACGGTGAGCGCGTACTCGGCGCGGCCGAGGATGCGCTCGGCGACGGAGCCCTCGACGTAGCGGAAGAACTCCGGATCGCGCCCCAGCCGGCCCATGGCGAAGCGGCTGAAGAAGACGCGGAAGAGGAGACGCCAGCGCAGGTTGTCCCACTCGTCGCGATAGAACTCCCGGCGGCCGGCCTCGTCGCGCTCGTCGAGGAGGCCTAGCACGGTGCGCCGGCGGTGGATGAGCGGCAGCACGCGCTCGCGGAAGAGCCGGAAGTAGTCCTCGAACTTGCCGTGGTGGATGACGCCGTCCGCCACCTCGTCCAGGCGCTCGCGCCAGAAGTCGCGCGTGCGGCCGGTGAGATCGCGCTCCAGCCGTTCATAGACCGCGCGCCGATCCTCGCCCGGCCGTGCGCCCAGAAAAGCGAGGGTCTCGCCGTGTCCCAACCGCCGGATCGCGGCGCGCTTGAGCTCCACCAGGGCGAGCTGGGCCGGAGAGAGGTCCGCCGCCACCACCTCGGCGCCGGCGGCGAGGAGGACGAAGGCGTTGTCGCCCGCCGAGGCGATGGAGAGCATCCGCTTGCCCGGCGCCGGCGCCAGGGCGGCGCGCAGCACCTCGGCGTCCTCCCACACGTTGGCGTAGCGGACGAGATCGAACCGGGCGCGGTGTTCTATGCGGGAAGGCATGGTGAAGATTCGGAAGAGAGTTTATCCCTCTCTGGATGCCAGGTTCATGGGGGCGAAGGAGGATGAGCGAGCCTGCCCTTCGAGACCTCACCCCCTGGCGGAGGGCAGGACCCTGCGACGCCAATACGCCCTGGGAGCTGACCCCCCTGCGATATCATTCCCGGCCATGGAGGCTGCCATCGTCGCCGTGGGCTCGGAGCTGCTGGGCACCGACCGGCTGGATACCAATTCCCTGCGGCTGACGGGTCTGCTGGACCGCTACGGCGTCGAGCTGCGGCGCAAGGCGGCGATCGGCGATTCGGAGGAGGAGATCGCGGCCGAGATCCGTACCCTCCTCTCCAGGGTAGGCCTCGTGCTGATCACCGGCGGGCTGGGACCGACGGCGGACGACGTCACCCGCGAGGCCGTGGCAGCCGCCCTCGATCGGCGCCTCTTCCTGGACGAGGAAGTGCTGGCAACCATCGAGCGCCGGTTTCAGTCTCTGGGCTGGCGCATGCCCGAGGTGAACCGCCGCCAGGCGTGGATCGTCGAAGGCGCGGAGGTGATCTCCAACCCTCGCGGCACGGCGCCCGGGATGCGTCTCGAGAGCGGCGGCTGCACCCTGTTTCTCTTTCCCGGGGTGCCGGCGGAGATGGACGGCATGGCGGCCGACGCGCTGGAGCCGTGGCTCGCCGGGCGCTCCGGCGGTCTCGGCCGCGAGACGGCAGTGCTCAAGATCGCCGGCCTTCCCGAATCCGTGGTCGAGGAGCGCATCGCGCCGGCCTACGAGGAGTTCGGCCGCGAGGCGATCACCATCCTCGCCAATCCCGGGGAGATCCGCTTGCAGGCCACCGCCGCCGGCCCGGAGCCCGAACGCCGGGCCCGTCTCCAGGCCATGGCGGCGCGCCTCGCGGAGCTGGCGGGCGACGCCGTCTTCGCCACCCGCGAGGAGGATACGCTGGAGAGCGTCGTGGGGGAGCTGCTGCGCCGCGCCGGCGCGACGCTCACCGCCGCCGAGTCGTGCACGGGCGGCCTCTTCGCGCAGCGCATCACCAGCGTGCCGGGCAGCAGCGACTACTTCCTTGGCGGCGCGGTCACCTACAGCAACGAGCTGAAGGTCCGGCTGGTGGGAGTGCCGCTGGAGCTGCTCGCCGAGCACGGCGCCGTTTCCGAGCCGGTGGCGCGCGCCATGGCCCAAGGCGTTCGCCGCGCCTTGGGCAGCGACTACGGGGTGGGCATCACCGGCGTTGCCGGGCCTGGAGGTGGCAGCGAGGAGAAGCCGGTCGGCACGGTGCACATCGCCGTGGCCGGCCCCGCGGAGGATGACGTACACCATCGCAAGCTGCGCCTGCCGGGGGACCGCGAGCGGGTGCGTCGCTTCTCGGCCCAGCTCGCCCTGGAGATGCTGCGCCGGCGCCTGCTGGATGCCGGGGAGGCCGCGTGAGGCTTTTCGTGGCCCTGGAGGTGCCTGAGACCCCCCGGCGCGAGCTGCGCCGCCGGCTCGACGGGCTCCGCGACCGGCTGCCGCGCGCCCGCTGGGTGGACCTCGAGAACGTCCACCTGACCCTGCTCTTCCTCGGTCCGACTCCCGACGCCGGCGTTCCCGCTCTGGCCGCGAAGCTGCGCGAGGTCTTCGCCCGCTGCCCGCCCTTGGACCTGCGGCTGGCGGACGGCGGCACCTTTCCGCCCGCCCGGCCGGCCCGCGTGGCCTGGGTGGGAGTCGAAGCGCCGGAGGAGCTGCTGACGCTGCAGGAGGACGTCACCCGGGCCGCGGTGGAGACGCTGAGGTTCGAGCCCGAGCAGCGCGCTTATCATCCGCACGTCACCCTCGCCCGTTGTCCGGACCCCTGGCGGCGGGAGGCGATCGACAAGCTGCGGACCGCCCTCACCGGACCGATCGGGCCGCCGTTCGTGGCGGATCACGGCGTGCTCTTCGAGAGCAAGCTGTCGCCGAAAGGCGCCCGCTACCGGGCGGTCGAGGTCTTCCCGATGGCCGGGGAGGGCGGCGGATGAGCCCTGGCCTTTCCGCGGCCGTCGTCGCCGGCGCCTACCTGCTCGGCTCAGTCTCCTTCAGCGTGCTCATCGTGCGGCTGCTGCAAGGGCTGGACGTGCGCACCGTGGGCAGCGGCAATGCCGGCGCCACCAACGTCCTGCGCGCCGCCGGCAGGAAGGCGGGCGTGATCGTGTTGGCGCTCGACGCCGCCAAGGGAGTGACGGCGGTGGCGGTGCCGCGGGCGCTCGATGCGCCTCCTTCCGTCGTTGGAGGCGCGGCGGTGGCGGTGGTCATCGGCCACGTGTTTCCCGTCTTCTTCGGTTTCCGCGGCGGCAAGGGAGTCGCCACCTCGGCCGGCGCCCTGGGTGCCCTCGCGCCGGCGGCCATGGCCCTGGGGCTCGTGGTGTTCATGGCCGTGGTGCTCTGGAAACATTACGTCTCGCTGGGCTCGATCGTCACCGCGGCGCTCATCCCGTTGCTGGTCGCCTTGAGCCTGCGGCTCGGCTGGATCAAATCCGGCGGGAGCTGGCTGCTCCTGCCCTCCACGGCCATCGCGCTGATCATCATCGCTCGTCACGGCAGGAACCTCCGGCGCCTGCGCCAGGGCACCGAGCCCCGGCTGGGGGAGCGGCGGAGCGAGCCGGCGGAGGAAGCCGAAGGATGAACGGCGAATCGCGGCGGATCGGCGTTCTCGGCGCGGGCTCGTTCGGCACCGCGCTGGCGGTTCATCTGGCCGGCGCGGGCCGGCACCGGGTGCGGCTCTGGGGACGCAGCGCCGAGCTGGCGCGGCAGATGCGGGAGGAGCGGGCCAATCCCAAATACCTTCCCGACGTCGAGTTTCCTCCCGAGCTCGAGCCGACTGCGGATACCGCCGAGCTCGCCGATTGCGACTTCCTCCTCATCGCCGCTCCCTCGCATGGCTTCCGCGAGGTGTTGCGGCAGTTCCTGCGGCTCCATCGCGACGGCGCTCCGCTGCCGCTGGTCTCGGCCACGAAGGGGATCGAGACCGAGACCCTGGCGCGCATGAGCCAGGTGGCCTTCGAAGAGGGTATGGCTGCGGACCGGGAGGTTCGCTTCGCCGTGCTCTCGGGTCCTACTTTCGCCGCCGAGCTGGCCCGCAACGTCCCCAGCGCGGCGGTGATCGCCTCGGAGGACGCCGGGTTCGCCACCGAGGCCCGCGAGTGCCTGGCCACTCCCTTCCTGCGGCTCTACTCCTCACCCGACGTGGTAGGCGTCGAGTTGGGCTCGGCCGCCAAGAACGTCATCGCCATCGCCGCCGGCACGCTCTCCGGCATCGGCCTCGGGCACAACACCCTGGCCGCGCTGATCACCCGCGGTCTGCACGAAATCACCCGGCTCGGCATCGCCTACGGCGGCCAGCCGCGCACCTTTGCAGGGCTCGCGGGATTGGGAGACCTGGTGCTCACCTGCACCGGCGGCTTGTCGCGCAACCGCCGGATCGGCCTCGATCTCGCGGCGGGCCGAAGCGTCGCGGAGATCACCGGCGAGACCCACCTGGTGGCCGAGGGCGTGCGCAACTCCATCGCCGTCTCCCGGCTCGCGGCCCAGCGCGGTGTCGAGATGCCGATCACCGAGCAGATGGTGGCCGTCCTCCACCATGGCAAGGACCCCCGCCGGGCGGTCGAAGAGCTGATGACGCGGGAATTGAAAGCGGAGACGGCGCTGTGACCATTTAGATTGTGGATTTTAGATTTTGGATTGAGGTATTGGACTGAGGCAAAGGAGAAACGATGGTTGATATCCAGGCGGTTTCGAATCCAAAATCGAAAATCGAAAATCCAAAATTGACAGGTCACCAGACCGTCCTCATCCTCGACTTCGGCAGCCAGTTCACGCAGTTGATCGCCCGGCGGGTACGCGAGAACCGGGTCTACTGCGAGGTCCATTCGTTCGACCTGTCCGTGGAGGAGATCCGGCGGCGGCAGCCCGTCGGGCTCATCCTCTCCGGCGGTCCCCAGAGCGTCTATGAGGAGGGGGCCGCCAGCGCCGACGCCGAGCTGTTCCGCCTGGGCGTGCCGGTGCTCGGCATCTGCTACGGCATGCAGGTGATGGCGCACGCACTGGGCGGCGGAGTGGAGGGCTCGAGCCGCCGCGAGTATGGCCGCGCCGAGATCTCGATCGACGAGCCCGGCAAGCTCTTCGAGGGCCTCGCGGCTTGCGAGACCGTGTGGATGAGCCACGGCGATCGCCTGCGCCACCTGCCACCAGGCTTCCGCGCCACGGCCAGTACCGGCAATGCAGGCGTGGTCGCCTTTGAAGCTCCGGAGCGCCGGCTCTACGGCATCCAGTTCCATCCCGAGGTGGCGCACACCGTCTCGGGAGGCGAGATCCTGCGTAACTTCCTGTTCGGCGTTTGCGGCGCTCGCGGCGATTGGCGGATGGCCTCCTACCTGGAGGAGGCCACGGCGGCGATCCGTGAGCGGGTGGGCGAGAGGCGCGTCATCTGTGCGCTCTCGGGAGGCGTCGATTCCTCGGTGGTGGCGGCGCTGCTGCAGCGGGCGGTGGGGGAGCGCTCGACCTCGATCTTCGTCGACACCGGCGTGCTGCGCAAGGACGAGGCGGCGCAGGTGGTCCACAGTCTGCGCGACGGGCTCGGCATCCCCGTGCTGGCGGTGGACGCCGGCCGGCGGTTCCTCGCCGAGCTCGCCGGCGTCGAAGACCCGGAGCAGAAGCGGCGCACGATCGGCCGCCTGTTCATCGACGTCTTCAAGGACGAGGCGAAGAAGATCCAGGGCGCGGACTTCCTCGCCCAGGGCACGCTGTACCCGGACGTCATCGAGTCGGTTTCGGTCAAGGGACCCTCGGCGGTCATCAAGACCCACCACAACGTCGGCGGGCTGCCGGCGGAGCTGGGATTCGAGCTGATCGAGCCGCTGCGTTTCCTGTTCAAGGACGAGGTGCGCCAGCTCGGCCGCGAGCTGGGGCTTCCGGAGCAGATCCTCACCCGGCATCCGTTCCCCGGCCCCGGCCTCGCCGTGCGCATCCTCGGCGAGGTCACCCCCGAGCGCGTGGCGCTGCTCCAGGAGGCCGATGCCATCTTCCTTCACGAGCTGCGCGAGAGCGGCTGGTACGACAAGGTGAGCCAAGCCTTCACCGTGCTCCTGCCGGTGAAGAGCGTCGGCGTGATGGGCGATTACCGGACCTACGAGAGCGTCGTCGCCCTGCGCTCCGTCGAGACCCCCGACTTCATGACCGCCGACTGGAGCCCTTTGCCGTATGATCTTCTCGGCCGCGTTGCCAACCGCATCGTCAACGAGGTGAAGGGAGTCAACCGGGTGGTTTACGACGTGACCAGCAAGCCGCCGGCGACGATCGAGTGGGAGTGAGCCATGATTGCCTCTACCAAGCTCCACTTGCCCGAAGTTGAAATCGAGCGGTTCTGTCGTCGCTGGCAGATCTCAGAGCTTTCACTGTTCGGATCGGTCTTGAGAGATGATTTCCGGCCGGACAGCGACATCGACGTGCTGGTGACGTTCGCCCCCGATACGAGGTGGAGCCTCTTCGATATGGTCAGGATGCAGAAGGAACTCGAGGCCATCCTTGGTAGGGAGGTGGATCTGGTAGAACGCAACGCTGTGGAGCAGAGCGAAAACTACATCCGCCGTAAACGAATCCTGCGGGATCACGTACCGATCTATGTGGCGGGATGAAGCCTATCTCCTGGATATCCTGATCGCGGCACGCAAAGTCTTCGGCTACGTCCTAGGTGCGTCCTGGGGTAGCTTTAAAGACGATGCCCGGACGCAAGATGCTGTGATTCGAAATCTCCAGGTGATCGGAGAGGCGGCTCGGAACATTTCCGACGAGTTCCAGGCTCGGCATCCCGAGGTGCCCTGGGGCGAGATCATCGGGATGAGGAACCGCCTCGTCCACGATTACTCCCGAGTCGACGTTGCCAAGGTCTGGGAGACCGCACAGGACGATATTCCTCCGCTCATCAAGTGGGTCGGCCCCCTGGTCCCCTCCGAAGATCAGGTTTGATCGCACTGGTTACCTACGAGCTGGTCACCCGCCAAGACTGCCACCTCTGCGACGAGATGGCGGCGCTCCTTGATGACGTCCTGCCCGCCTTCGGTTTGACCTATTCCTTGCGGGACGTCGACGCCGAGCCTGATCTGCGGGCGCGCTTCACCGACGTCGTACCCGTCCTGCTGCGCGACGGCCAGCCGGTCGCCAAGGTACGGACCGATCGGCGGGCCCTGGAGCGGATCGTGCGCGGACGGCGCTGATCAAGGCGCCTTCTTCGGCGCCTCCTGCTGGACCGGAGCCACCTTCTCTCCTTCCTTCGCTCGCAGCTCGATACGACCGATTTTATCCGGATTCTTCTTCAGCTCTCTGGCCAGGCGCATCCCCAGCCGCTTCTGCATCTCCCGGCGCTCGGCGGGACCGGTGACTTTGCTGGCGTCGATCCAGCCGCCGGCGAGCATGCCGTGGCCGCCGCCCTTGCCGCGGCGGCCGATGATGCGATTCATCAGACTGCCGGCGTGGGCGCGCGGGTTGGTGGTGCGGATCGAGAGGTAGAGGCGGTCCTGATAGTAGCCGGTGGCGAGGGACCAGGTCTTGCCTTCCATGCGCAGCAGCAGGTCCGCGATCTCGGGCACGATGTCCGGCTGCTCGACGGGACCGAGATGGCTCAGGATGAGGGAATCGACGGTCTCCAGGTTCTCCAGCGCGTCGTGCAGGTTGCTGAAGTAGGCGAAGGGGAGGCGCGGGCTCTGGATGCGGGCGAGCAGGCGATGGTTCGCGCGCGGAAAGAAGAGGTCGTGAATCGCCTTGTCCGGCCCGGCGTGCTCGCGGGAGAAATCCTGGGTCTCGGAGCGGATGGCGTAGATGAGCGCCGTGGCCAGCGCGTGCGTGGGCTGGACCTCGGCGGCAAGCATGTACTCGGCGAGGATGGTGGCGGTGGCGCCGTATTTCGGCCGAACGTCGTAGAAGGGCCCGGTCTGGGTGTTGGCCCGCACGGGATGGTGGTCGAACACGATGGCCGGCACCACGCGCGGCGGGAGCTGGTTGTTGCCGCTGCGAGGCTGGGCGTCCACCAGCGCGAAGTGCTGGTAGTTCTTGAGATTGAGATAGCGGATGTGGCTGAAGGGCAGCCGCAGGGCGCGCACCATCTCCCGGTTCTCGGCCCGGCCGATGATGCCGCCGTAGGCCGCGGTGACCTTCTGCCGGAACGCCTGGCGCAGCAACCGCGTCAGCAACTGCGCGGAGGCGAGCGCGTCGGGATCGGGATTGTCGTGGGTGAGCACGAGCCAGCGGCCCTTGCCCTGGCGCCGGACCAACTCCGTCAGGGCCGCGTAGCCATCCCGGGTTGCCTCGGTGATCATGAGGCGGCGATCTCAGGTCTTCCGGGCCAGGCTCTCGGCGAAGCTCTCGCGGGCGCTGCGCAGCTCGGCGGTATCCTCGCCGGCCGCCGCGGCACGGGCGATGAAGCCATCGAGCCGCTCCAGGTCTTCGAAGATCTCGTAGCGCCCCGTGAGCTCCTCCTCTCCCTGGAACTGGCGCACCCAGACGTACAGCCGCGCCGGCCTGCCGGCCTCGGGCACGCTCAGGGAAGCTTCGTAGGTAATGCGGTGGTCGGTCGGCATGTGGCGGTGTCCCGGTCCCGTAGTGTATCCCGACCCAGGCCGTCCTGCCCTCCGAAGCCCTCACCACCCCCGGCCCTTCTCTCCCGCCTGCCGCCCCCGTGCTACCATTCCCCGCCGGGCCGCACGGCCCCCGCCATGATCCGCGAAATCTTCCACATCGGCTCGTTCTCCATCAGCCCGTTCGGGGTGATGCTGGTGCTCGCCTTCCTCGCCAGCTACCTCCAACTCCGCTGGGGGATGCGGCACCTGGGCCTCGGCGATGAGGAGGACGCGAGCGCCATCGTCTTCGCGGCCGGACTGGGCGGCATTCTCGGCGCCAAGATCTACTACGCCATCCTCAACGGCGATTGGCGGCTTCTCTTCGACCGTTCGGGGCTCGTCTGGTACGGCGGTTTCATCCTTGGCACCGCCGGCATACTGTGGATGATGTGGCGGCGGCGCCTCCCCGCCTGGCCCATGCTGGACGCCGCCACTCCCGCTCTGGCTCTCGGCTACGCCGTCGGCCGCATCGGCTGTTTCCTCGTCGGCGACGACTACGGCCGGCCCACCGATCTGCCCTGGGGCGTCGCCTTTCCGGTGGGTCTGCCCGAGACCACCGCCGGGAATTTGCGCCGGATGTTCAATGTCCAGGTCCCGAGCTCCGTGCCTGACGACACCCTGCTGCGCGTCCACCCGACGCAGCTCTATGAGACTGTGGCGGCCCTGGCCATCTGGGGCTTCGCCCTCTGGCTGTTCCGGCGCCGTTTGCAGCCTGGCGCCGTGGCCCTCACCATCTTCGCCCTCCTCGCCGTCGAGCGGTTCCTCATCGAGTTCCTGCGCGCCAAGGACGACCGCTTCTTCGGCGGCTTCACCCTGGCGCAGGGGATCAGCCTGGCGGTGCTGCTGGTCGTGCTGGGGATCGCCTGGTATCGGCGTGGCCGGCTCGCGCCGAGAACGGTGTGACGCCCCCTCGCCTCCTCACCATCGCCGGCTCGGACTCCGGCGGCGGCGCCGGCATCCAGGCCGATCTCAAGACGTTCGCCGCCCATGGCGCCTATGGCATGAGCGTCGTCGCCGCGCTGACGGCCCAGAATACCCGTGAGGTGCGCGCCGTTCTCGAGGTGCCGCCGGAGATGGTCGCGGCGCAGATCGACGCCGTGCTCGAGGACATCGGCGCCGATGCCGTCAAGATCGGCATGCTGGCGAGCGCCGAGGTGATCCGTGCCGTGGCGGATCGCTTGCGGGCGCATCTCGCGGGCACGGGTGTTCCCATCGTTCTCGATCCCGTCATGGTGGCGAAGAGCGGCGACCGGCTGCTGCGGGAGGACGCCATCGAAGCCTTGACGGCGGATCTATTGCCGCTCGTCACCCTGGTGACGCCGAACCTTCCGGAGCTCGCGGCGCTGACCGGCCTCCCCGTCGAAAATGAGGAGGACAGGATCCGGGCGGCCGAAGCCCTGGCCAGGAAAGGGCCGGCGGTGCTCGCCAAAGGCGGGCATGCGGAAGGCGATGAAGTGGTGGACCTGCTGCTCGCCGGCGGACACGTCCACCGCTTCAGCCATCCGCGCCTCCACACCACCTCGACGCACGGCACGGGCTGCACGCTCTCGTCGGCTATCGCCGCGCGTCTGGGATCAGGAGAGGATCTTGCACGGGCGGTCGAAGGCGCGATTCAGTACCTGCACGGCGCCATGGCCGCCGCGTATCCGGTGGGGAAGGGGAATGGACACGGGCCGGTGGATCATTTCTATCTGTGGAGGTAGGACCTTGAACGAAATCCTTGATCTTCTCGTCGTCGGCGCCGGGCCTACCGGCATCGCCATCGGTGCGGAGGCGCGCCGGCAGGGCCTCTCCGTGCTGCTGGTGGACCGCGGGCCGCTGACGGCGGCGATCCAGGGCTATCCCACGTTCATGGAGTTCTTCACCACGCGCGACCGTCTGGAGATCGCGAACATCCCCTTCACCATCCCCGACGACAAGCCCACCCGCCGGCAGGCACTCGCCTATTACCGGTTCGTGGTGGATCACTACCAGGTGCCGCTCGCTTTGTACGAGGACGTGCTGGAGGTGAAGAAGGAGGGCGAGGAGTTCACGGTCCACACGCGCCGCGAGCGCCAGGGACCGCGCACGTTGCGCGCCCGGGCGGTGGCCATCGCCACCGGCTACTTCGTCAACCCGCGGCGGCTGGTCGTCCCCGGCGAGGATCTGCCCTGGGTTTCCTACCGCTACAAGGAACCCTTCCCGCACTTCGGTCAGGACGTGATCGTGATCGGCGCCGGCAATACCGCGGTGGAGGCGGCGCTCGACCTGTGGCGCAACGGCGTGCGGGTGAGCCTGGTCCACCGGGGGCCGGCCCTCAAGCAGGGCGTCAAGTATTGGCTCAAGCCGGACATGGAAAACCGCATCGAGGAAGGCTCGATCCCCGCGCGCTTCAACACCGTCGTCCGCGCCTTCCTCCCCGAGGGAGCGATCGAGGTCGAGGGCCCGGCCGGACCCGAAGTCCTACCTGCCCAGGCCGCCTATGTGCTCATCGGCTACGTGCCCGACGCCGCCTTCGAGCGGCGCTGCGGCGTCGAGGTCGATCCCGAGACCCTGATCCCGTCCCACGATCCCGAGACCTGCGAGTCCAACGTTCCCGGTCTCTATATCGCGGGCACGCTCCAGGCCGGCCGCTGGACCGACCGCATTTTCATCGAGAACTCCCGCGACCATGGCCCGAAGATCGTGTCCCACCTGAAAGGCCGGCTGGCGGCGGTGCCGGCAGGGCGATAACGAAGCGTTGGGCCTTTCCGCCTCATCGGCCAGCTCGAGCTAAAGTTCAAACACTACGTAGACTAGAGTTATGGAAAAACGCAATCGGCGAATCGCCCGAGACCCCGTCCGTTCAGCAGTGATTTCAGCGCAGTCTGCGGCCGGAGAGATCTGATAAGATGTGTCCTGTGAGCACGGTGCAGGTCGAAGTCGACGATGAGGTGCTGGAGAAGCTTGAGAAGCTCGGCTCCAGCCCATCCGGGTTTATCTCGATGGCCATCCGCAAGGCACTTTGGGAGCTCGAGGAGAAGGAAACGGCCGCAGCTTATGCTCGCCAGCCAGACTCCGAGGACGACGCCTATGTCGATCCGGAATGCTGGAAGCCGTAGCCCGCGCCTGCTCGCCACGAGACATCCGCGGTGCATCAATACGAGATCCGCTGGGCCAACATGCCCGAGCCGATAGGCCGGCGTCCGGTGCTACTGCTGTCCCGAACGCCAGCTTTCGAGTACTTGGCCAAGGTCATCGTCGCGGAGATCACCACAACGATTCGCGGCATCCCCCAGGAAGTCGGGCTCGGCAAGCGAGAGGGCCTGACGCGGCCTTCGGTGGCGAATTTCGATAACCTCCACGTTGTCGCCAAGGCTCGGCTAGGTGAGCGGATCGGAACGCTTGATCCAAGCAGAAACCGAGAGGTCAAGAGGGCTCTCGGCTATGTCCTCGACTGGCCGGAGCTGAAGATCCTCGGCTGAAGTGGCCGCCGCCGTGGAAGAGATCAGCGGCACGACTCGGCTCACAGCCACCCCGAGCGCCGAAAGCCGATCCAGAGGCCGAAGCAGACCGCTCCCATGCTGCCGAGGATGACCGGGTAGCCCCAGGACCACTGGAGCTCGGGCATGAAGCGGAAGTTCATGCCGTAGACGCCGGCCACCATGGTCGGCACCGCCAGGATCGCGGCCCAGGCGGCGAGCCTCTTGACGTCGTCGTTCTGCGCCACCGAGAGCAGCGACAGATTGGCGTCCAGAGCCGAGCTCAGCAGCTCGCGGAAGTTGTCGAGCGCCTCCTGGATGCGCACCACCTGATCCAGCACGTCGCGGAAATAAGGCTGGGTGCCGGCCGGCACCAGAGCGATGTCGAAACGGATCAGTTTCGCGCACATCTCGACGAGCGGCGAGACGGCCCGCTGCAGGCCGAGGATCTGCCGTTTGAGCTCATAGATCTCGATCGTCGTGCCGCGTTTGGGCGTGTCGCCGAAGACGCGCTCTTCGAGGGCTTCCAGGCGGTCGTCCAGAGCGTCGAGGATCGGCAGGTACTGGTCCACCAGGAAGTCCATGAGCGCATAGAGGACGTATGCCGGCCCCTTGGCGAGCAGCCGCGGCGCCGCCTCGCAACGCGCCCGCAGACCGGTGTGCGACCGCAGCGAGCCATGGCGAACGGTGACGACGTACTGGGCGCCGACGAAGATGTGGGTCTCGCCGAACTCGATCCGCCGCTCGTCCGCCAGCCGGGCGGTCCGCAGGACGACGAAGAGGGAGTCGTGGTAGAGCTCGACCTTGGGGCGCTGATGGGCGGTGTGGGCATCCTCGATGGCGAGGTCGTGGAGCCCGAACTCGATCTGGACCTCGCGCAGCAGCTCTTCGCTGGGCTCGTAGAGGCCGATCCAGACGAAACGCGCCGGATCGGCCGCCATGAATTCCCGCGCCTCGGCGATCTTGAGGTCCGCGGCACGCCTTCCCTCGGCATAGCCGGCGCAGTCGATGATGCCGCTGGCGGGTCCCTCGTTGGGAAGGCCCTCAGTCGTCTCGAACGGTTGCATGCGGCTTCACCCGTTTTTCCGTCCGGCGAAGCTCTCCAGCGCCTGCAGGGTGGAGTCGATGTCGTGTGGCGTGTGGTCCGCCGAGATCTGGAAACGGATCTCCTCGTCCCCTCGCGGCACCACCGGATACTTGAGGCCCGTGGCGAGGATGCCGTTCTCCTTGAGGTGGCGCACCAGGGCGTTCGTCTTCGGCGTGTCGCGGACCATCAGCGGCACGACCGGGTGCTCGCCGGGAATCGTCTCGTAGCCGAGGTCCACGATTCCCTTCTCGAACCGCGCCGTCATCGCCCGCAGGTGATCGAGCAGGCGCAGGCCCTCGGGACTGTCGAGAATCGATAAAGCTTTGGAAGCGGCGGCGGCTTCGCCGGGAGTGATGGGGTTGGAGTAGATGTAGAGCGGAGCCGTCTCGCGCAGGAAGGCGACGAGATGGCGGCTGCCCGTCACGTAGCCGCCGTTGACTCCGAAGGCCTTGCCCAGGGTGCCGATGAGGATGTCCGCGGGACTGGCGCCGGTGAACTCTTCCGTCCCGCGGCCGGTGCGGCCGAAGGCGCCGACGCCGTGAGAGTCGTCCACCACGAGGACGACGTTCTCCGGGAAGCCCTCGTCGAAGCGCTCGCAGAGAGCCTGGATCTCCGGCAGCGGCGCCCAGTCGCCGCGCATGCTGAAGATGCCGTCCGTGATCACGATGGCGCGGCGGAACTGGCCGGAGGCGGCGGCCGCGGAGAGCTTGGCCTCCAGGTCCGCCATGTCCACGTGGCGGTAGATCAGCTTGTCCTTGGGCCTCGCCAGCCGCATGGCGTTGATGATGCAGTTGTGGTTCAGCTCGTCGCTGACGATCACCGTCTCGGCGGTGATGAGAGGCACCAGCACGCCCAGGGTCGTGGCGTAGGCGGAGCTGAAGATCATCGACGCCTCGCGGCCGTGAAAAGCGGCGAGCTGTTGTTCGAGCTCCACGTGCTGGCGGTAGGTGCCGCTGATGAAGCGCACGGCTCCCGGACCGGCCCCATAGGCCGCCGTCGTGGCTTCCTCGGCCTCGATCACCTCGCGGCGCAGGGACATGCCGAGATAGCTGTTGGAGTTCATCTTGAGGAAAGGCTTGTCCCCATGACCCTCCAGCAGATAGCGAGGCCCGCGCTCGCCGGCGGCGGGCAGGACCTCGACGATCACGGACTCCTCGCCCTTGAGCGTCCCCCGCTCGCGCAGCGCGTCGACCTCGGTGGACAGGGCCTCCAGGAATCGGTCATGCGGCATGGTGGCGGATCTCCTTCCAAAACCCGGGGGTGAGGGTCAACTGGCCCGCCGGAGCTTCCTTTGCAGGTTCGTGAGCATGTCCGCGACCATGGCCGGCAGGTCGAACTCCGGGTCCCATCCCCATTCGTTGCGGGCGGCGCTGTCGTCGAGCGAACGCGGCCAGGAGTCGGCGATGGCCTGGCGGATCGGATCGACGTGGTAATCGATCCTGAACTCCGGGATGTGCTTGCGGATCTCGGCCGCCAGCTCTTCGGGCGTGAAGCTCATCGCCGTGATGTTGAAGGCGTTGCGATGGACGAGACGGGAAGGATCCACTTCCATGACCTCGATCGCGGCCTTCTTCGCGTCCGGCATGTACATCATGTCGAGGCGGGTATCGGGACCCAGGAAGCAGGTGTACTGCCGGTGCCGGATGGCCTCGTAAAAGATCTCGACGGCATAGTCGGTCGTGCCGCCGCCGGGCGGGGCGCCATGGGAGATCAGGCCAGGGAAGCGCACGCCGCGGGTGTCGACGTTGAAGCGGTGAAAGTAGTAGTCGCAGAGCAGCTCACCGCTGACCTTGGTCACCCCGTACATGGTCGTCGGCCGCTGCACGGTGTCTTGCGGCGTGTCGTCGCGCGGCGTGGTCGGACCGAAGGCCCCGATCGAGCTGGGGAAAAAGACGGCGCAGTGGCTCTCTCGCGCCACCTCCAGCACCCTGTAGAGGCCGCCCATGTTCACGTCCCAGGCGACCTGCGGCTTGCTCTCGGCCACGGCTGAGAGGAGCGCCGCCAGGTGGTAGATCGTGCCGATGCCGTGGCGGCGGACCGCCTCGTTCAGCGACCGTTGGTTGGTGCAATCGACAAAGTCGAAGGGCCCCTCGGTGCCGCGCGGCGGCATCCGGATGTCGGAGGCGACCACGGCTTCGTCGCCATACCGCGCACGGAGAGCGTCGACGAGCTCCGAGCCGATCTGACCCAGGGCTCCCGTGACGAGGATCTTGGTCTTCATCGGCACGGAGGATATCAAAACCCGTCACGCCACTTTCTCCTCCAAGACGATTTCGGCGCCCCGCGGGCGGGGACGGTATGCGGACTCGGGAATCTCGGCCAGCCGTGAGGGATGCACGCGCGAGCCCAGGCCGTAGAACTGGCAGAAGCTCATGATGAGCGGGCGCCAGGCATCCGGATCGATCCGGTTCTCGTGTCCGGGGAGCAGCAGCCGCTCCTCGACGTGGACGCGCACGATGCGGACCTCGAGAGCGATGAGATTTCCCTTGCGGTCGGGATCGCCGGCGGCGATGGGATGAGCCTGCTCCAGCAGGGCCTCGAGCTGCACCGGGCACTCCCGGATGCGCGGCGGCGCGACGATCTGGGACTCCTCCGGCGTGAGTCCTGCCACGCCGAGCTTGTCCGGCTCGTGGCGGTAACCCATCGCCACCTTGTGCGGCGGCACCGGATTCGACCCGGTGAGCCGCGCCAGCCGGTCGACGGCCGCCACCTGATCGACCGCGGGAAGATTCAGCACGCACTCTCCCGTGCGCAGGATGTTCGCCGGCGTCTTCGAGCGCGCGCCGAACCCCAGCAGGCAGCTCCAGCCGAGCCACCAGGCCGAGGACATCGGCGCGACATTGGGCGAGCCGTCCTCGTTGAGCGAGCTCACCAGCACCACGGGGGTGCCGAAGTAGAGGATCGCCGGTTCGATGGTTCTGTGCATCGCGTTCTCCTTTCGTAAGATGAGGATAGGAGAGCGGCGGCGGCGGAGATATCCGGTTCTTGCGTTGGAACTGCGATTGTCCGCGACGCGCGGTGCTGATAGCCTCTGAGCGGAAAACTTTCGGGAAAGAGGAGAGAGCTCGATGCGACCGGTGTGGTTCCTGTTTGTCTTCAGCGCTTGGCTTCCTTTCCAGGCCACCCCACAGGAACCGGCTGAGCCGGCGCGGATCGTCGCGCCCGCCGTGGCTTTGATCGACGAAGACGTCCGCTTCCAGGTCGTCGGATTGACTCCCAAAGCGACGTACGATCTGCAAGCGGAATTCGTCAGCCGCGCCGGAACCGTCTGGCGCTCCAAGGCCCAGTTCGTTGCCGACGAGAAAGGCGTCATCGATCCCGCCAAGATGGCGCCGGCGTCCGGCAGCTATCAGGGCACCGATCCCATCGGAATGTTCTGGTCGATGGAGAACACCAAGGAACGGCAGACGGACTCCTCGCTGTTCGACGGCGACGATCAAAGCGTCGTGAGCCTCTCTCTGCGGCAAGGGGAGAAGACCGTCGCCGAACATCGGCTGACGCTGAGAAAGCGCGCGATCGGGGTCTCGTCGACGGAATTTCGCGATCCCGTCGTCGGCACACTTTATGTGCCGTATGGGCAAGGAGGGAAGCTCCCCGCCGTGATCGTCCTCGGCGGCTCGGAGGGAGGAATTCCGCGCGATCGTGCCGCGGTGATCGCGTCGCACGGCTACGTGACGCTCGCGCTGGCATATTTCGCTGTGGATTCCCTGCCGCGACAGTTGGAGGGCGTACCGCTGGAGTACGTGGACAAGGCGATCGACTGGTTGCGCGCACAACCGTCGGTGAACCCTGAGCGGATCGGCATGTTAGGGGTGTCGAAAGGCGCCGAGCTGGCCCTCCTTACCGCCTCCCGCAATCCAGCCATCGGCGCGGTGATCGCGATCGCACCGAGCAGCGTCAGCTTTCAAAGCATCGCCGAAGTGCGGGCGAACACCTCGTCGTGGACCGCTGGAGGCAAGGACGTTCCTTTCGCTCCCTATGTGCCGAACGAGAAATATCTGCAGAGCCGCACGCTCGTCGATCTGTACGCCGCCAGCCTGACGGCCGCTCCGGCGGAGGCCGAGATACCGGTCGAGAAGATCCGCGGACCCATCCTCCTCATCGCCGGCAAGGATGACGCGCTCTGGCCCTCGGCCACGATGGCCGAGCGCATCGCCGAGCGCGCGCGCCGGCACGACTTCAGCTATCCCGTGAAGAACCTTTCGTTCGACAACGCCGGACATCACGCCGGGCATCTTCCCTTGCGGCCGACGGCGGACTCCGTCCGGCTCGGAGGTACGGCTCAGGGTCTGGCCGCGGCGCAGGTAGCCGCCTGGCGCCAGATCGTGGAGTTTCTGCGGACGAATCTGCGGAGCGACGGAAAAGAGTAGTCAGGGCGTTCCGCAGAGCTTGCGGAATGCTCCGCGAGCCTTGCGGAAGACTCCGCGGCGCTTGCGGAGTACTTCCCAAGCCTTGGGGAACACTCCGTATCACCTGCGGAGCACTCCGCAAGCGCTGCGGAACGCCCAGCAAGCGTTGCTGAATACTCCGCGGCGCCTGCGGAACGCTCCGCGAGGCTTGCGGAGCACTCCGCAGTGCCTGCCGGGCACTCCGCGAAGCTGGGGGAACGCTCCGCAAGCTCGAATCGTAGCGCCTCAAGCCCGCGGCTTGCGCGCGCGGACGAAGGCGCTCATCACCTTGCCGTCCACCTCGTCGGCGCCGGTGGCGTCGATCCCGGCTTCCTCCAGGAAGGCGCGGGCGTCTTCGGCGCGGTAGATGCGCGTCGGCTCGACTTCGATCTCCTCGAAGCCGGCCTCGGCGAGGAGGCGCCGGTATTCCGGCTCCTCCAGCGCGCCGGCGACGCAGCCGATCCACAGCTCCACGTTGCGCCGCAGGGCCGGGGGCATCTCGCCGCGCACCACCACGTCGGAAACGGCGAAGCGGCCGCCCGGCTTGAGCACGCGGAAGGCTTCGGCGAGCACCCGCCGCTTGTCGGCCGAGAGGTTGATGACGCAGTTGGAGATGATGACGTCGACGGCGTTCTCGGGCAGCGGGATGGCCTCGATCTCGCCTTTCAGGAACTCGACGTTCTCCACCCCGGCCCGGCGCTGGTTCTCGCGCGCCAGGGCCAGCATGTCGTCCGTCATGTCGAGACCGTAGGCCTTGCCGGCGGGGCCGACGCGCTTCGCCGAGAGGAGCACGTCGATGCCGCCGCCGGAGCCGAGATCGAGCACCACCTCGCCCGGCGCGAGCTGCGCCAGCGCCGTGGGGTTGCCGCAGCCCAGCGAGGCGAGCACGGCCTCGGCGGGCAGCCCGGCGGTCTCGGCCTTCTCGTAGAG
This sequence comes from Thermoanaerobaculia bacterium, assembly GCA_044868005.1. GTDB lineage: Bacteria > Acidobacteriota > Thermoanaerobaculia > Multivoradales > UBA5704 > DATARR01. The sequence goes on along the minus strand of JBIOVX010000212.1, from coordinate 20,099 downwards.
GTCCGAAGTGATGGGGTCCGGGCCGCAGCCGCAACCGCTACCGCAGCCGCAGGAGGCAGCGGCGCCTTTCTTTACGCTGCGCGCCGCTTCGCCGTACTTAGCCTGGACCACTTCGCGGAGCGCGGCGGAATCGAGAGGCTGATCGGTTGAAATGGAGGGTAGGGAAGGGGTCTCGGTGCTCATCGGTTCATCCTTTCTGTTGTCAGTTGCAACTATCGGTTCAAGAAAAACGCGCTGGTTCTCGGATCCCCAGCGCGCGGGTTACTCGATTCTGCAGCAGCTTCCGCCCGCGGTGTCGACTTGCGCCGCCGCGGCGCGGGCGAAGCGGCGGAGGAGCTGCGTCATGGCCTGGCGCACCTCGGGCGCGAAGTCGGCGATGAGCTGCCGCTCCTCGGCGAGGATCGACTCGCGGATCTTCCCCTCGAGCTTGCGCCCCGCGGCGGTGGCCTCGAGGAGCACCGCCCGGCGGTCCTTCGGATGCGGGGAGCGTGACACGTAGCCCTTGCGCTCCAGCGCGTCCACCACCCGGCTCGCCGTGCTCTTGTCGAGGTAGAGGTAGGCCGCGAGATCGTTCAGCGTCATGCCGCCCCGCCGCACCAGCCCCTCCAGCGCATAGCACTGGGAGACGGAGACGTCGAAGCAGCAGATGCGGTCGCGGTCGCGGAACTGGTAGACGCGCAGGAGGTCCTCCAGCGCGTCGTACAGCTCCTCGGCGTCGCGCGCCAGGGCGGGGTCTTCGATGACGATCGGGAGGAGGGCCGTTCTGCTCATTGGGGGCGAGTCTAGCACAGGTCGTTGGCAGTTGCAACTATCACGCGACCTGGCCGAGCTGCAAACACCAGGGTTCTCGCGCTCGCCTTGGCGAGGCCGGGGGTCTCGGCGCTGTGGCTGCTCAGAGTCCTTGCATTTGGTATAATTTCTTGCTGCTTATCGAAATAACATATTGATGGGTGTGCTTATGGCCAACCTTATTGAACTTCGACGGCAGGAATACGACGCGCGGCAATCGGCGGTGGCATTGCGGCGCGAGGTGTTCGAACAGGGGAAACGCGACCGGATGGACGATCTCTTCGCAGCCGAGGTGCTGCTCGCAAACGTGAGCGCCGAGCGCGCCGCGGCGGAGAAGACCGCGGATGCCGCCGGCGCGCTGGCCGCCGCTCCCTCCCATCTGCAGCTCCTCGGCCCGCAGACGACGAAGCTCAATGCTCGCGTTGACTTGTGTCTCGCGCAAGTCCCCACCTCGATCGTGCACCTTTTCGACGAGGCGACGCGGCCGTTGGTGACCTGCAACGTTACAAACCTCGACGATAAAACCAGGCGCCTTTGCTTCAAGACCTTTGTGGAAGGCTACTCGGCGCAGACGATCAATACCGTGGAGATTGAGCAAGGACAGGACGTCAAGGTGCCGCAGCTTCCGACGTTCTTCGGCGACCGTCTTCGTAACGTCACGGAGCTGACGCGGGCGACAGTCAACGTTGAAATCCGCGACCTCGATACCAAAACCGAGCTACAGAAGACTTTGCCGGTCTGGCTCCTGGCCCGGACCACCGCGCCACTTCAGGTGCTCGATCCCGCCAGCGGCGTCCTGCTCGACATGACTCCCTACCTTGGTGCGTTCGTCACGCCGAATCAGCCGGACGTGATTCGCTTCGCGCGTACGATCACCGAGCTTCATCCCCAGAAGCATCTCATCGGCTACCAGATCTCGAAAGCGGAAGTGGAGCCGCAGGTGCAGGCTGTGTTCGAAGCCCTGAAGAAGCATGAGCTCCGCTATGTAAATTCGATCATCGATTTTACGCCGGAGAACGGATCGCAGAATCAACGCGTCCGTCTTCCACGTGAGACGCTGGCGGATCAGGCGGGAAACTGCATCGACCTGACACTGTTCTTCTGCAGCCTCCTCGAAGCGATCTCGATCAACCCCGCAATCGTCCTCATCCCGGGCCACGCCTTCGTCGGATGGGAGACTTGGCCCAACAGCAACGAGTGGCGTTATCTCGAGGCCACGTTGATCCCTAACGCAGATTTCCAGGACGCGGTCGCGAAAGGGGAAGCGACGGCCAAGTTCTGGTCGGAGAAGAGCAAGGCCGAGGCGAAGCCCGAGATGTTCCGGCGGTGGTCGCTGCGCGAGTTGCGTGCGCAGGGTATGACGCCGGTGGAGTGAAGCCAGGGAGGGCCCGACCGAGTGTGTGCCGACATCGTGATCGGCTGTAGTCAAACCGCCCCGGGAACGACGCGCCTGTCGCTGCTCGAGCCGCTGCCGTTCGACGCTCCCGCTCCGGGGTCGTTGCAGCCGCCTCCCGCCGCGTGGCAGAACGCGAAGCGCCTCTTCGGTTCCGTGCCGGCGCTGTCCTCCTGGGTCCACCAGAGCGTCGGGCAACCGCTGCTCGACGCGATCGCCGCGATCGCTACGGAAAAGGACGAATCGTCGCGTCTTTTTGTCTACAGCGCTCCGGCGGCTCGGACAGAGGCACACGCCGTGCCGTGGGAGCTGCTCGAGCACTGGCCGATCGAGCGTCCGGTAGAGAGGCTCACCGTCGTTCGACTCCTTGAAACGGACGGCTCGGCGGCTCCACCACGCGCCATCGGCGAGAAGCTGCGCATCCTTGCGCTCTGGGCCGATCCCGACGGCAACATCGCCGATTTGGCCGAGCATCGAAAGGAGCTGGAGACCTTCGCCGCGAAACGGCCGTACTCGATCGCTCTCAAAGTCCTCGAGCTGACCGATCCCGAGACGCTGATTCAGGCGGCGAAGGGATTCAATCCCGACGCCATCTACCACGTCAGCCACGGTGAGCAGCCCGCGCCTGGCTCGCCGGTCACGCTGCGGGTCGGCGCGAAGGGGAAGCCCATCCCCATCGATGCCACGGCGTATCTGAAGATGCTCAGCGCGATCGGCGCGCCGCGCTTGGTCGTGCTTAACGCCTGCGATACCTTCAGCGGCGCGCAGAATAACGTCTACTTCGGCGCCGCTCTTGCGATCGTTCAGACTGTTGATGCCGTCGTCAGCATGCAGACGCAAGTACCGGCGCATGCGGCGATGCTGTTTGCGCAATGTTTTCTTGAATCGCTTGCCGACGGCGAGGGCTTGGTGAAGTCCGTCGCCGGCGGCCGTTTCGCGATGGCTAGCGGCCGCGGCACCGCCGGCCTGCCGGTCCTCACGCGATTCATTCCGGTGCTGTTTCAGCGCACACGCCAGAATGCGCTCTTCTCAGTCGACCTCCAGTCGCGCAGCCGGACGCGTCTCCTTGCCAAGTTGGCCTATCACGTCGAACAGGTCGAGCCGCTCCTCCCGCGGGACGCGGGCCAAAGGATCGCGCAGTTGCTTGCCGGTGCGGAGCACAATGTCTCCGTCGTCCGTGGGCCACAGTGGGTCGGCAAGTCGACGACGGTACGGGCGGTTGTGTCCTCGCTGCTGGGCGAGGCCGTGCACGCGGGGAAGCGTCATCTCTACTACTCTGCGGCGAGCGACGAGTGGATCGATGATCCGAAGGCGCGTGTTCGCCAGCTCCTGCTCTCCGTCGCCGACTCGTTCGATTGGATCACGCTGGAGCTGAAGACAAGCCTCGCACGCGACGAGAGCCGCGACCCAGAGGAGGCCATCGCCGTGCTTGCGGCCTGGCTCGACGAGCAAGCGGCGGCCGATCTCCGCTTCGTCATCGTGCTCGACGATCTTCCCTCCGATCTGGCGTCGCGGCTCGCCGAGATCGCCTCGCGCGTGGTGCGGAGCGGTCATCTGATGCTCGTCGCCCGCGACGTCTCGGTGGCGCCGGAGCGGCCGGTAGCGATCGTGGAGATGGGAGCGCTGACGACGGCAGAGCTCGCCGCTGCGTTGCCGGATGCGCCCGCGGACGAGGTGCAACGTCTGATCGAGAGGAGCAACGGAATGCCCTTCTTCGTCGCCGCCGAGAGGCGAGCGCCGTCGGTTGAGTCAGCGGCGCGCATCGCCGCGTACGTGCAGGCGCGGACGCGCTCGTTGAGCGCGAAGGCGAGGAGCGCTCTACAGCGATGCGCGCTCGTGCAGGAGCCGATTCCCCGCGAAGTGTTTGCTTCCTGGAAGCTTGACGCCGTTGTCGAGCCGCTCGTCGCCGATCTTCTGCTGATGAAGACGGGACGTGATGCGCTGGCGATCCCCGACGCGATCCGCGGCGAGGTCATCAGGCGAATGCGCGGCAGTCGCGAAAGCGCGCAGCGTGAAGAGCTGCTCAATGCTTTCGCCGATCTCGCTTATGCGGCGAAGATGCGGACGTTCGACCGCCCGCGAGTGGTCGCCAACTACGCCGAGGCGCTGCGGCAGGCGGTCGCACTGGCGGCATTCTTCGACGAGGATCCCGAGGCGCGCGAACAGGTGCTCGCCGCGGCGAAGGGCATTGCCATGGAGCTCCACGAGCAATTGATGGAGCGTGACGATCAGCCGGAGGCGGCCAAGGCGTTTTGGGACAGCTACCGCCGCGCCGCGATGCCGGCGGGCCTCGATGTCGACCGCGAAGTCGAGGCCCGTTACGCCGCCTGCCTACAGCGACTCAGCCTCATCGAGCGCGCCGACGAATGGCTGGAGGTCGCCACCGAGGGCGATCATCGCGACGACCTGCAGATCCGCGCGCTTCTCCTCCACGCGGACGTGGTCAAGGATCTCGGTCGCAAGGACGCCTGGAGCCGGCGCATCGGCATTCTCGAGCGAGCGCGGAGCGTCGCCGATGCTCTGGCGCAGCAGGGCGCACCCGCTAGTTTGGTCAAGGAGCACATTGCCACGATCGAGCACGACCTCGGCAACGCTCTGGGCTATGGCCGTCACGCCGATCCGCCTCGCGCCGTCGAACATCTGCGGGCCGCGGTAGCTATTTTCGACGAGCTCGGTGACATCCGCGCCTATCGCACGCGCAGCGAGATCGTCGAGATCGAGCGCTACAACGAACGGCTGACGAGCGAGGGGCGGCAGAAGGCCCTCGAGGAGGTACGGGCGCGGGCGGAGGAGCTCGCGGCCCTGGGGGAGACGTACGACGCGATTCTTCATCTCTACGAGCTCGGGCGCCTCGAGGACTCACCCGAGGCGAAGGCGGAGTGGTTCCGGCTCGCCTTCGAGCGCGCCGGCACGGCGTACGCGCCGTTGAAATGGCACGCCGCGATTCGCTGGCGGATGCATCAGGTCGAGGCGAATCAGGCGCGCTTCGATGAGGTGAAGGAGGAGATCGAGGCGTACTGCCGCAAGCTCGGGAAGTGGCTCGAGCGCGCCTGGAGCCGTCGCGTGCTTCGCGAAGCATTTCGCTTTCTGGCGGAGCACTACGGAGCGGCGGGAGACGACGAGCGGCGGCAGCGTGCCCTCCTCGACTGCTGGAGCGTCATCCGCCGCATTCATGAGGTGGGGGAGGGGCGCCGTGACCGCGCCGAGCGGATCGCGGTGGCGCGCGAGATCGGGGATCCTTTGGACGAGCTGATGCGGTCAAGTCTTCAAGAAGAACAATAGAAGGGAGGCATGCCATGACGGATACGAGCTCAGGCAGCGGGTTTGGCGGCGCGGGTGCGAAGATTCGGCTCGACCTGAAGAGGCGGTTCGGCGGCGGTGGCCGGGGATCGGGTGGCGGCGGTGGGAAGCGCCGAAAGAAGCGGCCGGCAGTACAGCCAGAACCGGCGCCGACGGAAACGCCGGTCGTGACCGAGGCGATCTGGCGCAATCTCTATAACGGCGGTCGACTCGAAGCGGTGCTTCGTCCGCCGGAGATCCTCTACTACCTTCGAGAGATGGCACGCTTGATCGAGGCGGCGAAATTCGGCGACCTCGCCGAATATATGAAGGAATTCGAGATCCGCGAGACCTCCAGCTTCAACATCCTCCGCCGCCGCATCGGCAATCGGGCCCCGGGGAACGCCCAGTCCGACGCCGACGGCTCGGAGCATCACAACCGTGCCGGCGGAGCGTTCCTCGTCGGCTCGAAGGACTGGGCAGAGGAGCTAACGAAGCAGGACGACCCGACGCAAGTGCTGGTCAGCGATCTGGTGAAGGTGATTCGTGACGACAACTTCGCGCGCGCCCTGGTGCTCTCCGCGCGGCTCATCCTGCAGGACTATGGCCAGCGGGTCATCCGCCGATCGATTCGCAAGGACGATGCCTGGGGAGAGAAGGCGGCCCAGGCGATGATCGACGAGTACCACACGCAGCTCGGGCGCTTCTTCACGAGCAACAACTCCGCCGCGAAGTGGAGATCGTCGAGCATCGAGGCGACTCTGGAAGGGTTCCCGCCGTTCCTCGGTGTGAAGGCCTGATGACGAAGAGAAGCGGTAGCTCCCGTATGGCGCGCAGCCGCAGCAGGGAGATCCTGCTCTTCGGCCGTGTCGGCAAGGAGTCGCTCCTAAAGTCGCTGCGCCGCAGCCACGACGTGGTCACCGTCGACATCGGCCAGACGCGCCGTCCCGGAACGTTCCGCTCCGACATCGAGCGATTGCGCCGGGTTTGCGGTGCGAGGTGGAACCGATCTCTCTTCGACCTGCTGACCGTCGCCTGCGCCGTGCGGGCGGCCGATCGCTTCTACCCGTCGGGTGACCTCTTCCAGAATGCGCGGCGGCTGACGGTGGCCGCCACCGTGCTCGCCACCCAGCGGTGGCGCGCCGCTGCCACGGCGCTGCGGCGGGCGGTGTTTCTCCTCAGCAACGATGCCCTGCTGTTCCATCCGGTGTGCGCCACGCGCGTGCCACCCGAAGCGCGGCCGGCGCCCGCGGCGAGAACGGCGGACGCCATTCACGAGTACGCGCCCGACTCGGTCTGCCTCTTCTCCGGGGGAGCAGACTCGTTTTGCGGCGCCGCCTATCTTCTGGAACAGGGGCGCAGGCCGCTTCTCGTCTGCCAGAGCGTCGGGCCGGTGAGCCGGAGGCAGCAGGAGCTCTTCGCGGCGCTGCAGTCACGCTTCCCGCAGCTCCACGACGCCGCGCTCGTGCAGTTGCGCGCCTTCCCAAACTCCGTCCCGCGCGATGCAATCGCCGGGCGCCGCATTTGGCGCCAGCAAGACGACCTGCAACGCCTACGTTCGATGTTCTTCTTTTCGCTCGCGGCCATCATCGCCCGCGCCCACGACATTGACGAGATCTTCATGTGCGAGAATGGCATCATCGGCGCGGCGATCATCTTCGCCCCCGATCAGGACTCGCCGTACACGACCCGGCCCGCCGAGCCGCACTACCTCCGCCAGATGCAGAGCTTCCTCCGCCTCGCCCTCGACGCGCCGTCGCTCCACCTCCGCAACCCGTTTCAGTACTCGACGAAAGGGGAGATCCTCCGGCGCTGTGCCGACCTCGGGCTGGTCGAGGCGCTCTACCGGACCGTCTCCTGCTGGCGCATCGGCAATCGCGGCGTGCAGAATTGCGGCGTCTGCATTCCGTGCATGTTCCGGCAGCTCGCCTTCGACGAAGCCGGTCTGCCATCGCGTCCCGGCGATTATCGCCGCGCCGAGATTTCTCGCAACGCGTGGCACGAGTGGAACAGTCCCGACCGCCATCGTTTGTACGCCGTCCGCGACTACTGCGAGAAGGCGCTGCAGGGTGGGCGGAAGTGGCTCTTCGGAAACGAGATTGCCGTCGCCGAGGCGATCGACGTCACCGCCGGATTGGCCGGCCGCCGGGCCGTCGGCGAGGAAGAGCAACTCGACCTCGATGACCGGGCCGGAGAAGTGATGGCCGCAACGGTCCTCCGCTTTGCGCACGCCACGTTGGCCCGGCTACAATGCACCAGTCCTCGTCCTCGGTCTTGAGTCGCACCCATCCGGGCCTTCAACTCAGTCTTCGGCATCCAGGACTCTCACGCGCGTGAACCTCGACCAAGTCGTCGCTCTTCCGGTCCTGTCCATCCGCCAGCCGTGGGCTGCGTATGTGGTCTCGGGCTATAAGAGCGTCGAACTGCGAACGTGGACGACCGATTACCGCGGCTGGCTCTGGATCCATGCCGGGAGGCTAGCCGACGCCGAGGCGATGGATATTTACCAGCTCTCGCCCGAGCGCTTCCGCTACGGCGGCCTCCTCGGCATTGCCCACCTCGCCGTCTGCAAGCTGATCGAGACGCCTACCGAGTGGTATGCCCTGCGCAACGAGCACCGCTCCCCTGGCGGCTTCGCGGCCGGCGTTTACGGCTGGCGATTCGACGACGCCATTGCCCTTCCCGACAAGATCGATCTCCGCGGCCAGTTGAAACTCTTCGAGCTCGACCTCCCCGCCCGTCGTCGTGTCCGCGAGCACCTCGAAAATTCCACACTCCACCGCGAGTTTGTCGAGACGATCGAGCTGTTGGACTCGCCGGCGGCGGCACAGCCAGTTTTATTTCCGACGCGGTCGGCTGCTCCGAATAGCGAAGCCGCTTGGGGGTCGAACCGGGTGGATGCGGTGGCGCCGAGAGAGAACCCTTTGCTGCACGCGGCGACCTTCTGGAGAGCTCTGGCCAGAGATCACTCCGATCTTCTCGAGCGGACGCTCCGGATCCTCCAGGAGGCCGGCGCCAGCTACTGCGTGATCGGCGGCCAGGCGGTCAATGCTTACACCGAGCCGCTGGTGAGCTTCGATCTCCATCTCGCGCTTGTCCCGGGCGAGATCGAGCGCCTCGGGGCGCTGTTCGGACCGCCGATCCGGATGGAGCGCTTCGAACATTCCGTGAATCTGTCCGCTCCCGGCTCGGACCTGAGGATCCAGTTTCAGGTGGATCCCCGCTATCAGGAATTCCCCGCGCGAGCCGAGGTGCGCGAGGTCCTCGGTCATCGGTTGCCGGTAGCGAAGCTGGAAGACGTGATGCGCGGCAAGGTCTGGGCCGCCGGCGATCCGAGCCGGCGGGCCAGCAAGCGGCAGAAGGACCTCGCCGACATCGCACGGCTCCTCGAAGAACACCCCGAGCTACGCGAGTTGGTGCCGCAGGCGATTCTGCAGCGGCTGATCGAGTAGCCAGTCGCGTCCTCTCATAGGGACACCCGTCCTTGCGATCAATCCTTCGAGTGATCCTGAACTCCTTGAATCTACAGGGGTTCCGTAATCCCTTATCCTTCGGCACCTCCCTTGCTTGCGCAGGGAACGAGCAGGCACAGCAGGCAGCGGAGAGGAGGGATATGAAGCTCGCGCTCTGTTTCATCTCGCTTCTGATGGTGGGAGCCGGAGCCCTGGCGGCGCAGGGAGAGAAGGCGCCTCAGCCGCAGGTCTTCGAGCAGGCGATCGACGTTCGTGTGGTCAACGTCGAAGCTGTCGTCACGGATGCCAAGGGGAGCCGGGTGAGGGGGTTGACGGCCAAGGATCTGCGGCTGCTGGTGGACGGCACCGAGGTGCCGATCGAGTACTTTGCGGAAGTTGCCGAGGGAACGGCGGTCGCCGGGGAGCCATCCGGCTCGCAGGCGGTGGCGCCCGTCGCCGCGGGGGAGGAGGTGGGGCGGAACTATCTGGTCTTCATCGACGAGTCGTTCTCGGTCGCCAGCATCCGCGACGAGGTCCTGGCGAGATTGGAGCGCGATCTGGCGCTGCTCGCTCCCGCCGATTCCATGGCCGTGCTGGCCTTCGACGGCACCCACATCGACATCCTGAGCCGGTGGACCGGCGATCGCACCGCGCTGGCGGCGGCCCTGGCGCAGGCCCGCCTGCGGCCGGCGGTGGGAAACCGCTCGCTCGCCAACCAGCGCAAGCTGCAACAGGACGTGGACTGGATCCTCGAAAACGCGGACAGCTTCGAGGAGGATGAGATCGCGGCGTTCCTGAACGACACTTCGGGACGGATCAGCCCGGAGGCTCGCACCCAGCTCGGCAAGACGGCGCCCGCCGCCGCCAGCGCGCTGCGCGGTTTCGAGTCGCCGCCTGGACGCAAGGTGATGCTGCTGCTCTCCGGTGCCTGGTCGCTGCGCGTCGCGCCGCGGCTCTACGGCGCCCTGATCCAGGCGGCCAACCAGCTCGGCTATACGCTCTATCCCATTGATGTCGCGCAATCGAAGGCGGTGGAGGTCTCGCTGCTCGACGGCTTTGCCCGGGCGACCGGTGGGCGGGTGGTGGCCTCGGCGCGGCTCGAGCTCTTCCGCGAGGTGGTGGCGGACAGCGGCTCCTACTACTGGCTTGGCTTCACCCCCACCTGGAAGGCGGATGACCGCGGCCACCGCATCGCCGTCGAGCTGCGGCGGCCGGGCCTCGCGGTACGTGCGCGGGGCGGTTTCTCCGATCTTTCGGCGCGGACGGCGAACGCCATGAAGGCCGAGGGCGTTCTTCTCTTCGGCGGCGCCGAGCAGGAGAGGCGGCTCATCGTCGAGCTCGGCAAGCCGCGGCGCGCCGGCCGCGGGCAGGTGGAGGTGCCGGTGACCTTGGGGGTACCCGTCGAATCGCTGGCGTTGACGCCGGCGGGGAGCGGGTTCGTGGCCGAGGCGCCGGTTGCCGCGGCGGTGCTCGACGACGAGGGCGGGCGCGCCGAGCTCCCGGCGTCGCATCTCAAGGTGGCTCTCGCCGCGGTGCCCCGCAACGGCACCTACGCCCGCTTCCGCATGGTCGTCAAGCTCAGCGACGCGCAGCAGCGGCTGGTGTTCACCGTGCGCGATCCGTTGACCGGCGGCGCGCTGTGGGGGGAAGCGGACTTCAAACCGCGGCTCAGCCGCTGATACCGAAAGGAGGAGGAACGACATGAAGCTCTTCCGTTTTGCGGTTCTCGTCCTGGCGCTCGCGGCTCCGGCGTTGGCAGGGCCCAAGGAGCAGCAACCGTCGAGCTTCCTCGGCGAGTCCGTCGACGTCCGCGTCGTCAACGTCGAAGCCGTGGTCACCGACCGCAGGGGGAACCGCGCGCGGGGGCTGCCGGTCTCCGAGTTCCGGTTGCTGGTGGACGGCCGGGAGGTCCCCATCACCTATTTCACCGAGGTGCTGGAAGGCGAGATGGCCACCCCGCCCGCCGAGCCCGGAGCCCCGGCTGCGGCCACCGCCTCGGCTCCCGGCGGCAAGGTGGGGACGAGCTATCTCGTCTTCATCGACGAGTCGTTCGGCATCAAGGCGCAGCGCGACGTCGTGCTGCAGCGCCTGTCGGCCGATCTGCGGCTGGGCGCCGAAGACCGCATGGCGATCGTGGCCTTCGACGGCCGGCAGATCGATCTGCTGAGCGATTGGACGGGCGACCGCGAGGCCCTGCGGCAGACCTTGAGCCAGGCGCGTCGGCGGCCGACCCGGGGCAACGAGCGTCTGGCGTGGCGCCGCTCTGAAAAAATCATCGACGAGCTCGACGAGACCGCCGCGCCGAGCCCTGCCCCCACCCGCATCTACTCCGAGATCGAGAGCGCCCGGGCAGCGGCGGCGGCGGCCATGCGCGGCGTCAGCGTGCCGCCGGGACGCAAGGTCATGCTGCTGTTCTCCGGCGGCTGGCCGGTCGTCTCGCCGCGCGAGCTGATCAACGATCCGCTGCGCACGGTGCCCAGCGCCTTCTACGTGCCGCGTCCGGAGGAGCTCTTCGAGCTGGTCACCGACACCGCCAATCTCCTCGGCTACACCATCTATCCGATCGACGTGCAAGGGATCGATGCCGAGTCGACCTGGGCCAATGCCAAGGCCGTCGAGCCGACCGAAGGGCCGCGCTTCATCACCTCCGACTGGGAGCAGAGCGTGCACCAGGCCTTCGGATTCCTCGCCGGCGAGACCGGCGGCAAAGCGGTACTGAACTCCGCCCGGCTGAGCTCTTTCGCGCGCGTCGAGTCGGACACCCGCTCCTATTACTGGCTGGGCTTCACGCCGGAGTGGCGCGCCGACGGCCGGCGCCATGACATTCGCGTCGAGGTGCGGCGCGCCGGCCTCGAGGCGCGGGCGCGCGGCGGGTTCTCCGACCTGTCGCCGCAGACGCGCGCGGAGCTGGAGACGGAGAGCCTGCTGTTGTTCGGCGGCGGCCAGGGCCTGGAGCGGATCCGGGTGCGGGCCGGCGAGCCCCGGCGGGCCGGCTTGGGGAGCATGGAGCTGCCGGTGACGCTCGAGATTCCGGCGGGAGCGCTGACGCCGCTGCCGGCCGACGGCGGTTACGAGGTGCAGGCGACGCTCTCGATGGGAGCGTTGGACGAATGGGGCGGGCGCACGCGGCTGCAGAGCATACCCCTCCGCCTCAGCCTGCCGGCGCCCCCGGGGCCGGACGTCTACGCCCGCTACGCGACCACTCTGAAGCTGCGGCGAGTCCCGCAACGGCTGGTCTTCGCCGTCAACGACGGCCTCAGCGAGAGCCGCTCCTGGGCCGAACTGGAGGTGAAGCCGTAGTCTCGAGGGCGACGGGATGGTGAGGGGCCGCAGAAAGAAACCGCCGCTCCGGCTTGTTGTGCATGATGATCGACCCCGGGGCGGCCTCCATGCGGTCCCGTTCTGCCAGGCAATGGAGAGATTCCCATGAAAACGCATCGTTCAGGATGGCTAGCCGCCATGGCCGTCTTTGCCGCGTTGTCGCCGGCCGCGGCCCAACAGCCGCCGGCCGAGCAGCCGTCGGGCGTCTTCGGCGAGCAGATCGAAGTGCGGGTGGTCAACGTCGAGGTGGTGGTCACCGACAAGCAGAACAACCGGGTCCAGGGCCTGAAGCCGGGCGACTTCCGCCTCAAAGTGGACGGCAAGGCGGTCCCCGTCGAGTATTTCAACGAGGTGCGGGGGGGCCAGGCCATCGCCCTGGATGCGCAGGAAGCGCAGTCGGTGCAAGGCCTGCCGAGCCTGGCTCCGGGCAGCGCGGTCGGCACCAGCTACCTCGTTTTCATCGACGACTTCTTCTCGCTCGAACCGCGGCGCGACGAGGTGCTGCGCCTGCTCAAGGATCAACTCTCGCGGCTCGGTCCGGAAGACCGCATGGCCATCGTGGCCTACGACGGCGGCCGCGTGGACATGCTGTCGAGCTGGACGAATTCTCAGCGGCAGCTTGGGGCAGCCATCGAGCAGGCCATCGGCCGCCGGGCCCTGGGGATCGGCCGCCTCGCCGAGCTGCGCAGCTTCGAGGCCTCGCGGCGCATCGCCGGCAACGCCTTCGAGCCCGGCTCTCGCGTGGCTTTCGCGCGGGAGTTGGACATCCATGAGCTCGAGTACGCGCACCGCCTGGCGGCGCAGACCGAGCGCGCCGTGGCGGCGGCGGCGAGCACCTTGCGCGGCTTCGCCTCGCCTCCCGGCCGCAAGGTGATGCTGCTGCTGGCCGGCGGCTGGCCGTTCTCGCCGGTCGATTACCTGATCAACAATCCGAACCGGCCGATTCTGGACCGTGACGTGCCCGCGGGCGACGAGATCTTCCGGCCGCTCGTGGACACCGCGAACCGCCTGGGCTATACGATCTATTCGATCGACGTGCCGGGCGTCGAGGACCAGGTGGTGGACGCCTCCCGCGCCGGGCCGCAGCCGGGAGGGATCAACATCCGCGAGCAGGAGCACCAGGCCTCTCTGCTCTTCACCGCCAGCCAGACCGGCGGCAAGGCGCTGCTGAACGCGCAGAGGGGCGAGCTGCTGCAGGTGGCGGAGTCCGACACCCGCTCCTATTACTGGCTCGGCTTCACCCCGTCCTGGCAGGGCAACGACAAGCGCCACAAGGTGGAGGTGGAGGTGCTGAAGCCGGGCTTCAAGGTCCGCTCGCGGGAGAATTTCCTCGACCTTTCCCGCCGTGCCGAGACCACGATGATGGTGGAGAGCGCCATGCTCTTCGGCGGCGCCCCCGACTCGGCGCCGCTGGCGATCGAGGTCGGCAAGCCGGTCGCGGCCGGGCGGAAGGAGATGGACGTGCCCGTCACCCTCCTCATTCCCGTGGACGCCCTCACCTTCGTGCCGATCGACGGCAAATACACGGCCGAGCTGGAGCTGCGAGTGGCGGCGGTGGATACGGGAGGCAACCGCGCGGCGGTGCCCGTCATCCCGATGGCGCTGCGCTCGGAGACCCAGCCGGCGGCGGGCGCCGCGATGCGTTACGAGACCAAGCTGCGGCTGCGGAGGCTGCCTCACCACCTCGTTCTCGCGATCTTCGATCCCTTGAGCGGCCGGATTCTCACTGGGGAAACCGACGTGGTGCCGCCGGCGAAGTAGCGCTCTCCTGCATGAAGAAAAGGACGACAGGGGACAGCAGGGACAACAAGGACAAAAGAGGCTGACTCGAATGGTGCCTGTCCTTGGAGTCCTTGCGGTCCTTTGGGTCCCTTCATCCTTTGGAGCACGCAAGAGAGGTTTGCCCTGGGGGTGAAGGTATAATCGCCGGCGGACGGAAGGAAAAGAGGTTTATGAGCTCACCACAGCGTTTCATCCTTGCGGGTTGGGTGCTCCTCGCGGCCTGCGGCTTCGCGCCACAGGCCGGCGCCCAGATGCGCAAGCCGGGTCAGATCGATCCGCCGGCCGCCAAGCCAGCCGCTCAGGCGGAGCAGGAGCCGTTCATCGACATCGTCAACGTCAGCGTCGTCAACGTCGACGTCTACGTGACCGACAAGCAAGGGCGGCCCGTGACCGGCCTCAGCCGCGAGGACTTCCAGCTCTTCGAGAACAAACGGCCGGTGGAGATCACCAATTTCTACGCCGTCAACGACGGCAAGCCCACGACCCCGCCCGAGGAGGAGGCGGCGGAGGCCGCCGCGGCGCCGCCGCGAGCCCCCGTGCTCCCTGGGCAGGAACCGGAAAAGATCAAGATCCCCGCGGAACAGCGGCTGAGCCTGATCGTCTACATCGACAACTTCAACCTGCAGCCGTTCAACCGCAATCGCGTGCTGGGCGAGCTGCGGGCCTTCGTCGGCCGCGAGCTGAGCAAGGGCGACCAGCTCATGCTCGTCACCTATGACCGCGAGCTCCATGTGCGGCGCGATTTCACCAGCGATCCCAGCCTGATCGCCCAGGCGATGGTGGACATCGAGAAGATCTCGGCCCAGGGCGTGCACGCCACTTCCGAGCGCCGCGACGTCCTGCAGCGGATCGAGGACTCGCGGACCGTCGCCGAGGCCGAGGGCCTCGCGCGCACCTACGCCGAATCCACCTATAACGACTTGTCGTTCACCATCGATGCCCTGAAGAAGATGGTCGACTCCTTGGCCGGCATGCCGGGGCGCAAGGCGGTGCTCTACGTCAGCGACGGCCTGCAGATGATCTCCGGACAGGACGTCTTCTACGCCGTGCAGAACAAGTACAACGAGCAGAGCACGGGCCTCACCCAGACCCTGGAGTTCGATGCCTCCCGCCGCTTCAACGAGCTGACGGCGCAGGCCAACGCCAACCGGGTCACGTTCTACACCATCGACGCCGCGGGCCTGCGGGTCTACGAGTCGACCACCGCGGAGAACCGCGGCCCGGGGCCCGCCTCTCCCGGCTTTACCCAGCTCATCGACTCGGTCCGCATCTCGAACCTGCAGAGCCCGCTCCAGATGCTGGCCGAGAAGACGGGCGGGGTCGCGATCATCAACACCAACGTGATCACGCCGCAGCTCAACAGGATCGCCACCGATCTCAACACCTATTACTCGCTGGGTTATACACCGTCGCACTACGGTGACGGGCGCTACTACATGATCGAAGTGAAGGTGAAGAACCGCAAGGATCTGCAGGTTCGTCACCGCGAGGGTTACCGTGACAAGAGCACCGACGCGCGGATGAGCGACGGCACTCTGGCGGCGCTGAACTTCCCCTTCGAGGAAAACCCGCTCGGCATCGTCGTGGAGTTCGGCCAGCCGCGGCCGAAGGAGGACGGCTACTTCCTCGTGCCGGTGATGGTGCGCATCCCCATCGGCAAGCTGACGCTGGTGCCGCGCGAGCAGACGGAGGAGGCCAAGGTCCGCCTGTTCATCGCCGCCATGGACTCGGGCGGCCGCACCTCGGACGTGCAGCAGGCGCCGGTGCCGATCAGCATTCCCAAGGCCGAGGTCGCGGCGGCGCAGGGCAAGCAGTTCGTCTATTCGGTGACCCTGCTCATGCGGGGAGGCGAGCAGAAGGTGGCCGTGGGAGTGCGGGATGACGTGGCGGCGCAGGCGTCGTTCGTCAGCCGCGGTGTGATCGTCGGCCGCTGAGGGCCGGGAACGGGGGTGGCATGGCAGGCTGGATCGAGATGTTCCGCTCGCTGGGCGAGTCGCTCCTGGAGGTCTGGCGGGCCGAGCTGGCCACCCTGCAGGAGGACTTCCAGCGCTCCGGCCGCCATCTCGCCGTGGCGCTGGGGCTGCTGGGCGCCATCCTCGTGCTGGCCTTCTGGATCGTCGGCCTGCTGCTGTTCGTCTTGATCGCGTTGCTCCACGTCTGGCTGTCGTGGTGGCTCGCCGGCCTCATCGTGTGGTTGCTCTTCCTGGCAACGGCGATCCTGCTGGCCTGGCTCGGCAAGCGGCGGCTGCAGCAGGTGGAGAACCCCGTCGAGACCGTGCGGCGGCGGGTGGACAGCCATCTCGACTGGTGGCAGCACGGTCTGCTCGCCCAGCCGAAGACGGTGGACGTCGAGTCCCCCGCAGACCGCGGAGAATCCTTGGGGAGGGATCTGCCATGAGCCGTCTGGAAGAAGCGCGGCGCGCCTCCGAGCGCCGCCTGGAGGAGAGCCGCCGCGAGGCCGAGATGCGGCTGGCCGAAGTGCGCACCGCGGTGCAGACCGAGGTGGGGAGCATCCCGAAGCGGAAGGTCTGGCTGATGGCGGCCGCCGTGGGCGCCGCGGGATTCGCCCTGGCGCTGCGCCGCCGCGGCCGGCGGCGGAAGAAGCTCAAGAAGTAGCGACGGGCCGCTTGAAGACCATGGCGATGTTGTCCGTCGCGCCGGTCTTGAAGTTCACGGACGTGATCGAGACCAGCTCCCACCCCTCCTCTCCTAGCTGGTTGAGTTGAGTAGCGGAGTTGGGATCGAGGCGGTAGTTCTCGCTGCGGATGTTGATGATCTTGTACTCCCACTTGGTCATGGCCACTCGCTCCTTCCCACAGACCGGTCGGGCAGACGCGGCCTCGAACTAGCGCTGATTCTAGCCGAGTCGCTGGAAGGCGCCGCCGCCTCGGCACACATCCTAGGGAAATCTCTTCAAGATTCGTTCCAAAGAATCTTCACCTCGGCGCCCCGGCTGATCCCCCAGCGGCGGGAGAGGTCGTCCCGGTTCAGGGAGAGCTCGACGGTGCCGAGCGAGCCGGCGAGCAGTGCCGCCTCGGCGTCCGGGATCTCGGCGTAGTGACCGGCTCGGCGGGTGACCGCACGCCCGGCCACTTCGGCGCGGCAGGGACCGTCCGGCAGCCAGGCGACGGGTATGTTCGTGACCAGGTTGCCGTAGCGGTCGACGTGGACGATGCGGCCCGAGATCCGCCCGGGAGACCGCTGCGGCGGCGGGGCCGGCAGCCGCCTCGCGTCGCCGATCTCCGGTCCCAGCTCGGCTTCCGGCTCTCCCCGCAGGAGCCAGGCCGCCACGGGTGCGAAACGGTCGCGGCCATGGAAGGTCTGGCCGGGACTGGGGAGAAAGAGATCGCTTCGTTCCACCGAGCGGATGGAAAGGGCGCCGTCCAGCACCGGCGTCAGCAGGCCGTTGTCGGGCGCCAGGAACCAGGCCTCAGCCGTGCGGACGGCCAGGATGCGCCGCTCGCTGCCCACCCCGGGATCGACCACCGCCAGGTGGACGGTGCCCTGTGGAAAGGCCGGAGCCGCCGCGGCCAGCAGGAAGGCGGCCGTCTCCACGTCGCCGAGGGGCACCTCGTGCGAGACGTCCACGATAGTGGTTCCCGGAGCCAGCCGCAGGACGGTGCCCTTGACGGCGGCGACGTAGTAGTCGGCGGTGCCGAAGTCGGTGAGGAGGGTGAGAATCATGATCAGATACAATCCCGCCCCGTGTTCCCCTCCTCCCGCCGCCTGCTCCTGTTCACCAAGCCCGCCAGGGAGGGGCGCGTCAAGACGCGTCTGATCGGCGATCTTAGCGCCGCCGAGGCGGCGGATCTGCACGCCGCGTTTCTGGCCGACCTGCTCGACCGGCTGCGGGAGGGCGACTTCGATCTGCGCCTCGCCTGGGCGCTCGAAGTGGAGGAGGACGTCCCGGCCGGACCGCTGCCGGGTGACCGCCAGCGTGGAGGTGATCTCGGCGCGCGGCTCCATCACGCGCTCTCGGAGGCGGCGCGCGAGGCCGCCGTGGTGGCGGCGATCGGCAGCGATCATCCCACCTTGCCCTTGGGAGTCGTGCATCTCGCCTTCGCCAAGGTGGAGGCCGGCGCCGACGTGGTGCTCGGCCCCGCCGAGGACGGCGGCTACTACCTGATCGCTCTCGCGGCCGGCGCCGTCTCCCCGCGGCTGTTCGAGGAGATCGCCTGGAGCACGGAGCGGGTCCTGCCGGCCACCCTCGAGCGCTGCCGCGAGCTGGGCCTCGCCGTCGAGATGCTGCCGGTGGCGGCGGATGTCGACACGCCGGAGGATCTGCGCCGCCTCGCCGGGCAGATGATCTACGGAGATCTCGGCTGTCCGCACACGCGCGAGCTGCTGCGGTCCTGGCGGCGGTTATCGGTGAGGGGAGCCGCATGAGGATCCTGACCGCGGAGGCGATGCGCGAGGTGGATCGCGCCGCCATCGAGGATCTCGGCATTCCCAGCCTCGTGCTGATGGAGAACGCCGCCATCGGCGTCGTCGAGGCGCTGGGCCAGGCCTTCGGCGACGCCGAGTCCGTGGCGGTCTTCTGCGGTCCGGGCAACAACGGCGGCGACGGTCTCGCCGTGGCCCGCCATCTCGTGGTGCGCGGTTGGGAGGTGCGGGTGTTCCTCGTCACCGGCGGCCGCGAGCTCTCCGGCGACGCGGCGGTTCAGCTCGACATCTGCCGCAAGGCCGAGGTGCCGATCCTGGAGGTCGCGTCCGGCGACGGCCTGGCGGCGGCGGTGGAGGCGGCGGCCGAGTGCGACGTGGTGGTGGACGCGCTGTTCGGCACCGGCCTCTCCCGCCCCCTCGAGGGCCTCTTCGCGCAGGCCGTGGAGGCCGTCAATTCCCTGCCGGCGCCCTGCGTCGCCGTGGATCTGCCGAGCGGCCTCGCGGGCAGCCAGGCGCGGCCGATCGGGCCGCACGTGAGGGCGGACCTCACGGTGACCTTCGCCGCGCCCAAGATGGCCCACGTCTTTCCTCCCGCCGCGGACGCCGTGGGCGAGATGGTGGTGACCGATCTCGGCATTCCACCGCGGCTGGTCGAAGAGGTCGAGGAGGAGAGCGGAGACCTCCACCTTTTGATGGGCGAGGAGCTGGCGGAGCTGCTGCCGGAGCGCGAGCCCGGCAGCCACAAAGGGGACTATGGCCACGCGCTGATCGCGGCCGGCTCGCCGGGCAAGGCCGGCGCCGCCATCCTGGCCGCCCGCGCCGCCGTGCGCGCCGGAGCCGGGCTGGTCACGGCGGCGGTGCCGGAGCCGATCCTGCAGACGGTGGACCTGGGCTCGGTCGAGTCGATGACCCTCGGCCTGCCGGCGGGCGACGCCGGCCAGATCGCCGAGCGGGCGGCCGACGTGCTGCTCGACGCGGCCGAGGGCAAGACCGCCCTCGCGCTCGGGCCGGGGCTGGGCCAGGAGCCGGCGACGGCGGCGGCCATCCGGCGCATCGTCCTGGAATGCCCGCTGCCGCTGGTGATCGACGCCGACGGCGTCAACGCCTTCGCCGGCCGCGCCGGAGACCTCGCCAGGCGCAAGGCCGAGACGATCCTGACGCCGCACCCCGGCGAGCTCGGACGCCTGCTGGGTATCTCCACCGCGCAGATTCAGGAGGACCGCCTGGCGGCGGCCCGCGGCGCGGCCGAGGAGACCGGCGCCATCGTCGTGCTCAAGGGCCATCTCACCCTGGTGGCTTCCGGCGCGGCGGTGTTCGTCAATCCCACGGGCAATCCGGGCATGGCGACGGGCGGCACCGGCGACGTGCTGACCGGCCTCCTCGCCGGCCTTCTCGCCCAGGGTCTCGACGCCCTCGATGCCACGCTCCTCGCGGTCTATCTCCACGGCCTGGCCGGCGATCTCGCCGCGAGCCGGCTGGGGGAGGCGCCGCTCGCCGCGGGAGATCTGATCGAGATCCTGCCGGCGGCCCTGGAGGCGTTGAAAGGCTCGGGCGAGGAGGATGAGGAGGATCACGAGCACGTCCACGTCTCGGAGCGAGGCCACGGCCGCCGGCCCTATATGAGATGAGGCGTTGCTGGACGAGGAATGTAGGGGCGGGGCTTGTCCCCGCCCAGGCTAGGTCAGGCGCTTCGCACCCAG